>NZ_JBITIJ010000003.1:0-773209 GCF_044458825.1 Nocardia sp. NPDC050412
ATGGAGCCGATGTTGGCTGAGTTCGCGACGGTGATCGAGGGTTTGGTGTTCAACCGGCCGAGTATCGCGTTGGTGTCGACGGTGACTGGTGTGCGGGTTGTGGATGAGATGTGTGATGCGTCGTATTGGGTGGGTCAGGTTCGTGAGGCGGTGCGCTTCGCTGATGCGGTTGTCGCGATGGCGGGTATGGGTGTGTCGAGGTTCGCCGAGGTCGGGCCTGATGCGGTGTTGACCCCGATGATCACCCAGATCCTCGACACCGTAACCACAATCGCTTTGACCAGACGCCACAACGCGGACCCATCGACCGTGTTGACCGGCCTCGCCCGGTTGCACGTCGCGGGTTCGACGGTGGATTGGACCAGGTACTACGCTGGTTCCGGAGGCGCGAAGACAGATCTGCCGACGTACAGCTTCCAGCACCGCCGCTTCTGGGTCACGGGTCAACCGCAGACAGGAGAGGCATCCGCGCTCGGCCTACGGTCTACCGAACACCCGATGCTGGGTGCATTGGTGGCGCAGCCGGAGGGCGGGGGCGTCAGACTCACCGGCCGCCTGTCGACGGTCACCCATCCCTGGTTGGCCGATCATGACGTGCTCGGCACGGTGCTGCTGCCTGGCACCGGGTTCGTCGAACTGGCCATGCACGCCGGAGACCAGGTCGACTGTCCAGAACTGGAGGAGCTCACGCTTCGGGCGCCGCTGGTGTTCGAAGGGCATGGCGGAGTACAGATCCAAGTGATAGTCGGTGACAGTGATGAGACCGGTCGCCGGCGGCTCGACATCTACTCGCGTAAGGACCACGACGATCCGGCAGTCTCATGGACACACCATGCGCAAGGCAGTGTGCACCCGGGCAAGGAGACCGACGAGCCACAAGACTGGGCTGACTTTGTTCAGTGGCCACCGTTCGGTGCCACAAAACTGGAGTTGGATGGCGCTTACGATGAACTCGCCGATCACGGGTACAACTACGGGGCCGCTTTTCAAGGGCTGCAAGCCCTTTGGCGCCGCGGCGAGGAACTCTACGCTGAGGTCGCGCTGCCCGAGCAGGTCTCGACTCGAGGCTATGGCCTACATCCGGCCCTGTTCGATGCGGCGCTGCACGCATTGACCGTCGCCGGTTCGCGGAGCGTGGACGAACATGCCGAGCGGCAGACCCTCGTTCCATTCACCTGGTCTTCGGTGCGTTTGCACGCCGAAGGCGCGCGGCGGGTGCGGGTTCGGTCGACCGTGCTGAATCAGGGTGAAGTCACCCTGGCAATGGCCGATTCAAGTGGCGCGCCATTGCTGTCCGCGCGGTCCCTCACGTCGCGCCCGTTGTCCGTCGAACTGCTATCGGCCGCAACCCTGTCCTCGAATGACGCGCTGTACGAGCTCATTTGGCGGCCCGGTCCGGAGCTGCGATCGGTGGCGGGAGTCGCCTGGGCCGAGTGGGGCGCGGCGGAGTCGGCCTCGGTCTTGCTCTTCCGGGCCCCGGTCGAAGGTGTGGACGTGCCGGTCCAGTTGCGCACGGCTCTGCACCGCACGCTCGGTGCCGTCCAGCAGTTCCTCAGCGAAGAACGGTACGCCGCAAGCACTTTGGCTGTGGTCACCGGCGCCACGGGCGACCCGGCTCAGGCGGCGGTGTGGGGTCTGGTGCGTGCGGCGCAGGCGGAGAACCCGGGGCGGATCGTGCTCGTCGAGGCCAGCGAAGCGGCAACGACGGATCATCTTGTAGCCGCGGCGCTGACAGGCGAGCCGGAACTGGCTGTCCATGCGGATGGAACACGGGTGCCGCGGCTCATTCGCGCCGCGTCGCCCGAATCTGAGCGGCGGATACCTTGGGATTCCGAACGGACCGTCCTGATTACCGGTGGTACCGGCGGGGTCGGTCGCCACATCGCCAAGCACTTGGTGAGCGAGCACGGTGTGCGATACCTGCTGTTGGCGGGCAGACGCGGACCGGCAGCCGCCGAGGATCTCATCGCGGAACTCAGTGCTCTCGGTGCCGAGGTTCGCGTATCTGCCTGCGATGTCACAGATCGTGACGCACTGCGTGATCTGCTTGCTTCGATACCCGCGGAGCATCCGTTGGGTGCGATCGTGCACGCGGCGGGCGTTGCCTACAACGGTCTGGTCGATACCTTGACGCCGGAGCAGATCGACCATTCGCTCGGCGCCAAGGCCGATGCCGCATGGTACTTGCACGAGCTCACCCGCGAAGCCGAGCTGTCCGCCTTCGTCATGATCTCGTCGGTGGCAGGTTCGATACTGCCCGCAGGCCAGGGAGGTTATGCGGCGGCCAACGTGTTCCTCGACGCTCTTGCGACGCACCGTCACGCCGAAGGATTGCCGGCCACTTCGCTCGCCTATGGCATGTGGGACATCGCAACCGGACTTTCGCAGTGGCTCGGCGAGGTGGACCGGCAGCGTATGCGTCGCCAAGGTTTCACGCCGCTGACTGCCGATAAAGCACTCGAATTGTTCGATGCCGCATCGACTACCGAGCGTCCGGTGCTTGTACCGGTCGAGATCGACCTAGCTGTACTGCGCGCTCGGGACTCGGTGCCTGCGCTGCTCAGCGACTTGGCCAAGAAGACCGGGCGTCGGCCGAGCAGCAGAACGCAGGACGGGACAGCGCTTCGCAGGCATCTGACGCACCTGTCCGATTCCGAACAGGAGCGGTGGCTTCGGATGCACATACTCGAGAACGCTGCCCGTCTGCTGGGGCATGAGAGCGCCGAGGCTCTCGACCCCGAGCGGGACTTCCTCGAATCGGGGTTCGACTCACTGGCTGCCATGGAGTTGCGAAGTGCCCTCAATGCTTCCACCGGTCTGACGCTGTCGACCGCTGCAATCTTCGATCATAAGACGCCGGCGGCACTGGCCCGATACCTGCAAAAGGAGCTCAACACAGACTCACAGAAGGGCAATAGTCGAGTTGGCGAAGACGACTCGCTGTACGGGATGTTCCGTGGCGCGGTAGAGAACGGCCAGGCTCGTAACGGCTTTGCTCTGCTGAGGGCGGCGGCGGAACTACGTGAGCAGTTCTCTTCGGCCGACGAACTGGACCGATTGCCGGTGCCGTCACGACTGGCTTCGGGTTCTGTTCTGCCCCGCATCATCTGCCTCAATCCGCCACTGGCCACCGGTGGCGCGCATCAGTACGCCCGCATCGCATCGCATCTGCGAACTGCCCGCGACGTCGTGGTCCTGCCGCTGATCGGCTTCGGTGCGGGCGAGCCACTGCCAGCTACGCCGACGACGGCATTGGAAGGAGTGGCGCGCTGTCTGCTCGAGGCAGCGCAGGGAGAGCCGTTCGTACTACTCGGATATTCCTCGGGCGGCCTGCTGGCTTACCTCGTCACGGAGTTCCTGGAAGCCACCGGCCGCCCAGTGCCTGCTGGCCTGGTCATGTTGGACACCTACAGGATCCACGATGACGGCGATTGGCTGCTTCGGGAGATGGCAGAACACATGGTGTCGAACGAAGCTACGTTCGGTCGCTTCGACCAGGCTCGGTTGACGGGTATGAGCCGGTATGTGCAGCTGCTGCGCGAGATGGTGCCCGGCTCCATCGTCACGCCGACCTTGTTCGTCCAGTGTGTCCAGTCATTCCTGGGAAGCTCGTCGGATCGTGTGGACTGGCAGGCTCAACCGTGGGATTCGCAAACCGTTGTGTCGGTGCAGGCGGATCATTTCACGATGCTGGAGGACGGCTCAGTGGATGTTGCGGAAGCGATCGAGGGCTGGCTCGAAAAGGGTATGAGCTAGCAGTAGTAACGACTGGGTGAGCGAATGCTCACCCAGTCGTGGCTCCACCAAAATCCGCGACGACGCTCGTCTAGCTCAACAGCGCTTGTGAGCTGTGCTCGCGGATCAGCTGCGCGACGGGGCGGCGATTCGCATCGAGAAAGAAATGACCGCCTGGAAATGCTTTCGCGAGGAAGCTACCAGAGGTGTGCGAACTCCACGCCTCTACTTCCGTGAAACTTGCATCGGGGTCGCGATCGCCGACAATTGCCACCATGGGGCAGCTGACTGTCGCGTCCGGAGTGCACTCGTAAGTCTCGATAGCTCGGTAGTCGTTTCTGACGGTCGCCAGGATCATTTCTCGGAATTCAGGATCCTCGAGCAACGCCGATGGTGTGCCGCCGACGCTCAGTAATAGTTCACATATTTCTGGATCGCTCATCAGGTGCACTTGTTCGGAGTGCGTCGACGACGGGGCGCGTCGACCGGAGGCGAAGAGGACTCTCGCGGTCGCTCCTAATTCCTGCTCGAGCCGTCGGCAGGCTTCAAAAGCTACGACAGATCCCATGCTGTGGCCGAATATGGAAAAATTCTCGGCACCCTCAACCGTTTCTATCAGTTCAGGAAGTACACCATCGACGAGGTCTGAAATATTATCGATGAGCGGTTCATGTCTTCTGTCCAGTCGTCCGGGATACTGGACAGCAAGAACGTCATATTCTGATCCCATGCACCCGGCCAATGGCCCGAAGGATATGGCGGAGCCACCGGCGTGAGGAAAGCAGATCAATTTATGGGACCCATTCCCCGGGGACGTGGACAGGCGACGTAGCCAGCTATTGCCCATATGGTAGAGAGCCTTTCGTTGGATTCAGCGAGACTGCCTCGAACAGGCGAAATAAATCCGAGCCGTCAACAACGAATATGTGACTCATGGACCAGGGGCATCGGAGCGGAGTGCATTCAACGAACATACCCGCCATGGGTGTATAGGCGGAGGCCGCCCCGGCTATGTGGAACTGGTGGTTTCGGCGCTGGCACTGTTGCGGGTGCCCGACCGGATGGCTGGCTTTTTGCGGCCAGAGCCATGCGTTGCGGCGGCTGTCCGCGCCGTCTCAGTGCATGGCATCCGATGCAACCGAATCCCTACCGGGCCAACTTGTTTCGGATGCTGTGGTCAACCGCCGCGGCAGCGCGAACACTCCCGCGGCGACGGCGATCAGAATGCCGATGGCCCACCACAGCGTTTGTGCGAAGGTGCGAGACATATTGTGCGCGTTGGCTTCTCGCCCGGCTCTGGTGAGTGCTTGCTGTAGTGGATCGAGTTGTCCGGATCGGGGCTGGCAGCTGGACGGCACGGCGGTGGGGTCGGTGGCGGTGGAGCGATCGTGTACGCAGGCGCGGAACTGACCAAGTATCTGGTCTCGAGCGGTGGCGGGGATATCCAGGTTGGTGAGCTGCTGTTGGAGCGTGGGGATGGTGGCAGTGGTGCCGTGGCCGGAGGTGTTGTCGAGTTGGGTGAAGAAGAACACTCCGGCCAGCGCGACACCGAGCGCCATGCCGACCTGCTGAATGGTCGACAACTGTCCGGACGCGGACCCGGCATCATGGCCGGGAACTCCGGAAAGGATCAGGTCGACTGTCGGTGCGACGAAGAGTCCGAACCCGAATCCGCTGATCGCGAGGGGTGCGAACATCCGCACGGAGGTGATGCCGGAGCCGTAGTGCGCGGCCAGATAGAGGTAGAGCCCGAACCCGGCGGCGTTGATCATCGCGCCCGCGAACAGCACCATCCGCCCGTAGCGCGGCACAAAAACCTGCACGCTGGATCCGGCTCCGGCCGCAGCGGCCACCGCGAAAGGTGATGCGCTCAGCCCGGCCCGCAGCGGCGTCCAGCCGAGCCCCGCTTGCAGATATAGCGTCCACACCAGGAAGTAGCCGCCGAGAGCGATCCAGAACAACAGCCACACAGCCATACCTACACTGAATGTGCGCTCCCGGAACAGATTCAGCACCACCAGCGGCGATCCGACGGTCGCGGTCCGGCGTCGCTCGAAGGCGACGAATGCCACAAGGACCAGCGCGGCGGCGGCGATCAGCGCGAAGGTCCAGACCGGCCAGCCGAGGGTGCGTCCCTCGGTCAGTGGGTATGCCAGCAGCAGGACCGCGCCGATCGCGAGGACGGTGCCGATCGGATCCAATCGATCCGCCGTGGCCGAGCGGGACTGCCGCACCAGCACCATCGCCGCGGGAATCGCGAGCATTCCGACAGGCACATTGACCAGGAAGATCGGCCGCCACGCCCAGTCGAAAAGGTTGGCCTGCACCAGGATTCCACCCACGATCAATCCGGCCACCGATGCCGAGCCGAGCACACCGCCCCAGATTCCGAGCACCTTCCCGCGTTCATCGGCGGGGAACGATACGTGCATGATCGCCAGGATCTGCGGGATCATCAGCCCGGCCGTCGCGCCCTGGACTATTCGTGCGGCGATCAGCCACGCCGGGTCCGGGGCGATCCCGCATGCCAGCGATGCGAGCGTGAACAGGGTCAGGCCGACAAGCAGGATAGTTTTGCGGCCGACCAGGTCGCCTAGTCGGCCGCCGGTGATCAGCAACGCCGCGAATCCGAGCAGATAACCCGACACCACCCACTCCAGATCCGCGTAGGGTGCGTTCAGATCGCTTTGGATCGTCGGCAGCGCCACATTCACGATCGTCACATCGAGCAGGTCCATGAACCCGGCCACCAGCAATACCACCAGTGCGAGCCAGCGCCGTCGATCCGGTGTCGGGCGCAGTTCGGATGTCGTGCGCATCAGTTCGCCCTTCTGTCCAAGAGGGGGCCGTGGGCGTGTCATGTCACCGCGGTTTCGTCCGTCATAGATATGACGGAGCACGACCCGTCGACATGACACGCGAATCGGACGGAAGGAGATCGCCGATGTCCGAGGAGACCCAGTGGCTCGCGCAGCGCTTCGAAGACCACCGCGCCCACCTCGGCGCGGTCGCCTACCGCATGCTCGGATCGGCGAGCGAGGCGGACGACGCCGTGCAACAGGCATGGCTGCGACTCGACCGCGCCGACACCGAAAGTGTGCGCAACCTGCGGAACTGGTTGACCGCGGTCGTCGCCCACATCTGCCTGGATATGTTGCGGGCCCGCAAAGCCCGCCGCGAAGACCCGGTCGGCGCGCTACCGACCGAGTTGCCCGCCATCCCCGCGGACAGCGTGGATCCGGAGGAAGAGGCGGTGCTGGCCGACTCGGTCGGGCTCGCATTACTGGTCGTGCTCGACACCCTTACTCCGGCTGAGCGACTGACTTTCGTTTTGCACGACCTGTTCGATCTGCCGTACGCCGAACTCGCGCCCATCCTGGGACGTACGCCAGCCGCTGCCGCACAACTGGCTGCCCGCGCCCGCCGCCGTGTCCGTGGCGCGCCCCTGGCCGAGACCGACCGCATCGCCGATGAACGTGTGGTCGTCGATGCCTTCCTGCGGGCCGCCCGTAGCGGTGACTTCGATGCGCTGATCGCCGTACTCGACCCGGACGTCGAACTGCACGCCGATGATGTCGCTGCCCCCAGCGGACACCCGATCCGCATGAGTGGCGCTCGCCGCGTCGCCTCCAGCGCCCTGATGTTCTCCAGCCAGGCCCCCTACACCCGTCCCGCCCTCATCAATGGCCACATGGGCCTGGTCGTTGCCCCCGGCGGAAACCTGAACCTCCTTCTGGCCTTCACTATCACCGACCATCGGATAGCCACCATCGAGATCATCGCCGACCCGAACCGTATCGCTGACATGTCTCTCGCCGTTCCTGATGAGACGTAGGTCCGCGGACTCCGGAACAGTTCGTCGGGCTGATGACCTGGCAGGAATTCGATTTCGCTGTCGTGTTCGCGACGGCATGCCCGCCCGAGCGACCGCATTCGGCCTAGGAGATCGGTCATCCGTGGCCGTTGACGAATGCCACGATCTCATCGAGTCCAGGTCGATACCCGTCCGTCGTGTCGACCTCTATCGTCGGCACATCCAGCGATATACGGTCGAACACGCGGTGGACGTCGGATGCAACAGTGCCCGGCCCGGAATGTGCTCGCCGCAAAGGGTTTTCGCGCTGACGTCGATGAATTCGCGCCATCGCGATGCCAGGCTCTACCTCGCACTGCACCACTCGCATCGCGGCGAGACCACGTAGCGGCTCGAGCCCCGGCCGCCACAGGCGATCTTGAAATGCCGCCTCCGCTACCACTGTGACGCCCGCTCGCAACAACAGCTCCAGCACACTGAAGAACGTCGGCAGTGTGCGAAGACTCGACTCGTCGCCGGGCTTTGCCGCGAAATCCGGCCGCCCGTGCACCATGCCTTCCTTTATTTCGTCCCGGCAGATCGCGGGGCACCCCACCTTGGCGGCCAGCGCATGCGCGAGTGTTGTCTTACCGGCGCCCGGCGGTCCGCTCACGACAACGAGGGTGGGCAAGCGACTCATGGGCAGCTACCCGCGTCCATTTGGAGCGGAGACACGTCGAGCGGTAGTTCGCATCCGAATCGCTTCGGCGACTTCATCAATGGCGGTGCGGATCATTGCCCCGTAACCGTCATCGCCGAGCGTATCCACACACCCTCGCGCCGCGTCGATCTCGCACTGCGCCGCAGCGAATGACCCGAGCCGCCGATAGTTGTCCGCCAGATTCAAATGCAGCGACGGGTAGAAGCCCCGCACATCCAGACTCGCATCGTGCCGATGCAACCGTTCATCGGTCAGACTGTCCGCCGCGTCCAGCGCCCGAACATCCCAGCAAAGCGCCTGTGCCGCATCGTCATACAGATCCGCGAGATAGTGCGCCAATGTGCACCGATGCAATGGATCACCCTGCGGACCGAGCGTCGCCCATATCCCGAGCAGCGCCTCCCGCGCAGCGTCCGGCGAGCCTGTTCGCCCGAGCTCGACCGCCTGTGTGATGGCGGCCATGGTTTCACCAGCGGGATTCATGCGCCACACTCCTTCGAATTCGTAATGGCAGTCGGCATGACGAGCGTGGTCAGCTCACCGTCCGTCGCGGAACGAACGATCACCGGTGCGTTGGCCGCAGCGATATCGAGCATGATTTCCGGACCGATCGCACTCGCCAATGCGGGTCGTAATGTCTTGGGGGAGAAGGCAAGTTCGATACCCGGTCCGGTAACCACTGCCGGAATGTGCAGGCGTGCGAGTAACTCGGGATAGCCAGGCGAACCAGGCCTGAGTTGCCCATTGCAGCTCACAACAAGACCTGACCGATCGACGGCGAAGCCAACCGGCGCCGCGCCGCCCGCCTCGAGCGCTGCGAGCAGCGCACTTCGCCCCGCCACCACCCGTGTCCGAACCGTACCCAGCCCCGCCAACATCGCCTGATAGTCCGGAAACGCCGCATCGATGGTCCCGCACCGGCGCTCGGAGCCGCGACCGGTCACAACGAGCCCATCGTCCAGAGCACGCACAGTCACCTCATCCAATTCCCGCAGCCAGGAACCGATTCCACCCAACTCGCCCGCATCGACAACCACCGACCACGCCCCACCCGGCCGCACCGGCACCATTGCCCGCGTCGACAGCCGATACCGATCCGTAGCCGTCAACGTAACCGAATCCGCACGCGACTCCACCAAAACCCCAGACAGCACTGGTATTTCACGATCCAGAGCGGCCGCCGACCGTACCTGCTCGATGGCCGCCGCCAACACCGCGGCGGATACCACCGCGCCCGCCCCGATCTCCTCTTTGATCACCCGCGCAACCGCAGCCGCATTCCGGGCTCGCCGCGCAAGTTCCGCCACATGGTCCTCGAGCAGCCGCCCGGCCCGCGTCCCGTCCCCGTTCAAAATCTCCGAAACAACATCCAATGGCACCCCGATTCCCCGCAGCCGCCGAATCATCACCCCGCGATCGACCTGCGCGTCGCTGTAGTACCGATATCCGGTCACCTCATCCACCCGAACCGGAACCAGCAACCCGCAATCGTCATAAAACCGCAGCGCACTGGCCGTAAGCCCACAGGCCCGCGCCAACCCGCCAATCGTGATCAACCCATCGCCCGCCACCCGCTCATCATGGAGTCTCGGGTAGGTCGAAGGTCAAACGGGCGATCAGGACCGGTGCACCGGCCCGTGCGCATCGGCGCAGTGCGCATCGTCGGCGGAGACCTCCAGATCCGACGAGTGGTCCACTTGCAAAGTCGTATGCTCCAACCTGAATTCGTCGTGCAGCACGGTCTCGATCATCGAACGAATCGCATGACAGTCGGCAGCGTCGTCGACGAGGACATGCGCCGACAGCGACGCCTGTCCAGAGGTGATCTGCCAGACGTGCAGGTCGTGGACCTCGGTTACCTGCCGGACCGCCACGATGCGCGCTCCGATGGCGTCGGGATCGAGATGAGCGGGCGCGGCCTCCAGGAAGATCCGCCCCGACTCCCGCACCAAAGACCAGCCCGCCTTGATCATCAATGCCGCGACGACCAGCGCCGCGATCGCATCTGCGCGGGCGAACCCGGCCAGCCACACCACCGCGCCCGCGATAGCGGTTCCGATGAAGGCGTAGAGGTCGTTGAGGATGTGCTGGAACGCGCCCTCGACATTCAGGCTGGTCCGGTTGGCCCGGCTGATGCTCCACGCGGCTGCGATATTCACCACGATCCCGACCAGCGCCGTGATCAACACGAGCGGCCCTTCGACATCCGGCGGATTGATCAGCCGATTGATGCCCTCATACACGAACCACGCCGCAAGCAGCAGCAACGTGATCCCATTCGCCTGCGCCGAAAGGATCTCGACCCGCTTGAACCCGTAGGTGTATCGCCCATGGGCCGGACGTCGAGCCAACCGGATCGCGATCATCGCGAGCACGATCGAGGCGGCATCGGTGAGCATGTGCGCGGCGTCGGAGATCAGCGCGAGCGATTGCGCCAGCAGGCCGACCACCACCTCCGCCACCATGAACGCGACGATCAAGCCGAGCGCGATGGCCAGCCAGCGCGGATTCGAATCCGCCGAGACGCCGTGGTCGTGGCTGTGGCCGTGTTTGTCCGAATGGCCGGAGTGTGCGTGGTCATGATCCATGTGCTCAGCCTCGCCGACCACCGCTGCCGACCGCTTCGGCGACACGCACTGCTCGCCCATAGTCGAACGCTCCTTCCGCTTGATATTGCTGCCGTCCGACAGCGTAGTCGATGTTGCACTCATGCGCATGTGTGAATATGAATCGCCGCTCGAAGGCCCAGGTCAACAGTGGCGAATTCGTGATCATTCGGACCGACCGGCCCGACTACTATGCGGACTGCACCATTCGGTGATCAACAACGCGGTATCCGGCGGTGCGGACCTGGATGGGTTGGTCCGGTGGTGAATGCAGAGGGGATGCGATGGACAGGCCTGCGTGGGCGCCCGAGGGCGTGGATATGCAACAGGCGAGCCCGGCACGGATGTATGACGCCTTGCTGGGCGGCTCACACAATTTCGAGATCGATCGCAAAGCCGCCGAGGCCGGCAAACAACTGGTGCCCGACCTGCCCCGTCTGGCGCTGAGCAATCGGGCTTTCCTGCGCCGTGCGGTCCGCTTCCTGGCCGACCAGGGGGTGCGTCAGTTCCTCGATATCGGTTCGGGCATTCCGACGGCGGGCAATGTGCACGAGGTCGCACAGTCCATTGATCCGGAGATTCGCGTGCTCTACGCCGATATCGATCCGGTCGCGGTCGCCCACGCCCGCGCGATTCTGGTGGACAACGACAAGGTCGCCGCCATCGAAGCCGACCTGCGCAAGCCCGATGAGCTGCTCGCCCGAGTCCGCGAGACCGGCCGCATCGATTTCGCGCAACCGGTCGGGGTGTTGCTGGTTGCGGTGCTGCACTTGGTATCCGACGAAGAGCTGCCGGTCGAGAAGGTTTCCGCGCTGCATGCGGCTGTCCCCACCGGAAGCTACGTCGCGATCTCACACCTGACATCGGAGCTGCGCCCCGAGGACGCGGGCAAGCTCGGTCGCAATGCGGCCGATGTGACCCGCGTCGGCATCCACTTCCGCTCGAAGGACGGTATCTGCGCGATGTTCGACGGGTGGGAGCTGGTCGAGCCCGGTGTCGTCGAGTTACCTGCCTGGCGGCCGGAATCCGAACGCGACCTATACGAGACGCCGGGCCGATCGCTCGGCCTGGCGGGCGTCGGCCGGAAAGTCTGACCGGAGCCGTGGCAGGGGGTTCGTGTGGGGACGCGTGAGCTGGCGATGCGATGGGCGGATGCGCTCGACGGCGCTGTCGCTCCGATCATCACCCGAAGCCAAATCGAAACTCTGCTAGCGGAACTCGCCGATGTGCTGATCGCGGCCCTGCGCGGGACGCGGGAGGTCACGGTTGCCCAGGACGCCGCCGCGGTGCTCGTCACGGCGAATTATCGTGACCAGATCGCCGTCAGCCGTTCGGTTCTGGTTATCTGCCGGGATATGGTTCGTGAAATCTGCCCCACCGGAACCGAATCCGATTACGTGCCAGTTCGCGAGCGTGCGATAGTTGTCGCTGCCGAGTTCGCCGCGGGTTTCACCTCTGCGCTGCGGAACGCGGCATTAGGGGAGCAGGAAACCACACTCGCAGCGGCGTTTTCGGCCGCGCAGGAGGCCGAGGTGCGAAGGCAATTGTCGGAGGCCAGGTTCGAAGCGGTCTTCGCGGGAGCGTCGGTTGGGATCGGGACTGTCGACGTCACCGGTCGGGTACTGGAGGTGAACGCGGCCATGGCCGATATGCTCGGACTACCCGCGGCGATGATGCCCGGTCGGTCGGTCGCCGAATTGCTCGGTCCCGCGAATATCGGTGACGCATATGCCAATTTGGAGCACCTACTCAGCGGTCGGACCGACCGCTTCCGTCTCGAAACCGACCATCTCCGCCGCGACGGCACCATCACCAGCATCGACCTGTCCATGTCCGCGGTCCGCGACAGCAGTGGGCGGGTCCGCTTCCTGATCGGTGTCGCCGTCGACGTCACCGAACGCAAACAACTGGCCGACCAGCTGTGGCACGATGCCAACCACGACAGCCTGACCGGCTTGCCCAATCGTGTCCTGTTCTTCAATCGACTGGCCAATGCCATTCCACCAGTTGGTGTTTGCTATCTGGACCTCGACGGCTTCAAGGAAGTCAACGATGTGTGGGGGCATACGATAGGGGATCGGGTGCTGCGCGACGTTGCCCAGCGGCTTCGGCAATCCGCCGAATCCGTCGGCGGATTGGTCGCGCGAATCGGCGGCGACGAGTTCATCGTACTCGTCGAGAAGTGCACTGGCACAGAGCAATTGGAAGCAATTTCCGCGCTGCTGCTCGACGGGCTCGGCACGCCGATCCAGGTGGGCGGGCGGCCCGTGGTCGTAGGCGCCAGCATCGGAACGGTTTTCGCCGAAGACCGCCCCACCGATATCGACGAAATGATGCACGCCGTCGACACCGCGATGTACCGCAACAAGGCCATGGGAGGACGCCGGCTCCGGCATTAGCTACCAACGGGCGGCCGACACCGGCCGGATCTATGGGATCCGGTTGGAGGGCAAGTTGGTCGGCAGCGTCCTGTTCCGGACGATGGTCCTCGCACTCGGCGTCGCCGAAGCGGGCTGCTGGCTGGAGCCCTCGGCCGCGGGCCGTGGCCTGGCGACCCGGACCGCCCGCGTGATCATCGACTGGGCAATCCAGGAGCGCGGCATCCACCGCGTGGGGTGGCTGGTCGCGTCACCGAATCATCCCGGCATCGCCGTGGCTCGGCGGTTGGGAATGACCGAAGACGGTGTGCTGTGGGAGTTTTGCCCGCCTCGTGGGCAGCGGCTCGATGTGGAGGTCTGGTCAGTGTCGGCTCCGGAGTGGCGGGCGGGCAGCTAGGCCCATCGTGCTGGTCCCTGCCAGCGCCACCACGGAGCCGTGCTCGCTGATCAGCCACCGCCCGCAGATGCAACGCAGGTAGCTGATGGCGCCGTGCGACGACACGAGGGTAGGCGACGACCAGGAGCAAGACGGGCAGGTAGCGATCATGCATCCAGCCTGATGTAATGACTTAGTGCATTTCAACCCTTACGGAGGCGCGGCGGCCGAACTCGCCGCCCGACTGGTGAACGCGGACCCGCGGCAAGATCTGTTGCAGCTACTCGCCGATTCCGGATACAAGCCGCTCGGCACCCTCAACATCCGGCAGACCGCCGAGCTGCGCCGCTGGATCGCGCGGCTCGACGAGGTCTTCACCGAACCGAGCGTCGAGTTGCTCAACTCCCTATTGGCCGAAACGACCAGCCAGCCCTACATCTCCACCCACGACGGCCGCGCGCCGCACCTGCACTACGCCCGAGAGGACGCTCCGACCGATGAGCGCGTCAAGGCGTACACCGCGGCCGGGCTCGCGGAGCTTTTCTGCGAGGATCCCGGCCGCATCGGAGGTTGCGCTCGCGAAGGGTGCGGCATTGTCTTCGTCGACACCTCACGCAACGGCAGGCGCAGATACTGTTCGACCCGCTGTTCGACCCGCGTGCACGTCGCCGAGCATCGAACCCGTCGCTCCGCCTGATCTTGGGCGAGCGGCTGACCGCATTCTGCTGGCGATCGCGTCCCCGTCGGCAAAGGATCCGCCTAGGCCTGGAGGTTGATCCGCTCCCACGACAGTGCCTCCCGCCACCCCGGCCGCTGAGAAGCCCAGTCCTGCACCACTTTCACTACCAACTCGAAGGCGGGCGAGTATGGACTGTCCCACGGCGCCGTATCGTGCACCGTGGCTCGGAAATGTTGATCGGGCCCGCCGTCGCGGTATTCGATGAAGTATCCGTGACCATCCTCCGGATCCACTTGGTCATCCATATGAACCTGGATGTAAAAGTGGCCGAGCGGCACCAGATTCGGGCGTTCGACAATGATGTACGGATACCTGAAGTTCATGTCGGCGAGCAGGTCGTGCACGGCTTCGTCGGACGGATTGTCGACCGCACGATCCGGAGCCGCGCTCGTCGCCCTGACTTCAACCATTTCGTTCATGCCATGCATTCTTGCCGAATTCTCCTGGGACTCGGATCAGTCCCGGAGGCGCACCGGCAACGCCTCCAATCCATGAGACCGCCATGATGCCCGATACTCCAGCTCGGATTCCGGCACAGCCAGGCGCACTCGCGGATACCGAACGAACAACTCCGGCACCACCGCGTCGACGATCAGATCGCTGACCTGTGCGCCCAGGCAATAGTGGGGTCCGCGCCCGAACATCAGGCTCGGTCGCCCATTGCGGGCAGGATCCGAATCGGCACCGAATACCGACAAGAGCACGGTGTCGCCCTTGGGGATGATCTGGTCGCCAATCATCAAGTCGCTGACGGCGAATCGCCGAATCGCGAACGGCAGCGGATTGGCAGCCTCCATCAACTCGCCACGCCGAGCCATCCAGTCGTCTGGTACATCAGCGGCCAAGAGCGCGGCAAATATGTTGCCGCACAAATGAACCACATTCTCCAGGCCGGCCAGCATCATCAGAAACGCCAGCGAAATCAGCTCATCCTCGGACAGGAGGTCCGCATCGGCACGTGCCCACACCCATCCACTGATCAGATCATCGCCCGGCTCGTCGCGTTTGGACCGCACCAGGCTTGTGAATGTCCCTGCCAGCCATTCGACCGCCTCCGCCAGTCGGCTGGCGGACTCCTTCGACGCAGTGTCGAACGTCACCATCGCGGTAGCGGCATCGCGCAGCGCGTCATGCCGATCAGCTGGCACACCGAGCAGTTCACCGATCACGAGTGCTGGCACCGGAACGCAGAGCTGATTCAGTAAATCGACTGTGCCACTGACCGTTTCGTCCATCGTACGAAACGTGGCGGCGCTGATCCGCTGAACTACCTCCCGAAGCGAATCGGCCGACCTCCGCGAGAACGCGGGCGCAGCGAGCCGCCGTATCCGAATATGCTCGGCACCATCCAAATTCAGCAGATTCCGATCCAACGCACGCGGCAACGAAAACCCCGAATACCCACCCCCTGAATACCGCTTATCCACACTCAGCCGCACATCGCCCAACAGCCCCGCTACCTCGTCATACCCACTGACGACCCAAACCGGCTGCCCTCCAGGAAGTTCGGCCCTGCGCACCGCCCCACGCCATGCACCGTGCTCACGCCACCGATTTCGACCAGAGACCCCAACAGGACATCTATCCACCGCAACTCCTCACGACCGTCCACTCCGAGGATATTGCGCCGGACAAGCCTGGAACGTTCCCGCCCCAGGCTCCGGCCACGTCACGAAGCACGTACCGTTCATCGACTTGGTCGCCGAGAGAACTCGAGGGGATGCGCCAACGGAGCTTGTTGGTTGTTGAAGACGGTGGGCCCTCGCCGTTCGCTGATTACGAATCGCTGCCGAGTCGCGGCTTCCGGTATGCGCTCGGGGTGCCGTCGGGGCCGAATTCCGGGCCGGCGAAGCCGGTGGGGTGGTCATCGGGTTCGTAGAGGAAACGGATCACGGTGCCGTTTCGGGCTCACACCGCGCCTTGATCGGATTCGGGGCGCGGCACTGGCCCTCCGTCATCACCGAGCTTTCGGGTTGCGGCCTCGAGGAGGCTTGGATCCGCGTAGATCTCGGCGGTGTGGCGCCATTCGACGAGTAGCTGGGAGACCGGCGCGAGGTTGTCGATCGAAACCGATGCTTGCAAGGTCGAGACCAATTGTCGGAGGAGGTCTTCAACCGCGCTCCCGGGCAGGAACGTCGTCCATGGAAGCGCCGAGGGGAGGATCCTGCGCAGCATCGGAGGGCCTCCCCGCATCGTGCACGAGCCCCGATAGGAGTCGCGCCGAGAGGTCGACCACTTCGTCATCCTGAGTGGCGCGTTCTGCGCTTGAAACCGGATTGTTATCGCAAACAACAAATATCTTTGCGAAACGGCTGTGCTTCGGCCCGCGGTGCAATATGTTGCATCGAACAACATTCGCTCTTGCTCGACTGCCCGGCTTGATCGGGCGGTGGTTCGACGAAAGGCTCACCCTCATGCGTAAGGGGATCCTCGGCATTGCGGCCGTATCGGTCGCGCTTCTCACCTCGCTCACTGCCTGCGGGGACGACAACAAAGACTCCGGGGGTGGGGGCGCCAAGATCGGGGTGATCCTGCCGGACAGCAAGACCTCCGCGCGGTGGGAGACGGCGGATCGGAAGTATCTGCAGGCGGCGTTCGACGCGGCGGGGATCAAGGCGGATATCCAGAACGCGCAGGGGGATAAGAACGCCTTCCAGACCATCGCGGATCAGATGATCACCAATGGCGCCTCGGTGCTCATGATCACCAACCTCGACAGCGGGACCGGCAAGGCCGTGATCCAGAAGGCGAAGTCGCAGGGTGTGACCGTAATCGATTACGACAGACTGACTCTCGGCGGCGGGGCACCGTTCTATGTGTCGTTCGACAATGTCAAGGTCGGCAAGTTGATGGGGGACGGGCTGGCCAAGTGCCTCACCGATAAGAAGGCCGTCAATCCGATCATCGCGTATCTGAATGGTGGCCCGACCGATAACAACGCGACGCTGTTCAAGAACGGCTACGACAGCGTGCTCGAGCCGAAGTTCGACTCGGGTGAGTATGTGAAGGGGCCGGATCAGGCGGTGCCGGAGTGGGATAACACCAAGGCGGGCACAATTTTCGAGCAGATGCTCACCGGCACACCGAATCTCGGCGGCGTGGTCGCAGCCAACGACGGGCTCGGCAATGCCGCCATCGCGGTGCTGAAGAAGCAGAAGCTGAACGGCCAGATCCCGGTGACCGGCCAGGATGCCACGGTCCAGGGCTTGCAGAACGTGCTCGCGGGCGATCAGTGCATGACCGTCTACAAGGCCATCAAGTTGGAAGCCGATGCTGGTGCGAAGTTGGCGATCGCACTCGCGAAGGGTGAGAAGGGCGAGGCGAACAGCACCGTCGACGATCCGGAAGCTAATGCGAAAGTGCCTGCGGTGCTACTGGAACCGAAGGCCATCTTCAAGGACAACGTGAACGATGTTGTCGCGGATGGCTATGTCACCAAGGCCGAGCTGTGCACCGGCGAATTCGCCAAGCTCTGCGCGGATAACGGGGTCCGCTGATCGTGTTACCCCGCCCCTTCCGCGATTCGATGAGGGGACCGCGGAAGGGGCGCCCCCAACTTGAGGAGCTGCACCCATGCCGGATACCCCGGTCATCGAATTACGCGGGATAGAAAAGAGTTTCGGTCCCGTCCACGTCTTGCACGAGGTCGCGTTCTCCGCGTACTCGGGTGAGGTGACGGCGCTGGTCGGCGATAACGGCGCGGGCAAGTCCACCCTGGTCAAGTGCATCGGCGGCACCCACCCGATCGATTCGGGTGAATTCCTGTTCGAGGGCAGGCCGGTGCGTGTGCACAGTCCGCGTGAGGCAGCCGACCTCGGCATCGAGATCGTGTACCAGGATCTCGCGCTCTGCGACAACCTCGACATCGTGCAGAACATGTTCCTCGGCCGGGAGAAGAAGCACGGCCTGGTCCTCGACGAGTACGGGATGGAGGAGCTGGCCGGAAAGACTTTGGCGGGCTTATCGGTTCGGACGGTTAAGTCGGTGCGACAGCAGGTGGCAAGTCTGTCCGGCGGTCAGCGTCAGACGGTCGCGATCGCGAAAGCCGTGCTGTGGAACAGCAAGGTGGTGATCCTGGACGAGCCGACGGCCGCGCTGGGTGTCGCGCAGACCCAGCAGGTGCTCGAGTTGGTTCGCCGACTGGCCGATAAAGGCCTTGCGGTGGTGTTGATTTCGCACAATATGAACGACGTTTTCGCGGTCTCGGATCGGATCGCAGCGCTGTATCTCGGACGTATGGCGGCCCAGGTGCGCACCGCCGACGTGACGCACGCGCAGGTCGTCGAACTGATCACCGCCGGTCGCAGCGGAAGTCTCGGCCTCGGAAATGGAGCAAGTGTATGAGCGCCGTGGTTACGGATAAGTTGGAGGCCACGTCCTCGCCGGCGATCGAGCTGGTCAACACGTATATCGGGCGGGTGCGCAGCGGGAATATGGGTGCGCTGCCGTCGATTATCGCGCTGGCGGTGCTGTCGGTGGTGTTCTGGATCGCGCGGCCGGTGTTCATGACGCAGGGCAATTTCGCGAATCTCTTAACCCAGGGCGCGGCCATCGCGGTGATCGCCATGGGGCTGATCTTCGTATTGCTACTCGGTGAGATCGATCTGTCTGCCGGATTCGCCAGCGGTGTGTGTGCAGCGGTGCTCGCGGTACTGCTCACCGATAAGGGATGGCCTTGGTACGCAGCGATTCTCGCCTCGCTGCTCACTGGCGTCGCGATCGGGCTGACCATCGGCTCGATCGTGGTGAAGATCGGAATCCCTTCGTTCGTGGTGACATTGGCGGCGTTCCTGGCATTGCAGGGTGTCGCGCTGAAGATCATGGACAACGGACGAAATATCTCGATCCACGATGAGACGATCGTCGCGATCGCAAATAAGAATGTGCCGCCTTGGCTCGGCTGGGTCATGTACGCGGCGTTGCTGGCCGGATTCGCGGTAATCCAATACCGAAAACTGCGCGCGCGTACCAAGCTCGGTCTCACCGGTGAGACCGCGCCGGTGATCGCGTTGCGGATCGCGGCGGTTGCCGTGGTGGCGGGTGCGGCGGTGCTGATTCTCAATGACGAGCGCAGTCGCAATCCGGCGATCAACTCGCTCAAGGGCATGCCGATCGTGGTGCCGTTGATCGTTGCGCTGCTACTGCTTTGGACGTTCGTGCTCAACCGCACCTCGTTCGGCCGACATATCTATGCGGTCGGCGGCAGTGCGGAAGCGGCTCGGCGGGCGGGCATTCCGGTCGATCGGATCAAAATCTGTGCCTTCGTGCTGTGTTCGACAATGGCCGCGGTGGGCGGGCTGATCGCGGCATCACGGGCCAACTCCGTGGATCCGAATACCGGCGGCAGCGATGTGTTGCTGACCGCTGTCGGAGCGGCCGTGATCGGCGGTACAAGTCTGTTCGGTGGGCGTGGGCGGATGCTCGACGCGGTGCTCGGTGCGGCGGTGGTCGCGGTGATCAATAACGGAATGGGCCTGATGGGCTACAGCGCGGGCACCAAATTCGTTGTGACAGGATTCGTGCTGCTGTTGGCAGCGGGAGTGGATGCGCTGTCGCGCAAGCGTGCGTTGCCAGGAAGTTGACCGAGAACCGGGAGGAGGTTCGCCCGAATGAGAGCTGCACCTTCCCCGGACGAGATCCGGCGGCAGAACCTTGCCGTGCTGCTGCGGCATGTCCACTCGAGCGGACCCATGTCGCGGACGGCACTCGCCGAGCGGATGGGGCTCAATCGCAGCACCATTCTGGCGCTGACCGCCGACCTCGCCGCGGCCGGTCTGGTCAGCGAGGAGCTGCCGGGGCAGACGGGGAAGGCAGGGCGGCCGTCGTTGGTGGTGCGGCCGGAATCGGAGCGGGTTTATGGGGTGGCGCTGGATGTCGGGGCGGATCGGCTCGCGGTGGCCCGGGTCGGGTTGGGCGGGGTGATTCTCGATCGTCGGGAAACACGCCGTCCCAGCGGCGCATTCGATCCGAATGATGTGATCGGTGCGCTGGTGGATCTCGCGGAGAACATGATTCGCGGGTCCGGGCCCGAGACCATGTGTGTGGGTGTGGGAGTCGCGTTCTGCGGGATGGTGCGTGAGCAGGACGGGGTCGTTCGGTACGGGCCGAATATCGGGTGGGTGGATGTGCCGGTCGGGGCGCGGCTTTCGGAGCGTCTCGGGTTGCGCGTCGTGGTCGGCAATAATGCCAACCTCGGTGCGCTCGCCGAACGTGAGCGGGGTGTCGGCGTCGGGGTCGCGGACATGATCTATCTGCACGGCGAGGTCGGTATCGGAGGCGGAATCATCATGGGCGGCAAGCTGCTCGGTGGTGAGGGCGGTTATGGGGGCGAGGTCGGGCACATGATCGTCAATCCGGGTGGGCGGGCGTGCACGTGCGGGTCGCATGGTTGTTTGGAGGCCGAGGCGGGGGAGCTCGCCTTGATCGCGGCTGCTGGGCGGACGGATCTCACCGGGCGTGCGGCTGTGGAGGCGATTGTGGATGCCGCCGCGCGTGGTGATGCCACTGCCCGAGATGCGTTGCACCAGGTTGGGGATTGGCTCGGATATGGCGTTGCGAACCTGGTCAATATTTTCAATCCGACGATGATTGTGTTCGGTGGTGTGCTCCGTGAGATATATCTCGCCTCCGCTGCGCAGGTCCGAAGCCGGCTTGCAGTGAACGGCCTGCTCGCGGTCCGTGAGCGGGTTCGCCTGCGCACCTCTGCCCTCGCCGACGATGCCCCTCTGGTCGGTGCCGCCGAACTCGCCTTCGCCGACGTCCTCACCGACCCGCTGCAAACCCTCGCCCGCATCTCCACCTGACTCGTATCAAGATCAGGTGGAATATGTGCGGGCATCGGCCGACTTGGGCCTGCTCCACCAGTGCCACCTGACCTTGATTGTGTTGACGCCAGAGCGGTCGCTTGGGTGGTTTACCTGCGGGGATATTCGTGGAATGCTGGCGCGGTCCGAGCTCGGGGGTAGTAGTTCGAACTCAATTGGGGGTGTTGCATGGAGAGACATCCGTCGGGGCTTTCGTATGCACCGAGGACTGAGCCGCCGTTGTTGCCGTACCGTGCGGCCGGGAGCCGCGTGGAATTCGAGGATCCGCCGCGTGCGTCACCGTGCCGCACGCCGTTATCGCGGAATGATCAGACCGGACGATCCGGCCCGCCGGGTGTGCGGCGGGCGCTCAGTGCCGGGCACGCAGAGTTGCCTCCGGTCGTCGAATTGGATTCGACGGCACAGCAATTCGTTGAGCGTGCGCTGCGGCTGGCGCTCGAGATACTCGACCACCGCCGCCCCGTCGCCCAACTCGCCGGAATGGCCACGCCCGCAGTGGTCTCCGCGGTCCGGACCATAGTTCGAGCCGACCTCGCACCAGGCCGAACGCTCGGTGTCGCCGTGCTCCAACGTGCGAGCCTCATGATGGTCGACGCCTCGACCGCGGAAGTCTTCGCCTCCTACGACCGCGGCCGCCAACACTTCGCCATCGCCGCCCGCATCGCCCGCACCCGCTCAACGGACTGGAAATTGACTGTCTTTCGGGTGCGGTAAATCCCAACGCGCAGCCAGTAGTCGCCACGGTGCGGACTTCGGTCCGTGCCGTGTCCGGACTGTTCCTGGCGTGTCGATGCAATGAATCCGCGGACGGGCATCGGGTGGGCCCCGCTGATGCCTAGTTCGCGACCGTCCGCGTCCGGCGCTGCGACGTGGATGTCTGCGGACGCGGGCTGCGGCATGTGCCCGGCTTGGCGGTGCTGTCCTTGCCGTCGGCGTCGGCGTATGTGTGGACGCTCGGCGGTGTGGGCGGCGCGTGCCTCCACAACGGACGCCGACTACGACGGGCGCCGCCACATTCGAGGTTCGTCTGCCCTGGGCGCGCCGCGGTCTTCCCGAGGCCGTTAGTCCACGGCGGGCGCGGGGTGCGGGCCGGAACTACGCTGGCTGGATGATCGGCACGCGACGCAGTTATGACCTGGTGGCCGAGCGTTATGCCGATGAGCTTGGGGACGAGTTGCGGGGTAAGCCGTTGGATCGGGGGATATTGGGAGTGTTTGCCGAGCTCACCAACGGGGGTGTGGTTGCGGATATTGGTTGTGGGCCGGGGCATGTCGCGGCGTATCTCGCGGGACGCGCGGTGCGGGCGGTTGGTATGGATCTTTCGCCTGCGATGTGTTCGGTGGCGCGGCGGACCAATTCGGTGGCGGTTGGTGCTGCTGACATGACTGCGCTGCCGGTGCGGGCGCAGTCGTTGGCGGGGTTGGTTTGTCTGTACGCGGTGATCCATTTGGACGAGCAACAACGGGCGGCGGCCTATGCGGAGTTCGCGCGGGTGTTGCGTCCGGGTGGTCATGCGCTCATTGCATTTCACACCGGCGACCCGGACATTCCGATCGGCGGGGCCAAGAGGCTTACGGACTGGTGGGGCCATCAGGTTGACCTCACCTTCCATTACCTGGACCCGTCTGCAGAATCCGAAGCCTTGGCGACGGCTGGTCTGGCCCTCGAGGCGCGCCTGGACCGGGAACCGCATCCGGATGCCGAACATCCGAGTCGGCGCAGCTATCTGCTGGTCCAGCGCGTATAGGGAATGGTGCGAATTATGTTGCGGGCATTGCTTTTCGATGTGCAGGGTACGGCCACAGACTTTCATTCGACCGTCTGCGCCGAAGCTCGAAGAATCGGTGGTGCCCGATATCGCCACATCGATTGGCCCGGTTTCGTAGACCACTGGCGTGCCGAGTACTTCGCCGCCCTGCGGAAGGCGAAGCCCGACCGAGACAACTGGGTCACCGTGCATTCGGTCTACGCCAACACGCTGGATGGCCTATTGGGTGACTACGGGATCGACCTATCGCCCGACCGACGCGCGGATCTCACCCTTGCCTGGCAGCGACTCGAACCCTGGCCCGATGTGGTCACCGGATTAAACAGGCTCGCAAGCAAATTCACGATCGCAACCTTGTCGAACGCGGATGTCGCCGCCGTGGTGAATATGTCGAAGCGCGCCGGGCTGCCGTGGGATGCGGTGTTCACCGCCGAGATGGCGGGCGCGTTCAAGCCCGACCCCACGGTGTATCGCATGGCCGCAAGGTATCTGGGGCTGGAACCTTCCGAGATCATGATGGTCGCCAGCCACAAGTACGACATTCAGGCGGCGGGCGCACTGGGTTTCCGGACGGCCTTCGTCGCACGTCCGCTCGAGTTCGGCAAAGGTGGTGACGTGGACGTCTCTTTCGACGACGATTTCGACATCAACGCCACCGACTTCCTCGATCTCGCAGATCAACTCGACTGCTGATCTACCCGGTTCGCATGGCACACAGCACATGTGGCGCAACAGCAGAAGCCTTTCGCGGCGCGATACCGAGGTAGCCGGCGATGAGGTGGGGTGCGTCACGATCGTCGAGCTGATCGAATCCTGTCTCCAGCAAGATATTTGCGATCTCATCGGCAGTGAAGAAGCTCAGCCATGGCTCACCGATCGATGCCACCAGATCGGCGCGCGCGGTGCGATGATCCATCTCCTCGGGCGTGGATGCCGAAGCGGGATAGAGATAGTCGAAGACCAACCGCACCGGTGTCGCCTGGCCCGCGACGAACCGTAGGGTGTCCAGGATCGTGTCGCGAGTCAGGTACATGATGACGCCGAGCCAGACGAATACGGCCGGCCGAGTCCGATCGAATCCGGCCGCAGCCAATCCTGCTGCGAGCGTTTGGCTTTCGAAGTCGACCGGGGCGAAGGTCAATGACGCCGGGAGTTCGATGCCCGCCGAATCGAGCTGCTGCCGCTTCCATTCCTGGGTATCGGGATGATCGACCTCGAATACCCGCACATCCGGATGCGGGTTGCGATAGGCGAATGTGTCCAGTCCTGCACCGAGAATCACTACCTGCCGGGTGCCCGTCGCTACCGCATCGGCAACGGTGTCCTCGGCGAAGCGCGCACGGGCGGCCAGGAACAGACGGCGTCGGCGGCGTAGGTCCGAGTCGTCCTGAATCGTCGCGGTCTCCAGATCGGCCAGTTGACCGGGCGTGACTCCCGCGATTCGAACGGCCAGCGGATCGGTGAAGATGCGCGGCTCGCTCGCGATCTGGTGGTAGGCGCGCGCGTAGGCCGTGGCCAGGGCGGTGCGACTTGGCTGACCGAGTTGCATACGCCGAACCTACGTGGCCGCTGCCCGCCGCGCTATTCCTCGGTGATGATCAGCGAGGTGGCGATGGGGGCGAGCACCTCGACCAGTTGCGTGATCGGCGGGCGTGGGTCGGCCAGAATCCATTCGTGCGCGACGCCGTTGATCGCGCCGATGAGTGCGCTTGCCGCCCAGGTGATTCCACCGCGGACGCGGATGTCCGGGCCCGCGATCGAGATGAGCAGCGCCTCGATTGCCGCTGCCCAGGCGTGGCGGCGCTCACGTCGGTGCTGTTCCATGCGTTCGCTGACCCCGACCACCTCGATGAAGGCGACCTTGGCCCGGTACGGGTCGGAGCTGATCGAACCGATGAACGCCGTCAGCACCGCGGTGAGCCCGGCTGCGATATCCGTATCCGGACCCAGCGCCGCGACGGCCTGCCCGACCACCGCCGCGGACTGGTCCTGGATGTAGTCGTAGGACGCGATGAGCACATCTTCCCTGGTCTGGAACTCCTCGTAGAACTGCCGCTTGGACAGCCCGGCCGCGGTGCACACATCGGCCAGCGAGCAGTCCGCGTAGCCGCGCTCGGCGAAGGTGCGGATGGCGGCGTCCAGGAATCGCTGCCGTCGCTCGGCCTTCCGCTCGCTCACTGCGCGGCCGCCGTACTGCCTGTCCACGATGGTCACAGCTGCACCTCGCAAGCGCTCGGCTGCGCTGCGACCAAGGGTGCTTCGCCTTTGGTTGCCTCGCTGTGCTCGATCACAGGCACCACGGTATCCGAGCGGTCACGCGGACTGCTCGGTGTGCTGTGGCGGCTCGGGTCAGCCCAGGATGAAGGCCCTGCCCAGCGCATCCTGTGCGCCATAGAAGAGCAAGAAGACGTAGTACAGAACCGTCGAGACCGGTTCATTGGGACCGTGCATATTTCCTCGGAGCTTCCCCAGCAAGCTGTCCGGCACCAACCGGCCGGTTCGGTGAAAGTTACGTCATCTGCGGCCGCTCGGCATATCGAGTCGCCAAATCAGGACTATGTCACTGCCCACCTATGCGGTCGTTGTTGCGATCCACATCACTCTTATGTCATAGTCGCCCACATGTGAGACGGAGTGGTCTCACAGTCTGTGAAGGGGATGGAAGTTGATCAATCCGCTGGCGGGTCGTGCCCGGCGAATCATGTTCTCGGCCGCAGTCACGGCCATCGCACTGCTCGCGACGACCGCGGTCACGGTCGCCGAGCCGCCGGGGGAACCGGTCGCGGTGCAACCTGCGGCACCGTTCCCGCTGCCGCCCGAATTGGATCCGGGTTTCTACCATCCGGCCGCCGAATTGGTGGCGAGCAAGGCGCCGGGCGAGATCATCGCGGCGCGGCAGGTGAATGTCGCCAACTTCGGGTTGATCCCGGTGAATGTCGATGCCTGGCAGGTCTCCTACCGCTCGAACAACAGCCGGGACGAGGCGATCGCGGCCGTCGCGACGGTGGTGAAGCCGCGCGGTTCGGCGCCGGACAAGCTCGTCTCGATGCAGATCGCCGAAGATTCTTTGGCTGGATACTGCGCTCCTTCCTATGCGGTGCAACAGTTTTCGGTCAGCCCGTTCGTCGGGCAGATCGTCGCGCCTGCCGAGTGGGTGATCGCGCAGGGGGCGGTGCAGCAGGGCTGGGCGGTCGTCATTCCCGATCATCAGGGACCGAACAATGCCTATGCGGCCGGACCGCTGGCCGGGCGGATCACGCTCGACGGCATCCGTGCGGCGCGCAATCTGGAGCCGATGCGGCTCGCATCCGACGCCCGGATCGGTATGTACGGCTACTCCGGCGGCGCCATTGCCACCGGTCACGCGGCCGAATTGAAGCAGGGCTATGCGCCCGAACTCGATATCGTTGGTGCGGCCGAGGGCGGTGTGCCCGCCGATCTCGGTGTGACGCTGAATGTCGCGAACAATCAGCTCACCTCCGGTCTGGTCCTGGGCGCCGTCAACGGGCTCACCCGCGAATACCCGGATTTCGCCCGATTCATCGAGGGGAATATCGATCTGCTCGGTAAGGCGGTGTCGACCGTCCAGGGCGGGTTGTGTGTGCAGTATGTATCCGCGTTGCTGCCGTTCCTGAACCTGAAGGGCATGCTCCGGGTGCCCGGCGATCCGATCCAGCACCCGGCGGTCGTCGACGTGCTCGACAAGACCCGCATGGGTAAGTCGGTACCCGATATGCCGATGTACATCTGGCAGGGCAATCCGGATGAAATCATCCCGGTGGGGCAGGTGAATGCTCTGGTCGATGCCTACTGCCAAAGTCCTTCCGCGAGTGTGCAATACACCCGCGAGCACTTCGCCGAGCATGTTGTCACCGAGGTTTCGGGCACTGCGCCCGCTCTCCTGTGGCTGCGTGATCGGCTCGATGGTGTTCCAGCGCAACAGGGTTGCAGCACCGCTGATGTCGGCTGGTTGGCCTTGGACCCGAACGGAATCGAGCTGCTGAAGGCAACCTTTGGTGAGACCTTCGCTTCATTCTTCGGTAAGCCGATCGGTGTGAAGTGAGTTGAACCTCCGGTCCGATCCGGACCGGAGGTTCAATCGTCCAGGCTGCCGGAGATCGGGCCGAAGTTGCCGAGAGACGGCACTCTCAGTCGGCGCTGAACAATTCCTCCGCCCGGCGGGTGTCCATGTACTCGCGGACGCGGTGGATCAGGCCGTCGCGCAATTCGAAGACGAAGCAGTAGTCGTTGTCGTAGTGATTGCCATTCATCAATGTCGCGCGCATCCGCTCCTCGACGACGACCGTCGTGCCCTCGGCGATGATGGCGGTGAACTCCACACTTCGATCGGCGACGAAGACGGTCGGAAACTCCCTGGTCAGGAAGCGCACGATGCGGTCGCGGCCGACGAGGTGATGGGTGCCGTCGATGGCGCGGGCGGTGGCGTTCTGCGGCGGGGCGAGCCATTCGGCGTCCGGGGCGAATACCGCGGCAATGCGGTCGGGATCCTGCGTCGCGAATTCGCGCCAAGCCCGGATGATCGTATCTTTGCTCGTCAGTACATTCATTCGACCAATCCTGGGTGGCGCGGCGCCGCCGACCACGCCATATCCGGACAGGTCGTGTCCGGATATGGCTGGTCGGTGTGCGGCCCGGCGCGCAGACTCGGGGTATGGGATCGTTCCAAGGCGTCGTCACGACCGGCATCTACTGTTTGCCGCCGTGTCCTGGCCGTCCGCGGGCGGAAAATATCATCCCCTTCACCTCGGCTGCGGGTGCCGAGGCGGCGGGGTTTCGGTCCTGCCACCGCTGTCGGCCCTATCGTGGTGCTGGAAATCCCGCGATTGCGTCCGAATTAGTGTGTCGCGCTGTCGATCTCATTGCCGACGGTGCACTGGACGAGGGCAATGAGGCGGAACTCGCCGCGCGGCTTGCGGTTTCGGAACGTCATCTGCGGCGGATGTTCCATGAGCAGGTCGGCGCGACGCCGGATCAGCTGGCTCGCTCGCGGCGTGCGCATTTCGCGCGACGACTATTGGACGATACCGATCTGTCGGTCACCGATATCGCCTTTGCCGCTGGATTCGGGAGCCTGCGTCAGTTCAACCGGGTGATGGTCGCGATATTTCGCGCAACACCCGTCGAACTGCGCAAACGTCGGCGACGTGCGGACCGTCTGGTCGCCGATGGTGGTCTCGCGCTGCGGGTGCCGGTTGCGGAGGGTACGAATATCGAGCGGCGATTGGCACAGCTCGCGCAGACCGCTATCGCTGGTGTCGAAAGTGCAACGTCGACTTGCTATCGGCGAACGATTGTCATGGACGACGATCCGGGAGTTATCGAAATCTGCTCGGCCACAACAGATGCCGCGCGACTCGTGCTGCACGTGCCGCATATCGAAGGGCTGATCCACCTCGTGTCCAGAGTGCAGCGGCTGCTCGCGGGCCAGCCATGGGATCCATTCGAGGACGACATACGCGGCATGGTGTCGGACAGAGATGTTCTCGACGATCTCGTCACTGCCTATGGCACGCCCATCGGCGGCCTGCAGCAGTTCGGCCTTTCCTACCTCTTCCCGACGCCGACGGCGCTTGCCCCCGCCGACCTGAACGGTCTGGATGCCGTTGGTGCACAAGCGATGCTTTCGCCCTCGTGAACTAGCCGGTTGAGTCGTGCTGGCATGGAATCGGGCGCACGGTCGAATGATCGAGGGCATTGAGCACGAGTGCGGCGGTGGTAGGTGAGAAGACCGTGCCGTTGTGTCCGGCTTTGCTGGCGGCGCAGACGTTTTGGAGGACGTAGTTGTCGACACCGGGTTCCGCGAGTATGGCCTGGGCCTGGCCGAGGGACGAGATCGGGTCGAAACGGCTGCTGATGGTGGTGTAGGTGACGCCGGGGACGGTGATGGGGCCGGAGTTGAGCTCCTGTAGGAAGGCCGATCCGGCCAATAGATCCTTCACCGCGGGCGGGACCGGAAGTTCGTCGCGGAGGTTTCCGGTATTGAGGAGGGTCGCGCCGAGATTGCCGAGCGTGCCGTGTGTCGGCGAGGAGATGGTGGTCACCGAACGGACATCACTGGCGATATCCGGGTCGGTTTTCACGATGTACTGCGCCATGATGCCGCCCTCGGAATGACCGATCAGGTCGACCTTCGATGCGCCGAGCCGGGTGGTCAGCGCGGTCAGTTTCTGCTTGACCTCGATCGCCGAGTCGGCCAGCGGACCATTGCCGCCGCCCTGCATGGCATTGCTGCCCCCATAAGAGAAGGAATAGACACACAGGCCCGCATTGGCGAGGGCCGGTCCGAGATAGCCCCAGGCTCGGTACTCGTCGCCCGCGAAACCATGCAGTAGGACAACGGGAACCGCGCCAGGGACGGTGGGCACGCAGTCGTACCGGTTGACTCCGGGCGGCGTGGGCGCTTCGACCTTGCCCTCCTGTACCCAGCGGGTCTCCTCGTCCTGCACCTGCTCCCAAGTGGCGGTCGGATACGGTCCGGGCTCGGCGGCGGCCATCGGCATCGCCGCAGCGCATAGTGCAAATCCGGTGAGGAACAAGGTGATTCGGTGCAACCTCATGCGTGCAATCCTTGAATAGCGGTGGTCAGGCGGATATCGGCAACCGATCGGCCGGTCAGCAGGTCGTAGGCGCCGGTGGGTAGTACCCAGGTTTCGGTTGCCTCGTCCCAGGATTCGGCGGCTCGGCGGGGAATCGGGAGCGCCACCTCGGCGGTCTCCCCCGGCTCGGCTTCGACAACCGCGAAGGCGGCCAGCCGTCGGTCCGGTTGCGATGAATGAGCGATATATGTCTGGATCGTTTCGCGGCCGCGACGATCGCCGGCATTGCGAACGCGAACAGTCAGCGTGCCGAGCGCACGCTCGGCCAAGGGATCAGGATCGAACACAGCGCTCTCGTATTCCCAGTTGGTGTAACCGATTCCGTGTCCGAACCAATACGCCGGCGCGATCGAAAGTCGTTGCCACGCACGGTATCCGATGTAGGCACCCTCCTCGTAGGCGAGGGCACCGTCGGTCGGCGTGACATTCAGTACCGGCGCGTCATCCTGATGCGTGGGCCAGGTGGTGGGCAGCCGTCCGCTCGGCTCGGCTCGGCCCATGAGCACATCGGCCAGTGCGGCGCCGCCTTCCTGTCCCGGAAACCACGTGAGCAGGACAGCCGCGACATCCTCGGCCCACGGCATGTGTACGGGTGAGCCGGTATTCACCACGACCACGGTGCGAGGATTGGCGGCGGCGACCCGCGCGACGAGCTCGTCCTGTCGACCGGGCAGCGAAAGCGATGTGCGGTCGAAGCTTTCGCTCTCCACCTCGGGCGTAGTGGCGACGACCACCACGGCCACATCGGCCGAAGCCGCCGCGGCGACCGCTTCTTCGATGAGCGCCTCGGGGTCGATATTCGGTTCCTGATGGCCGAGCGAGAACTTCTCGAAGGCAATGGGCATTTCCGGCATCGTCGTGACGGTATGCGTAACATGCACCGAAACTCGCTGTCCCGCAGTAAGTTCGACATCGAAAAGCGTCTCCGGCGGACGGAGCAAGGCGGCCAGCGGATCGCCCTGCGCGACGATGGTTTCGTCGAAACAAGTCATATCGCCGATCGTCAGTCGGAACGCCCCGACGCCCGCGATGGCCATCGTATGCGTTCCGGTCGCTCGTGGCGTGAAGGTTCCTGTGACATCGACCCGATGCAGTTCCCCGACCGCGATACCGTCCGGGAATTCACCGATCCATTCGATCGCGGCTTCCGGCAGCGGATGCTCGCCGAGCAAGCGGTCACCGGCGCCATAGAGCTGGACCCGCAGATCGAAACCCTCCTCGGCGGCGGGAATCTTGACTCGGGGGTCCGCGCCGACGGCATAGACCAGTTCGGTATCCGCATCGAGTACTGCCCGCAAGCCCTCGAGTGGCGAGATGGTATGCGGCGGGAACACCTGGGCGCTACCGCCACCGAGCGCCCTCGGCTGGTCAGCGGTCTGGCCGATCACCGCGATGCGACCGACCGTGCCGAACGGCAGGACGCCGTTCTCGTTGCGCAGCAGCACAATCGAGCGTTGTGCGATCTCGCGAGCCAGCGCGTCGCCGTTGAGCGCCCCAGGCACGGTTGCGACTTGTGGTGGTGCCCCGGCCAACGCACCGACCCGAGCGGCGAGCCGAAGCATATGTCGCGCCATCTGCTCGATCGTCTCGGCCGGAACCTCGCCTGCGCGAACGGCTTCCGCGAGAGCCTGCCCGAAGACGCTCTGCGGACCCGGCATCGCGATATCGAGTCCGCCGACGGCCGCACCGACGGTATTGCGAGCCGCCGTCCAGTCGGACACGATTGCGCCATCGAAACCCCAACGCGCACGCACGATTTCGTTCTGCAATGCGCTGTTCTCGGTCATCGTGACCCCGTTGACGCTGTTGTAGGCCGCCATCAATGCCCACGGCGAGGCCTGCTCGACCACGGTTTCGAACGGGGCCAGATATAGCTCATGCAGTGCGCGCTGGGATACCCGCACGTCGACGGTGAATCGGTCGGTCTCGGAATCATTGGCCACGAAATGCTTCGGTGTCGCGGCAACACCACCCTCCTGAACACCGGTCACATAGGCCGCGCCGATAGCCCCGGTCAGCAGCGGATCCTCCGAGTAGCACTCGAAATGCCTGCCGCCCAACGGACTTCGATGCAGATTGAGCGTGGGTGCCAGCAGCATGTGCACGCCCTTGCGTCGTGCCTCCTGCGCGAGGAGTTGCCCGGCCTGCCGAGCCAGAGTCGGATCCCAGGTCGCGGCCAGTGCGGTCGGGCTCGGCAGGGCGATCGAAGGGTCCTCCGGACTCCAGTGCACACCGCGCACGCCGATCGGACCGTCGGACATCACGACGGACGCCAGCCCGATCTCCGGAATCGCGGGCAGGGACCACATGTCCTGTCCGGCGAGCAGGCGGCAACGGGAATCCAGATCCAGTGCGGCCAAAGCCTTTTCGACTACTGCCTCGCGATCGGCTCGGTGATTCGCCATGTCGGTCGACTCCCTTGTTCGGCTGAAGCGCGGGCATCTAACCTCGAAGTATGAAGGCTTTACCTAGCAGGCGGTAGGTAAAGTAATCAATACGTTATCATTGCGATTCTGGGCGGATCAATTGCAGGAACTTGCGCAGCAGCGCGGACATATCCACATCATCCGGCGATAGCAACCACTGCTGTTGCAACCCGTCCAGCACCGCGATCAGCAACACTGCGGCATCTCTATGTGAGACACCGCGCGGCGGATCACCGCCCAGATCACGCTCCAGGAAGGCCGTCAGCATTTCCCGGGCCTTTGCGTATCGATCGACGAAATACTCGCGCGCCGGATGATCTTGGGTGACGCTTTCGGCCGCGAGCACCGTGAACGACTGCACGATTCCGGGTCGCTCGGCATTGCGTTCCACCAGTTCGGCGAGGATTTCCAGGGTTGTCGAACGACCCTGTGCGGTGGCGAGCAGGACATCGAGATCGTTCTGATCCCGCAGTGCGAGCACATTCGCCAGTAGCGTCTGCTTATTGGGGAAGTAGTGCAGCACACCCTGCTGGCTGAGCCCGACCCGCTCTGCGACGATCGCAATGGTCGCGCCTTGATAGCCGCGTTCCGCGAAAACCTCGAGGGCTGCCTCCAGGATCGCTCGACGACGATCCTCGTGACCGGCCCGGCCCGGGGTCCGTCTCATGCGGTGCGCTCTTCTGCTGCGTCCATTGTTCGCAGACTAGCGAATCGCCATTGACAGCGGCGGTTTCGGCGCGTCTACCAGCTATCAATGCTAGATCTAGCATTGATAGACCTCACGCGGTGCGGTCTGGGAGGAACTGGGCATCAACCCTGCTCGGCTGACCGATCGGCTCGCGATTCACGACACCGCGTCCCAGTGACGGGACACTGGGCGCTGTACCGCGCCCAGTGCCGCGATCTCACCGCAGCGCGGCGACAACCTGCTGTGCGATGTTCTGCTCACCGAAAGTGTTGGGATGCAGCGGGACGATGGATGGAGTCGACAGCGAGGGGATCAGCCCGTTGATCCACTGCTGCTCCGGTGCGGCGCACATATCGTGTCCGATGTTGGAGGTGGCCGTGTCGACGAAGATCGCGTCGTGTGCGGCGGCGACATTGCGCAACAGCGTATTGAGGTTGACCAGCACATCCTGGAGGTAGTCGGCGTCGCGCGGCCATGCGGGCTGCTGCGCGGGACAGGCTCCAGCGCGCGACGCGGTCGGGTAGCCGACGATCACGACCGTGGCTTCGGGTGCGCGCGAGCGGATTTCATCGATCGCGTTCCCGTAGACGGGTGCCAACTCGCTGGTTCGTTCCGCGAAAGTGTCGACGCCGTTCGCCGTGAAGGTGTCCGTGCACGACGTGCCGTAGGGTTCGGGCAAGATATTGCCGCACAGCAGAGCCTGCTTCGCCAGACCGATATCGTTGCCGCCCATGGTCATTGTGACCAAGGTTGTGTCGGGTGTCAGCGCATCGAACTGGGGGGCGGCGGTTCCGGAGACGACGCCGCGCTGCGGGCTCGTGAGGTCGTCCAAGGTGGCCCCGCCGCAGGTGACGTCCTTGAAGGTCGCGACGCCGAGTTCCTTCGCGACCAGCGTTGGATAGTTGACCGCAGACCGTGAACATGTGGCGAGTTCGGTTTGCGGAAATACGCCCGCGCCCGCGGCGAAGGAATCACCGAGAGCCACATAGTGCGTGTCCGCGGTCGGTTCGGCGCTCGCTTGCCCGGTGATAGCGGCGCTCGCCGCGACTGCGATCGCGGCTGCGGTGACCGCCGGTCGCACCTTTCCGAGTGGGTGGGTCCAGCTGCCGAAAACTTGCATCATGTCTCCTCGTGAACCCATGACCGGACGAATTCGGATCTGAACTCCCAGGAGTAACTCGCGCCGACGGGATCGAACCTGGACATCCGACCAATCCGGACTGAGTCTAGCGCCAATTCGTCAATCCCGAATAATTTTTGGTTTTCCCGCTGCCATTTTCTGGTCGCTGCGCTCGGCTGCACGCCGATGCCTCGGGCGATGTTGGGGGATAGCGCATTTCGCGACGCTGTCAGCGACTAGGCATCGTTTCAGATCCATGTCGTCGGGTGGGGCACTGTTGCGTTCCTCACTATTCAATCTCTACCTGCGGAAAGTCCACGATGACGAATCGTCTGGGTTGACACCGCCTGCCCGCACTGGCTAACGTCGCCATTGTTCATGCTGAGTCATCGCCCGCCTCGGCATTCTTGGCAGCAGGCTGCCCACATGGTCTGGCCAAATATTTCGACTGCGGGGAGGCTGTCGTTATTCTCCGACTCTGGTCGCATTCACGCAGAAACTCGGCAGACCTTTCTTTGTGCTCCGAGACTAGATTCTCGCGCTTTTTTCTAGACCAAGCCTCCATCAGATCCGTTCGACGTTAGGCGCCGGTTTTGTCCGTCTCGATCTCACCTGCCAAGACCGTGGATGATCTCCCGGGGCCGAGCCGGTGGCCGTTGCTGGGGAATCTCCCACAGATGCGCCCCTCGTTGCTGCACCGTCAGTTCGACGAGTGGTGCGATGAGTATGGCCCGCTCTACCAGTTGCAGATGCCGGGACGGCGCATCGTTGTCGTGAGCGATCCCGATCTGAACAGGGAGATCTTCCGGGACCGACCCGGTGGATTCCGGCGGCAGTCGGCAATCGAATCGGTCATGGACGAAATGGGTTCGAACGGACTGTTTTCGCTGGAAGGGGAGGCATGGCGGCTGCGTCGCAAGCTGGCCATGCCCGCCTTCAATGCCTCGCATCTGCGCAGCTTCCACCCCACCCTGGAGACGATCACCGGACGGTTGCAACGGCGCTGGGAACGGCAGTCGCCCAAGGATATTCGCGCCGACCTGACCCGCTATACGGTGGACGTCACCGCCAAGCTGACCTTCGACTACGACATCAACACCATCGAACAGTCCGGCGACATCATCCAGCGGCACCTGGAGCTGATCTTCCCGCTCATCAACCGGCGGATCAATAGCCCGCTCCCGTACTGGCGCTATGTCAAACTTCCGGACGACCGGGCGCTGGAGCGCGCGCTGGCCGCACTGCGCACCGATCTCACCGGCGTCATCAGCCGCGCCCGCGCGAATCTGCCTGCGGTGCCGACCAATTTCATCGAAGCCTTCCTCTTGGCGCAGGACGGCAGCACCTCCTTCACCGATGACCAACTGTTCGCCGAGGCGCTCACCATCCTCATCGCCGGTCAGGACACCACCAGCAATGCCATGGCCTGGCTGCTTTACCACCTTGCGGGCAATCCGGCTGTGCGGGAACGGATTCGGGAGGAAGTCGCCGAGATTCCCTCGGCACTGGACCGACAGCCGTATCTGGAAGCCGTTGTCGCCGAATCGATGCGGCTACGGCCGACGACACCGATCGTCGGACTGGAGGCCGCCGTCGACACCACGATCGATGGTGTGCACATCCCGGCGGGCACCTGGGTAATCGTCAATGTGCAGCATGCGAGCCTGCAAGAGAAGAACTTCGAGGACGCGTTGCGCTTCGATCCGGATCGCTGGCTGCGCAGCGGCCACGGCACTCATCGGCCCGAGGTCTCCACTCCGTTCGGGGCCGGTCCGCGGTTCTGTCCGGGACGCGGGTTGGCGATGTTGGAGATCAAGAATGTGACCGGCATGGTCTGCCGCAACTTCGAGGTGCGTCTGCCCGCAGGTGCGCAGCCGCCGAGGGATCGCTTCCACTTCGCCGTCATCCCCATCGATCTCGATCTCGAACTGATCCGACGGCCCGCCTGACTCCCCATTCGCCGAGCACACTCTAAGGATGTAGATGTCGTTGCATCGACTGACCGCGACCGACGGTGTCTGGCTGTCGCTCGAATCACCCGATATGCCAATGCATATCGCCTTCCTACTGGAATTCACCGCGCCCGAGGGCGGGGCGGCCCAGTTCCTGCGACAGTGGCGGGCCGGACTGGACGCACCGGCGAGCCTGCCGCAACCGTGGAACTTCCGTCCGCTGAAGTTCCCGCCGCCAGGTGTCGCGGCCATGGTGCGTGAGGTCGACGATATCGACCTGAGCGAGCACATCCGGGAGTGGACGCTGCCGGAGCCGGGCAGCCAGGACCAGTTGACCGAGCTCGTGTCGTCGATCCATCAGAAGCAGCTCGATATGAGCCGTCCGCCATGGGAATTGCACGTCATCGAAGGACTGGCGCAGGACCGTTTCGCGCTGTTGCTCAAGGTGCACCACAGCCTGCTCGACGGCGCATCGGCCATGCGGTTGTTCACCGATACGTTCACCGAGGATGCCGACGCCCGCGATGTGCCGGACCTGTTCACGGTGCGCCCGGCCGCCGAATCGGCGGAAGCCGATAAGGCGAATCCGTTCCGTGCCCTGCTCGCCGCGTTGACCGGCGTACTGGCTTTGTTGCGCGGTGTCGGATCCGCCGCCCGCGATGCATTCCGACGTGCACGCGGCGATAAGACGATGGCGCAGAAGGCATATCAGCAGCCGGAAACCGTTCTCGACGGCACCATCACCGGTGCGCGCGATCTGTCCAGGCGTCGCTACGACCTCGCGCTGTTCAAGCGATTGGCGAAGGCGGGTGACTGCACGATCAACGACATCGTGCTGTACCTCGTGAGTACGGCACTGCGCGGCTACCTGACCGATCACGCTACGTTGCCCGAAGAGTCGTTGACCGCGGGCGTGCCTACCGATCTACGCGAGGAGGACGACGCTCGCGCCGGCACCCGCGCCGGCATGATGTTCACCGCGCTGGCCACCGATATCGCCGATCCGCGTGATCGGCTGAGTGCGGTCAAGTACTACATCCGCGCCGCGAAGCAACATATGGGCGAGATGGCTCCGAACGAGGTCATCGGCTACGGACTCGCGGTCACCCTGCCGTGGATCCTCGGGCTCAGCTTCGGCTTGACCAACACCGCGTCCTCGCACCCCATGGGCATCTCCAATGTGCCGGGACCACGAAACCCGCTGTACTGGAACGGCGCTCGACTCGAGACGATCTATCCGATTTCACTGCTGATGCACGGCAATCCGCTGAACTTCACCTGCATCGGCTATTCGGGTGGGCTGCATTTCGGCGTCCTCGGTGTGCAGGACAAGCTGCCGCCGATGTCGTACCTCACCGCGGCCATGGACGCCGCGCTCGATGAACTCACCGACCTGCTCCTGCCGGACCGTACACAGTTAGCCGCTGGATAATGTCGGATTTCGATGTAGCGATTATCGGCTCGGGCTTCAGCGGGCTGGGTGTCGCGGTGAACCTGCGCCGCCTCGGCAATGACAACTTCGTCATCTTGGAACGTGCCGACGCCATCGGCGGCACCTGGCGCGATAACGTCTATCCCGGCTGCGCGGTTGACGTGCCATCGGTGCTGTACTCGTATTCCTTTGCGCCGAACGCGGATTGGACCCGCGTGTACGCGACCCAGCCAGAATTGCGCACCTACACAGAGCAGGTCGTCGATACCTTCGATCTGCGACGGCATGTGCAGCTGAACAGCGACGTGACCGAGGCCGATTTCGACGACGAGGCCGAACAGTGGGTGCTGCGGCTGAGCGATGGCAGACTGGTCCGGGCGCGTACCGTCGTCATGGGGTACTTCTCGCTGCACGCCGAAGCGATTCCGGATATCTCCGGTCGCTCCGATTTTGCTGGGCCGCAGATGCATTCGAGCAAGTGGGATCCGTCATTCGAACCGCCGGGCAAGCGGATCGCGGTGGTCGGGGCCGGGGCGAGCGCGGTACAGATCGTGCCCGCGCTGGCGAAGTCGGCGGCTGAGCTCATCTCGTTCCAGCGCACTCCGGCCTGGGTGATTCCGCGTCTGGACCGGCCGATTCCGCCGACGGTGCGCAAGATACTGCGCACAGTGCCACCGATTCGCCTGGCGGCACGTGGATTCGTCTTCCTGTTCCTGGAGGCCATGCATTTCGCCGAATTCCATCCGCGGCTGGTTTCGGTATACGAGTGGGTCGTCCGCAAGGTGCTGGCCGAACAGGTGCCCGATCCCGAGCTGCGGCGCAAACTCACGCCCGATTATGCCTTCGGGTGCAAGCGACCGATGGTCTCCGACGAGTACTACAGCTCATTCGCCCGCCCGAATGTGCGGCTGAGCACCGAGAAGATCACCGAAATCACCGCGACCGGCATCCGCACCGCCGACGGTGACTTGCATGAAGTCGATGCGATCGTGTGGGCCACCGGATTCCACGTCCAGGATTCCATCGCGCACTTCCCGGACTTCCGTACCGCGACAACTTCGACGCGAAAGAAGTTCCAGCACGATGGTTTTCGGGCCTACCGCGGCATCGCATTCGCGGGCCTGCCGAATCTGTTCGCGGTCACCGGACCGAATACGGCGCTGCCGCATACCTCGCAGTTCCTCGCCATCGAACCGACGACGAAGCTGATCGCCAGGACGATCGAGTATATGCGGGCCAAGGGAATTCGCCGCTACAGCCCGTCCGAGCGAGCCGAGCGCGAATGGGTCACGCGCGCACGGAAACTGCTCGGCACCCGGGTGTGGTCGACCGGCGGTTGCACCAGCTACTTCATCGACGAGGACGGTACCAACACCCTGACCTGGCCGGGCGGAACGTTCAGCGTCCGACGCGACCGGCGTCGCATCCGGCCGGGGGATTGGGATACTGGACGGTAAGCGGGGCGAGTCCTGCGAAGAATCCCCAACGTAGGGGCTGTGGCAAGGGGACGCCGGTCCGCTTGCCGCACCCCCGATTGGGGAGAATGCCCGGCAACTTAATTGCGGTCCACAGTGCAAGGCGTGCTGCACAGAGCGATGTAATGAGTCACGGTTGCGTACCAATGGTGATGCACGTTACTGTACCCACTCGATGATGGGAACGGGGTAGTTCCTCATTGCCGGGAGGGTTTGGCAAACATGATCCGACGTCGACGTCCGATTAAGGCAGTGGCTGCTGCGATAGCCACCTTCATCGTGTTTGCCGCAGCCGTGGTCGCGGCCGCGCCGACCCAGGCCACCCTGGGCCTCGATGCGCAATTCACCGCGAACTATGAAGGGTCGCAACAGTATCCGAACGTCTACATCGACTGGGACATTCCGATCACCATGAGTGACGGTACGGTGCTGAAGGCGAATGTCTACCATCCGGCCGACGCCTCCGGCCGCCCGATCGTCGAGCCGACGCCGACCATCGTGAACCTCACGCCCTACACCAAGCTGATGGCGAATATCGCCGACTCCGTGCTGGCCATCCCGGGCCTGGCGGAGCCGCTGATGCAGGCACTACACAGCTTCGATCTCTCGGCTTACGGCCTGAGCGGAATCAGTGATCTGGCACAGGCATTGGCGGGCGGCACCGCGCGCACCTTCGCCGTGGATCGCAAACTGGTGCAGAGCGGCTACACCCAGGTGGTCGTCGACGTGCGCGGCACCGGCTTCTCCGAAGGCATATGGCAGGTGTTCGGCGATCGCGAGCAGCAGGACGGCGTCGAGGTGGTCGACTGGGCGGCGACGCAGCCCTGGTCCAATGGCAAGATCGGGATGAGCGGCATCTCCTATTCCGCTATCAACCAGTTGCAGACCGCGGAGCGCAGACCCGCTGCGCTGCAGGCGATCTTCCCGATCGTGCCGGGCAGCGATCTGATCCGCGACGTGGCCGCACCCGGTGGCGCACTCGGCATCGGTTTCATCCCGGAGTGGCTGCTCGCCGTGGACGGCACGAAGCTGATTCCCGATGTGGTGTCCATGCTGGCGGGCAAGTTCGACTGGACCTGGCTGGCGGACCGCGTCCGTGACCCGTTCACCTTCTTCAATATGATCATCATGGCGCTGGGCACTCAGAGCATGGATCAGATTCCGCCCGAGATGCATTCGGTACTCGACGATGAAAGTCCATTGCGCACCGCCTGGATCGGACATCCCGATCGCATCGATGTGCCGACCTTCGTCTACGGCGGCTGGCAGGACATCTTCGCCTACTCATCGCCGCGGGTCTACAACGCCATCAATGTGTCCGATAGCCAGAAGAAGCTGGTGATGGACAACAATTACCACATCACGACCGGCTCGGGCATGGGTGACTCCGACGGACCGGCGGCCCTGGACGTATTGCAGCGCGCGTGGTTCGACAAGTGGCTCAAGGGCATCGATAACGGTATCGATGACTACGACCAGGTCACCCTGTGGCAGCAGGGCGGCGGCTGGACCCACACCACGGCCTTCCCGCGGCCCGATATGGATTACCGCCGTATGTATTTGAACGCGGCGGCCTCCGGCACCGCGCCGGGCAGCGCCTACGACGGCAGCCTCACCGGGCAGCCGGGCGCACCAGCCCGGGTTACGATCGCGCCCGGCCTCACCACGCTGTGCTCACGCGACGGTGCACAGGGGACGGCGGGCATCCTGCCGCTCCCGGATATCTGCACGAAGGATTCGCGGATCGCCGAGACCAATGGTCTGACCTTCACCAGTGCGCCGGTCGCCGTGCCGACGCAGATCTCCGGCCCGATCGCCATACACCTCGATACCGTCCTGGATGCCACCGACGGGTACTGGAACGTAACCCTGAACGACGTTGCGCCGGACGGACGTTCGACCCAATGGACACACGGCCAACGCACCGCATCCCTGCGCGCCGTCGACCAGAGCAAGGCCACCCGCTCGGCCAATGGCGACTACACCGACCCGTATCCCTATCTGACCCTGGACACCCGTGAACCGATCGTGCCCGGCCAGCCGACGGTCATCGATATCGGCCTGTTCGCCACCGACGGTGTGCTGCAGCCCGGGCACCGGCTGCGCGTCGACATCTACGCCGGAAACTTCCCGAGCAGTCTTCCCTTGCGCCCCTTGCTGAATGAGAGCGGCTTGCGCCCCCAGCACCTCGACCTGGACCCGAATCAGCCGAGCTGGCTGAACATTCCAGTCGACACCGACCCCGGCTGGTAGCCCGGTCTCGCCGCGATGACGGTGTCAACCATGGTCGAATGGTCGCTCACGGAGTGGGCTCGGGCCGCCTTTCGACTACCGTCGGTGCGGCGGTGGTCGGGGTGGGGCCGGAACCGAGTAGGAGTAGGGCGGCGCGGGTGAGGGTGGGGGCCAGCGCCGGTAGGTTGTGCGGGCCGGATTCGATGAGCGTGGCGCGGACGCGATCGTCGATACCGCCGAGCAGGACGTCGAGCAGTCCCGGGTCGGGTTCGGCGCGAAGTTCGCCTGCGCGCACGCCGATTCGGGCCGCCGCGATCATTCGGTAGCCGAACATCCGATGCGTGCGGGCCCGGCGGGCGATGAGTCCCGGTCCGGCGGCGAGGGTTTCGATATGCAGCGCCCGCGCGGCGGCGGGCTCGGCCGCGAGGAACTCCAGGTAGGTCTCGAGCGTGGTGCGCACCAACTCATCGAAGGTAGCAGCGCCGGATTCGGTGACCACCCGGTCGAGCTCGTGGGTGATCGTATCGACCGCGAAATCGAAAGCGGCGGTGAAGCATTCCTCTTTGCTCTCGAACAGCCCGTAGAACGTCCGCCGGGCCACCCGGGCCCGACCGACGATATCGGTGATCGTGGTCGGGCCGTAGCCGAGTTCGGCGACCGCCTCCAAAGCGGCGAGATATAGCCGCTCGCGCTGTGACGTCACGACTTCGTCCCGGGTCAAGCGATGCGGCCCTCGGGGTAATCGGTCCGGAGAAGCGCTGGTCAAGACGGTCATAATGCCGACGATTCTGCCACACCGGATACTTTCGTCCGGAAATTCTGGTGCGGCCCGCAAAAGAGGTCAGTGCAGGGCGCTGCCCTGGAGCCACTCGTCCCACGGCATGCCCCAGTCGCCGTTCTGCCAAACCTCGAGCGGTGCGCCGCCGGTATTGCGGACCTCGACCACATCGCCCGGAATAGAAAAATTGTAGAACCACTGGGCATTCGTGGCGCTCAGGTTCAGACAGCCGTGCGAGAGGTTCTGGCTGCCCTGCGCCCAGACTGTGGAATCGAGCTGGTGCAGATAGATGCCGTCGGTGCTGATGCGGGTGGCCCAGCCGATGGCTTCCTTGTAGCCGAGCCGGGAATTGACCGGCAGGCCATAGGTGGAGGAGTCCATGATCACCGGATTGCCCTTGTCCATCACGGTGTAGATGCCCGGCTGGGTCCAGAAGGTCAGCGTCTTACCCCCGATGACCTCGCTGCCGCCCCTTCCCATCGAGGTGGGCATGGTGCGGATCAGATTGCCGTTCTCGAAGACCTGCACCTGTTTGGTGTTGTCATCGGCGATGGAGACATGCGATGGGCCGATGGTGAAGGTGGTCTTGGTGTCCTCCTGGCCGTAGAGGCCGCCGCCGAGGTCCGCGCCGTAGATGTTGGCCGCGGCGGTCACCTTGGTGCCCGGTGCGAAGTATTGCTGCGGCCGCCAGTGCGCGTTGCGCCTGTCGAGCCAGTACCAGGAACCCTCGACCGGCGGGTTGGTCGTCACCGAGAGCCGCTTCTCCGCGACGGCCTTATCCGGGACATCCTCATCGAAATGCGCGACCACAACGGTGCCGACACCGAAGGTGCCACCGTCCGCCAGCGGTGTGCCGCCGGTGGTGGTCATATACACCTTGGTCTGGTTGTTCGGCGCCAGCGTGCTGAAGGTCGAGGTGGTCGGCCCGACGCGGCCGGTGATGGTGAGGCTTTCGGCGCTGATCGTGTAGGTGTGCCCGTAGCCGAGCGGATCGACAGGCTTCCACGCCGTCTTATCCGGCGTGTAGATGCCCTCGATCGAACGGCCCGCCTCATTGGTGAGCTTCACCGAGGTGAGCATGCCGTCATTCGCGGTAACCACGACCGGTGCGAGCGGATCGACATTGTTGCCACCGCCCGGAGTGATGACGATCGGGGGCGGCGGCGGTCCGGCCTGGGTGGTCGGCGTTTCCGACTTCGACGAACACCCGGCGACGAGCAACGTCGTCACCAATGCAAAACCCGCAGCGACTTTCCACCGGAAGCGGCGACTCGACATGACTCTCCTGTGTTTCGCCGTACGTTCCCTGCGGCGTACCTACGACATACTGGCCCGTGCCGTAGTTTACCGGCCGTTTCGGGTCCATTTCGCCGCTGCGGGTGTGACCTGCGCGGACTCCGGCGTCAGTTAACGCATGGCACACTGCTGCCGATCGTGGTCGCGACCGGCTTGCCCGCATCGGGCACGGGCTCGGCGGAGGTGGTGGTCCGCGCCGCGCTGGTGGTCGGCACGAGTTCGGCGGGCATGGTGAAATCGGTGCCGACGACCACGGTGATGTGGCCGGGTTCGGCATTCGGCGATGCGGTCGGGGTAAGGCCGATGAGGTCGCCCAGCTGCGCGGCATCGGTCTCGGCGCCGATGCCGTAGGTGAGGGTCGAGGTCGTACCGTCGGCGCGGGTGCCAGTGGCCACGGTGCCCGCCGGATAGCCGCGCTTGGTGAGCGCGGTGGACAGCTGGGCGGCTCGGCCGCTGTATCCGCTCGCATTGTGGACATCGACGATGCTGGTCGGGGTGCGCGTCGAGGTGGCAGGTGTGGTTTCGATGCCGAAGGCGGCGCGCACTTCCTTCTTGATGGCCGCCGGATCGACGATATTGACGTCCTGACCGTCGATATTGTCGTAGCGCAGCACCGGCAGTGTCCGGAATTCGACCGAGATCGAGCCCGCCGAGCCGAGGTCACGGGCGAAGTCGAGCAGGTTCCAGCCGTCGGACAGCACGATATCGCGGTGCGCCACGTCCATGAGTCCGGAGAGCTTGCTGAAGTTGGTCAGCGTGCCGGTGTCCTTCAGCGATTTGGCGACCGAGGTCAGGAAGGCCTGCTGGCGGTGGGTGCGGTCGAGGTCGCCGTTCTCCAATCCGTGGCGTTGGCGCACGAAAGACAGCGCATTGGCGGCATCCAGGTGCTGCGGGCCCGCGGGGAAGACCGCGCCGGAGTAGTAACTGTCGTCGACCGCGTGGTTGAGGCAGACATCGACGCCGCCGAGCTTATCGGCGAGGTCGTAGAAGCCGACGAGCGAGATTTCGGCGAAGCGGTCGATGGGGACGCCGACCAGATTGCGTACCGTTTGCACGATGGAGGCCCGCCCCGCCTCGCGGCCCGCGCGTTCCAGAGCCACCTTGTCCTTCATGCCCGCGTTTTCCAGCTTGGTCTCGGTGGCGGCCTTTTTCAGCCCGTAGGCCTCCTTGATCTTGGCGTGGTCGTAGCCCGGAATGCCGGATACCGCGACATAGTCGTCGCGCGGAATGGAGAAGGCGACGATTTTGTGCATATCCGCGGGAATGTGCAGCAGGATGAGCGAATTCGCGTTGTAGCCGCCATTGTCGCCGTCGCCGGCGTGCAACTGGTCCAGGATTGCCTTCGGCAAGTCGTTGCCGTCGAGGTCCTTGCGGGTATCCAGGCCGATCAGCAGGATATTCAGATCGCCGCCGAGTGAGTGTGGCGCATCCTTGCCGATCGCATCGGTGTGGGTGAAACCGTTATCGAATTCGGTCTTGGCCGACCAGGCGAACCCAGTGCCGGACAGGACGGCGAGCGCGGCGATCGAGGTCAGAACGCGCATCGCGATCTTTGCCGCATTGCGGCCGCGATGGGGTTTCGGTTCGGCTCGTCGGTGTCTGGGGCGTCGAGTTTCGGTGATTTTGGGAATCTCGACGGTGTCGTCATCCATGGCGGCGACCTGGGTCCCGGATCATTCTCGCCGCCTCAGCTTTCGTTTCGGGTATTCGACACAGCGCACGCCCGGGTTATGCCCGCTACCGACTAGTTGCACTCGCTAGGGTCTGCTCAACCTTTCCAGTCTTACCGACGCCGCTCGGGGCGGGCAAGAATCGGACAGTGTGATCTGCACGGATTCACGATCTAGTCTCGTATACATGGCTGCTCCAGTGTTGCTCGTCCTCGGTGCCGGTCCCGGCGTCGGATTGTCCGTCGGCCGTCTTTTCGCGCGCGATGGATATGTGGTGGTGTTGGCCTGTCGGACCGTCGCGGAGGCCGAGCCGTTGGCGAAGGAATTGCTGGGCGAGGGTTTCGATGCCGAAGGTGTCGGTGTGGATCTGGCCGATCCCGAGGATGTCACTCGTATTGTGACCGAGGTGGGCCAGCGGCACGGGCAGATCGACGTGCTGCACTTCAACCCGAGCATCTTCCGGCAGGCGGATCCGCTGCGGTTGACCGTCGCGGAGTTGATCGAGGACTTCACGATCGGCGCCGCGGCGTTGCTGCCCGCGGTGCAGGCCGCGCGGCCGTTCTTCGCCGATGGTGCGCGTGTGCTGGTAACGGGCAGCGCGGCGGCGGATAAGCCGTGGAATCAGGCCGCCTCCCTCGGCGTGCAGAAGGCGGCGGTGCGCAATCTCGTCACCAGTCTGGACACCACCATGGCACCCGATGGTTTCCGGGCCGTCGCGGTGCAGATCAACGGTGTACTCGGTGCGGGGGCATTTACTCGGGAGCGGGTTGCCGCGGCATTGCACACCGCCGCCGTCCGCCCCCTCGACGACTGGACGCCGCATGTGTCCTATGACGGCTGATCCGACGAGACATTCCGACCAACGACGCGCCCGCGCCGGTCTCTTCTGCGAACCGGATGGGACCCCGCGCGGGTATCACCGTCCGCGCCGAAGCAAAGGCCGCGCGGACCCTGGCGACGGAGGATGAATGCGGCGGTTCAAGGTAACGACGGCTTTGCTCGCCGCACTGATGATCTCGGTGCTGCCGCATCTCGCGGCGTCCTCGGCTCAACCGGCACCGGTGCGCCTCAACGTGCTGCAAGCCGGGCTGGATGGCCTGGTCCATTCGGCTTTCGTTCCAGGTGCGCAGCTGGTCGTCACCGCAGACGGCGACGCGACCCAGTTCGATAGCGGTGTCGGCGATCTCGTGACGCACGAGGCATTTCCCGATGACGCACAGGTCCGAATCGCCAGCAATACCAAGACTTTCGTGGCGACCGTGGTGCTGCAATTGGTGGGGGAGGGGCGAATCCAGCTCGACGCTCCGATCGAGCATTATCTGCCCGGTGTGGTGCGCGGCCCCGGCGGTGACGGGAATCTGATCACCGTCCGAAATCTGTTGCAGCACACCAGCGGTATTCCGGACTATCTCGTTCGATTGGACTGGGGGTCGGTCGAGGCATTGCAGCGGTACCAAACCGCGGATCAGCTGATCCGACTCGGTTTGGATATGCCCGCTATGTTCGCGCCCGGTTCGGCTTTCAGCTACTCCAACACCAATTACCTGTTGGCCGGAAAACTGATCGAGCAGATCACGGGACGGCCGGTAGGTGCCGAGGTGACCTCCCGGGTTCTCGACCGCCTGCAACTGCGCGACACCTATTGGCCCGCATTCCCGCAGGAGAATGTGATTCGCGGTCCACACCCGCGCGCGTATCAGATCTTCAACGGCGTGCAGGTCGACATCACCGATATCGACCCGGGCTGGGGCCTGGCCGATGGCGCGCTCGTCTCCACCGATGCCGACCTGAACCGCTTCTTCACCGCCCTGCTCACCGGAAAGCTGCTTCGCCCAACCGAACTTGCCGAAATGCAGCACACCATCCACGGCGGCGATCCAGCCTTGCCCGACGATGTCGGTCTCGGTCTGTTCCATCGCACCAACGGTTGCGGCGTCGATATCTGGAGCCACGGCGGCGCCATGGACGGGTTCTTCGTCTTCGGTGGCTACACCCCCGGCCGCTCGATAACCGTCAGCCTCAACCAAGTCCCGCCCTTGTTCGGCCTCGGCTACAAGCCCGCCCTGGACGGCCTGGTAGACGCCGCCTTCTGTGGGTGAGGGAGTCAGGTGTGCGGTACGGCGGTCAGGAAGGCCGACATTGCCGTGGCGACGGCTTCCGGGCGGTCGAGCACGGACGGGACGCAGGCGTCGTCGACCTCGACCAGTTTGCCGTTCGGCAGTAATTCGTCCGTCACGGACTCGACGCCCCTGAGGCGCGCCGATTCGCCTTCGCGCTGTTGAGCGCACTCGAGGGTGCGTTCATTCTGAGCCGCACCCTGTACTCGGGCGAACCGCTGCGCGCGGCAGGGCGGTCGCTGGCCTTTCGGTTGGCCAGCGACCCGCGTATACCCGATGACCTATTTCGGCGCGGCCGTAGTGGTCGGCGCGGGTTGGGTCGTCTTGTCCGCGAAACGCGTGGCGCCGTCCGGAGCCAACATCGTATTGACGTAATCCACGCCGGACGCGATCAGTACCGGTCCACCTATGGCTATCGTGCCGACGATCCCGCCGAGGGCCGCACCGGTGGTAAGGCCAACGATGCAGCCGGCGGCAATGGTTGCGACACATCCGATGACCGCGCCGATGGCGGTCCCGACGAAGCCGCCGACCGCTGAGGCCAGGCCGAATTGCGTGGCGAATTCATCACGGGCGCGCTGGTTTTCGGGCATCGATGCCACCGGCTTGACGGCCAGCGGCTGCGAGATGTCGAGTCCGGCGGGCTTCTCCGGCGCCAGTTCCAGTACCGTGCCGTCTTTTTCGACCACGGGCTTGACCGGGATCTCGGTATCGGCAATCCGGAATCGCAGCGGCAGCGTCATGACGACGTGGCCGTCGGTATCGGCCAGATCCACGACATCGACCACATCGGCGAGATCGGCGGCCTTGCCGTCTTTATCGACCAGCGTGCCGTCTTTGTCGACCAGCCGCCCCTCGCCGCCCGCCGCGAGCTCGCTTTCCGTCGCCTTGGACAGGGTGAAGGTGCCGCCGCGCACGCTGGCGACGACGGTCTTGTCGGCTAGCTTGACCGAGTAAGTGATGTCCTGCCGCGGGGGTGCGGCGACCGGCTCGGCATGCGAGACTCCGGCGCCCAAGGTCACGGCACCGATGACAAGGATCGCCGCCGCAGTGCTATCGCAAAGCTTCATTCGGAATTCCGTTCAGTCATCAGATTATTCGCTCTTCGCAAACGCCCGCGCAGGCTCGACTCTCCTGCTCGAGATGCTTCCCGCGCAAATGTACTCAGATGTGCGGGCAGCGAGGTCGAGGGGAGCCTAGCCGAGCCTGCGGTGCGAAACCAGCTGATTCGGAACGAAAAATCGATGTCAGCTATGACACGGTTACTTCCTCCGGCGTGTCGATCTGGGGCGCGGGACGTGTCCGCAGCAGCGCCAGTCCCAGTAGGGCGGCGGCGATGCTGAAGCCCGCACTGATCCAGGCGCCGGTCGACATCGCATCGGTGAACGCTTCCTTGGCCGGTTCGGCATATCCGAGTTGGAAAGCGGCGCCGATGGATTCACGGGCGGCCTCGGGCGTGTCGTCGGGCATATGCGCGGTGAACACACCGGCCAGTACGCTGCCGAGGATCGCGATGCTGATCGCCATGCCGACCTGCTGCAACGTATCGTTCATGGCCGAGCCGACGCCCGCATGTGCCAGCGGAATGGCGCTCATGATCGCGGCATACGCGGCCGGACCCGCCAGACCGCCGCCGATCCCCATGACCAGCATGCTGGCCAATACCGCGAAATATCCGGAACCGACGGCCAGAATCGCGAACGCCCCGCCCATGACCAGTAGACCGGCGACGATGAGTGTCTTATTGCTCAACTTCTTGCCCAGCGTCGCGCCGAGACCGTTGCACACCGCTGCGGCCACCGCATACGGCAGCAGGGCAAGACCCGCCTTCATCGGTCCGTAGCCGAGCACGAACTGCAGATACTGGGTGAGCATCAGCATGATCGCGCCCATACCGAACACCATCAGCAGCAGTGTGCAGCAGGTGCCGGTGAAATCGCGATTGCGGAATACCGCCAGCGGCAGCATCGGATGCGCGGACCGGCTCTCCCAGACCACGAATGCCAGTCCCGTGACCACGGCGAGGCCGATCATCGGAATATTCCACTCGCGCTCGATGATCACGTACACCGTCGAAGTGAGCGCGACGATGGAAAGCAGCACGCCGATCAGGTCGACCGGTCGCTGCTCACCGGTGGATTCCGGCATCAGGACCAGCGCGGCGACAATCGCGAGCGCCGCGACCGGGATATTGAGCAGGAACACCGAGCCCCACCAATAGTGCTGCAGCAGAAAGCCGCCCAGCGTCGGCCCGAGGACGATGCCGACCATCGAGACAGTGGACCATGCCGCCATCGCCTTACGGCGCTCGTCCTCGGCGAAGGTGGTCATGAGAATGGACAGGGTCGATGGCATCAGCAGTGAACCGCCGACGCCCATCAGTGCGCGGGCCCCGACCACTTGCCACGGCTCGGTGGCCAAGACGGCGGCAAGGGACGCAGCGCCGAACAGCGCCAGCCCGAGCACCAGCATGCGCCGCCGCCCGAACCGGTCGGAGAGGCTGCCCGCGGTGAGCAACAGTCCAGCGAAGACGAGGACGTAGGCGTCGAGGATCCACTGGATATCCGACGGCGTCGCGTCGAGTTCCCGGATCAGGGACGGAATAGCGATATTGAGCACAGTGCCGTCGATCATCAGCACCAGCAGCGACAGACAGAGGACCCCCAGAATCCACCAGCGGCGAGGATCTCGTACAACGTTCGATTCCACTCGAACACCGTACGATAGAATCGCACAATGTGCGAGAGAATTATGCTGACCGGGTGACAAAGCAGCAGTTCTCCTCGGTATGGACCCGCGAGCCACGCCAGCCGAAGGCGGCCGGACTGCGCCGCGACCAGATCGTCGCCGCCGCAATCGAGGTTTTGGATGCCGAGGGCCTCGGCGCGTTGAGCATGCGCAAGCTCGGAGCCAAGCTCGATGCGGGCGCGACCAGTCTCTACTGGCATGTCGCGAATAAGGATGAACTGCTCGAACTCGTCCTCGACGAGATCTGGGGTCTGGTGCGAATCCCGGATCCCGACGAGGCCTCGTGGCGTGAGGTCGTCACGACCTATGCCTACAACTTCCGGCTCACCATGCTCGACCACACATGGGTGACCGCCTTGATCGGCTCCCTGCCGAGCGTCGGCCCGAAGGCCTTCGAACTCAGTGATCGACTGCGCCGCACCTTCATCGACGCCGGATTCACGGGCGTCGATATCTACCTCGCGAGTGGCACCGTGACGAGTTACGTACTCGGGCAGGTCATCCCGGAGATCACTGCGGCGAAGGCATTCGGCGACAAGGGTTTCGACAAGGACATGGTGCTCGACGTCATGGATGAGCTCGCCTCCGACTATCCGGAGATGCTCGACGACTACCGGAAGATGCAACCCGCCGATTATCAGACCGCCCGCGCGATGGCCTTCGATTTCGGTCTGCTCTGTGTGATGGACGGCCTGGAATCGCGGCTGCGCAAGTGACCGGTAACCCTCGGGAATAGATGACGACACCGCCCTGTTGGTTGCCATATCCACCAAATAGGTGTCAGACTTTCCGAGAGGAGGCGACGTGCAGTTCGGAATTTTCACCGTTGGCGACGTAACGGTCGACCCGACGACAGGTCGGGCCCCGACCGAGCACGAGCGCATCAAGGCGATGGTCGCGATCGCGCGCAAGGCCGAAGAGGTCGGCCTGGACGTATTCGCCACCGGCGAGCACCACAACCCGCCGTTCGTGCCATCGTCGCCGACCACGATGCTCGGCTATATCGCGGCGCAGACCGAGCGGTTGCAGCTGTCCACCGCGACGACACTCATCACCACCAACGATCCGGTGAAGATCGCCGAAGACTTCGCCATGCTGCAGCATCTGGCCGACGGTCGCGTCGATCTGATGCTCGGACGCGGCAATACCGGTCCGGTCTACCCCTGGTTCGGCAAGGACATTCGCGAAGGCATCCCGCTGGCCATCGAGAACTACCATCTGCTGCACCGGCTTTGGCGCGAGGACGTGGTCGACTGGGAGGGCCGATTCCGTACTCCGTTGCAGGCGTTCACCGCCACGCCGCGACCGCTGGACGGCGTAGCGCCGTTCGTCTGGCACGGGTCGATCCGCAGTCCGGAAATAGCCGAGCAGGCCGCCTATTACGGCGACGGCTTCTTCGCGAACAATATCTTCTGGCCGAAGGGCCACTTCCAGCGCCTGATCGAGCTGTATCGGCGCCGCTACGAGCATTACGGCCACGGCTCCGCCGACCAGGCCATTGTCGGCCTGGGTGGACAGGTGTTCATGCGCAAGAACTCTCAGGACGCGGTGCGCGAATTCCGGCCCTACTTCGATAACGCGCCGGTCTACGGCCACGGCCCGTCGCTCGAGGACTTCACCGAGCAGACGCCGCTGACCGTCGGCAGTCCACAGCAGGTCATCGAAAAGACCATGACCTTCCGGGAAAGCTTCGGCGACTATCAGCGACAGCTGTTCCTGATGGACCACGCGGGTCTACCGTTGAAAACGGTGCTCGAGCAACTCGAACTGCTCGGCGCGGAGGTAGTTCCGGTGCTGCGCAAGGAGTTCGACGCACTGCGTCCGGCTCATGTCCCGGATGCGCCGACTCATGCGTCATTGGTCGCCGCCCGGGATCGAGGCAAGGCCGTGGAGGTCGCGCAGTGACCTGATCCCCGGTGCAACGGCGCGCCGGTCCTGATCCCAGAACTGAATACCTGTTTCATATCCAAGTAATTGAAATCTCAACTACACGAGGAGACCGACAATGTCGACCACCACCGCAAAAGCCCTGACCGCAGGCACCTGGGTCATCGATACCGCTCACTCCACCCTCGGATTCACCGTGCGTCACCTGATGGTCAGCAAGGTTCGCGGTCGGTTCGCCGACTTCTCCGGCAAGCTGGTCATCAATGAAGACGGCACCGCCTCGGCCGAGGCCGAGATCGTGGTCGATTCGGTGACCACCGATAACGAGCAGCGCGACGCGCACCTGCGCACCGCCGACTTCTTCCACGCCGCCGACTTCCCGGTAGCCACCTTCAAGTCGACCGGATTCCGTGTCAATGGTGAGGATTTCGTGGTCGACGGTGAGTTCACCATCCGCGGCACCACCCGTCCGGTCTCCCTCGACGTCGAATTCCTCGGCGTCAACCCGGGCATGGGCCAGGGCCCGGTCGCCGGTTTCGAGGCCAAGACCGTCATCAACCGCCGCGACTTCGGCATCACCATTGATATGCCGCTGCCCGACGGCGGCGCGGTGATCGGCGACAAGATCACCCTCACCCTGGAGATCGAGGTCGGCCTGCAGGCCTGATCGGACCGCGTCGCCGCCCGGGGTTACCGATCGGGCGGCGACGCTTACTCTGAATTCCATGTCCGCTGATTCCGACGCATCCGCTGTCGAGCGCTTGTCCGGGCTGCTGGCGGGGCGGCGGGTCGCGGTGCTGACGGGGGCAGGTGTGTCCACCGACAGTGGGATTCCGGATTATCGGGGGCCGGGGTCGCCGGTGCGGACACCGATGACATATCAGCAGTTCGTGGGGGATACGGCATTTCGACAGCGGTACTGGGCGCGCAATCACATCGGGTGGCGGGCCATGGACGGGTCACGGCCGAATGCGGCGCATCGAGCGTTGGCACGGTTGGAGCGGGCCGGCATCGTCACCGGGTTGATTACGCAGAATGTCGATCTGCTGCATACGAAGGCGGGGCATCGCCAGGTCATCGATCTACACGGAACGTATGCGCGGGTGCGCTGCCTCGGCTGCGCCGCTTTGATTTCGCGGATGACCCTGGCCGAGCGGTTGGAGGCGGCCAATCCGGGTTTCGCCGCATCGGCGACAGCCACCGGGGTGGAGGTCGCGCCCGATGCGGACGCTGTGGTCGCAGATACCGTGAATTTCCGGATGGTGGACTGCGCGCGCTGCGGCGGCATGCTCAAACCGGACATCGTGTACTTCGGGGAGAACGTCCCCAAGGAGCGCGTCGCCGCCGCATTCGAAATGGTCGAGGCGGCCGACGCGCTGTTGGTTGCGGGATCGTCGTTGACGGTGATGTCCGGGCTGCGGTTCGTCCGATATGCGGCGAAACAGGGCAAGCCGGTCGTCATCGTGAATCGCGGCCGGACCCGAGGTGATGAACTCGCCGCGCTCACCGTCGGTGCCGGGTGCGCGGATGTGTTGACCGCGCTGGCAGATTCCCTGGGTGCGGTCCCCGTCTGAGCGGCTCAGCCGAAGTGGCAGACGTAGTGCACCGCCGAAAGCACCTCGATCTCGAATGAGCTGTTGCCCGGCACCGAGAACGATTCGCCGCCGCGGTAGGTCACGGCTTCGGTTTCACCAGCAAGGGTGACGTTGCACTCGCCCTGGATCAGCTCCATGATCTCCGGCTCGACCGTGTTGAACGTCAGGGTGGACGGCAGGATGACGCCGACCGACTTCGCGGTGCCATCGGCCAGCTCGATGCTGTGGCTGATGCACTTGCCGTCGAAGTACACATTGGCCTTCTTGGCCACACTGACGTTCTCGAACCGCGTCATGATCTCTTTCCCGAGGTGCTGGAGGTGCAGCCGTCAGCGTACGTGAACCCGCCTCGACCGCCCGGATGGGTGGCCGGTGGGTGCGTTAGCGTCGCTGTCATGCGGCTTCACGTGGGATGTGCGATGTGGACGCACGCGGCATGGCAGGAATATCAACCGGTTGCGGCCGAGCGGTTGCGGCATTACGCCTCGTGGTGCACTGCGGTGGAAGGCAATACGACGTTCTATGCGACGCCGACGCGCAACACAGTGGAGTCGTGGGCGAAGCAGACCGATCCCGACTTCCGATTCGTCATCAAACTGCCCAAGCCGATTACGCACGAGCGCAGGCTGCAGGGTGTGGAGGTGGAACTGCGCACTTTCCTGGATGCGATGCAGCCGCTCGGTCCGCGCATCCACGCACTGTGGGTGCAGTTGCCGGGCTCATTCGGACCGACCGATCTCGGGACGCTGGCCGGATTCCTGCGCACGTTGCCCGACTCGTACCGATCCGCCGTCGAGGTCCGTCATCCCGCGTTCTTCGAAAATGACAGCGCCGCAAGGCAATTGGAGCAGCTGCTCGCGCGCGTAGGTGCCGAATGGGTGCCCTTCGACACCACTTTGCTTTTCGAAGGACCCGCCGAAAGCGCCGCGGAGGCCGAGGCGCGGGCGAAGAAACCGCGGGTGCCGCGCCGTACGCAAGCGCTCACCGAATTCCCGATCGTCCGCTATCACGGCCGCGATTCGGCCGAGCGCACGATTGCCGGCTGGCAGCCGTGGCTCGAGATCGTCGTCGCATGGCTGCATGAGGGCCGCTCACCAACGGTTTTCATCCACACCCCGGACAGCGCCTCCTCCTTGCATCTCGCCCGCCGCTTCCACGACGAGGTGCGCGCCCGCCTGCCCGAACTCGAGCCGCTGCCCGACCCCATTCCGACCGAGCCGATGACCTTATTCTGAAATATCTCGAATAAATAACAATCCCGAATGTGCGCTCGGCTAGAATGGAGGTGTTGCCGCATTAGTGCCGAGCACGATGGAGGAAACCGATGAGCCATGCCACCGCGCAGTCCACATCCTTCACCCTGCACGGCGGGGCGGGCACACTGGCCGCCTGGGAATCCGTGCCGCCGCACGACGTCGAGATGCGTGGCACGGTCCTATTGGTCCCCGGCTTCGCCGGCTCCAAAGAGGACTTCGAGGCCATGCTGCCGATTCTGTCCGCAGCCGGATTCCGTTGTGTCGCTTACGATCAGCGCGGGCAGTGGCGGTCCGACGGTCCCGATGACGTATCCGAATACACGATGGCCGGTTTCGTCGACGATCTGATCGTCGTCGCCGACCAGATCTCGAATGACACACCGATTCACCTGGTGGGCCAGGGGTTCGGCGGCTATGTCGCCCGTGCCGCACTTGCCGCGCATCCGGACCGCTTCCGCAGCCTCACCCTGCTCGCCTCCGGTCCGTCCTCGGCCTCCGGTATCAACTTCGCGCCACCACAATTGGTCGCCCGACTCATCGAAAGCGGTGGCCAGCAAGCGCTGTGGGAGCAGATGAGTAGGGCTGTGGCGGCGCTGGTTCCGCCCGCCGAACTCGAATTCCTGCGCAACCGCATCTTCACCACCAAGAAGGCGAATTTGGTCGGCATCATGCGGGTCATGGAGGGCCCGGCCGACTGTACCGCCGCGCTGCGCGCCACCGGCCTGCCGATTCTCGTCGCCTATGGCAACTCCGGTGATCTGTGGCCGCCGAGCGTGCACGAACGCTATGCCGAGGAATTGGGTGCGCGTACCGCGGTTTACGACGGTGTCGGCCACCTGCCGAATGAGGAGCGCTCGGCCCGCGTCTGCGCCGACCTGGTCGCCTTCTGGACCGATATCGATCCGCACTGAGCGGACCTGTCTGAGAAGGCGCCTGCTAGCGTGCAGGCATGCACGATAGCGTGACGGTTCGAATGGCAGCACCCGCAGACAAGATCTGGGGGTTGGTCAGCGATATCACGAATACCGGGACGTTCTCACCGGAGACCTTCGACACCGAATGGCTCGGTGGGGCAACGGCTCCCGCCGTCGGCGTCAAGTTCCGCGGGCACGTCAACCGCAATGGCTGGGGGCTGAAGTATTGGACCGTCTGCCGGATCGTCGCGTGCGAGCCCGGACGTGAGTTCGCATTCACCGTGCTCGGACCGCGCGGGACGGCGGTCAATACCTGGCGCTACCGGTTCACGCCCGTGGAGGGGGGCACCGACGTGACCGAATCGTTCCAGTTGAACGAAAACAACCTCCCGCTGCGCCTCTATTGGCGGGTGGCCGGGCGCGCCCGCGGTAAGACGAACCGGGACGGCATGCGTCAAACCCTCGAGCGCATCAAGGCATACGTCGAGCAGTAATCAGTGCCCGCGGGCTATCCAGTCGGCGAGTGCGGGTTTTTCGGTGCCGATGGTGGTGCCGTCGCCGTGGCCGGTGTGGACCGTGGTTTCCTCCGGGAGGGTCAGCAGGCGGTCTCGGATGGATTCGATGATGGTGCCGAAGTCGGAGAACGAGCGGCCGGTGGCGCCGGGGCCGCCGTTGAACAGGGTGTCGCCCGTGAACAGGGCGGTGGCCTCGGGCAGGTAGAGCGAGACCGAGCCGGGGGAGTGACCGGGTGTGTGCAGGACCTCGATATCGGTGCCCGCCACGGTGATTCGCTGAATATCGGCCAGTGATTGGTAGTCGATGTATGGGTGGGTCATCCGCCAGAGCGGATCGTCGCCGGGGTGGAGCAGGATCTGGGCGTCGAGGCGTTTCGCGAGTTCCGGTGCGACGGTGACGTGGTCGTTGTGACCGTGGGTGCAGACGACCGCGCCGACATTGCGGTTGCCGACGGCTTCGATGATCGCGTCGGCATCATGGGCCGCGTCGACGATGATCACCTCGGTATCGTCGCCGATCAGCCACACATTGTTGTCGACATCCCAGGTGCCGCCGTCGAGTGAGAAGGTGCCGGAGGTGACGACGCGATCGATGCGCAGGCTCACCAGACCACCACCGAACGCAGCACCTCACCGGCATGCATTGCGGAGAAGGCCTTTTCGACCTGGTCCAGGGCGATGCGCTCGGTGACGAAGCGCTCCAATGGCAATCGGCCCTGCAGGTACAGATCGACCAGCATCGGGAAATCGCGTTCGGGCAGACTGTCGCCGTACCAGGAGGATTTCAGCGCGCCGCCATGGGAGAACAGGTCGATCAGCGGCATATCGATGGTCATATCCGGGGTCGGGACGCCGACCAGCACGACGGTGCCCGCAAGATCGCGTCCGTAGAAGGCCTGCTTCCAAGTCTCCGGGCGTCCGACCGCGTCGATGACTACATCCGCGCCGAAACCGTCGGTGTATTGCTGGATCTGCTCGACGACGTCGGTCTCGGTCGCATCGATTGTGTGGGTCGCACCGAATTCCGTTGCCCAGCTGAGCTTCTGGGGATCACGGTCGATCGCGATAATGGTCCGCGCACCCGCCAGTCGCGCACCGGCGATGGCGGCATCGCCGACACCGCCGCAGCCGATGACCGCGACCGTATCGCCGCGCGACACATTGCCGGTATTCATTGCGGCGCCGAGACCGGCCATGACGCCGCAGCCGAGCAGTCCGGCGACGGCCGGGTCGGCAGCCGGGTCGACTTTCGTGCACTGACCCTCGTGCACCAGCGTCTTATCCGCGAATGCGCCGATGCCGAGGGCCGGGCTGAGTTCGGTGCCGTCGGCGAGGGTCATCTTCTTGCTCGCATTGTGGCTGGCGAAGCAGTACCACGGGCGGCCACGCTTACACGCCCGACATTCACCGCACACCGCGCGCCAGTTCAGAATGACGAAATCGCCCGCGACAACATGGGTTACCGCATCCCCGACGGTCTCCACGATGCCCGCCGCCTCATGCCCGAGCAGGAACGGGAACTCGTCGTTGATACCGCCCTCGCGATAGTGCAGATCGGTATGGCACACCCCACAGGACTGGATGCGCACCACGACATCGTGCGGCCCGGGATCCGGGATCACGATATCGACGAGCTCGACCGGTGCGCCCTTACTACGGGCAACCACGCCACGCACGGTTTCGGACACAAATCCTCCTAGATGTCGCCGAGTGCCCCATAAGTATCGCCGTTGTCGATTGCCGAGGTATAAGAGATCGTCGGGCAGTATGCGAAAAGGTTTTGTGCTGCGTGAGCGAGCGTCAGAGCTCGGAAGTCTCGCCGGCCGAGTGTGCGGACCCCGTCGGTTTCGTAGTCGGCCGCCAAGGCGACGATGACGGCGTCGGCGAGGTCGAGACGCAAGGACGGGTACAGCCTGCGGACAGCGTTCGCCTGGTCGAGTACGTCGGGCGTCACACTCAGGGGGTTCAGGCGCCGAGTCCATTAGCGAGAACCGGCCAGGAATCCTTCAGTGCGTGTTCCCAGTAACCCCATGAGTGGGTGCCGGTGGGTTCGAGGTCGTAGGTGGCGGGAATACCGAGCTGATTCAGCCTGGTCCGCATGTTGCGGGTGCACCAAGCGGTCGACCCTTCGATCGCACCGCCCATCGTCACCTGCAGGGGCAACCCACCCTCTGCCCAGCTCTGGGTATGCGGATCGGTGGGATTGTCGTACGGCCCGGGCAGTCCACTCCCCGCCGAGAGGTACAAATTCAGCCCGCGCAGGGCTTCGGCATTGACATACGGATCGTTTGCTGCCCACATCGGATCCTGCGGCGGTCCATACATATTCACCGGATCACCGCCGCCCTTGCGCACCGACAGCGCGACGAACGCCTGCCCGACCGGATCACTGATCTGCGCGCACCCGCTGAATGCGCCGACGGATCGGTACAACCCGGGATTCGAAATCGCCAGTGACAGCACCGAGGTACCCGAAGTGGAGATCCCCGCAATGGCATTGCGCCCATTGGTGCCCAACGCAGCGTCGATCAACGGCGGCAATTCCCGAGTCAGATACGTCTGCCACTTGTTGACCCCCAACACAGGGTCCGCCACTCGCCAATCGGCGTAATAGCTGTAGGCCCCACCGAGCGGTTGCACCACATTGACGTTCTTATCCCCGAAAAACCCCATGACATCGGTCTTCGTACCCCATGTCGCGCCATCCTCCCCACCATCGACCCCGGCCAGCAGATACAACGTCGGCCGTGGCGCCCCGGTATCCGCAGGCCGCTGCACCTGCACCGAAAACTCCCGTCCCATCGCCCCCGAATACACCGTCAACGTGAGATGCCGATCATCCCGAACCCGGATGTTGGTAATCCTCGACCCATCCCCGGTCACCACCGATCCCGGTGTCGCGTACGAACGAGGTCCTGCCAGAACGGATCCGAGCACAATGGCGGCGACAACCGAGGCCAATCGAAGACCACCAACACCCATCGACTACCAACCTCTCCCGGCTCGGCCTTTCCCGATGTCACGCCTGTCTGCGACAGTAGCCGGGCGGCCGGTAGGTCGACTGCCGGGTCCGCCCGTCGCTGCACATTCGTATCGCCGGGCCTGGGAAGTTGACTCCAGGGTGGACGCGGGTCGAGAGTTCGCGAATGGATGGAACGCCCGAGGTGTCCCGCGCGACGTTGCGCAAGGTCACGATTCGACTGGTGCCCTTTCTCGGGCTGCTGTATTTCATCAACTACCTGGACCGGGTCAATATCGGATTCGCCGGGCCCAGCGGTATGAAAACGGATCTCGGTCTGACCGAGACGGCCTTCGGTTTCGCCTCCGGCATCTTCTTCTGCGGCTATCTCGTACTCGAGGTGCCGAGCAATCTGGCGCTGCACCGGTTCGGCGCCCGCCGCTGGATCGCCAGAATCATGGTGAGTTGGGGTGTGGTCGCCACCGTCATGGCATTCGTGCCCAACGAAACCTGGCTCTATATCCTGCGATTCACCCTCGGCGTGGTGGAGGCCGGATTCTTTCCCGGCATCCTGCTGTATCTCACCTACTGGTTTCCGCAGACCCAGCGCGCGAAGATCGTCGCATTGTTCATGACGGCGGTGCCGATTTCGACCGCCTTGGGCTCGACGGTATCGAGCCTGATCATCCAGTACGGCGACGGCGTCTTCGGCCTCAGCGGCTGGCGATTCATGTTCCTGGTCGAGGGCGTGCCCGCGATCGTGCTGGCGGTGGTCACCTGGTTCTTCCTCACCGACCGTCCCACACAGGCCAAGTGGCTGTCCGAGGCCGAAAGAGATTGGCTGACCCGCGAACTCGACAAAGAGCAGGCGGCGCGGGTCGAACACTGGACGGTGCGCAAGGCGCTCACCCATCCCCGCGTACTCGGCCTCGCCTTCATCTACGGCGGCATCGTCTACGGCCTGTACGCGCTCGGATTCTTCCTGCCCACCATCATCAACGGCTTCCAACAGCAGTACGGCACCCACTATTCGGTGGTGCAGCGCGGGCTCATCAATGCGGTGCCCTACGTGATCGGCGCCGTCGTGATGGTGCTGTGGAGCAGGCACGGCGACCGAACCGGAGAGCGGGCCTGGCATGTCGCACTACCCGCGTTGGTGGGTGGGCTCGCCATCCCGGCGGCACTGTATCTGGGCAACCCGTTCGCCGCCATGGTCGCGGTCACCGTCTGCGCCGTCGGAGTGCTCGCCGCGCTGCCCACCTTCTGGGCGCTGCCGAGCAGCTTCCTCTCCGGTGCGGCCGCGGCGGGCGGTATCGCCCTGATCAACTCCATCGGCAATATCAGCGGATTCGTCGCACCGTATGTCACGGGTGCGCTGAAGGACCTCACCGGTACCCAGCGAGCCGGACTGTGGGTCGTCGGCCTCGCCATGATCGGCTCGGCCGCGGGCGTACTCGCATTGCGATCCCGCATCCGCGACTGACGAGTTGTGCCACGGATCACCGTCTGCCGCCTCTGGTCGATATGGAACGATCACTCTAATATGAGGATATGAGCAACCGAGACGTAGTCGAAAAGTTCTATAAAGCAACGCAATCGGGGGATCCCGCAGGCATCCTCGATGCGCTGCATCCGCGCTTCCAGGGGTGGGTGGCCCCGGGGATGCCCAGCGTGACCGTCACGCAGGCACAAAGCCCTGAGGCGGCGCTCGCAGGTATTTGGCAGCCGGTGTTCCGCGAATACGAGATCGCGCCCTTCGCCGAGGAATGGTTCGACGCACACCCGGACACCGTGATTGTCACCGGCCACTACCGCGGCACCGCGCGCGCCACCGGCAAGCATGTGGCCGCCGAATTCGCCCACATCTGGCATATCGCCGACGAAAAGCTCCTCGTACTGCACCAATACACCGACACCTGGCACTGGCACGAGGCGCTGTCGGACGCGGCCTGAACCAATTCCGACGACGGCCGTCCAGGGGATGGCTGCATGTCAACGGATCTCGCCGCATTCGTTCGCGGCCTGCCCAAGGCCGATTGCATCTGCATCCGGAGGGACGCTGGAGTCGGAGTTGAAGTTCCGACTGGCGCAACGCAAGGGCATCGAACTGCCCTCTACGTCGCGGCGCATCGCCCGAGCGGATCCGAAATCGCCTGACCTATCGACCAGTTGGCGACGACACGCCCGAATGTGTCGACACCCCTTGGGGAAACCGACTGGTTGGCTGTTTTGCCGGCGGCGAGCAGTCGTGCCGCAGCTAGTCCGGGCCGGTGAACCGTACGTTCATTGCGCCGCGAGCGGCGTTCGCGAGTGCCGAATCGTCGTTAAATCGAAACTTCGCATGCGTGTGTCGCGCGCGGCGCGCCGGAGGACAACCCACCGGCGGCAAATTGACAGTTTCGCTGGCAACGGTGAATCGACTATGAATGTCTGGTGCCGTTCCCACGCGTGATCACTTGTCTGCCGTCGAATCTCTCCCGCGGGGAGTCGAATTGACCATCGAGCATCATCCCGTCGAGGACGAGGTCGGACAGCTCGCGAGAAGGGTCGAGCGGGCCCGGGGTCGACTGGCCTACCAGTTCGATCCCGCGCTTACCGAGGCGCTCTCCGAGGACGAACTGGTCGCCGAGCGTGAGCTAGCGGAGAAGATTCGCGGCGAGGATCGCGCGCAGCGATGGAAACAGGTTCAGGCCGCGGCCTCCGCGGCCGACCGCGCCAGGCAGACCACGGAAGCGATCGAGAAGGCCGACATCAGAGATCTATTGGTAGCCCGCAAGGCAATTGCGGCACAGCGGCGAGAGTCCAGCCCGCATGCCAAATTGGCGTCGCTGTACCGGCACCGGGGATGGTCACTGCGCGCGCTGGCGGGCGTGGTGGCGGCGGGCATGCTGTGGTCCGCGGTCAATGTGCAGCACAACATCGCGCCGGGCGGACCGGGCGATCCGCTGTACTGGTTCAGCTACCTCATCGAGGCGATGATCAGCGTCTGCTTGATCATCATCATGGTCGGCACCAATAAGGTCGCCGAATGGGGCGTGATCGACAACCGCCGACAGGTCGCCGCGGCCGAAATCGCCCTGCTGTCACTGACTGTCACCCTCAACACCTACCCCTACCTGCGCGACGGGGAATGGTACGAGACCGGTGTGCACGCGGTCGCGCCGGTGATGATCGGTGTCGCCCTGCTCATTCACGACGCGGCCAGCGCACGCTACGGCCTGGCCATCTACCGGGCCACCGAGCAGGTCCGCGAGTTGCCCGATCCGGCCGAACAACTCAAGCAGACGATGCCATCGATCGCGTCCTATCGCGCGAATACCCAGGCGGCCCTGGTGGCGCCGGGTGCGGAGAAGGAGTCCGCGGAACACGGGGTGCTGACGGCCGCCGAAAGTGCCGAACAGGACGCCGAACTGGCAGCCGACGAGATCGTGGAGGCCGAAGCGGTGGAGGTCGAGGAGTCGACCGACAGGGAAAGCGCTGCCGCGCAAGAGGGCTCGGACGCACCCGAGAAGCGTCCCGCGCCGACCAACGGTCAGGCGCCGGACAATGCGGAGCCTCAGCAGCGGCCCGCTCCGGCGAAGACCGAGAACCGCGCCGCTGTCGTCAAGGAGCCGACCGCGCCGGTGGCCGCGAAGCCGGTGGTCCCGAAGAACAACCCCTTCGCACCGCCCGAGCCGGAACCGATCGCCGAGACCAAGCCCGTCGCGAAGGCCGAGAGCCCAGCGCAGCCCGCCAAGGCGCCCGCGCGCAAGGCCGCCCCGGTGAGCCAGGACAAGCCCGCCGCGGAGAGCAAGCCGTCGGTCGTGTCGGCACTGCGCAGGGGCAACGGGTCGAGCGCGGCCACGGCGCGCAAGCCCAGTTCGCTCGAGGGCCGCAAGGACAGCAGGACGACCGAGAACTCGCGCGGCAAGGGCAACGCCCCCGCCGAGCCGGATTCGCACCTGCAGGTGGTTCGCACGCCCGATATCCACGACACCGGGCAGTTCCGCATCGCCGAGATGCTCGAACAAGAACTTGCCGAACTACAGGCGGAGCGCAGGCGGGCCAGGGCCAGCCGGCAACGATGACCCCGCCGCTTGCTTGCCCCGGCACTTCGGGGCATGATGCAGGCGCGGGTCATTAGGTACGGTAAAAACTGGCTATCGCCGTAGTGCAGCAGGTGCGGGACGAAGGGATGGATCGGTCGTCGTGATGAGGTCTTATCACCCAACAGGATCCTGTACCTCGAATCCTGCGACGGTGTTGCCTCGGTCGTAGCGGATCGGTGCGAGACACCCGGAAGCTGGAGTTTCCGCGTACGGGACCAGCGATATACCTGCTCGCCGGGAGCGCCCTGCTGTCGGTGATCCTGCTCTTCACCACCATCGATCCCTTCCTGGACAAGGGCGGGTTCCTGGTCGGCGGCTTGGACGTGCACATCTATCGGGACGGTGCGTGGCGCATCGTGCACGATATTCCGCTGTACACCGAGCCGACCATGCGCGGCCTGCTGTACACCTACACGCCGTTCTCCACCATCGCGTTCGTGCCGATCTACATGGTGCCGTGGGGGTACGTCACGAACACCTGGCTCGCGGTCAACCTCTCGGTACTCATCGCCTGTGTGCTGCTCAGCTGGCGGCTGCTGGGCTATCGGATCACGACTCGGCTGGTAGTGGTCAGCGTGCTGATCGCGGCGACCTGCGTATTCATCGAGCCGGTCCGACAGACGCTCTACTTCGGCCAGATCAACCTGGTGCTCATGCTGCTGGTGCTGTTGGACGCGCTGCGCGAGGACCGAAGCAAACTGCGTGGCCTCGGCGTCGGACTCGCGGCGGGTATCAAACTCACCCCGATCTACTTCGTCGCCTACTTCGCCGTCCTGCGGCAGTGGCGCGCGGCGCTTACCGCATTCGTCACCTTCCTCGCCTCGATCGCCTTCGCCTGGGTCATCCTGCCCACCGATTCCCGGCAGTACTGGACCTCGACGTTCTTCCAATCCAACCGGATCGCGGCCGACAACCACCCGTCCAACCAGTCCATCCGCGGTGTCATCGCGCACCTGCTCGGCGGTCCCGCGCCGGTGTGGTTGTGGTTGCTCATCGCGATCTCGGTCGCGATCGCCAGCCTGACCGTCACGACGGCGCTGTATCAGCGTGGTGAGCGGCTGCTGTCGATCACCCTGGCCGGTCTCACGGCGTGTGCGGTGTCGCCGTTCTCCTGGGGCCACCACTGGGTGTGGTTCGTGCCGCTGTTCGTCTTCCTCGTGCATAAAGGGCTGGACAACTGGCGCTGGTGGGTGGCGGCGGCGGTGCTGTTCACCGTGACCGCCGCGTGGACGTACCACTGGAGCAAGACCTGGGTGTCGATCGGAGTGTTCCTGCTGCCGCCGTGGTGGCCGATCACCAAGGTCTTGATCAACGGCTACGTCATCGAATTCCTCATCGTCCTGATCGCGGCGTGGATACACCTGCGCAGGGACGGTTGGTCGGCGCTCAGCGAGCACTCGGCCGAGCGTTCGATCCGGTTCCCGCTCCCGCGCCGTCGCAACTCGGACTCCCCTTCGTGCCCAACGCCTTCCCCCTGACCAATCCCGGAAGCCGGTAGCGCGGGCCAGGTTTCCGGAGTGCCGGCGCTGGATGGAGATCGGGCCGCGGCATGGGAACCGCGCCGGAAACTCGTTTGCTGTGGCCGAAATCAGGCAGGCGTTCAGTGTGGCGGCACAGGCGGCCGCCCCACCATACCGACGATGCGGCTAGGTCCTTTGCGATCTCTTTACCTGCGGATTCCCTTCGGTTTCCACCCGAAAACGGACTCTTGCCGGGCGGGTCGGCCGGAGTTACGGTTGCTTCCTGCGTCGCGAAGCAATCGGTCACCAACCGGTTGCTGAAGCCGCACGAACATTTCGCTCTAGGGCTGGAGGGTTCCCGCTATGACGAAGAAGAAGGCTCAGCCCAACCCGATGTTCGCGGTGACCATGGTCAATGCCATCCATCAGGATGTCGATGGTTACGGGGACAGATGGGTAGCCACCGTCGACCACGGGAATATGCGGGCCGACTGGATCGCCGAAGCCGTTGCCAAGGACGCGCGTACGGTCCGGATCTGGTGCGACGACTGCGGCAACAGCGTCCATCTGTGTGCGGAAATCCGGGATTACCTGCCCCACGACGTGCGCAAGTCGCTGGCCGACGCCTGGGAGCACTACCACCCGACGCACCACGCGTCGTAGGTCGGGGTCGCGAAAACAGCGGTGGCTCGATCGAATTCGAGCACCCGATCCAACCGGCGACGCAGCGAAACGCCGTGGCTTGATCCCGGTCCCCCTGGGACGTGGGCCCCGGCCCTGTTGCGGGTCGGGGCGGTCGGCCTTTCAGGACAACTCGGTTGGCACGGGTATGCGGCTGCCGCTCATGCTCTTCGAATGCCGCGCGGTCGCGATGGAACTCGTAAAAGTTCCCGAGTGATCGTTCTCAGGACACCGGAGCATCCACGGTGCCCGTGGGATTGATCATCCGGTCCGGCGGATTGCTCGTGCGACGTGCGAGCGGGTAGTAGATGGCCGCCGTGAAGACGATGCCGACGATCCAGGAGATATCCGCGCCGCCGAGCATATCGGTGATCGGGCCGGTGTAGAGCTTCTGTGCGAGGAACGGGATCTGGGCGAGAATGCCGAGGGTGTAGCAGGCCAGGGCGGTGACGTTCCAGCGTCCGTAGCGGCCGTCCGGATCGTAGAGCGCCGGGATGTCGATGCGCTCGCGTGAGATCAGGTAGTAGTCGATCAGGTTGATCGCGCTCCATGGCGTGAACACCATCAGCAGGACGAGCACGAAGTTCTTGAAGTTATTGAGGAAGTCGGCGCTGGCCCCGATGGCGATCAGCATCGACACCACGGTGAAGCCCACGATATAGGCCGTTCGCGTGGCCTGGGTGGTGCGCGACTGACCGCTGAACGCGGTCACCGAGGTAAGGATCGACATGAACCCGCCGTAGGCGTTGAGACAGTTCACCGTGAGCTTGCCGACCACGATCACCAGGTAGATCAGCAGCGCGATCGCGGATGGGCCCGCGAGATCGCCGATGAATCCGACTTGATTGCCCAGGAACGCTTTTCCGGCGACGGCGGCCACCAGCGCGCCGAGCGTCATCGCCCACTGCGACCCGAGCACGCTGCCCGCGAAGGTGGACCAGAAGGTGGTCCGCGCACTGGTCGTGCGGGGCAGATAGCGCGAATAGTCCGCGACGTACGGTCCGAAGGTCAGCTGCCATCCGGCACCGAGGGAGACCGCGAGGACGAAGGTGACGATGTCGAAGGATTTGGTACCGACGTAGGCGCTGACGTCGTATTCGGCGAACAGGCGGATCGTCAGGTAGGTGAAGCCGATAGTGCCGACCACGGTGGCGATTCGCCCGATGACGTGGATCAGCCGGTAGCCGGTCACTGCGACCACGGCCGTGAGCGCACCGAAGACGAGAATGCCGATGTTCGAATTGTCTACGTGCAGAATCTTGTTCACCGCCTGACCGGCCAAAACCGTTCCGGTCGCGGCAAAACCGAGATACATCACGATTACGAGCAATAGCGGCATCACCGCACCGAGGACGCCGAATTGCGCTCGGCTGGAGATCATTTGCGGCAGCCCGAGCCGCGGACCCTGCGCCGAATGCAGCGCCATGACTATGCCGCCGAGAATATTGCCGAGCAGCAAACCGAGGATCGCCCACAGCGCATCGGCGCCGAATACCACCGCGAGCGCACCGTCGACGATGGCGGTGATCTGCATATTCGCCCCGAACCACAGGGTGAATTGATTGCGCGCGGTGCCGTGGCGTTCGGCATCCGGAATTACTTCGATGGTGCGGCGCTCGATCTGCAGTCCGGCGTCGAATTCGTCGTTGTGCGGCATGGATCCGCCTTCCCTCAGGAGAAGGGCAGCTGGGGCAGCCTGCCCAGATGCATAGTCCTGTATATACAAGTGGCTGTCAACCGGAACGGCTAAGGTTGCGGCCAGGCTAGTGAGAGGTGGTGGCGATGGCCCGCCCGGTGGGCGATGCAGATCTGGCGGTCTTGTTCGCGGCGTCCGGACCCGATACGGCACCGGCGTACGAGCGGATCAAGACCCTGATCCGGATGCAGATCGGCGCCGGACGCTGGGTCGCTGGGGATCAGCTTCCGTCGGAGCATCAGCTGGTCGACGCGCTCGGTATCTCCCGCATGACGGTCAACCGGGCGCTGCGTGAGTTGGCCGCAGCCGGTGTGGTCGTTCGGATGATGGGGGTCGGCACCTTCGTCGCGCCCGCGAAGGTGGCATCGCCGCTGTTCGAGGTGCGCAATATCGCCGATGAGATCCAGCAGCGCGGCCACCGGCACCGCACCGAGGTCATCTTCCTGCGCAGCGACCCCCTCGACGCCGCCAACCCACTGCTCGACGATTGGCCGACCGATTCGGTATTCCATTCGATGCTGGTGCATTTCGACGACGAGGTGCCGATCCAGGTGGAGGACCGCTACGTCAACCCCGCCGCCGCACCCGGCTACCTCGACCAGAATTTCACCGCGATAACCCCGAACCGGTACCTCAGCGAGGTGGCACCGCTGGTACGCGGCGAACATGTCGTCGAGGCGGTGCAGGGCAGTCAGGAGGACTGCCGACTACTGCGCATCCGCCGCACCGAACCCTGCCTCCAGATCCGCCGCCGCACCTGGTCTGCCAGTGCGCTGGTGAGCGTGGCCCGCCTGGTCCATCCCGGCTCCCGCAGCCGCCTCGAAGGCGCTTTTGGAGCGTGATCCGGCTGGGCGAGGACGGGTCCCGCGCATTGATCGGCGCGCCACGCACGTTTTGGCCCACGATTCCGTGCGCGGCGTAAAGAAAGGTGCGCGGTGTACGGAAGGTACCTGGCGTGGGCGCCCTGCCCCGGCTCCCGAGGCCGCCTCGAAGGTGCATTCGGAGCGTGATCCGGCTGGGCGAGGACGGGTCCCGCGCATTGGTCGGCGCGCCACGCACGTTTTCGTCCACGATTCCGTGCGCGGCGTGAAGAGAGATGCGTGGCGTGTGGCAGGTGCCTGGCGCGCGAGGGTTCGTGGTGAGCGAAGGTGCCGCGCGAAGGTGCGTGGCGATGCTTCAGGTGCCGAAGCGGAGGGCGTGGGTGACGATCGCGTCGAGACGCGCGTGATGCGCACCCTTCCAATAGGTTCGGCCACAGTCGACGCACTGTGCGAACGCGTCGTAGGTGCGTTCGGTCTCGTTCGGGAGTTGCCCGCGCAGGGTCCGCTTATCGGTCACGTGCAGGGGGCCGTTGCAGGCCGTACAGCGGGTCCATGGCGCAAGGGGCGGTGCGAAACGCGATAGTACGTCGTCGAGCTGTTCGACGGGGCGATGACTGTAAATGTAGGCGCCAGCGAAGATTTCGCGTCGACGCAGCAGTCCGCGGTCGCGCGAGAGCAGGATGCGATGTTCGGTCGCCGAGCGCGTGGCGAGTGCGGCATCACCGATATCCGGATTCTCGTAGGCGGTGTCGACGCCGAGCAGCCGCAGCCGTCGCGCCAAAGTGCCGAGGTGGATGTCCAGCAGGAAGCGCAGCGGTTCGTCGAATCGCTGCGGACGCACCACCGCGCGCACCGACACCGCTTCGCCATCGGCGGGCTTATACGCCGGGCTCGTCGACCGACCGTCGACCAGCAGTTCGCCCACCTCGGTGAGCGGCACGCCGAGCGCTTCCACGATATGTCCGAGCGTCGACACGCTGTCGATCCGCACGGCAGAGCGACCGTCCCGCTGTGCGGCCGCGACGAACAGCCGCAATTCGGGCGCGAAATCGATCGTGATCTGCGCGGTGCTCACGCGGCCAGCATGCCAGGGCATGCGGTCCGGCGACCACCCGGTTTTACAATGCCCAGGGCTGGGCGCGGCGTCGGACCGGCGGTTCCGCGTTAGCCATGGCCTCGAGGTCCTCGAGGAATTTGTCGATGCTGTCGGCGGCCACGTGGGTGGCGCCGATCTCGTAGCGCACCTTTTCCTCGGTGCTGTCCATGACCGTGGTGATCAGCTCTTCCTTCAGATCGCGGATGAGCTGGGTGCGCATCTGGGCGATCTGATCGCGGCCCTGGCTGCGGACCCGTGCGACCTCGGCATCGGCGAATTCGCGCATCTTGGCGATGATGCGTTCGGCGTCGGCACGCGCATCCTCACGGATGTGCTCGAGTTCGGCCTGGGCGTCGGTGACCGCATTGTCGTAGGCACGCTTGGCCTCGACGAGGCGGTCGGCCGCCTGCTGGTTATCCTCGATCTGTTTCTGAATATTGTTCTGCGCCTTGGCCATCAGCCGTTTCACCGGCGGTGCCACCCATTTGACGATGACGAAGATGATGACCGCGAAACCGAAGAGCTGGCTGAAGAAGATCGGCCAGTCGAAGGTGATGTGGAAGATGCCCGAATCCTCGGACCCGGCTGCGTGGATTGCCCCTTCGGCAAGGATGCCGCTGTTGAGGTTCATTGGCTACGCTCGTCCTGACTGATGGCCGGCGCTGGAGCCGGCGTGCCGATCCTTGATGCCGAGCACTCGATCGGCCAATGTCTCGGCGAGCGGTTCGACAGCCTCACGCAGCTCCGCGGCCACCTGGTCCGCCTGAGCCCGCAGTTCCGTCGCGGATTCCGCGACGATCCTGTCGGCCTCGCCCTGCGCCTCACTTCGCAACTGCTCGAGGATAACTCGGCCCTCGGCCCTTGCCTGGTTCCTGATCTCGACCGCCTCACTGCGCGCCTGCGCGACGGCCGCCTGGTATTTCGCTTCGGCGTCGGCGAACAAGGCTTTGGCTTCCTTGTTGTCGACCGCGGTCTCCGCGACTCTCGTCTCGCGTTCCGCCAATACCTTGCGTATCGGCGGAACGACGAACAGCCACATGACCCCGAGCACGATCAGGAAGATCAACAGCTCGGCGAAGAATGTGCCGTTGGGGATCAGGAAGTTCCCCTCGGCCACAACATCCGTTCGCGGAGTCATACTTAATTACTTACCTGGAGTAGCGAATACGAAAAGCGCCATGAACGCTAGATTGATGAAGTACGCCGCCTCGACCAGACCGACGGTCAGGAAGAAGTTACCGCGGAGGCGACCTTCGGCTTCCGGCTGACGGGCAACGCCGTTGATCAACGCGGCGCCGGCGAGTCCGTCACCGATTCCCGCGCCGATGGCGCCACCGCCCATAATGATGCCGCCGCCGATGAGCGCGCCCTGGACGATGGCTGCCGTTGTTGCGTCTGCCATTTTTCACTTCCTGTTCTTTACTGAGCTCGATCGGCGGCGCCGATCTGTCGTTGTTTAGAGCGACCCGAAAGTAGTCGCCAGGGCTAGTGTTCGTGCTCCAGCGACATCGATTGACTGAAGTAGAGGACGGTCAACAGCGAGAAGATGAATGCCTGGATGGCTCCGACGAACAGATCGAAGAGTTTCCAGACGGCATTCGGCCCCCAGCTGATCCAGAACGGGAACAGTGCGATCACCGAGACCATCACGCCGCCCGCGAACATGTTGCCGAACAATCGAAGCGACAGCGAGAGCGGTTTAGCGACTTCCTCGATGACATTGATGAAAACCATCGGGCCCCATCCGGTGTGGCCCTTCAGCAACTGCTTGGCGTGCCCACCGGGGCCGCGCCGATACACGCCCGCACCCTGGTACATGAAGAAAACGAACAGTGCCAGCGCGTATACGAAATTGACATCCGAGGCGGGCGGTGCGATCAATTCACCGTGTCCGTACTGCACCGGCAGCACCGACAACCAGTTCGACAACAGGATGTAGATGAACAGCGTGACGGCCAATGGCAGCGCGAACGGCGCGACCTTCATGCCGATGGCGCTTTCCACCTGGTTGCGCATCTGGACCGTGACGGTCTCGAAGAACAACTGCACGCCGTTGGGTACGCCCGAAGTCAGCTTCGCCCGCAGGTAGAACGCCAGACCGAGCACGATCGCCGCCGCGATGGCGGTCGAGATGATCGTGTCGACATTGAAGTCCATACCCCACAGATGCGCGACCGCGTGTTCGCCGACCTTGATTTTCGGCTCTTCGGCGGGCGCTTCCTCCGCGAGGACGGGAAGCGCCGACTGGGCGATGAAGGCGAGTTGATTCGTCATGATTGCTGGCGAAGCTCCTTCACTTCAGGCAAGACGGTGACCAACACCAGAATCACTTGAAAGGCAGCCAGGCCGAAGAAGATTCCGATGCCGTGCGGCCTTGCCAGGAAACCCACTGCGAGCGAACCGCCGGTTATTGCGATCAGTCGAGTCGCCGAGGAGAGATACAACCCCTGTTTCCTCGGTTTCTCGGCGTCGGCGACCCGGTTGACCGTCAATCTGGTCAGTTGTGCATTCACCCAACCGAGTCCGAGTCCGATGCAGATGAACAGGCCGAGCAGCAGCCGGTCGAGTGGACCGGTAGCTGCCAGGGTCAACACGCCGACGCCGATCGCGAAGACAGTCGCACGGCGCATTCGGAGTGCGTTGACATCCACTGCGACACCGCCTTCGCCGGTCATCCCACCTCGTAGTGGGGTCTTAATTGATCGATAGCATACACATTAACAACCCTTTTGGAAGGCAACGTTTTTGATCTTTCTCGGGCGAGATTTCGGACGATGTCCATTGGGCGACAGTGTCACACGGGGGACGGCAAGTGCAATCAGTGCTCTCGGCCGCGCCGAGTTGAATCGGACAAAACGGTCATTGGGTCGACTGTCGCTATTTCCCGGTTTATTCGATCAGCGTGCATAACTTTGGTCATGTCTTTGTAAAGGAATTACAAAGAGACGACCGATACTCCGAGCTGGCGTCGGCGTACGGCATCGAATCGCGTGTTCGCCGCGATATCACGGTATCGCGTCCTAGCGGCAACTGTTGATTGCTGGCGCGCTGCCCCTGGTGGCGGTGGCTCGAGTGCCGTTGAGGCCGGTGGTGCGGATGCGCGGTGGGTCGAGTTGGTGGGCAGGGTCATCGACCAGTTGAGCCGCCAGTGGATTCGGTGCCGCCGACCCAGGTGCCGAGTGCTTCGGTCAAGCCCGCGGTGGTGGCTTCGCCGGCAGCCCATGCGACGTAGCCGTCGGGGCGCAGCAGGACGGCGGCGGGGGCTTGGATCGCCCCGAAACCAGGGATGGCCCAATGCTCGGCGCGGCCGACAGCGCTGATGATCTCGACCCGGTCCTGCCATTCCGGGACCGCCGGAACGTCGTTTCCATTGAGCACCAGCAGGACCGGGCGGCCCGCGCGCAGCAGCTCGTGTACCCGAGTGTCGCCGTCGGCGGTGGTGAGGTCGGCATCCGGGACGCGGCGGCCGACGAGCGGGTGCTCGCCCTTGATGTCGTAGCGGATATCGAGTGCGGTGATCATCAGGCCGAGGCGGTGGCGTACCTGATCCATATCGATCAGATCGCTCATGATGTCGCGCAATGCGTCGGTGTGCGGGCCGGGTCGTCCAAGTGCGGTCTGGGCGCGGGTGTTGTGCAGGACGCGGGTGGCGATGGGGTGTCGCTCGGATTCATAGGTGTCGAGGAGTTCGTCGGATGCGTTGCCGCGCAGGGTGGCGGCGAGTTTCCAGCCGAGATTCATCGCATCCTGCAGTCCCAGATTCTGGCCCTGACCGCCCGCGGGGTAGTGGATGTGCGCCGCATCCCCGGCCAGGAATACCCGGCCCACGCGGTAGCGGTCGGCCTGGCGGGCGGCATCGCCGTAATGCGAGATCCAGCGCGGGCTGTGCATACCGAAGTCGGTGCCCGCGATCTCGGTGAAGTTGGCGCGGAAGTCCTCGAAGCTCAGTTCGGTGCCGCGCTCCAGGACGAGGTCGTGGCGCTGCACCATCAGTCGGTACCAGCCGGGCTCGAATTGCACCGCGGAGAAATCGCCCGCACCGGCGCGGTGTCCGAAGAAGGGCTGTGTGGGCGGATCTGCCAGTTCGACATCGGCGAGCATGCCCGTTACGGTCGCGTCGGTGCCGACGTAGTCGATGCCCGCCAGCTTGCGCACCGCGCTGCGGCCACCGTCGCAGCCGACCAGGTAGGCCGCGCGAATCCGGCGGGGATTCGGACCGCCGATCTCCACCTCGACACCCGATGCGTCCTGCTGGAAGCCGATAACGGGTGACCCCCACTGCACGATCGCACCGAGTTCGGTTGCTTGCCGGTCGAGTTCGCATTCGATCACCGACTGCAGCACGGCGAGGGTGAACGGGTAGCGGGTATTGAAGTCGCTGAAATCCAGGGGCAGGCCACCGAAATGCCCGGCCTGCATTACGCGGCCGAGCGGGAGCAACTCGTCGAGCAGACCGCGCTGATCGAGCATTTCCATGGTGCGGGCGTGGATGCCGCCCGCCCGCGATTCGCCGGTGCGCGCCGCAAGTCCATCGACGACCGCGACATCTACACCGGCCAGGCGCAGTTCGTAGGCCAGCATCAGCCCGGTCGGTCCGGCCCCGGCGATCACCACATCGGTCGTTTCCATGTCGGTCTCCTTAACATTGTTAAGCAATTTAACGTTGTTAAGGAGAGCAGAACATTGTTAAGCTGTCAAGCGTCGGACAGCAGGAGGTGACAGTGAAGATCGATGCGACGGTGATCGCCGAGGCAGCGTTGGATTTGCTCGACGAGGTCGGTCTCGACGGACTGACCATGCGGAAGGTGGCCGCGGCCCTGGATGTGCAGGCACCCGCCCTGTACTGGCATGTCAAGAACAAGCGCGAACTGCTCGATGCGATGGCCCGGCGGGTATTCGTTTCCGCTGTCGACGGGATCGAGGCGCCGCGGCAGGGCGAGGACTGGCAGGACTGGGTGGTGGCGGTGGCCGGGCGGTTGCGCCGGTCGATGCTGCGGTATCGGGACGGGGCGAAGGTGCTGGCCGGAACCTATGTCAGCGACGAAGCCATGTGGCGCACCGTGGAACTGACGTTGCGCACGCTCGAGGACGCGGGTTTCGCGCTGGTGGATGCCGAGCGGGTGTTTCCGATACTGCTGCACTACACGATCGGATTCGTTATAGAGGAACAGGCGCAATCCGGCGCGGAGTACGCCGATGGCAATCCCTACGATCCCGCGCGGGTGGCGCAGTCCGTCGATGCCGAGCGCTTTCCGCGGACCGCCCGGATGGTGGCCGAGCTGTTCGACGCCGATACAGATGTGGAATACGAGCGCGGACTGCGGGTCATCCTGGCCGGAATCCGCGCCACGCTATCGTCATAGCCGCTCAGCGGCCGAAGCCTGCGAGCCCGTCGGCGAGGGTGCTGATATTCAGTGCGTCGAGCACCTTTTGCCGGACGTCCGGACATTGGGTGGTCGTGATGCGATCGACGATCGCCCGGTCCTTCAGGACGGTGTCATTGAGGCCGCCGTTGCGGGCCGCCCAATCGTGCACTGTGCCGTTGAAGCCGAGCTTGCCGAGCTGGGCACCCTCGGTGCGCCACCGGTCGACCTCTGGTTCGAGCATGTCGCACAGCTGTTTTGCCGCTGTCGGGGTGATCTCGTCCGGATTGGGCACCTGTGCGGAACTGCCGGGGGAGGAGAAGGTGATGGTGATATTCGGGTGGGAGGTCGGGGTGGCGGGCACCGCCGGGTCCAGGGGGCCGTTGCCGCCGCAGGCGGCGAGCAGGGCAGCCGCCACGGTCGCCGCGGTCAGCGTGGCGATGGATCCGATCGAGGGCATCGGTACTCCTTATTATTCTTTTGTTTCCGGCTTCAGCTCGTAGACGACATAGGCGGTGCGCACCACCGGTAAGGCCACATTGCGTACCCGGATGCCGCCCGGTGTGGTGCCGCGTTCGATACCCGCATGCGCATGCCCGTGGATCGCGAGGTCGGCGTGCTGGTCATCGATGGTTTCGCCGAGCAGATAGGACCCGAGGAACGGGTAGATTTCGCGCGGTTCGCCGTGCAGGGTGTCGCTTATGGGGGAGTAGTGGGTCAGCGCGATGGTGATATCGGTGTGCAGGCCCGCCAGCGCTTCGCGCAGCATCTCCGCGAGGTCGACGGAGTGCGCGGCGAATTCACGCATCACGCGTTCGCCGAAGACGCTCGCGCATTTACCCGCGAAGCCACCGCCGAAGCCCTTAGTGCCCGCGATGCCGAGGGTGTGTCCATCGACCGCGAATTTCGTCGCGGTGCCCTCCAGTACGGTGATGCCGTGATCAGTGAGCTCGGCGGTGATCTCGTGCTGTGCGTCGCTGTGATGGTCGTGATTGCCGAGCACCGCGACGACCGGAACACCGAGATCGGCGAATTCCGCGGCCACGACGCGGCCCTCCTCGATCGTGCCGTGCCGGGTGAGATCACCGGCTAGCAGCAGCACATCGGCGCGGTCGGACAGTTCCGCCAGCGCCGGGCGCAGTTCGCCGCCCGACTCGGCGCCGAGATGGACGTCACCGATTGCCGCGATCCGCATCTGCCGCCCTCCTTTTCCGGTGTCAGTCCGCCAGCGCCTCGGCGGCCCCCGGCGCGCATGGCGGCGTGACGTGCACGTCGTTGTGGATGCGGGCACGTGGAAGCTGTTCGCGCACCACGTTTTCCATCTGCAGCTTGCGTTCGATACTGCTCACCTCGCCGCCGAGGACGACGACATCGCCACGGATGGTCACCTGTGCACCGAGTTCGGCGGTGCGCGGATCCTCTGCCAGCGCCCGGCGCAGATGTGCGACCAGATATTGCGGTTGTTCCATTCACACCACCCGCTTCGACTCGATTATTCCGAGATCGTCCAGCAGCCCGAGGAAGGCTCGGGCATACGGCGAAACGTCGGTTTCCTTGCGCACCCGTTCCCACTCCACCTGTTCGCGTAGATCGCGTGCGATCGTCAGCAGCGGGCTCAGGTCCAGTCGGTGCGCGTCGAAGACCAGCAATTTGTCGATCATCAGGTCGCTCGCGCTGATCACCGGCGCCATCGTCGGGCCGATGCGCATCATGTCGGCTCGATCGAGTAATTCGTCGGTGACTGGTCGATTGTTCGGCCGGTAGATCAGGTCGATGAGGACACCGCCGTCATAGACCTTGGTCAGCCAGTCCTCGGGCGGATCGGCGACCCGCAAGCCGCCGCGGGTCAGCGCGCTGCGGGTCTCTGACAGGTCGGCGGGTTTGATGAAGATGTCGACATCGTGCTCGGATGCGGGCCCGCCGCGCGCGTACACCGCGCAACCCCCCGCGACCGCGAAGCGGATATCGGCATCCACCAGCGTATTCACCGCGCGGGTGAGCGCGTGGAGTAATTGGTCGATCGTCGGGACCATATGTGCGCCATACCCGCGCTCGGTTCGGCTAATCGCGTCTTTCTCGTGTTCGCGCGCAGCCCGACCAGAGCGCCCTAATGCCGACGTAACCCGCTGGCCAATGACTCGAGCCCACGGCTCAACCATGCCTGCGTACTGCGCCGATGCGCACGATCATCGAACTCGCCGTGCGCACCGAAGTCATGTCCGCCGGACCGGTCGACCGGCTCCCAGAGGTTGTCGGCCCGTGCGTCGGCGTCGGCATCGGTCTGCTGCGACTCGTAGCCGGTGCGAGCGAGATAGCGGTCGAGCAGGCTGGGCGCGAGCCGTTGTGCGAGCAGTGTCCCCGTTGTGCTCGCGCCGACCCAATACTCCTTGCGCTCAGGATGTTTCGCTGCGAAGGCGATCGAGCGCGCAATGATCTCGGGTTGGTAGATCGGCGGCACCGGCTGTGGCCGCTTCGGCAATCGCGACAGCACCCAGGAGAATTGGGGGGTATTCACCGCGGGGGCCTGCACCAGCGTGATGTGCACATTGCTGCCCTCGTGCATCAACTCGACCCGCACCGATTCGGTGAACCCGTTGATCGCATGTTTGGCTGCGCAATACGCCGACTGCAGTGGAATCGAGCGGGCGCCGAGCGCCGAGCCGACCTGTACGACAGCGCCGCGATCGCGCGCCCGCATGCGCGACAGCGCGGCCATGGTGCCGTGCACGGTACCGAGATAGGTGACCTCGGTGACCCGCCGGAACTCCGCGGCCGCAATCTGCTCGAAGGGGGCGAATACCGAGGTGAAGGCCGAGTTCACCCAGACATCGATGGGCCCGAGCACCTCCTCGGCCCGCGTCGCCGCGGCCTCGACCGCCGCGTAATCGGCGACATCGACCGGAATCGTCAGCGGCTCACCACCCGCGGCGCGCACATCATCGGCCGCGGCGGCAAGTCCGGCATCGCCGCGGGCGAGCAGCGCGACTTTGCAACCGCTCGAAGCGAATTCGCGCGCGGCCGCGCGACCGATGCCCGCACTCGCCCCGGTGATCACCACTACTCGGGGTTCGAAGCTCATCACAACTCCTTACTCATGGTCGTCGCCGAATCGGGTGAGCTGGATCGAGGATTCGAAAAGCGTCGCGTGCACGAAGGCCTGCGGCATATTGCCGCGCAGCTGACGCTGCCGGACATCGAATTCCTCGGCGAACAATCCGGGCGTACCGCACGCCGCGCGATTGCGTTCGAAGTAGCGTGCCGCCGAAACATGGTGTCCCAGTTGGGCGGCCGCGATCGCCATGATGAATCCGCAGAACAGGAACGCGCCCTCGTTCGTCTCCAGCGGCTGCTCGTCGTGGCGGTAGCGATAAACGTAGTAATCCGTGCATAATTCGCGCTCCACGGCCCGATAGGTGGCGAGGCTGCGCGGATCGTCGAGAGGTACGCCGCCGCGGATGGCAGGCAGTAGCAGGGCAGCGTCAACACCGGCCGCATCCGGGGCCTGCTGCCACGCGCCGCCGCGATGCACACTGGTGCGGGCGGTTTCGGCCATGATTGTGTCGGCCAGTGCCGTACAGAACACGGGGTCGGCACCGGTATCGGCAATGGCGGCGACCGCGCGCAGACCGCTGACGCAGGCCAGCCGGGAATGCGTCCAGTGCCGGTCCTCGGTTTCCCAGATGCCCGCATCCGGTCGACGCCAGCGTTCGGCGATCGCGGCGACGGCCACCGAAATCGCCTTGCGGCTGTCCTCGGTGAGCCGGTCGTGCCGCGCGCCCGCGGCGAACAGGAGCAGAGCCTCGCCGAATACATCGAGTTGGGATTGATCGCGCACCCGGTTGCCGACGACGGTACGACCGCCCGGATACCCGGGTAGGTCCAGGTTGCTCGGCTCCGGGATCGGTTGGCCGGTGACCGTATACGCCGGCAGTATCGTGGGCCCATCGACGAGCAGTCGTTCGCCCACGAACTGTAACGCATTGTCCAACAATGGATGTGGGCCGTCGGCGGCCACCGCCTGACCGGCGAAACATTGGTCGCGGATCCACACATAGCGGTAGTCGTAGTTCTCGCCTAGGTCCGCGCGTTCAGGCAGGCCGGTGGTGGCCGCGGCGACCATCCCATTGGTGGAACTGGTCATACCGCGCATGACCGCGTAGGCCTGTGCGGTATCGCGGGACGCGGCACACGGGCCCAGCTTCGGCACCCCACGCTGCCAAGCGGATTCGGTCTGTGCCCATGCGGTGTGCGGATCCGGCGGTTCGTCGGGCAGTGCGATATCGGACAATTCGAGGACGAGATCATGAATCTCGCCTTGTCGCAGCGTTATCCGATCGGTCCAGCCGCGGTCGTCGCGGACCGACGCGGCCGCCCCACCCGTCCAACGCAATGCGAGGTCACCGACGCGCGCGAGCCACAACCCGTCGTCGGTACGGTGCAGGTCACTTGCCTTCGCCTTGCCGAACTGCCCGGCGGGCCGCAGCACCACATCGACCTCGGCATCGCCGTGCACCGCGACAATCCGGCGCAGCACCACGACCCGATGCGGATCACCAGGAAAGGCCAGCGCCTCCCGGCATTCGATCACCGAGGAGCCGACCAGCCAGTGCGAATTCCAGATCAGGGTGCCCGTCTGGTAATACCCGCCCCACACGTACCGCCCGCACGGTGTCACCGAATACGCGCCGTCCCCGCCGACCAGCGCGGCGAAAACCGCGTCGCTGTGCCAACGTGGTGCACACATCCAGGCGAAGTCGCCACGTGGACCGACCAGCACACCGCGCTCGCCGTCCGCGAGGAATGCGTATTCGCGCAGTACATGCGGCCGGGTGATATTTTCGGCCGTCACATCGGCCGTATACCACCGCAGACCGTTCGCAACCTTTTCAAGTCTGCGACGAATCCGGTGTAGGCCTCGTCGCGATCGGGCGCGCGCAGCACCGACGATGGGTGTACGGTCGCTAGCACCGCGTAATCCGGTGTCGAGATGAGCTCTCCCCGCCGCTCGGAGACCTTGAACGAGGGACCGAGCACGGCCTTTGCGGCAATCGCGCCGAGACAGACCACCAGTTGTGGCTCGATGACCCGCAACTCGGCGTCGAGCCAGGCCGAGCAGGCGACGATTTCGGTGCGTCCGGGTTGTTTGTGGATACGGCGCTTACCGCGTTCCTCGAATTTGAAGTGCTTCACCGCATTGGTCACATAGATCCGGTCGCGGTCGATCCCGACCTCGGCGATCGCACGGTCGAGCAGCCGCCCGGCGGGGCCGACGAACGGATGTCCGCGCACGTCCTCCTGGTCACCGGGCTGCTCACCGATCATGACCACGTCGGCGTTTTCCGGGCCTTCTCCGAAAACCGTCTGGGTGGCGTGCCGGTAGAGATCGCAGCCGTGGCAGCCGCACGAGGCCTGCCGCAATTCGGCGAGGCTCGCGTGCGGCGGCACGAACTCCGCGGCGCCCGGCACGGCCATCTCGGTCTCAGTCCTTGCCGAGCGCCCGCGCGAGCTGACGCTTGTTCATCTTCGAGCGGCCCTTGATATTGCGGTTTTTGGCCTCGTTGTACAGCTGGTCGCGGGTCGGGCCCTTCGGACCGCTGCGGCCCGAGCGCTGCCCACCGCGCTGCTGTGGCGACTTATCCTTTACCGAGGAACGGCTGGCGGTCTTCGACTGCCCGGATTGGGCGCGATTCTTATTGACCGTCCGCGCGGCGATTTCCTTCGCCCGCTTCTGGCTCTCGCCCCGGTCCTCTGCCGAGTCCTTGATGTGCTCGTACTGCCGTTCCTGCTTATTGCTCCATTCCTTTGGCATGTCACACCTCCTGCCAGCCGAGTACCCCGGCTCGCCGCGCGAAACCAGCACCGCGGCGTGGGCTCGATCGGCGGCGAGAGCAGCGTCGATATGCTGGCCGAATGAAGGTGGTCCCTGGCACGTTGGTGACCGTCGCCGATGATCTGGACGCGGTGACGACGGTCGGGCACGAGGACGATCCGGCCGATGCTGGGTTGACGAACGCGGATGTCGCGGCGCTGTGGACATCGGTGCGGGCGTGGTACCGGATGGGGACGACGCCCGCTATTCAGACCTGTCTGCGGCGCAACGGGAAGGTCGTGCTGAACCGAGCGATCGGGCACGGCTGGGGGAATGCGCCGAAAGACGGTCCGGATGCGGAGCAGATACTCGCGACGCCAGAGACGCTGTTCTGCGGGTTCTCCACCGCCAAGGGCGTATCGGCGACGCTGATGTTCATGCTGGTCGAACAGGGTGCGTTCGCGCTGAATGATCCGGTGTGCAAATACATTCCGGAATTCGCGGCACACGGCAAGGATGCGATCACCATCGGCGATGTGATGTCGCATTCGGCGGGTGTGCCGTTTATTACGCCGCCGTACAAGGGCGTCGAGTTGGTGCTCGACGAGGAGTTGGCCGTACAGGGGCTGGCCGATCTGGTGCCGAGTTGGCGGCCCGGTCGATTCCGTGTCTATCACGCGTTGACCGGCGGTTTGATCCAACGGCTGCTGGTGCAGCGGGCCACCGGGAAGCGGATGCGCGAACATCTCGCCGAACAGGTACTCGAACCATTGGGCTTCCGCTGGAACAACTTCGGGGTCCGTCCCGAGGATGTCGACAAGGTCGTGCCCAGCGTGAAGACCGGCCCGCCGCCGTCACGAATGTCGATACTTTTGGCGCGCAAGGCACTCGGCGGGCGGATGGACGGTGCGACCGCCAAGTCCGCGAATCGGGATTTCCTGACCGCCGAACTGCCGTCGGGCAATATCGTCACGACCGCCTACGAACTGTCTCGCTTCTACGAAATCCTCACCCGCGGCGGCGAACTCGACGGTGTTCGGATCATCGAGCCCGAAACCCTCCGCGAAGCGATCCGCCCCGCACCACGCCTACCAGGCCTGGCCGGACGCGTAAGCCGCGCTGGTTTCGAGCTGGGCGCTCGTCGCTCGAAGTTCGGGAGAAATACCCAGTCGCACTTCGGCCGCAGTGGCCTGACAACCCAATACGGCTGGGCCGACCCCACCCGCGGACTCGCCGGTGCGATCCTGACCAGCGGCAAGGCCACCACCGACACCCAGCGCCCCTGGGCCCTGGTCGCCCAGATCTCCAATACCATCGGCCAGCTTCCGCGCGCCGATCGGCTGTTCGACACCGACTGAATTACTCGCGGCGCAGCGCCTCGGCGAGGACTTGTGCCGCGTGCTGCGGTCGGGCTTGCGGTTGCAGGTGTTCGATTTGGGTACGGCAGCTGAAACCGTCTGCCAGGACCAGGGTTTCGGGGTCGCGGTTGCGGATGGCCGGCATCAGTTTGTCTTCCGCGCAGGCTACCGAGACGTCGTAGTGGCCGCGTTCGAAGCCGAAGTTTCCGGCCAGGCCGCAGCATCCGGCATCGAGTACTTCGACGTCGAGTCCGGTTGCGGTCAAAAGCCTCTGGTCGGCGTCATAGTGCAGGATCGCGTGCTGGTGGCAGTGTGGTTGGACCATGGCGTGGGCGTCGATGCGCGGGGGTTCCCAGTCGTCGGCCTGTTCGGTGAGGATTTCGCCGAGGGTGCGGACCTGATTCGCCAAGCGGTGGGCGTCTTCGTCACCGGCGAGTAGTTCGGTGAGATCGGAGCGGAAGACGGCGGCACAGCTGGGTTCGAGCACGACGATGGGGGTGCTCGAGCGCAATTGGGGTTCGAGCTGACGCAGCGTTCGGCGCAGTACTCGTTTCGCGGTGGGGAGTTGGCCGGTGGAAATCCAGGTCAGACCGCAACACACGGTGCGCCTTGGTATTTCGATTTCGAACCCGGCCGCCTCCAGTACCGTCACCGCGGCTTCGGCTATTTCGGGGGCGAAGTTGTTGGTGAAGGTGTCGGGCCACAGCAGCAGTCGGCCACGGTGGCCGCGCTCGTCCGGTGTGCGACGGGCGAACTTCTCGGTGAAGCGCTCCCGGGCGAAGCGCGGTAGGTCCCGGCGCGGGTCGACGCCGCCGAGACGTTTGAGCAGCCCACCCGGGCCCCGGCTCTGAGCCAGCGCGTTGGCCGGTGCGGACACGGCGGTGGCGAGCCGGGCCCACATCGGAATCCAGCCCATCGAGTAGTGCGCCATCGGCCGGACGCGGTGTTCATAGTGGTGGGAGAGGAATTCGGCCTTGTAGGTGGCCATATCGACATCGACCGGGCAGTCGCTGCGGCAGCCTTTGCAGGCCAGGCACAGGTCGAGGGCATCGCGCACCTCGGTGGAGCGCCAGCCATCGGTGATCACCTCGCCCTGGAGCATTTCGAACAGGAGTCGGGCGCGGCCGCGGGTGGAGTGTTCCTCCTCCCTGGTCGCCCGGTAACTCGGGCACATCACACCGCCCTCGTGACCGCGGCACTTGCCGACGCCGACACAGCGCGCGGCAGCCACGCTGAAGCGATGGTCATCCTCCGGGAAAGTGAAGTGGGTCACCGGATTCCACGGCCGATAGTCCGCGCCTTGGCGCAGGTCCTGATCCAGTGGTCGCGGGTGTACGACCTTGCCGGGATTCATCCGGTTGCGTGGATCGAAGAGATGTTTGACCGCGCCGAATGCCTCGACGACCCGATCGCCGAACATGATCGGCAGCAGTTCGCCGCGCGACTGACCGTCGCCGTGTTCACCGGACAGCGATCCGCCGTACCGCGTCACCAACTGGGCGCTCTGCTCGGCGAAGCTGCGGTACCTCGAAATGCCTTCCGCGCTACGGAGATCGAACGGTATGCGGGTGTGCACGCAGCCGTGGCCGAAGTGGCCGTACAGCGAGGACGACTGGTAATCGAAATCGTCGAGCAAACTTTCGAAGTCGCGCAGATAGTCACCGAGCCGGTTGGGCGGTACCGCGGCATCCTCCCAACCCTCATGGGTTTCCGGACTGTTGGGCGGATAGGCCGTGGCGCCCAGGCCTGCCTCCCTGGCCATCCAGATTTCCGCCTCTCGTGCGGGATCATCGATCATCGTCGAGGTCGCACCGGTTTTCATGGTCACTTCCTCGACCATCGCCTGGGCCCGTCGGTCGGCTTCGTCCTGGTCGGCACCCTCGAATTGCGCCATCAGCCAACCTTTTCCGTCCGGCAACTGTGCGATGGCACCTGCGGCCAGATGTTCGATATGTTCCAGATCGACCAGTCGGTGGTCGACACCTTCCAGCGCTGTCGGGTTGTGCTGCAATACGATCGGCACCGCATCGGCGGCATCGTAGATATCGGGGTAGCCGAGTACGGTCAGTGCCACCGCTTTCGGGCGTTGCACGAGTTGGATTTCGGCACGCAGCACCGTTACCAGCGTGGACTCGCTGCCGACGAGTAGTTTCGCGAGATCGAAGCCGTGCTCCGGCAGCAGGGAATCGAGGTTGTAGCCCGACACCCGGCGCGGAATATCGGGGTAGTGCGCGCGGATATCCGCCGCGTATTCATCGCGGATCCGCCGCAGGCCGTCGAGTAGTTCGGGAAACTCATCCGGGGAATCCGCGCCGACCCAACCCCGTAACCCGTCGTAGGTCAGGATTTCCAGCCGCCGCACCGAATCGACCATCTTCCCGTACGCCTGCGCGGTAGATCCGCAGGAGTTGTTGCCGATCATCCCGCCGATCGTGCAGCTGACATGCGTCGAAGGTTTCGGGCCGACCATCAGGTCGTACCGCGCCAACAGCGCATTCAGCGGGTCCAGTGCGATCCCTGGTTCCACGATCGCGGTGCGGGCCGCCGTGTCGACCGAGATCAGCCGATCGCAGTACTTGCTCCAATCCAGCACCACGGCCGCATTGCAGCATTGACCGGCCAGGCTGGTGCCGCCGCCGCGCGAGAGCACCGGCATATCGTGCTCGCGGCACACCGCGATCGCCGCGGCCGCATCGTCCGGTGTGTGCGGTAGCACCACGCCGAGCGGTACCGCGCGATAGTTCGAGGCATCGGTGGAGTACGTGGCTCTGGATCCGGGATCGAAACGTACTTCCCCGGAGACCTGCTCAGTGAGTTCGGCCGCGAGTCGCGTCAGCGGGAGATCAATCATTCGGCACCCCTCCTCTCGGCACAGTGCGGCTACCCACTTCGGCGCGCGGCACACCCTCTGATTGCCTGCCCATTCGCTGGGTATCACCCGTCTGACCAACCCGGATACCTACAGGAGATCCTCATGAAACAACAGGTTGGTGACTACGTCCTGCAACGACTACGGGAGTGGGGCGTTAACCAAGTCTTCGGATACCCCGGCGACGGCATCAACGGTCTGGTCGCCGCTTTCGGTCGCGCGGATAACAAACCGCAATTCGTGCAGGCCAGACACGAGGAAATGGCGGCGTTCCAAGCCACCGGTTACGCCAAGTTCAGTGGGAAGGTCGGCGTCTGCACGGCCACCTCGGGACCCGGCGCGATCCATTTGCTCAATGGCCTCTACGACGCCAAACTCGACCATGTCCCGGTCGTCGCGATCGTCGGTCAGACCGCGCGCAGCGCCATGGGCGGCAGCTATCAGCAGGAAGTCGATCTGCAGAGCCTGTTCAAGGATGTCGCCAGTGATTATCTGGTCGAGGTCAATGTCTCGAGCCAGTTGCCCAACGCGCTGGACCGGGCGTTTCGCACGGCGATGACCCGGCATTCGCCGACCGCCGTGATCATTCCCGCCGATCTGCAGGAAGAACCCTACGAACCGCCCGAACACGAGTTCAAGCAGGTGCCCTCCAGCCCACCACATGCGTTGACCGCGACGGTGGTCGCACCGTATCCCGAGATCGAACGCGCGGCCGAGATCATCGACGCCGGATCGAAGGTCGCGGTGCTCGTCGGTCAGGGCGCGCGCTCGGCCGCGCGCGAGGTGGTCGAACTCGCCGAAATCACCGGTGCGGGTGTGGCGAAGGCATTGCTCGGCAAGGATGTGCTGCCCGACGACCTGCCCTTTGTCACCGGGTCGATCGGGTTGCTCGGTACCAGGCCGAGCTATGAAATGATGCGCGACTGCGACACGCTGATCATCGTTGGGTCGAATTTCCCCTACACCCAGTTCATGCCGGAGTTCGGTCAGGCGCGCGCCGTGCAGATCGATATCGACGGCACCATGATCGGCATGCGCTATCCGACCGAAGTGAATCTGGTCGGTGATGCGAAAGCCACACTGGCCGAACTCGTTCCGCTGCTGCGCCGCAAGGAGGAGCGTTCCTGGCGGGAGAAGATCGAGCAGAATGTGTCCCGCTGGTGGGAGACAGTCGAGCGGCAGGCGATGTTGCAGGCCAAGCCGGTCAACCCGATGCGCGTGGTTTGGGAACTGTCGCAACAGCTTCCGGATAATGCGATCGTCACCGCGGACTCCGGCTCATCCACCAACTGGTACGCCCGCTGCCTGCGATTCCGCATCGGTACGCGCGGCTCGCTGTCGGGCACCCTGGCGACCATGGGACCCGGCGTGCCCTATGCCATCGGCGCCAAATTCGCGCATCCGGAACGGCCGGCGATCGCGTTGGTCGGTGACGGCGCCATGCAGATGAACGGAATGGCCGAACTGCTCACCATCGCACGCTATTACCGGCAGTGGAGTGATCCGCGGCTGATCATCTGTGTCTTCCACAATAACGATCTGAACCAGGTCACCTGGGAGCTGCGCGCCATGGGTGGCGCTCCGAAATTCGAAGAGTCACAGATACTTCCGGAGACTTCCTACGCGGATCTGGCGCGCTGTATGGGGCTGCCGTCGATCGCGATCGACGATCCGGAGAATCTCGCCGACGCGTGGCGGCAGGCGCTGAGCGCGGATCGTCCGGTACTGCTCGATGTGCGCTGCGATCCCGAGGTGCCGCCGATTCCACCGCATGCGACCTATGAGCAGATGAAGGACACCGCCGAGGCGGTGATGCGCGGCGATCCGGATGGTTGGCATCTGATGTGGCAGGGCACCAAGACCAAGTTGCAGGAATTCGTGCCGCATCGGAATTCGTCATCATGACTTTGCCATCGACCGAGGACGTCGTCGATCTGCTGATGGCACAACATAGGCAGATCAAAGGCTTACTCGCCCAACTGAAGTCCGGGCAGGGCGATAAGTCGGAGCTGTTCAAGGAACTGGTCCGGTTGCTCGCGGTGCACGAGAGCGCCGAAGCGGAGGCCGTGCACCCGGTCGCCGCCCGCGCCCGTTTCGGGGCGGACCAGATGGTCGGACAGCGCCGGCATGAGGAGAACCACGCCAAACGCGCGCTGGCCAACCTTTACGACCTCGGTGTCGACCATCCGGATTTCGATGCCGAGCTGGCCGAATTCGCCGAGGCGGTGATCGACCATGCCAGCCGCGAGGAGCACGAGGAATTCGCCCTATTGCGCCAACAGTTTTCGGCGCATCAATTGGAGCGGATGGCGGGTTCGGTGCGGGCCGCCGAAGCGGTCGCGCCGACCCGTCCGCATCCGAAGACCGGGGAATCCGCGCTGGCGAATCTGCTGGCCGGTCCGCCGTTGGCGATATTCGACCGGGCGCGTGATGCGGTGCGGGACTGGCATCGAGAAGACGACAAATGAGCGGGCGCATCGCAGCGGCGGCGGAAGTCCTCGGCTGGTGGGCGGTGCTGGTGTTGCTGTGGCTGGCGACGCTGACCACGTTCAGTCTCCAAGAGTTGCTCGCGGCCGTCGTGCTCGCATTACCCGCTGCTTGGGCGGGTCGTCTGGGACGTATCGCGGTGCAGGGCAATTGGCGACCGCCGGACAAGATTCCGCAGCTGTTGGCCGCGCTCCCCAGCGCGATCGTGCGCGATAGCTGGGCCGCCCTGTCGATCGCCGCGCATGGCAGGCCGGTCGGGAGGTTCGAGGAGAACGAACTCGACGCGGAAGCCGATGCGCGGCGGCGAGCGGGGCGGGCGGCACTGATCACCGGTGTGCTCTCGGCGACGCCCGGCTCGCTGGTCATCGATGCTGACGATGAGCTGCTGCTGCACGTATTCGCGACACCCGAGACTCGACTGCGACGGATGTTCGGGGGCTGATCGAAATGTCCACCGCGCCTTGGCTGGTCGCGTCGGGTGTGCTGCTGGTCGGTGGGATCGGGCCTGCGCTGTTGCTGTCCAGCAGGGGCACGGCGGCGCATCGGCTCGTCGGGCTGCAATTGGTCAGCTCGCTATTGATCGTGGTCTTGATATTGCTGAGTCTGGGACTCGGGAGACCGGACTATCTGATCGTGCCGTTGGTGGTGGTCTTGCTCTCCTTCGCGGGCACCCTGGTTTTCACGCGCCTGTTGGGGGTGCGTGATGACTAGTTTCTTCGTCGACGCACTGCTCGCAATCGGCACGCTGGTCGCGGTGGCCGCTTCGATGGCGGCGCTGCGGCCGCGTTCGGTCTATGCGCGACTGCACTATTCGTCGATTATCAGCGCGGTCGCCGGACCGTTCATCGCACTCGCGGTGCTTATCGCGGAGGGGCCGGGGCTGACCACGGCGATCGTCGTGGTGACCCTCCTGCTGCTGGCGCTCACCGCCCCGGTGCTGAGTGCCGCCATCGGCAGGCTCAATGCCCGCACCGACGGCCGGATCGAGGCCCCGCAATGAACGCCCTGATTGTGATCACGCTCGGACTGGTCGCGGTGGCGGGCACGGTCGTCGTATTCACCGACCAGCCGCAGCGCCAGGCAGTATCGCTGGCGGTGTTCGGTGCGCTGTTAACACCGGCATTTCTCGTGCTCGGTGCGCCGGATGTGGCGTTGTCACAGGTCGCGGTGGGTACCGCGGTGGTGCCGCTGATGGTGTTGCTCGCTGTGCGGGCCGTGGAGCGGAGACGACGGTCGTGAAGTACGGTGCGCGACTGGTGATCTTCCTCGTCGGTGGGGTCGGACTTGTCGTATTGCTCGGACTCGCGCTGTTCGGTATGCCCGGGTTCGGCGGTACCGATCATCCGTATCGCGACGCCGCGGTCCAGGCGTCGCTGCAGCAGCACAGCCCCAATGCGGTTTCCTCGGTCAATTTCGATCAGCGTGGCCTCGACACCTTCGGCGAGGAGGCCATCCTGGTGGCGGCGGTGCTCGGTGCGGCGACTCTACTGCGTCCGGAAGGGCCACGGCCGCAACGACAATCGGAGGACCTCGGTCGCATTATGCAGGCGACGCGATTTCTGGGCTATGCCTTGCTGCCGGTGACACTGATGATCGGTGCTGATGTGGTCGTGCACGGACATCTCACGCCGGGTGGCGGCTTCCAAGGCGGTGTGGTGCTGGCCACCGGCCTGCACTTGCTGTACGTGGCGGGCAATTACCGCGCGCTGCGGCGGCTGCGTCCGTTGGTTTGGTACGAGTTCGGCGAGGCTGTGGGCATGGGCACAGTGGTCGCCCTCGGGCTGGCCGGAATCCTCAGTGGCGCTGGATATCTGGCGAATATTCTGCCGCTCGGGCAATTCGGCCGCCTGCTGTCGGCCGGTACGCTGCCGCTGTTCAGCGTGGCGGTCGGGCTCGCGGTCGGCAGTGGTGTCGTCGTACTGCTCGCGCAGTTCCTCGACGAGTATCTGACTACGGAGAGGCAGGCGTCGCGATGACCGTATTTCCCTATGTGATCGCCGTTTGGCTCTTACTGATCGGCATTTACGGCGTGGTACGCAGCAGACATCTGGTGCATACCGTGGTGTGCGTATCCATCGGACAATCGGGAACCTATGTCCTGCTATTGGCCATCGGCTACCAAAAGGGCGCTTCGGCACCGATTTTCGGGTCCGCGAATCCGCCGGGCTCGCCGGTGGTCGACCCGGTGGTGCAGGCGATGGCGCTGACCGACATCGTCGTCTCCGCGACGGTTACCGCATTGCTGCTGGCGCTGGTCGTGCAGATCGCCAAGCGACACGGCACCGTCCAGCCCGACGAACTGCACGCGCTGCGTGGCTGATGGTCCCCCTCGATCAGGCGCTCCCGGCACTCGTGATCGCGCTGCCGGTCGCCGGTTCCTGCCTGCTGCTCGCTCTCGGGCGGGTATTGCCCAGGCTGCTGATCGATGTGATCGGCACCGGGACCGCGCTTGCCGGGACGATCCTGGCTGGATTGCTGCTGTATGAGACCGGCACCGGCACGGTGTCGTCCTGGTCCGGTGGGTGGAAGCCGCGACCTGGGCTGACCGTCGGCATCGTGTTGGTCGCCGATCGGCTCGGTGCCGCAATGGCTTTGCTGATCGCATTGCTCACCACGACCGCATTGCTGTTCGGCTGGCGCTACTTCGACAATCTGCATGCGCACTATCCGGCCCTGGTTCTGCTCTTTGCCACCGGTATGACCGGATTCGCGCTGACCGGTGATCTTTTCGACATGTTCGTATTCTTCGAGTTGATGGGCGTGGCGGCGTATGCGTTGACCGGACTGAAGATCGAGGAACCCGAATCTGTGCAGGCAGGGCTGAATTTCGGGGTGGTCAATTCGCTCGGCGCGTACCTGTGCCTGTTCGGAATCGGACTTTTGTATGCGCGGACCGGGCAACTCGGCCTGGCACAGTTGGGAATTGCGGTCGAGGCGCGGGCGGGTGATGCTCTTGTTTTGGCGGCATTCGTGCTGATTGCCACCGGATGGTTGGTCAAGGCGGCGGCGGTGCCATTCCATTTCTGGCTGGCCGATGCGCATGCTGTGGCACCGTCGCCGGTCTGTGTGCTGTTCTCCGGTGTGATGGCACCGTTGGGTGTTTATGGGCTGGCACGGGTGTATTGGACGGTGTTCGATACTGTGCTGCCCGCTCCTGGCGTGCGCCGAATGTTGTTGGTGCTGGGCATTTCTACCGCTGTGCTCGGTGCGGTGATGTGTGTGCTGCAACGGCATATCAAACGGCTGCTCGCGTATTCGACGATCGCGCATATCGGATTGTTCATTCTCGGACTCGCCGCACTGTCACCGCTTGGTGTCGCCGCATCGGCGCTGTACCTCGGGGGTCATGCTGCGGTCAAGGGTTCGCTGTTTCTGCTGACCGGTGTGTTGCTGTCGCGGTATCGCAGTGTGGACGAGTTCAGTTTGCATGGGCGGGCGCGTGGTCAGCGGACTATCGGTGTGCTGTTTGTGCTTTCGGCGTTGGTATTGGCAGGGTTGCCGCCGTTCGGTGCGGGGCTGGGCAAGGCGTTGCTCGAGGAATCCGATGGGTCGAATTTCCTGGTAGGGCTGGTGATCGTCGTTTCGGCGATAACCGGCGGGGCGGCGTTGCGTGCGGGGCTGCGGGTGTGTTTCGGTGTGGGTGAGGTGCCCGAGCACAAACTCGATCCCGAGGAGACCACCGGGGAACACGAGGTGCCCGATGTCGCCGCGCCGCGCAACCGGACGCCGATCACGATGCTGGGTGCGGTGCTGGTTTTGTTGCTCGTCGCGCTAATACTGGGTCTGCCAACGGGATTCACAACCGCTATCGGTCCCGCCGCCGCGACGTTCGTTGATCCCGAGGCTTACCGGGCGGCGGCGCTGCTCGGTAATACGACCGCCCATCCCGGCGGAGTTCCGCAGATCGAATGGAGCGGAGCAGGCTTGGCGCTCGGTCTGTTGTCGACTGTCCTGGCCGTGCTGATAGCACTTGTCGCGCTGCATTTCGGCACGTTGCGCGCTCGCGGAAAGCCGCCGATTCGTCCGGTCACCGTGGCCGCGACCGCATTACACCGACTGCACAGCGGGCATGTGGGGGACTACGCCGCCTGGCTTGTCTTCGGCGCGGCAGTGGTCGCCGGACTGGTTGCCACCGGCTGGCTGTAATGGGCCTGGTAGCCAGCAGCTGTCCGGGAGACCGGCGCGCTCGGTGGAAACGAACGGCGGCCCGCGGGAACCAGCGGCGCTCCGTGAAAACCAGTCGACTCGGTGGAACCAGCGGCTGTCCGTGAAAGCGGGAAACCTAAGGCGAGGTGGCACCGGCGCGGTCAGCTTTCGCCAGCGTCGGGCAGTAGACGCGGAAGGACCGTCGAGCCCGCGGTTGCCGCGGCGGCGGAGGTGGTGGCGATGGTCCAGCCGACGGGACCCAGTGGCGTGCAACCGAAATAGGCCGACACCCCCGGAACCATGACCACCGCGCCGAGAACCAGGCCGCTGGCAGCGGTCGTGACCCAGACCAGGGGACTGCGGTGGCCGGAGAGCAGTGTCTGCCCGAGTTGGGTACCGATGAGCGCCACCAGTCCGATGGTGGCCGCGCGGCGCTGGGTTCCGGTGTAGCGGCCGACGGTCCACGCTGTGCAGGCACCCGCCGCAGTGGCTATGCCGCGCACCGCGATCGTGCGGGCGAGATCGGGACCCAGACTGGCAGGCGGGATTTCGGCCAATTGCCGCGCCCGTTGCTCGGCACCGTGCTCGGCATCACGCGGGTCCGGGCTGTCGCGATCCGGTGAAAGGGCAAGGGCCAGTGCGGGAAACATATCGGTGAGCATGTTCACCAGCAGGAATTGCCTAGTACCCAGCGGTGCCCGCCCGCCGACCACGGTGCCGTAGATGGTGAATGCGATCTCCCCGGCATTGCCGCCGACCAACACGCCCACCGCGTCGGTAATGCGTTGCCACATGCCGCGTCCCTCTACCAGCGCGTGCAGCAGGGCGAGTGGATTCGGATCGGTGAGCACCAGATCCGCGGCATTACGGGCGGCCGCGGAGCCCCTTGCGGCCAAACCAATTCCGATGTCCGCGCTGCGGATGGCGGCGGCATCATTGCTGCCGTCGCCGGTCATGCCGACCACATGACCATTGCGGCGCAAGGCGGCCACGATGCGGACCTTCTGCTCCGGACCGACCCTGGCGAAGACGGTGCTGCGTTCGATGAGTTCGGCCTGCTCGGTATCGTCGAGCCGATCCAGATCGGCACCGGTGGTGACGGTATCCACGGCAATGCCGAGTTGGCGGGCCACCGCCGCCGCCGTGACCGGATGGTCGCCGGTGATCATGCGCACGCCGATTTCATTGTCCTGCAAGGCCGTTACCAGTGGCAACGTCTGCGGGCGCGGGGTGTCCGCGATGCCGAGGAAGCCGAGGAGGGTGAGTTCGTCGACGGCGCGTTCGACATCATCGGGTTGGTCGGCGAGGTCGCGGCGGGCGACGACGAGGACGCGCAGGCCTTGTTCGGCGAGGTCATCGATGACTTCCCGCGCGCGCTTGCGCACGTTGTCCGAGAATGGTTCCGCGGTAGGAGCTTTGGTGCAGCGGGGGAGTACCACCTCCGGTGCACCCTTGACGATCAGGCGCAATTTTCGTGTCGTCTGGCCGAGCACCGCGGCGTAGCCACGATTGGATTCGAACGGGATCTCCTCGATCGGATCCCACCGGTGCGCGTCGTCGCCGAGGCTTTCGGCGGCATCCAGGACCGCGCGGTCGGTGGCGTGCAGCACCGGACCGTCATCCGGATCCGGGCAGGCACGGGCGGCGGCGCGTAGCAGTCGGCGCGCATCATCGGATTCGTCATCGGGTGACCACTGGTTGTCCAGGTCGGCCAGCATGGTGAGCCGCAGCCGTCCTTCGGTGAGGGTGCCGGTCTTATCGAAGCACAGGGTGTCGACGCGGCCGAGCGCCTCGACGGTGCGGCTGGCGCGGACCAGCACGCCGTAGCGCGACAGTCGACGCGCGGCCGCCAGCTGCGCCACCGTGGCGACCAGGGGCAATCCCTCCGGCACTGCGGCCACCGCGACCGCGACGCCGTCGGAGATCGCATTGCGCAGCATCCGGCCGCGCAGTCCGCCCAGCGCGGTGACCAGCGCCCCACCCGAAAGGGTGAGTGGTAGTGCGCGATTGGTGAGCTGCCGCAGCTGGGCCTGCACGCCGCCCTTATCCGGCGGCACCGCGCCCGCGGTCGCGCGTCCGGCCTGGGTATCGGCGCCCACGGCAACTACGACGGCCAGTCCCCTTCCGTTCACGACGGTGCTGCCCGCGAAGATCATGCAGGCGCGTTCGCCGAGGGCCGCGCTGGGTGTGGCGGCGAGATTCTTCTCGACCGTCACCGATTCGCCGGTCAGACCGGATTCGTCCATTTCCAGTTCGTCCACGCGCAGCAGTCGCGCATCGGCGGGAACCACATCGCCCGCGTGGACGACCAAGACATCGCCGATGGCGAGAGCGTCTGCGGGCACGGATTCTTCGTTCTGTTCGGCCTCGTCGATCGCCGCGCGGTCGATCAGGCGGCCGGTGAGTTGTTCGCCTTCGAGCAGGTCTTGCAATTCGCTTTCAGCGCGCTGGCGCTGAGCGGCCGATATCACCGCATTCACCGTCAGCACGGAGGCGAGAAGTATGGCGTCGGACGGCTCGCCGAGTATGGCGGTGGCGACGGCTCCGACGCTGAGGATCGGCGTCAGCGGGTCATCCAGCTCGTGGCGCAGATGGCGGGCGAAGGACGTCATCGGTGCGAGAGTTTTGGTGATCAGGCTCTGTTCGGCTCGGGCCGGGATCGCCCGCTCGTCGAGGGCCGGGGGCTGCGGTAGGCGTGCGAGCACTTCATTGGGTTCCAGTGCGTGCCAAGGCAATAGGGGTGCAATAGTGGTGGGTGGTGCGGATGTGGCCGCTCGAATGCCGTTGCGCGCCCCGGTCATCAGCGCAGTCAGCTGTGCGGCGACCATCGGTGTTGTTCGAGCCTTCCTGGTCGGGGTGACAGCGAGCAGCAGGCCGCCGAGCGCGCACGCCGACAGAGCCAGGGTGCGCCCGCGTTCACTGACCTGCCGCGCGGGCGCGACTGCCGCGAGCACGCGCTGCACCTGGTCGAGATCCCGGCAGATGGCATCGGCGGCCCACGGTGGTTCGCAGTGATGGGCCCTGAACAATCCGAGTGCCAGGTCGGCTCGGGCCAACGCTTTGTGGGCGCAGGGGCTCAGCATCGCCACCACCTGGCCGTCCTGCTGCAGCCGCTCGACCTGCTTGCTCATCGACGTCGTCGCGGAAACGAATTCATCAGCGAGCGAACGTAATTCGTTCGCATCCTCATGTGCGACGAGCACCACCCGCAACCCAGCCCGCCGCGCAGCGGTCAACACATCGTGCGCACTCGGATCGAGCTCCCGACCGAGCAGCACACGTCCCACCGTGCGGTCACCGGCACGCAATTCGCGCCAGACCGGCCGGATGGTGGCCCCGCGATCACGAGCCCCGCTCTTCGGATGCACCAGTCGCAGTGCCGCGTGCTCTGACGCGGTCGCCTCGTCGCCGTCGGTTGCGGCTGCCTTGTAGTCCACGATGGCGGCTTGCTTGCTGCCATTCGTCGCGGCTTTCTTGTTGCCCGCGGTTGCGGCGTGCTTATCGCCCTGGAGTGCGCTCTCCTCGCTATCCCCCGATGCGGCCTGTCCGTTGCCTTCGTTGGTAGCCCCCTCCTCACCCTTCGTAGTGGCGCCCCAGCTCTCTGTCGGGGTCTGCTCATCTGAGGACCACAGCAATCGCTGCGCTGCGCTCCAGACCTTCCCCATCGACCATTCGTCATCGGCCGACTCGACATCGAGCACCAGTCGACGTGACGTGAGCAGCGCTTCGCCGTCGATCACCAGCGTGGTGAGCCGGTCCAAGCGCCGCCACGCACCCCGGTGCAATGTCAGTACTCCCGCACGCGCGAGGGCCATGTTCACGCTGGCGGCGTAGGCCTCGCGGCAGGCTCGTGCGGCCTTCGGTGCGCCGAGTCCGAGGGCGTCGGCGGCATCGCCGAGGCGGCCGAGGCCGACGAATGCGGCGGTGCCGACGAGCGATCCGGCTGCGGTTTCGTCGGCGACGCGCTCGATCGGGCCGCCCGGTATGTCGGTGGGGCGGGTGTAGGGCGGTAGGGGCTCGGTTACGTCGGGTTGTTCGCGGCACACCATTTCGGACTCCCAGTTGCGCCACTCCAAACGCTGGGCGATGGCCTCGCCGAGTAGAAAGGTGCGCTGGGCAGTGTCGGCAAGCAGACTCGAAATTCCGTCGGCGGCGTCTTCGCCGAATGCGGTTCCGATCGCGGTGACAATCGTCAGGGCCATATCGGCGCGGGAACGGCCGAATCGCGATTCGAGCATTCCCCGCAGTCGAGGTTGGGTGTCGACGAAGGTGGCCGCCGCTCGCACCGCGCGCGCCGGACCACCGAACGGTAGCCGTGCGCCGACCGTGGACACCGCAATGGCGAATACCTCGCTCGCCACTTGAATTCCCGCCGCCAGCAACGGTTCCCGGTCCTCCGGATATTCGACGCTGCGACTCCAGTCCACTTCGGCGACATTATTATCGGCCTCGATCCCCTCGATGGCCTCGAGCAGTTCTGGCAGCGCGGTCGCGCCGTCGCGCAGCGTGGCGACCACCCGACCGGTCACCGCATTCACCTGTGACCACCGCACACCGCGTAACTTGCCGAGCCGCTCGTCCAATATCCGTGCCAGCGCCGCGCCACGCTCGGAGCTGAGCCCACGCACTTCGATCGTCGCATTGTTGTCACGCAGGGCCACCCGACGGTTGGCCCGACGCTCATGCGGATCGACCAGATCCAGCAGGTCCTCGCCCAGCGGGCTCTCCGGTGTGGAAGCCAATTCGTCGACTCCGGCGGCGGTCGTGTCGATGACCGATGTCGCGGCATCGGCCACAGCTTCGGCCGCATGCAACGGTGCCTCGACGAGTTGTACGCCCAGTCCGACGGCTGTCGAAACCCCGGTGCGCACCGCACCGGTTATCGCCGCCGTCGGCGCCTCGATCCACCACGGGGCCAAACCATCACGCCTACCCATACTCGGCAACTACCCGGCGTCACTGGATGCAAACGGGCATCGAAAGTGCCTGTCGGCTGGGAGTTCAGCCAATCCGCCAGGGCGCTCACCGGCACCGGATTGACCCTCTCGCCAGCGGGTATGCGACATACATGCCGACCTTCGGAAACTGAAGGTCCAAGTGATATGCGGGGCTGCCCGGCACCGTCGATGAGGACGAGGCCCGCAACGGCGCGGACTGCGCACGGTTAGCCACGCGAGGATCGCCAACACCGGAAAGTGTCAGGTGATGAGGCAGGTAACAGCGCTATTTGCGCGGGGGTCCGAGGGGGGTGGAGCCGCACTCGACCAGGTCGCGGTGCTAACCGGCACGGCGATCGCCATCGCGGCCGTGCTGGTCGTGGTCGGGTATCTGCACCGCACCCGCCGCATCACCTGGCTACAAACTGCCGCCGATCGGCTCGGGCGGCTGAGTAACCGGCCGGGTTGGGTCGCGCTGCCGCTCGCGCTGTTCATCGCCACCATTCTCACCGCGCTATTCGGCTTCATCTGGGATGTGAGCCTGCATATCGGTAAGGGCCGCGACGAGGGCCCGCTAGCGAATCCGGCGCACTACTTCATCATGATCGGCCTGTTCTTCCTGTTCATGGCCGGAATGCTGGCCATCATCCTGCCGCTGGACCAGAAACCGGGTCCGGCCGCCATTCGGATCACCCGTGACTGGTACGCGCCGGTCGGCGGCGTACTGATGGCGGGGGCCGGCCTGTACGCCCTTATCGGCTTCCCACTCGATGACATCTGGCACCGACTGTTCGGCCAGGACGTCACCCTGTGGGGTCCGACGCATCTGATGCTGATCGGCGGTGCCGGATTGTCGCTGGTCGCCGTGCTGCTGCTGGAATTCGAAGGCCGCCTGGACCGCCCCGATCCGGATCGCACCGACGGACCACTGCTGTGGCTGATCCGCACCTTCGCCTTCGGCGGTCTGCTGATCGGCCTGTCGGTGTATCAGGTCGAATTCGATTTCGGTGTCGAACAATTCCGTCTGGTTTTCCAGCCGATGCTGATCGCGGCCGCGAGTACGATCGCACTGATTTCGGCGCGCTACACGCTCGGGCGCGGCGGTGCATTGGCGGCGGTGGTATTCGCGATCTTCGTCCGCACCGTTTTGGCGGTCTTGGTCGGTCCGCTGCTCGCTGCGCCGCACAACGTATTTCCGCTGTATCTCGGTATCGCGCTGATCGTGGAACTGATGGCGCTGCTGCCCATGTCCAGACCTGTATGGTGGGGTGCGCTGACCGGACTGGTCGCGGCCACTATTGGGCTCTGGCTCGAATCGCTATGGGTGGCGGGGGTGTTCGTGGATTCCTGGCCGAGCGGTATGTGGCCGGAGCTATTGCTCATGGCGCTGCCCGTGGGTGTCGCGGGCGGTGCGGTCGGCGTCCTGCTCGGCATGGTCCTGCGGGGTGAAGAGCTTCCGCGCATCGTGATTCGCCGTGGCATCGTGATAGCCGCGGTGCTGATCACTGCGGCTGCCACGGCGAATGGCCTACGCGTCGATGTTCCTGAAAATGCCTCCGCGACAGTCCAATTGCGTGATGCCGCAGCGGCATACGCCGGTCGGATGGTCAACGCCGATATCACGTTGGCACCGAAGGACCTGGTCGGTGCTGATCCCGAGTGGGTGCAGATTCTGGCCTGGCAGGGTGGCATCGGGTCCTCGAGCCCTGGTCGCGGACTGGTGATCGATCAGCTGCGCAGGGTCGGCCAGGGACATTATGTCAGTACGAAACCGGTTCCGGCATACGGTAATTGGAAGACAATCCTGCGGCTGCACGACGGCCGAATGCTCACCGCACTGCCGATCTACATGCCTCATGACCGCGGCATCGATGCCGCCGAAGTCCCGGCACTGGACCAGTTCACGCGCTCCTTCGTCCCCGAAATCACTGTGCTCCAACGTGAGCGCTCATTCGATCGCCCCTCCTGGCTGATCGACGCGGCATCGACAGTCGTACTCATCTGCTCGCTGATCCTCATCTGGGCGCTGTCCTGGGGTGCGGCTCGGATCAACCTCGCCTACCGACGCGAGGTGCGCGCCGAGTCGGCGACCGCCGTCGCGCCAGGACGGCGATGACTATCCGCTGAACGTGTCCGAACGAGCGGTATGAATCGGGGCCGCCGTCTCCTCTGGGCTGCAGCGGTCGGATTTCTGATGCTGGGGTACCAGGATCGCCCGGCGTGCTTCGGTCCGGGCGGATTCGCCGCGAGCGGACGCGGCCTCCGAATCCCGCATCCGCATGACCGTGACGCGAATGGAACTCTGACGATCTGCCAATTTGACATTCAGAAACGAGAATTACGTTCTACTCTGAAGTAGAGTCGGACTCTCGCCGTTGGGTCGGGCCCGGCGATCCTGCATCTCCCGACGGTGCGGCGGAGTGAATCCGCCGGTTCCACGTCACGGGCAATTGGAGCTTCAACTATGCGCACAGTCCCTCCCGATCTGGTCGAACGATACGAACGTGCGGGATGGTGGACCCGCCACAGCATCGGGGAACTTCTGGCCGGCGGACTCACCGCCGCACCGGACACCCGATTCGAGGTGTATTCGGAGGTTCGGCCGTGGTCGGGAACCTTCGGCGAGGTCGAATCGGTCGCCCGGCGGTTGGCGGCCGGGCTGCGCGCCCGGGGGGTCGGGTCCGGCGATGTGGTGGTTTTCCAGCTGCCCAACTGGATGGAGGCCGCCGCCGCATTCTGGGCGGCGGAGTTTCTCGGGGCGGTGGTGGTTCCCATCGTGCACATCTACGGTCGTAAGGAGGTCGGATACATCCTCGACCAGGTGCGGCCGCGGGTGTTCATCACGGCCCAGCGGTTCGGCAAGCTCGACTACGACCCCGCGGTGGCCGCGGACGTTCCCATTGTCGGTGTGGTGGACGGCGATTGTCCCGGCACCGATTTCGGCACTCTGCTCGCCGACGCGCCGTTCGTGGGGGTCGCGGAGGTGGACCCGGCAGGTCCGGCGTTGATCGCGTTCACCTCCGGCACCACCAGCGCGCCCAAGGGTGTCGTGCACAGCCACCGCACCCTCGGGTGCGAAGCCCGCCAGCTCGCTGCGCGTCGCCCGGACGACTTCTACCCGCAGGTGACCGCCGCTCCGGTCGGTCACTTCATCGGCATGCTCAATGCGTTTCTCGTTCCGGTTCTGGACGGTAAGCCGGTCGATCTTGTCGACGTGTGGAATCCCGATCTGATCCTCGACCTGATGACGACCCGCGGCATCAGCGTCACCGGCGGCGTCCCCTACTACTTGACCAGCCTGCTCGACCACGAGAAGTTCACCCCCGCGCACCTGCGGCTGCTGAAGTACGCCGGTCTGGGTGGGGCGCCCGTGCCGGCCGCCGTCGCCGAGCGGCTCTCCGCGCTCGATATCAAGGTCGCGCGGTCCTACGGCAGTACCGAGCACCCGTCCATCACCGCGTCCGAGTACTTCGTCCCGCAGAGCAAGCGGCTGTACACCGATGGTGACCCTGAGCCGGGCGTGGAGATACGTCTCGCCGACGACGGTGAAATCCTCAGTCGCGGACCGGATCTGTGCTTGGGCTACACCGACGACGCCCTTACCTCGGCCAAGTTCGACGCCGACGGCTGGTTCCACACCGGCGATGTCGGCACGCTCGACGCCGACGGCTACCTCACCATTACCGACCGCACCACCGACCTGATCATTCGCGGTGGCGAGAACATCAGCGCCCTCGAGGTCGAGGACATCCTCATCACCATGCCCGGCGTCGCCGAGGCCGCCGCCGTGGCCGCTCCCGACGATCGCCTGGGCGAACACGTCGCCGCCGTGCTCCGGCTGCATTCCGGCGCGGTCGCGCCGACTCTCGAGGACCTGCGCGCTCACTTCGCCGATGCGGGACTCGCCAAACAGAAATGGCCGGAGCAGATCCTCATCGTCGCCGACTTTCCCCGCACCGCCAGCGGCAAGGTGCGCAAGTACCTCGTTCGCCAGCGCCTGCGGGACCTGTGAATTCGCCGATTCAGCCCGTGTCCTCAGTCACTCATCTCCTGGAGTTCTCATGTCCACCATCGAATCCACTCCCGCGTCGGGCGAGACCGGCAGACCGGAAACCGGCCGGATGGACGGCGCGTCCCGGCTGCGCATCGGTGTCGTCCTGGCCGTCGTCGTCCTGTACACCGAGGTCGGTCCATTGCAGTACACGATGGTGGTCGCGGCATTGCAGCCGATGACCACGACCTTCGACACCGTCGGCGGCAATATCACCTGGGCGCTCATTATTCTCGGGCTGGTCGGCGTCGCCGCGAACCCGTTGCTGGGCAAGGCCAGTGATATCTGGGGCAAGAAGAAGATCATGCTGCTGTGCGGGACCCTGTTCCTCCTCGGCAGTGTGATCTGTGCGCTCACCAGCAACTGGACCGTCTTCCTGGTCGGGCGGGGGCTCTCGGCGTTCGCGCTGGCCACCCAGGTCATTGCCTTCGGGCTGGTCCGAGACCTCTTGCCGCGCAAGTATGTTCCGATCGGTCTCGCCCTGATCGGTACCGGTGTCGGGTTCACCGGCGTCGTGGGTCCATTGGTGGGCGGCGTACTCGTCGACAGCTTCGGCTGGCGGGCACTGTTCTGGTTCATGGCGGCGTTCGTTCTCGTGCTGACGCCGCTGCTGCTGACCGTGGTTCCGGAATCCCCGGTTCGAGTGCCGGACCGGGTCGACCCCTACGGCGTGGTGCTGTTGTCCGGCGGCGCGGTGCTCACCCTGCTCTACCTGGACAACGGCCAGGATTGGGGCTGGGGCACGCCGAGCGGGCTGGCCTGGCTGATCGCCGGCCTGGCTTTGCTGATGCTGTTCTTCATTGTCGAATCACGCGCCCGGCGGCCGATTATCGATATGAAGCTGCTTCTCGATCCGAAGCTCGGCCTCGTATTGCTGGTGGCGATCTTCAGCATCGGCATCACCGCCGTACAGCCGATGGCCCTCGGGTACATGACTCAATCCCCGAATCAGGATGGACTGCGCCAGAACGTGATTGACGGTGTAGTCGACCAGGCTCAGGCGAAGGGCGCGAATCTGCCCGCCGCGGCGGTCGAGGTCACCTTCGATCCGGGCTACAGCTACGGGAACGGCTTCAGCCTGTTGGAGTACGCGCTGCACATCGGCATCTGGGCCAGCCTGATCGGTATGATCGTCGGTCCGTTCGCCGGGTTGCTGACCCGGCGGGTGGGTGCCCGTATCCCCGCGATCATCGCCTTAGGCCTGCTGGCCGTGTCCGGCCTGGGATTCGTTGTCGCGGACTACAACTGGGTGACCTACCTGGCGCTGTATTCGGTGGCGGGGGTCGCCTTCGGGTTTCTCTGGGCAGCCTTGCCCAATCTCATCGTGGAGGCCGTCCCGCCGGAGCAGCAGGGCATCAGCGCCGGCATGCTCGGGGTCACCTTGGCGCTGGGCAGCGGAGTCGCCATGGCGATCGCCACCGCGCTGCTGAACAACAGTCCGGTCGTCGCGCATATCGATGTCGCGGGTGAGTCGTCGACGCGGGCGATACCGCACGTGTTCGCCGACAGCGGCTATACCCAGAGCTTCTGGGTTGTCCTCGTGACCACCGTGATCGCCCTGGTCATCGCGGTACTCATGCGGCACGGCCGCAAGCCCGCCACCGGTGGCGCGGACTCTGCGGTGTAGTCGATATGCGTCTGGTGGGTGCCGCCGGATGGCGGCACCCACCAGAATGAGGTCGGATAATGTTGCAGGAGTGGGGTCTCGACGGGCTTATACGGCGAGCAGGTCGAGGCTGCGGTGCCGTTCGACCGCCTGGCCCAGCCGTACGGTGAGATGTTCGATAACCGGCCGGTCGACCGCACGGGTGATCGCCCACATGAACAAGCCGTACGGCAGATACGCTCGATACAGCGACCAGGCCCGGTTCCGATCCGGCGGCGTGACGCCGTGGTTGGCCAGCCGGTCGAGATAGTGGTCGAGCAGCGCACGCTCATGGCGGGCGAGCTCGTCCGGGTCCAGCACCGTCGCCAGGTGATAGGCGACGTCGAGGGCCCACACCCCGTGCTGGACCACCTGCCAGTCGATGAGACCCGGTCGGCCGTCGGGCAGCTCGTAAATATTGCCGGTATGCAGGTCGCCGTGCACCAGACACACCGGCTCCGCCGCGCGCAGCCGGTCCATGGCCGCCATCGCCGCAATGAGGCGGTCGGCGCGGCGGACGTCCTGCGAAATCCCTTGCGCCCGCCCGTCATCGAGCAGTCCCTGGAGCTGTTCGGCGCTCAGATGACCCGACAATCGAACGAGGCGAGGGGGAAAGAGCACAGACAGCTCAGGGCGTTTCCCGTCCCAGCTGGCCGCGTGCAGCGCGGCGAGCTGATCGAGTGTCGCGGCGGCTCGCTCGGCGCTGTAGGTCGTGGTCGGATCAAGGAACCGGGCCCCGGCGGCGACCAGATCGTGCATGAGAACCAGGGCATGTCCGGTGTCGTCGTCGACCGCGGCATGCACGCACGGCGGCGTGCGGACCGGAAGATCCTGTGCGACAAGGCGATAGAAATCGCCCTCGGCGCGAGTTGTACGTCGGCGCGCCGGGTTGAAATAGCCCTTGGCGCACAAGGCGGCGGGGGCGTCGGTCTGCTGTGCGTAGTCGACGCGGAACCGCAGTTTGGTAGCCACGGTCTCGAGTCGCTCGACGATGTGGGTGCCCGTCGCGACGGCATTCGGATAGCGTCGGCCCAGCGTCGGGGTGAGCCAGTCGGGCGACAGCACCACCGCTTCGTCGGCCGGTGCCGGATTATTCGCCGTACTCATCGAACGTCCTGCGCCACAGTGATTCCCGCGAGGTCGCACGCCTGGTGCAGATAGCCGAAGTGGCGGGCGCCCGCATCGGTCGGTAGTCGCATGGTGCGCCGGCTGCGCAGGCTGAGCAGTCCGGCCTTGACCCGAGCGAATACCTCGTGCCAGTGCAACTGGTCGATCGAATGGCCGGTCTGCTCCTGCCACAGCGCGATGGTCTCCGCGCGGGTGCCGAGTCCGTCGAGCCGCGGTACCCCCTGACCGACCGACAGCGACTCGTCGAACAGCAGCCACCAAGCCAGGTCGGCCACCGGGCCGGCCAGCGACGCCTGCTCCCAGTCCATTACCCCGACGACGTGGAAGTCGTTGTCGAACATCATATTCCCAATGCGTGCGTCGCCCCACGACACTCCGGGCCGGGTCAGCGGCGGCCGGTGCTCGCCCAGCCAATCCAGCAGCGCCTGCACGACATCGGGAATGTCCTCGCCGAACGCCCAGTGCGCATAGCTGCGCCAATACGACAGGTGCTGTGTGTCACCGGCCGCGCCGTGCTCGGGCCGGTCGAAGAACGATACGGTCGTCACGGGCAGCCGGTGAATCGCGGTCAGCTGGCGCATCGCGCTGTCCCACAACGTTCTTCGCTGCGTGGGAGTCGCCTCGGCGAGCCAGCCGGAGGAGTTGTACGGCGGCATGCTGACCGGCACGCGACCGTGCATGCGCCGCATGACATAGAAAGGCCGTCCGAGAACCGCGGGGTCGTCCTCGAACCAGAGGGCCCGCGGCACCCGCACTTCGGGGTGCCCGTCCAGAGCTGTAAGGATGTCGTACTGGATATGGAATTTCGGTTCGAAGAACACCTGATGTTCCGGAGCCGGTGCGATGCGCACGACAAGCTCTTCGACGCCCTGCCCGGTGCGAGCCGTGACCAGGATGGTCTCATTCGAAAAGCCCGCGCCGCGAGGGTAATCGGGCCGATCGATCTCGACCGTGGCGACGCCGAGTCGATCGGCCAGCCAGGGGCGCAGCGCGGCGACCGTAGCGTCGAGATCGCGGCCTTTGGAAAACAGGGGCCCATGCTCCATTGCGGTCCGGTTACCTTTCGATGGGGGGACCGCCGAAGGCGGTCAGGCAGAATGCCCACACCTGTTCTGCGACGTCGTCGACGCTGGTGGGTGCGGGTGCGAACGCGTAGTGGTGGAAGACGGCCGTGACCAGTTGCAGCGCCAGCCAGGCATCGGTGGATGGATCGGCGGGGCGGAGCAAACCGGCGGCCGCGGCGGCTCGCAGTTCCTGCTCCACGAGATCGACGAAGGGCCGGTTGGCCTCGGCAATCTCTACCGGAAAAAGCTGGTACAGCCGCCAATGCTCGGCGGTGATGAAGCGCGCCCCGGTTATGCCGCCGCCGTCGCCGCGCAGCGAGCGCAGTATCTCGAAGAGATAAAAGCGCAGACGTGCCACGGGGTCCGGCAGCTCCCGCGCGGCGGCTTCCACCTCGCCGGCCCGCTCGCTGACGACGTCCTCGAACACAGCCAGGAGCAGCTGATCCTTACCGGCGAAGTGCCGATAGAAGGTTTGCAGGGCGATGCCGGCTTCCTTGGACAGTTCCTGCGTGGTCAGCGTGGCGCCCTCGGTCTGCAACAGTCGGCGTGCGGCCGCGACGATCGACTGCGTCTGCTCCCGGCTGCGGGCCTTGGACCGCTGCACCGAGCGGGAGCGTTCCGCCGCCCGGTCGGCCCAGAGTGGCGCCTCCGCGGGGGAATCGGGGGCAGGGGGTTTCTGTGTAGGCACAGCAGTTGTCCTCTCGCGTCGGGGCGAATACGACGACCGTAAACCGCGGTTGGTTCCTGCCCGACATCCGTGGTCGGCCCTCGGTGGTGTCGGCCCGACCGGCACCGTTCGGCCACGGTGCCGGTCGGGCCGGTGCCGATCGCCGACCGGCCGGGATGGGCAACAGTCGGATCAGACTGCCGCCAGCACCGGTGGTGCGGCCGGAGTGAAGCGGTACAGCCGTTCGGCATTGCCGCGCAGAATCTTGTACTGGGTTTCCGGTGGCAGGTGGCCGATGAGGTGTCTCACGCTCTGGATGCAGTTGGGCCAGGTGGAATCCGAATGCGGGTAATCGGTTTCGCACATGATGTTGTCCTCGCCGAGGACGTCGATGCTGGCGATGCCGTGGCTGTCCTCGATGAAGCAGCCGAAGATGTGGTCGCGGAAGGTGGCGCGGATATCGAGGGTATCCAGATCGATGTTGCCGCTCGCCGCGTGTTCGCCGAACCGCACGCCCTTCTTCACCCAGTGACGTTGCTTGTCGAGCACTTGCTCGGCGCGTTCCAGGAAATACGGCATCCAGCCGATCTCGCCTTCCGACAGCGCTATCTTGAGTTTCGGGTAACGCTGGAACATTCCGCTGAACAGCCAGGACAGCATGGCTCCCGAGGTGCGGGTCGCGCCCCAGGCGAGATTCGCGAGAAACGGTGCGTCGGGAGCGATCTGGGGCACGGTCGACGACGATCCGACATGCATCGACACCACCATCTCCAAATCGTTGGCCGCGGCCATCACCGGATCCCAGTACCCGCCGGCGTCGTGAATCGTCGGAAGGCCCAGTGGCGCGGGGTTTTCCGAGAAGGCGAAAGTGGTCGCCCCCTTGGCGGCGCAGCGTTCCAGTTCGCGGGCGGCCAGTTTCGGATCCCAGAGGGGAATGAGCACCAGCGGGATGTAGCGGCCCGGTGCGGCGGCGCACCAGTCCTCGACCATCCAGTCGTTGTACGCCTGTAGGCAGACGAAGCCGAACTCGCGATCGCTGGCCTCGGAGAAGAGCTGGCCGCAGAACCGGGTCACCGTCGGAAAGCACAAGGAGGCAAGGATTCCCGCGCGGTCCATATCCTCGATGCGGGCCTTGGCGTCGTAGCAGCCGGGTCGCATCTCGCTGTACGGCAACGGTTTCGGGCTGAACTCCTCTTTCGACTTCCCGGCGACGGCGCTCAGGCCGGAGCTGGGGAAGCGTTTGCCGTCGTATACCCAGCAGTCCATACCGTCGGCGTCGACCTCGATATGGGGTGCGCGCTCGCGGTCCGCGCGCGGCACCCGGTCCAGCCACAGGTTGGGGGGTTCGAGAATGTGGTCGTCGACCGAGATCAACCAATCGAGATTCAGGTCGGAGGGCACGATTACTCCTTCGGGTCGGGCTTCGGTCATCGGAGTTCTCCGATGACAAGGTGTTTGAGTTCCTGAAATGCCCGGATTCCGTCCGGGCCGCGTTCGCGGCCGAGGCCGCTGTGCTTGTAGCCGCCACTGGGTGCGTAGGCGCTGAACAGTGCCGTGTTGACGTTGACCGCTCCCGTGCGCAGTCGCCGGGCGATCGCGGTCGCGGCGGCGGCATCGGTGCTGTAGACCTGTCCGGACAGGCCGTAGTCGCTATCGTTGGCGATTTCGACGGCGTGGTCGAGATCGCGGTATCCCAGCACCGCCAGGACCGGGCCGAAGATCTCTTCCCGCGCGGCGGGATTCGAGTTGTCCGGCACATCGAGCACGGTCGGTTCGATGTAGTAGCCGCGGTCGAGTCCTTTGGGCCGTCCGCCGCCGTACCCGACGATGGCGCCCGCGCCGACGGCCTGTTCGATCAGCCGCTCACAGCGTCCCCGATGCGCGGCGCTGATGAGCGGGCCCATCGCGGTGGCCGGGTCGGTCGGCGCGCCCACCGTCAGATTCGCGTACGCGCGCGAGACGGCCTCGAGCACCTCGTCTTTGTGTTCTCGCGGTACCAGCATCCGGGTGGCGGCGACGCAAGCCTGGCCGGCCATCCGGGCGACCACCGCGGTAGCGCCCGCAGCAGCCTTCGTGACCGCGTCGGCGAGATAGATCTGTGCCGATTTGCCGCCGAGCTCCAGCGCCACCCGCTTGATGGTCGGTGCGGCCTGTGCCCCGATTCGGGCACCGACAGCGGTCGACCCGGTGAACGAGACCATGTCGACCGCCGGATGGCTGGTCAACAGCTGCGCACCGGCCGATCCGGACTCCACCACGACACTGAAGACGCCGGGCGGCAGGCCCGCCGCCTCGGCCGCGGAGCCGAAGATGAGCGAGGAGATCGGTGTCAGTGGACTCGGCCGCAGGATGACCGAATTGCCGGCATCAGGGCGGGCATAATCTTCTGCAACGCCAGGACGAACGCCGCGTTATAGGGCGTAATCACGGTGACCACACCGACCGGCTCGTGGCGCCGGACGCTCAACGCCACCCGGCCTCGCGTGAGTTCGTCGACCGGGACTTGGCCGGCCTGCTCGTGCCGCATCGAGAGGTACAACTCTATTGTGTTGCGGGCCAGCATCATTCCGGACAGGAACTGAGACTGCTCCGCGAACGCGAGCGGCTGGCCGGCCTCGGCAACCATGGTCGCCACTAGTTGCTCTCGAGCCTTTTCGACATGATCGAGAAAGGCATGTAGCGTCTGGGCGCGTTCGGTCGCCGGTGCATCGGCCCAGACTCCGCTGTCGAAACTTCGGCGCCCCTGAGTGATCGCGCGTCCGATCTCGGTCAGCGGAGCGGCGGCGAGTTCGGTGACGAGTGATTCGTCGGCGGGATTCTCCACGGCGACAACGTCATCACCGGTCACCCAGGAGCCGGCGACATATGATCGCCGTTCGGCGAGGATCATCGCCATGTTCTGGTCTCCATTTCCCTTGCAGTGCAGGTCATAACGGCTCGCTGGTGTAGACCACGGCGCCGCCGTAGTGCGGTGAGGAATGGCAGGCGAGGGCGACCGTGGCGGCGCGCTGCCGGGCGCCCGCCCGCCCGGCCAGTTGCAGATAGCACTCGAGCATCTGTGGAATGCCATGCATGCGGCCGTTGCCGAGGGCGCCGCCGCCGGAGAGAATCGGAAGCCCGGTAGGGGAGTCGCTGTCGATGCCGCCGTCGCGGACGAAGCGGTGCGCCTCGCCGACGGGACACAGGCCCAGTGCCTCCAGCCAGAAGTAGACGAAGGGTGAGAACCCGTCGTACAGCTGCGGCAGGTCCACCTCGCCGGGGCCCACCCCGGCGGTCGCCCATAGTCGCCGCGCGGTTTCGGCGCCACCGGCCATGATGTCGTCGAGCGGCCAGTGCGACGGCAACCGCGGCGGTGTCGGGCCGCTGCTCGCGTACCCGGCGATATACACCGGTCGGTGCGGCAGGTCGCGGGCGCGCTCGGCGGAGGTGAGCACGAAGGCCGCCACGCCGTCTACCGGAATATCGCAGTCCGGGCGCCGCACCGGGTCGCTGACCATGGGCGCCGCAAGATAGTCGTCGGTGCTCAGCGGCCGTCCATGCCAGTACGACCATGGGATGGTTGCCCCGTTCTTGCGCGCCTCGACCACCACGGCCGCCATCGCGTCCGGATCGGCGCCGTACCTTTGCAGGTATTCGTTGTAGGGCAACGCGATCATCGGCAATGGGCCGCCGTAGCCCTGCGGCACGGTCCACTGCTGCGGCCCGGCGACGGCAGTCAGCGGATTGTCGTGATAGCCACCGGCCGGATTGTGCAGAGCCCGATGCAGCACAACGTAATCCGCGGCACCGGCGGCAATGGCGTTGACCGCCAACGCCACCGAACCCGGTATCTGGCCGACACCCTGGAAGCTCGCCACGTACCGCGGGCCGGTGCCGATCCGGTCGGCCAGCCAGTTGGCGGTTACGGTGCTGGTTCCGTCACTCACGGCGTGTGCGCCCGCGGTCGGAAACATGGCGGAGGTTACGAATCCGTCGATCGCATCGGGTGTGAGTCCGGCGTCGGCGATCGCCGTGCGTGCGACGTCGACGGCTACCGCGCCGAGTGGGCGATCGAATCGGCGTCGCACGGCGCTGTGTGCGTATCCGACCACGGCGACCCGGCCGCCCGCGGGGAATCGCCCGGTCACGAGGTCACCGCTGTGCTGCCCGCGTTCGTCGCGAGCTCGAAGGCCGCAACAGCGAGGTCATCGGTGAGGTCCTCGAAGGTGACCCGTACCGGATCACCCACGCGCACAACGGTGTCCGGACCGCTCAGCAGCCGTCCGATCATGCGGATTCCGCACGCCTCTACGAGTTCGACATCGACGAGTAGGTACGGCACCTGATCGGCGAAGCCGAGCAGCGACGCTTTTCGGATCACCGTCCACGACCGCACCGTGCCGCGCCCGCTCACCGGCTCGTACCGGAAATCGGGTGTGGAGGTGCCGCACCGACGGCAGGTTTCCCCGGGCGGCAGCGCGAACCGGTCACACCGGCCGCATCGAGCCAGAGTGAGGACGTGCCGCCCGGCTGCCGACCAGAAGTCGGCGGTGAGGGCGTCGGGGATCGGTAGTGGACGCGCGACCGTCACGGGATCACCCCCGCGTCCTTGAGCCCGATGATCCCATCCCACGAGTAGCCCAACTCGAGTAGGAACTGCTCGGTGTGCTCGCCGTGTTCGGGTGCGCGCCGCAGGGTGGGCGGTCGTTCGTCGAACTGCACCGGTCCGGTGGGCAGGGGGTAGGACTGGCCGTTGTCCATATCGACCTCGCCGAGGTATCCATTGGCCAGCACCTGCGGGTCGTCGAGCAGTTCCGCCACGGCCTGCACGGGCGCCCATGGCGCGTCCAGTCCCGACAGCAGTTGCTTCCATTCGTCGAAGGTGCGATTGGCGAATTCCGTCTCGAGTTCGGCCACACAGGCGTCGCGGTGCGTGGCGCGGGCGGCCAGATCCACGAAGCGGGAATCGTCGACGAGGTCGTCGCGCCCGATCAGGCGGCAGAATTCCGCCCAATACCGGTCCGACTCCAGGAAGACCAGTTGAATGTGCCGCCCGTCCTTGGTTCGGTAGGCACCGACGAGCGGATTGACCGAACCGCCGCGGCCGGATACCGCCTGTGGCGGGTTTCCGGCCAGCGCGGAGAGCACATCGGAGGACAGCATCCACATGGCAGTGGCCAGCAGTGAGACGTCGACGACCGTGCCCGAGCCGGTGCGCTGCTGCCGCAAAAGTGCCGCTGCGACGCCGAAAGCCAAGGCCATCGCGCCGTTTCGGTCGCCCATCGCGCCGCGCTGGCTGATCGGGTAGTCCCGCTCCGGTGGGGTCAGCATGTGGGCCACGCCGCCGTGGGCCCAGAACGCCGAGGAGTCGTAGCCGGCCTTATCCGCGCCGGGGCCTCGGCCGCCGAAGCCGTGGCCCCGGGCGTAGACGAGCCGGGGGTGGCGCCGCGTCAGCCTGTCGGAGTCCAGTCCGAGCCGGCGCAGCGCGCCCGGCCGGAAGTTGGTGAGGAAGACGTCCGCCGTGGCCAGTATCTCGTCGAGCAGTTCGCGGCCGCGCTCGGAGTGCAGGTCGATGGAGATCGATCGCTTACCCCGATTGGCCAGGGCCACAGAGAGATTCACACCGGCGCTGTCGCTGCCTATGCCCTGCGTGGCCAACTGGCGATACGGATCGCCGTCGGGACGTTCGACCCGGATGACCTCCGCGCCCCAGTCGGCCAGCAGCGCACCCGCCACGGGCACGAACACCCACTGCGCCAGCTCGACAACCCGCACGCCGGTGAACGCGTCGGAGTCCACTGATCACCTCCCGCATAACGTATAGAACGCGACTATCGCTATTAGTAGAACGGTACTCTCGAATAGAGTAGAACGTGACTCTCATTTTGGGAAGACCGCATTAGGCGGAGAAGGCGATGTGGAGCTCCCGCAGTCCGCGTAGCAGAAAGGTCGGCTCGTACTGGTAGCTGCGGTTGCCCGCGGGACCGTGGAAGGTCTCGTCGATGGTGATGTCGATGACTCGATCAAGTAGCCGGTTCAACGTGACCTGCCCTTCCATCCGAGCCAGCGGTGCACCCGCGCAGGTGTGGATGCCGCGGCCGAACGCGATGTGCTCGCGGGCATTACGGCGGTAGAGCTGGAACTCGTCGGGGTCCTCGAACTTGCGGGGATCGCGATTGGCCGCGCCGATGCACAGCATCACCACGGTCCCGGCGGGGACGTCCACACCGCCAACGGTGGTGTGTGTGCGGGCGAGCCGGAAGTCGACCTTGGTGGGGCTCTCGATGCGCAGTGATTCCTCCATGAACCCGGCGATCAGGCTGCGGTCCTCGCGCAGCATCCGCTGGTACTCGGGCTTCTCGGCGAGGACCCGCACCGCTGCGCTGAGCAGTTTGGTAACCGTCTCCTGTCCAGCCGCGAACAGGAACGTCGCCGGTCGCACGAGTTCGATCACCGACGGTTCGGACCCATCGGGATACAGCGTCGACGCCAGGGTGCCGAGAATGTCGTTGCGCGGCTTCTTTCGTCGCTCGCTGATATACGCGCTGAAGGTGTCGTCCAACCACTCCAACGGATTGGTGCCCGGTGCGTCCTGGTACATCGATCCTTCGATACTGCCCGGAGTCGTTTGACCGGCCAGCCGGGCCCGGAACTCGTCGCGGTCGCCGTCGGGTACGCCGAGGAGGTCGGCGATGACCAGCGTGGCGAACGGTTTGGCGTACTGACCGAGGAATTCGCAGCGACCGTTGGCGAGGAACTCGTCGAACTGCCGATCGGCCTGATCCCACATGAACTCCTCGTTCTCCTTCAGCCGCTTGGGCGTCAGAAGCCGGGCCAGCAGCGCACGCGTGCGCGTGTGATCTGGGGGATCCATGGTGACCATGTGTTCGGAGATCCGGAACTGCGGCCGATGTGCCTCGATCTGGGCACTGATGTCCTCGCCTTCCGGCTGGAACGGCAGCGGCGGGAACGGCCCGCTCACCGAGAGGCAGGCCGAGAAGTCATCCGAATTGCGGAAGACCTCGATGGCCTCTCGGTATCCGGTGACGACCACGACCCCGTGGTGAGGCTCCCGGAATACGGGGTTCCGACTGCGCAGGTAGTCCAGGTATTCGTACGGGTCTTGAGCGATGGCCGGATCGGAGAAGTAGTCGACGGACGCCAGGTCGGTCATGTTTCGTCAGCCTTTCGTGGCGAAGAAGGGCGGCGGCGATAACTCGAGAATGCCACTCTCGATTAGAGTAGAATGATACTCTCGCATTCGGGAGTGAAACTCTTGAGAATCGGTCAGTGAACGACTGACAGATGGGTATCGAGCATCGACGTGCTCGATCTGCGACGAATGAGGTTATTCATGAGCGGGCGGGTCGACGGCAAGGTCGCCTTCATCACCGGTGCGGCACGCGGTCAGGGCCGTAGTCACGCGGTGCGGTTGGCGCAGGAGGGCGCCGACATCATTGCGATCGACGTGTGCAAACCGGTCGGTGGAAGCAGCGGCATTCCGGCGTCCACACCGGACGATCTCGCCGAGACCGCGGATCTGGTGAAGGGCCTGGGCCGCCGCATCATCACGGCCGAGGTCGATGTCCGGGATTTCGACTCGCTGCGGGCCGTAGTGGACAGTGGTGTGGAGCAGCTGGGCCGGCTGGACATCATCGTGGCCAATGCGGGTATCGGCATCGGTGGCGCGACACTGGACCAGACCGATGCGAAGGACTGGGACGCCGTGATCGACATCAACCTGTCCGGCGTCTGGAAGACGGTGAAAGCCGGTGTGCCCCACCTATTGTCGGGCGGGCGCGGCGGGTCGATCATCCTGACCAGCTCGGTGGCGGGACTCAAGGCTCACCAGAACATCGGTCACTATGTCTCCGCCAAACACGGGGTTGTCGGCATGATGCGGAGCTTCGCCGTCGAATTGGGACGGCACCGCATCCGGGTCAACACCGTGCACCCGACCAATGTCAACACCCCGATGTTCATGAACGACAGCACACTGCGGCTGTTCCGTCCGGATCTGGAGAACCCCGGCCCTGACGATCTCGCCCCGGTCGCGCAGCAAATGCACGTGCTCCCGGTCGGCTGGGTCGAACCGGTGGATATCAGCAATGCGGTGCTGTTCCTGGCGTCGGACGAAGCCCGATATGTGACCGGTCTACCTATGACAGTCGATGCCGGGAGCATGTTGAAGTAGTTGGGGCCCATCGTGTTTCACGAAACGCGCTACACCGGCACCGCTACACCGAGCCTGGCCGACGGCTGGCGGCTGGAACGGCTGACTCCACCGAGCCGACTGTTCGGTGCGAACGGCCTGCGCACCGGTCCGGACGGCCGCATCTATGTGGCGCAGGTCACCGGCAGTCAGATCAGCGCCCTCGATGTCGAGACCGGCCTACTGGAGACCATCAGCGCCAAGGGTGGCGATGTCATCGGTCCCGATGATGTGGACTTCGGCCCACAGGGCGATCTCTTCGCCACTGAGCCCATGGAAGGCCGCGTGAGCACGCGCGGCACCGACGGCCGCACCCGGATATTGCGCGACGACCTGCCCGCCGTGAACGGCATCACCGTGCACCGGGGGCGTCTGTTCGTGAACGAATGTCGTGTCGGCGGCCGCCTGATGGAGCTCGATCTGTCCGGCGGCGCGCCGCGCGTACTGCTCGACAACCTCGCCATGCCCAATGCCATGGAGGTCGGACCCGACGGCCTGCTGTATTACCCGGTCATGGGAAGCAACGACATCTGGCGGATCGATCCCGAGGGCGGCGAGCCGGAGCGGGTCGCGGGTGACCTCGGCGTCCCCGATTCCGTGAAGTTCGATTCCGAGGGCTTCATCGTGTCCACCCAGGTGTATTCCGGCGAGGTATTGCGCATAGATCCCCGCACCGGTGCGCGCAGTGTCCTGGCCGCCCTCCCGCCCGGACTCGACAACTGTACTTTCGTGGGCGACCGGCTGTTCGTCTCGAGTTTCACCGGGGAGATCACCGAGATCCTCGGCGGTGGTGAGACTCGAGCGATATTGCCCGGCGGATTGAATTGGCCGCTGGATCTGACCGTCGATGAGGACGGCAACCTCTATATCGCCGACTGGACCTATTTCTATGTCCTGCGCCCGGGAGGTGAGCCGCGAATACTGGGAATGCTCTCTTTGCCGGGCTTTCCGGGACACCTGCGCGGTGTGAGTGCCGTCGGTGGCGGCGAATTCATCGTCACCACCGCCAATGGCGCGGTCGCCCGTTACCGCCCCGCGAGTGGCGACAGCGAAATCCTTGCGCAGGGCTTCGATCAACTCTACGGCGTGGCCGTCGCACCGGGCGGGCTCGTCGCGACCGCCGAGTTCGGCACGGGCAGAGTGCTTTCGGTCCGGTCCGGCCAGGTCGAGGTGCTGGCCTCGGGCCTGCGGGAGCCGGTCGGCGTGGCGTTCGGTCCGGACGGCACCTGCTACGTCGCCGAATCGGGTGCCGGACGGATTGTCTCGATCATCGGCTCCGGCGTCGACACGGTGGTGGACGATCTGAACCAGCCCCAGGGCATCCTGGTACGCGGCGGGCGGCTCTATCTCGTCGATGCGGGGGCCAAGACTCTGCTCAGCGTCGATCTCGACAGCAACGCCCGGGAAACCATAGCCCGTGGTCTGCCCGTCGGGGCTCCGCCCGGTATCACCCCGAAACCACTGCGAGGGATACCGCCGTTCTTCGGGCCGGAGGGTCCCTTCGCCGGGATCGCGGCCGGGCCGGACGGCACCCTCTACCTGTCCGCCGACGCCGAGGGCAGTGTGCTGGCAATCCGAAAGGTGGAGTAGCGGTGTCGTTCGCCGCCGAACTCATCGCCGGTCGGCCCCTTAAATCCCAGACCAACCCGAGCTAGCCTCAGGTTATGTGCCGAAATATCACTGCCCTGCGTGGGCTCGAGCCCGCCGCCACGCCGGAAGAAGTGCATGCTGCCGCATTGCAGTACGTCCGTAAGGTCGGCGGATTGTCGAGCATCTCCGCAGCTACGCGCCCTGCGGTCGACGCCGCAGTCGAGGAGATCGCCGCCGCGACCATGCGGTTGCTCGAACAATTGCCTGAGCGGAAGGTGCCGCCGAAGAACGTGCCGCCGCTGCGGCGGCCCGAGGTGCAGGCGCGCATTCATGCGCATTCGCACGACTGACGCTGCTGTGAGCAGATCTGCTGAGGGCAGCGTGGCGAGATTTTTCCGGTAGGCGCGCGGCACGGTGGAGTCATGGCTCACGATGACAAGACACCGTTGTTCAGTTGGCGCGCCAGGGAGCAGCTGCTCAGCAGGCGGATTCTGGTGCTGGACGGTCCGCTCGACGACGATAACGGCACGCTGCTGATGACACAGCTGCTCACCTTGGCGGCCGAGGATGCCGATGCGGGGATCTCATTGTGGATCCACTCCCCGGGCGGTTCGGTTCCGGCAATGCTGGCCATTCGCGATGTGATGCGGCTGGTGCCGTGCGAAGTCTCCACCTTGGCGCTCGGATTGGCTTGCAGCGCAGGGCAATTCCTGTTGTCCGCGGGTACACCTGGGCGGCGGTTCGCGCTTCCGCACGCCAGGGTGTTGATGCATCAGGGCTCGGCCGGAATCGGCGGTAGTGCGGTCGACGTCGAGGTGCAGGCCGATGACCTGCGCTACACCGTGGAGACGGTGCTCGGCATTATCGCGGGCGACACCGGCCAGCCGTACGACCGAATTTATGAGGATTCGCTGCACGACCGCTGGTTCAGCGCGGTGCAGGCCAAGGAGTACGGCTTCATCGACCACATTGTCGGCTCGTTCGGGCAGATCGTGCCGCAGCGCCAGCGGATCGGAATTTCGGCATGACTTACACCATTCCCAATGTGATCGCCCAGCATCCGCGCGGCGGCGAGCGGATCACCGATATCTACTCGCACCTGCTCGCCGAGCGGATTGTCTACCTCGGCACTCCGATCGATTCCGGTGTGGCAAACGCACTCATCGCGCAACTCTTGCACCTGGAGTCGGAGAGTCCGGAGCAGGAGATCAGCCTGTACATCAATTGCGAGGGCGGCGATCTGTCCGCAATGCTCGCGGTCTACGACACCATGCAATTCATCAAGGCTCCGGTGGCGACCACCTGCGTGGGCCAAGCCATCGCTGTCGGTGCGGTACTGCTGGCCGGAGGCGAACCCGGTCGCCGCTCCCTGCTGCCGCACGCCCGGGTGGTCCTGCACCAGCCAGCCGCCCGCGGTCAGGGCGCGATTCCCGATCTGATCCTCCAGGCCGACGAACTGGTGCGGATGCGCGCCGAAATCGAGTCGATCCTGTCGCGGCACACCGGGCAACCCGCCGAGCGGCTACGTCACGACACCGACCGCGACCGCGTCTTCACCGCACACGCGGCCGTCGACTACGGCCTGGTCGACAACGTGCTGGGTGCCCGCGCCATCTGATCAGCGTCTGCCGCGCGCGGGCTTGCGCCGCGCGCAGGTCGAATGGTGGTTGGACTTCGAGCCGCCATCCGACTCACCTCGGCGGCCGCGGGGCCAGCGTCCGGTTGGCCGCTGCTTGGGCGGCGAGTTCGGCCCACGGCCCGTGGCGAGTGGCCGGTGCGGCGGAGTGTGGCGACGGGCAACCCTGACTCAGGCGGCGAGTGCCATGAGCGTGGGCCGGGCCTTGGTGCGCGGCATAGACCGGCGGGCGAAGGTGAGCCGACGATGAGCCCGTAATTCGTCGGCCACCTGCTCGGTCAGACCGAACAGGGTGGTGCCGAGCGCACCGGCCAGCGCCGCGATCATCTCGCTCGACGGTTCCTTGCGGCCGCGCTCCACCTCGGATAGGTACTGCGGCGAAATACCCGCGCGACCGGCGGTCTCGACCAAGGTCTCGCGCTGCTCCTGCCGCAACGTGCGCAGCCGTTCCCCGAGCACCTCGCGCCACAGTGGTTCCTCGGTGTGCCGAGGTCGGTCTTCGCGTCCACCTTGGATCGAGTGCAGCTCGGTCATAGGCAGAGCCTACGACCGCGGCCGCCGATCCGGCCGGGGATTACGCTGTGGGCGGACAAACCGGCGAAGGCCCCATGTTCAACGGACACAGGGCCTTTCGCATCGCATCGGGTCGGGATCAGGGCAGCGGAATCCACTGGCCGAAGAACCAGAAGCCGTGGCTCTGTGGCTGCTGATCATGCCGCTGCTGGTCCTGGCGCTGGTCCGACCGCTGATCGTGGCCCTGCTGTTGCTGCTCGATACCTGGACGCTGACCCTGTCCCGGATCGGCGCTCGCCACACCCGCACCAACGCCCAGCAGCCCGACCAGCACACCGCCCGCGATCGCACCCTTCGCCAGCTTCGACTTGATCTTCATCCACGTTCCTCCTGTTGTCGGGTCTCCGTCCGAGACCGTCGACCCGTCCGATCCGGACCGACAAGACAATCTTGGAATCGCGATATTTGCGCACCCTAGCCCGTGGCTGTGAGTTAGCTGGGACCGATCCGCGCGCACCGCGCGAGCTGTTCGCAGACGCGATAGGTAGTCATGATGTTGCGGCGATGCATCGCCGCGGTGGTGCCCGACCAGCGATGATCTCCCTCGACGACACCGATGACATCCCGGGGCGGACTTCTGCCCCGCGGAGGAAGGAGATAGCAATGACCATTCGCAAGGTGACCGTTCTCGGAACCGGGGTGCTGGGATCGCAGATCGCATTCCAGACCGCATTCCACGGATTCGATGTCACCGCCTACGACATCAGCGAGGAGGCCATCGCCGGTGCCCGCGACCGCTTCGCCAAGCTTGCGGCGACCTATCGCATCGAAGTGCCCGGCGGTGATAGCAAGGCCGAGAAGACGGAGGCGGGCATCGTCTCGACGACGGATCTCGCTGCGGCCGTGCAGGATGCCGACCTTGTGATCGAGGCGGTGCCGGAGGTGCTGACCATCAAGGAGCAGACCTACCGGCAACTGGGCGAACTCGCGCCGGCGAAGACGATCTTCGCCACCAATTCGTCCACCCTGCTGCCCAGCGATATGAAGGACTACACCGGACGTCCCGACAAATTCCTCGCGCTGCACTTCGCGAATCTGGTGTGGCGGTACAACACCGCCGAGGTAATGGGCACAGCCGAGACCGATCCGCAGGTCTTTCGGGCGGTCGTCGAGTTCGCCACCGCGATCGGTATGGAACCGATCGAACTGCACAAGGAAAAGGCGGGCTACGTCCTCAATTCGCTGCTGGTACCGCTGCTCAATGCGGCCATGGCCCTCGGTGCGGGCGGATTCGCCGAACCGGAGGCGGTCGACAAGACCTGGCGGATCGGTACGGGCGCACCGGTCGGGCCATTCCAGATGCTCGACATCATCGGCCTGACCACCCCCTACAACATCCTGGTCAACAGCGAGGACGGACAGGAGCTCGCGGCCTGGCTCAAGACCAACTACATCGATAAGGGCAAGCTCGGCATCGCCACCGGAGAGGGTTTCTACAAGTACTCCGCATAGCTCGTTTACGGCACGACCACCGGATGCATTTCGAGGCCGATGCCGAGGCGGGTGAGCATTTCGCGGAATTCGCTCGCCGGGTAGTGCTCGTTCTCGGTCACCAGGCCGAGAACAGCGCCGCTCCCGGGTGTGGACAGCGGGCGAATCCGGTCGACCACGTCCTCGATCGGATCGAATAGCCGCAGCTCAGGGTGGGCCCGCTCGAAATAGTCACGCAGCCAAGGGAGATGGGTGCTCGACAGTGTCGCCGCGTTGATGCCGGGATGCGCGGCGAGTAGGTCGTCCAAGAATGCGCCGACTTGCCGCGCCGTGTGTTCGCGGTTGAACAGGAACTCGCCGCTCTCCACCAGTTCGACCAGCGGCGAGGCATTCACGGCATGGACACGGTCGGCGGCGGAACCCGCTTGCACACTGAGGAATTCGCGCATTTCCGGACTCTGTACCAGCGAGCGCACACCTAGCACCGCCACCTCATCGGCAACCGCGAGCGCCTCCCGAACCGGCGGCCGCACACCGAAAATCGGCACTGGACTGCGCAGCTCGTCCAGGATGGTCACCGAGGGCGCATTGGAGGCCAACAGAATTGCGCTCGGCTCGTATCCGGCAAGAAATTCCACCGCCCGCGAAACCACCGACAGCAGCTGCGCCCGCTCCTTCGCCCCATACGGAAAACTGGCTCGATCGGCCAGATAGACAATGTCGCGATCGGGCAGCCTGCGATGCAACAACTCCACCGCCGAATAACTCCCGAGCCCCGCATCGAACACCGCGATCGGCCGCCGCAACACGATCACGCCCGCCCACTCAGATCGCTGCCGCAGAGCCAGTGACTATCCCGCATAGGCCAAGACCCTATTCGGGACAACCCATTGGCGCTGCGGCAGCCGTTTCGCAGATGGGCGAGGGCGTCGGGGTGCGGCTGCCCGTCGCACTGACCGATTTCGCTACTCCGGGGCGGGCTCGGGCTCGGGGGATTCGTCAGGTGGTGCGGTGACGACGTCGATCTGTTCGCCGAGGTAGCGGGCTATCACGGCGATCACGGCCGCTACCGGCACCGCGAGGAAGGCGCCGATGATGCCGTAGAGGGAGCCGCCCGCGGTGATCGAGACCAGGACCACCACGGCATGCAATTTCATGCTGCGGCCCTGCAGAACCGGTTGCAGCACATTGCCTTCCAATTGCTGGACGGCGATGATTATGCCGAGCACGATCAGCGCTGTGGTCACGCTATTGCCGACCAGTGCCACTAGCACCGCCAGCGCCCCGGCGACGAATGCGCCGACCATCGGCACGAAACCGCCCATGAAGGTGATTACCGCGAGCACGAATGCCAGGGGGACGTGCATGATCACCAGCCCGGCGCCGATGAATACCGCGTCGATCAGACTCACCAGCGCCTGGACGCGGATGAATCCGCCGAGGGTGGACCAGATCCGGTTCAGCACCTCCTCGAGGTGCCTGCCGCCGCGGCTACCGAGTACGGCGTGCAGCCACGGCAGCAGCCGTGGACCGTCTTTGATGAAGAAGAACGCCAGTACCAGCACCAGGAACAGCGTCACCAGCGTGGAGGTCGCGGTGGTCACGCCGGTGAAGACGCCGGAGGCGATCTGTTCCGAACTGGACTTCAGCCGCTGCGTGATCGCCTCCACCGCGGCTTGCAACTGCTCGTCGCGGATGCGCAGCGGCGGACCGTGCAGCCAGTCACGCACCTTATTGACGCCCTCGGTGGATTTATCGGCCAGTTCCGGGGCTTGGTCCACGACCGACGGGACGATCAGCGCGATGACACCGGCGAGGACTCCGATGAATCCGAGCAGGGTGACCGATGCCGCGGCGCCAGGCCGAAAGCCGTGCGCTGTGAGCCAGCGGGTCGGCGGCCACAGTATTGTCGCGACGATCAGTGCCAGCGCGAGCGGCAGCAGTACCACCCAGAGGGCGGCGACGACGGTCCCGAGCACCCACGCGCCCGCCGCGATCGCGACAATGCACAGCGACCATTTCGCCAGCCAGATGAGTCCGGCGCCGATCGCGTCGCCGCGATCGCGGGTCGGTGGGCGGGTCTTCTCGGTGCCGTCCTGCTCACTCACGCCGTCAGTCTGGCACGGGAGACGGCACAGAGCGGGGATTGCGCGAAAAGGCGATTTCATCAGTGCTGGCGCGCAATGGGTTTCGGGTCCGCAGCGGGCGGCGGCACCGTCGCCTACCGGACGGCGCGATGACCGGCACGCTGCGCACAAATCAGCGGTTCAGTACCTTTTCGGCCTTTTCCGAGGCGTCCGAGAGCTCCTGCGCGAACCAGGTCCGGTAGAAGGTGAACGCCAGCGCGGCGAATACGCCGAGGATCGCGACCCCGAACGGGAACGGGTAACTCGCCATCGGTAGCGCGAGGAAACGTACGCACAGCAGCACCCCTGCGAACATCGCGATACCGAAGGCGACGACCTGCACTCGACCGCGGTCCCAACCCCGGTCCGGATCACGCAGGACGGATTCGACGGTCAGGCAAAGCGCCGCGCCCGCTACGAGGTCGACGCCATAGTGAGCACCGAGGCCGAGCGTCGCGACGAGGGTGCAGACCAGCCAGAACGCACCACCCCAGCGTAACCAGAGCGGCCCGCGCCGAGAATGGATGAACAGCGACAGCGCCCACGCCGTATGCAGTGACGGCATGCAGTTACGCGGTGTGATGCCGTCGAATTGCATCGAATCGACCGAGGACGGCAGTGCCGGAACGATATTCGGCCAGACATCGGCGAGCTCGAAACCCTGCCCCTGCGGGCCGAATGCGAGCACCGGCCCAACCACGGGGAAGACCACATAGAACAGCGGGCCGACCACGCCGAGCGTCAGGAATGTGCGCACCAGATAGTGCCGCGGCCACACACCCGCGGTCACGCCCCGCAGCTGCCACGCGGCGACCACGATGGCCGCGACCGGCAGTTCGAAATACACCCAGCGCACCACACCCAGCGGCACCGGTCCCGCCGCGTCGAGCGCCTGTCCGATGAGCCACGACGGATTGCCGAGCGCGTGATCGGCAAGTTCGGCATAGGGATCGAGCACAGTCGGGCAGGCCCATGCGGTGATGTCCAGCCAGATCTCGCCGACCTTGGTCGCCAGGATCAGCAGTGCACCGAGAGCGATTGTGCGCAGCGCGGTTTCGCGCCGAGCACCGGTCCAGCGCACGGCCGCGATCACCGCAAGCGCGGTGAGCACAATGGTCGGACCGTTGCCGACCGTGAACAGCCGCCCCTCGATTGCCCGAATGATCACGAAGACCACATCGATGCCGACCGCCGCGGCCAGCGCACGCACCCGCACATTCCAGGAGACGCCGATCAGCGCCAACAGAAACCCGGCCCACGGCGTCGTCGCCGACTTGGGTCGTCCGACATAGTCCCAAGAAAGACTGGTCAACGGGCCGAGCGCATTGATATGCACGGCCATCAACTGCCCCGCGACCAGCACCACAACCGCGCCGACGAAACTGCCCCAGATCAACCGAGATCGCCACGGACGCGCCGTCCCCACTTCCCCCGCAGGTGCGACCGATCTCTCCTGCGCGTCCTGAATCAGCATCCCGACATCGTAAACAGGATGTGAACATCACCGTGCGCCCCGATTAACGCACCCTGGGAACTCGCCGCGCGCGCTTGCGGCGGACGGGGTCAGCGCCGAGCTTGCTTCGGACCAGGTGAGTACCGCGCTCTACTGCGGGCGGACGACCATGACCGGGCAGTGCGCGGTCTGCACCAGCTCATCGGTGGTGGAGCCGAGCAACAGTCCGCGGAATCCACCGCGCCCTCGGCTGCCGACGACGAGCAGCTGCGCCGAACGCGACCATTCGCGCAGTGCCTGCCGCGGCCCCGACAGGTACACCTTGCGGATGACCTGCACGTCCGGGTACTTCTCCTGCCAGCCGGTGAGCTGTTCGGTCAGGATCGCCTGTCCGGCGGTCTCGGCGTCGTGATGGCAGACGGCGTAGGGGAGTCCGGTGAAGCGGCCGAAATCCAGGTCGCTCCAAGCGTGGACGGCGACGAGTCGGGTTCTGCGTTCGCTGGCTTCGGCGAAAGCGGCCCCGACGGCACCCGCGTTGACCGGTCCGCCGTCGGCGCCGAGCACGACCGGGCCGACGCGTCGGGTCCGCTGTTCGGCGCCGGTGTCACGCACGACCACGATCGCGCCGCGGCCATGGCTTACGACCGCGAGCAGCGTCGATCCGAGATAGCTCAGGGTGCCACCGGAACCCGCCGTGCCGATCGCGACCAGATGCGCCGCCTCGGAGAGCTCGATCAATAGATGTGCCGGATTGGCTTCGGAAAGTTCGGTTTCCACGATCAGATCCGGATCGACCTGATGGGCCATTCGGCAGGCCCTACGCAGCATGTCCGCGCCTTCGCGTCGGATCGCATCGATAACCGGCGGCATGATCACGTCGTAGATCCCGTAGACCGACCCCGCTGCCGCGAGGTCTAGACCGTGCACAATGCGCAGACGTCGACCCCGCTGGGAGGCGGTTTCGGCGGCCCATCGGACGGCGAGATCGGCCGCTTCGGAGCTGTCGGTTCCGACCACTACTTCGGCCGACGCCAGCCGATGTGGATCGTGGTGCTGGGTGGTCATCGTCGGTTTCCCTTCGGGTTTCCGATAGATCGGCTACTCGTAGGTTAGGAATCCGAGGCCCTCGCGCACGCCTGGCGTTGGTCACAAACCACAGGGTCCAAAGACCGCTCATGCGAAGGGTTGAGCCCGGCAAGCCAGCTCAGGGCAGCGGCGCCGACCAGTGCAACACCGTGCCTGCGTCCTCGCCGTTGGTAATGCTGAAGCTGCCGCCCGCCTGCTCTGCGCGGGCCGCCAGATTCGCCAATCCGCTCATGCGCTCGAAGTCGTCGGGTATGCCGACACCGTCGTCGATGATCTCGATGGTGACATCGTCGCGCACCCGCAGCTGGACCGATACCGTCGTCGCCGACGCGTGCCGCACCGCATTGCTCACCGCCTCGCGCAGCACCGCCTCGACGTCCTCGGACAGCGGCGGCTCCAACACCGAGACCGGTCCTGCCAGCCGAACCGTGGTGCGCAACCCGCTTTCTCCGATCATTTCGGCGATGATGCTGTGCAACCGCTTGCGCAGCGTCGGGGCATCCGCGGCGGTGCTGCTGTGCAGATCGAAGATCGAATGCCGGATTTCCTGCACGATCGACTGGATGTCCTGAATGGTCTCGGTGAGCCGAGATTTGACCTCGGGTACCCGGGCCCGCTGGGCGGTGCTCTGCAGCGAGAGACCGACCGCGAAGAGGCGCTGGATCACGTGGTCGTGCAGATCGCGCGCGATCCGGTCGCGGTCGGAGAGCACATCGAGTTCGCGGTTGCGGCGCTGGCTCTGGGCCAGTTGAAGTGCCAGTGCGGCTTGGGCGGAGAAGGCAGCCATCATTGCCTGCCCGGCGGTGTCGAGCGGCCCGGACCCCGGTGGGCGCAGGATCGTGAGCACACCGATGACCGTCTGTTCGGCCCGCAGCGGCAGTACCAGCGCCGGACCGAATTCGGTCGGCTTACCGAACCGCAGGCTGTATTTCAGCCGGTCGACCGCCAGGACCCGGTTGTCCCGAAATGCGATGCCCGAGTCCGACTCGTTTATCGGAATGCGTTGTCCGGTCAGCTTGTGCGCATCGACACCGGCCGCGGCGACGACGACCAGGTCGGTCACCTCGTCGGGTGGAATATCCGGATCTTCGGGGAGTGCGAGGAAGCTGCACGCCGATTGGGTCAGTTGCAGCGCCCGGTCGGCGACCAGCTCCAGCACCTCATTCGGTTCACCGCCGGCGAGCAGTTCGGTAGCGACATCGCGATTGGCCTCCAGCCATTGCTGGCGGGTCCGGGATTGTTCGTAGAGGCGGGCGTTGGCGATGGCGATACCCGCGGCGGCGGCCAGCGCCTGCACCACGACTTCGTCGTCCTCGGTGAATTCCTGACCACCGGCCTTCTCGGTCAGGTACAGGTTGCCGAAGATCTCGTCGCGCACCTTCACCGGTACGCCGAGGAAGGAATGCATCGGCGGGTGGTGAGCGGGAAAGCCGACCGATGATGGATGCTTCGAAAGATCCAGCAGCCGAATGGGTTTCGGTTGTTCGAAGAGCAGGCCGAGGACACCGTGACCGCGCGGCAGATCGCCGATCATGACCCGAGTCCGGTCGTCGATACCCTCGTAGACGAATTCGGCGAGCTCGTTGCTGGTCTCGTCGGTTTCGCGGACGCCGAGCGCGCCGTATTCGGAGTCGACCAGCTCGATGGCGGTGTGCACGATCGAGCGCAGCGTGTTGTCCAGGTCCAATCCGGCGGTTACCACCAGCATCGCCTCGATCAGACGGTCCATCTGATCGCGGACACCGACAATCTGGGCGATGCGTTCTTGGACCTCGCCGAGCAGTTCACGCAGCCGCAGCTGAGACAAAGTTTCCGTCACCGGCGGCTGGCCGGACACGGTCGATTTGTCTTCCATAATGCGTATTCTGCTCCGGTGGTGTATCCCATGTCACACCGGGCGAAACAGCAGGTCGCGGCAGAGCATCATGCGGCCACCGACGTCGGTCCGGGCACCTGTGTGTCGACCGAACCGCTCGAGATCTCGAGCTGCCGGACAGATCGTCGACGGGGGCCGGCCGGGGCGAGTCCGGCGCGGGCGGCCAGCTTGTAGAGCGCCGGCATGCCCGCGCCGATATCGTCGCCCGCCTGCCCGGCGCGCACCGTCCGGCCGCGGCTCCAGCACGCTGGTGGTATTCGATTCAAGGCTGCATCGTCAGGATGTCGGTGAGCGGGCGGCGCGGTGCCGGTGGGGTTTCGGGTTCGTCGTCGGGTGCGGTGCCGACTCGGATCATTACCTGCGGGATGCCGGGGTGGGCGAGCATGCCGGCGATAATCTTTCGGGCCGAGGGCATTTCGGTGATGTGGGTCATCGAGCAACTTGCCAGTCCGGCGGTCGTGCATTCCAGCAGGAGAGCGGAAAGTGCTTCGCCGGTGTGCAGCCACGCGGTGACCGACTCGCCGGGTGAGCTGAGCACCAACAGTCGCGCCTGGTCCTCGAGATCGCCGCGGCGGGCCGAATGCGGCGCCGCCGGGAAGGCGCGTCCCACACTGACGCGGGCGAATTCGGCATCGGAGACCAAGGATTCGCGCGGGACACCTTCCAGGTCGCCGGAATGTCCAGCCCACCAATGCAATTCGGTTTGGTATTCCGTGTCGTAGCGGCGGACCGCGGTGGCGTGGTCGGAGGCACCTGCCAGTTTCGCGCGGGCACTCTCGTCCAGGACATCGAGTGCGAGGTCGTGCGGTGTCACCAGCATTCTTCCGGTGTGCAGGAGCTGTGACAGGCCGGTCGGCGCGAGCAGCGGCAGTCGGTCGGTACGTCGCCGATCGATGGCGCCGGCACGGGCCAGCACGCCGTCCGGCGGATCGGGCCAGGGCCGGAACTCGATAACCGCGAGGTAGTCGGAGCGCCCGGCATCGGGCAGCCGCGTGGTATCGGTGTGCCACCGCTTGGCGGCAAAGGCGGTACGCACGTGATGCAGCATCGCGCCACAGCTGATCACCAGCTGTCGACCGAGTGGATCTGCTGAGGTCAGCAGGCGGTCGTCGTCGCGATACAGCTGCAGTCGGACCCCGTCGAAGATCCAACGCCACGGCTGGGTGTTGTGCAGCGACGGTGCTCGGCTGGCCAAGCGCATCGCCGCCAGCACTGTCTGGTGGTCCGGCACCGAACGTACGGGAGAAGCGCTGGTATGGGTCATACCATCGAGTGTCTTCGCGTCCTGTGCCGCTCGATATGGGCCTTACGCCCGTTCTCGAAGGTCCATGGTCACCGCTGTATCGCCGCCACGATGCCGACCTCGGACTGATCACACCCCGGACGGATGTGCGGCTACTGCGCGCGCAGCACCATGATGCCCGGGGTCGTGCGCACGTATTCGGCGAAGGGGGAGTCGACCACCTTGTTGTTTGCGGCGAGTGAGGATGCGTTGCGGAAGACCGGGCCGCTCGGTGTCATGACGAAGATTCCGACGTGGGTGACATCGAGTCCCGGCTGGTCGGCGTAGGCGCCGATGTAGTCACCGGTGCGGAGCCCACCGATGACGCCCTCGTCTACTGCGGCACTGGGGATGTAGGTGATATCGCGATCGACCACCGGCACGCCTGGAAGATACATTCCGCCATCGGCTTTCGCGTTGAGGTGTTTGGTGACGGTCACCGCGGTCGGGCTCAGCGTGCCGGTGATATCGGTGGCCGCGATGCGCGCGGTATGCGACCAATCGCTGAAGAAGTGCTTACGCTGCTGGAACTCGACGCGGCTGTCGGTGTAGCGGGTCGCGATCAGATTCGCGACGAACTGGTCGCGATCGTTGGACCTGCTGAGCGCCTGGACATAGTCGAGATAGGTGAAGCAGTCCACCCGCCGCAGGTCGATGACCAACTGTTCGGGCTGGTCCGCCGAGCCGATGAGCATATCCGCGCCATACGGCGTCCCGAGCAGGCGAGCCGACAAGCGTTCGATCAGCTCACCCTTGCTCGAGCCCGGCGAGGCAGTCCGCACTGCCAGCAACTCGTCAATCTTTCCGGCAGTGAAGTCATCGGTGACCGGTGCGCCGAACGCGGCGGGCAAAGTCGGCATGGCGATGCCGAGGAGCGCTGAGATGAGGAGCAATATGCGGGCGATGCTGCGCAAAAAGGCCTCCAGCAGGGTGAGCGGTCATTGCTGCCACGGTAGTCCGAGCCCGGCGCTCTTCGGTTGCCGAACTCGAAAACGGCACTGCGGCTGCATGATCCATCGGGATCCTGTCATGAGCCCTACATTCCGAGTCGAACAGTTCGGACACGGGATGATCACGAAGTTGCCGTTTCGTTATCTTAGCAAAGCTTCGGTCGATGGATATTGCCTGGTCGGGAGCGACTCAACCGGACTTACAGATGCACGCGCGCTGCGACGTCCCGCAGGCGTCACGCTCGGCGCGACGATTCCCGGCAAGTGTGGCAGGCTCACTACCGAGGCCGGGGTGCAGAGGTTTCGACTCGCACAACGGTCGGCGTAACCACGGGAGACCCCAGCTACGGCTGGGGTCTTCGTGTGTCTGCCCTCGAAACCGCGCTCGTTGATGTCGATTCCGCATCGATGTGAGCTCAGTAACCAATCCTGTTAAGCGTCAGTTACCGACGTAAAAGTTCGTTACGGCCGACCTGTCGCGTTTGTCGCGCCGGAACCTCCGTGTAACGATAGTTTCAATCGCGAACGAACAAATCATCCCGAAGTGTTCATCCACGGCAGATACGGTCCCCATCGTCGCACCGGATTTGTCTCCTTCGGTGTGTTCGCATGCGGGTTGAATTGCCGGTTGTGGCTGTCTTGCGCATGTCTGCGCGAAAAACGAGGAATGGTGCACGTGAGTGAGTTCTGGAGTCCGAGTACGTCGGCAGCTTTGGTGAGCGTCGGCATCTCACTGTATGGAGTGGTCGCATATCTGGTCGGAATTATGGACGGCGTCACGCGACCGCGGATGGCGTCTTGGGTGGCCTGGTGTACTGCCAATATCGTATTCGCGGTGGTCGCATATCTGGCGGGCGCATATCTTGCGGCCGGCATCAATGCTGCGTCGGCGAGTATGAATGTCGCCGTTATCGCCCTCGGTCTGCGCCGTGGCGTGAGTCTGCGACCCGGGGACAATATCGATTGGGCTTGTTTGCTCTCTTCCATCGCATGTGTACTGGTCACGGTGGAAATATCGGAGAAGACGTTCGGTGCGGTGGTGGCTATCTGCGCCAATCTCATCGCCACCATTCCGACGCTGCGGCACGCCTGGTCGAAGCCTCAGGAAGAAACCTGGCAAATGTTCGCCGCGAATGCCTTCGCTGGTGCGCTCGGTGTACTGGGAGTGCTGCTGGCGAGTGGATATCAATTCGCTACGGTCGCGGGTCCACTGATTACCGCTATCGGCAATATCGCCTTGGTGTCGCTCACCGCCGGCCGTGGTCGGATCGTGCAAGTATCAGCCGTGCCCGTGAGAGTTGGTTAGCCGATAATGCGATCGATAATCTCCAATATCGGCGACTGTTTCACCGATCCGGGTGAATTGACGCCGGGGCAGGCGCGGCGCGCGATGGCCATCCACAATATTTGTTCACCGAGCTGCCGCATCTTGCAGCAGGCAAAACTGACTCTCGATGGCGCACCGGTACCCATGGAGGGATTGACTCCACAGTATTCGGGCGTCGAATTGATCGGATACGGCGAAGTTTCGACCGGATATCTACACTGAGCTCTCCAGCAATAATCCGGTTTCCGGGTCGTACCAGCGACAGGCCTGCGCCGGCAGGTGCAGGTTCAGCGCATCGCCCTGGTCGGCCCGGAAGCCGGGCTGCGTCTGAATCTTGACGGTCTGGCCGCTGACATCGGTGGTCAGCAGGGTGGACGAGCCGAGCGGCTCCAGCACCTGGAGTTCGGCGCGCACCGAATCGGTGCCCGCTTCGGCGCCGACGACAATGGCCTCGGGCCGGATGCCGAGGTTGAGCTTCTTACCGTTGAACGATGCGAGCGCGGCGGGCACCGATAGTGCCTGCCCGCCGAGATCGATATGCGGTCCGGCCTCGCCGATGTCGACGATCCCGGTGAGGAAGTTCATCGGGGGGCTGCCGAGGAATCCACCGACGAATTCGGTCGCCGGTCCGTCGTAAACCGCTGTCGGCGAACCGCATTGGACGATCAGCCCGTCGCGCATGACCGCGACGCGATCGCCGAGCGACAGCGCTTCGACCTGATCATGGGTGACATAGATCGTGGTGGTGCCGAGCTCGCCGACCAACTTCTTCAGCTCGGCCCGAAACGAAAGTCGCAGCAGCGCATCCAGATTGGATAGCGGCTCGTCCATGAGCAGCACATCGGCATCCATGACGATCGCGCGTGCCACCGCGACGCGCTGGCGTTGGCCGCCGGACAACTTCGCCGGGTACCGATCCAGGTACGGCGTGAGCTGCAGCAGATCCGCGGCCCATGCGACCTTGCGTCGGATCTCCTCGGTTGGCACGCCGTGCACCCGCAGACCGAAGCCGATATTGTCGGCGACCTTCTTATTCGGGAAGACGGCGTAGGACTGGAACACCATCGACAGATTGCGCCGCCGCGGTTCGAGGTAGGTGACATCCTTGCCGCCGATCACGATCTGCCCCGAGTCGGGCAGTTCCAGCCCGGCGATCATGCGCAGCAGCGTCGTCTTACCGCAGCCGGAGGGCCCGAGCAGCACCATGAATTCGCCGTCGGCGGTCTCGAGCGAGACCTGGTCGGTGGCGCGCGTCGTGCTGCCGGGGTAGGTCTTCACCAGATCCCGCAGAATCACCTCGGCCATATGCCGTACACCCCTGTCATTCCAACCTCTGTCATCCCAACCTCTGTCATCTCAGCGTCGTCCCCCACATGTTCACCAGGTAGCGCCGCATCACGAAGATGAAGACCAGCGCCGGAATGATCAGCGCGAACCCGCCCGCGAACCGGTACGGCGTCGACGCCTCACCGAGCGTGGTGAGCACCTGCGCGGGCAGCGTGCGATGTCCGAGCGTCACGATGGTCGCGCCGAGGATCTCGTTCCACGACAGCACGAAGGTGAAGATCGACGATGCCGCGAGCCCGGGAAGCGCCAGCGGCACAACGACTTTGCGCGCCGCCTGCCAGCGTGTGCAACCGAATACGCGCGCCGCCTCCTCGAGATCGGCCGGTACCGCGACGAAAATGCTCGCGGTAATGAGCACGGTGGTCGGCAGCGCTAGCGTGGTGTGCACGAGCGTGACCGCGAAGACGGTGTCGTAAACGTCCAGCCGCAGGAACATCGTGGCCAGCGGCACCGAGAGCACTACGATCGGCAGCGCCCGCACGAACAGGATGAATATCTGATAGGTGTCCTTGCCGCGGAAAACATTGCGGGCCAACGCATATCCGGCGGGCGCGCCGATGACCAGCGACCAGAAGACCGTGTAGAGCCCGACGAGCACCGAGTTGCCCAGTGCTGGAACGGTTCCGGTGGCGCGGAAAAATGACTGCAGCGTCTCGGTGGAGAATTCGCTGGGCAGCAATGGTTTCGGGAACTCGTTCAGCGCCTCGCGCGAGGACACCGCGGCGAGTCCGATCAGCACGATCGGCAGCGCCATGAACAGCGTCACCGCGATGCACGCCACCTGCACTCCGATGGCCCGCCACCGGCGTCGGCGCAGCGGTGCGCGATCGATCGGCGGTAGCACCCTGGTCTCGCTCATCGCGACCCCTCCGGCGCCCTGACCGTCCGCAGATAGAACACCGCGGTCCCGAGCGAGATGACCAGCACCACAAGCGAAACCGCGCTCGCCACCGCCGGATTCTGCAGATTCGAGTACCACTCGTAGGTTTCGCCGACCAGCAGCGGAAAGTCGCGCCCGGTGAGAGCCTGCGCCACGGCGAAGGCCTGCAACGCGAGAATGGTGCGCAGGATCAGCGCGACCTGCAGACTCGGTCCGAGCTGGGGCAGCGTCACGTGCCGGAGCCGCTGCCAGAAGTTCGCGCCGAACACCTGGGCGGCCTCGTCGTAATCTCGCGGAATCAGCTGCACGCCCGCCACCACGATGACGAAGACCAGCGAGGTCGCCCGCCAGATCTCGGCGATCACCACCGCGAGCAGCATGGTGCCGGTGTGCTGATAGTTCAACCACTGCACGCCGTCCTCGGACAGCCCGAGCCAGACCAGCAGTGAGTTGAGGTATCCGCGACTGGCGAAGATCGACAACCACACCAGTCCGGCGGCCAGTTCGGAGATCGCCAGCGGCACGCACCACAGGTAGAAGTGACCGCTCGCGAACCGCGGCCGCGCCTGCATCAGCAGCGCCATACCAACCGCGAGCACCAACTGGATCGGCACCACGATCACGATCAACAGCAGCGTATTGCGCAGCGAGGTAAGGAAATACGGATCGTCGAACAAGCGCCGCCAGTGCGCGATCGTGAAGCCGTGATCGTCGCTGAACGCGTCGAAGACCGCCCGAACCAATGGCCAACCGAACAACGCCGCAAGCAGCACGATCGAGGGCAGCAGCAGAATCCACGGGGAACCGAGACGCGCTCGCATACCTACCCCACCCCGCAGACGTCGGCGACGGGATCCGGTGCCCAGCACGGCACCTTCAGCTCGTCGAGAATGCCCTGCAGCACCCGCGCCTGTTGATCGAGTGTGGCTCGAATATCGGCGCCGTCCAACACAATCGAGCGGAAGCTGTCCTTGAACACCTTGCTCACCTCACCCTCGCGCTGACCGAGACCGACCGGCGGCAGCGACAGGATCGCGCCCTGTGCCTGCTGCTGCCGGTGCACGGCATCGGCCTCGAGTTCGACCGCCGGGGGCAGATCGTCCGGGATGATGGTGTCGACCGACGGGAAGAAGCCATTGGAGCGCAGCAGTTCGATCTGGGCTTCCGGTTTGGTCAGCGCGCTGATGGTGCGCTGCGCGAGTTCGGCATCGGTGCTGCGCTTGGGAATCGCGAGCCCGGCGACCACGGCCATATAGCCGAGACCGTGTTTGCCCCGCGGTGCGGGCAGCATGCGCCAATCCTGCGGGTCGTGTTCGGGCGCGTGCACCAGGCGCACGACGTGGTCCCAGGCCATGCGTACCTCGCCACTGGCCAGCGGCTCCTGCATGAAGTCGTAATTCGTACTCGACTGTGCGCAATTGGCCCACAGTTCGCGGAAGTACTGCCAGGCCGTCACGGCCTCCGCCGAGCGGAACGTGGTGATCTGACCGGCCGTGAACGACGGCAGCAGATAACCCTGGGTGAAGCGATGCAGCAGTCCTTTCGGCCCGGCGGGCAGTCCGAGCATCGGTCGGTTGCCATTGGCGCGGCGCGCGGCGATCGCCCAGTCGAGGAACTGGTCGTAGGTCAGGGCCGTGGCATCCGCGCCCGACGGCAGGTGTTGCAGTGCGTCGGCGTGCGCGGCGAGTACGTAACTGGCTGTGGCCCAAGGGATGTACCACGTCCGGTCGGTACCGGCGCGCGCCAGTTGCAGGTAGGCGGCGGGCCAGCCGCGGTTGCCGAGATCGGAGAGCAGGCCGGTGAGATCCTCGAGATAGCCGTCGGCCAGCGGTGCGATATCGCCGTGCAACCCGCCGAGCAGACCGACCTGCGTCGAGCCCGCCCCGACCTGGCTGCGCACCTGACTCGCGAACGGACTCTCCTCGATGGTCACATAGCTGACGCCCGGTGCCGTCTTGCCGAGCAGGTTGCGAAACCGCTCGGCCTCGTCGGCGGGGCGGAATTGCGTGGAGAGAAAGAGCATGCCGCCACTTCCCGTGGTGGCGAAGCCGGTGCACGCGGCGGTGAGCGCGAGGGTGCCGATACCCGTCGCGCCGAGAAACGACCGGCGCGTCAGGCCGGACGTGGGCATGTGTGGCTCCCGAGGCAGGAATGGACCTTGGCGAGCCGACACCGATCCATCATGCCCAGATACAAACAGATGTGCGCACACAGCCGAACGCGCAACTTCCCGTGACTGAGAACAAAACCCGAGTTGTCTTGCGGCACAAATAAAAAGGAAGCCATCCCTTTCAAAAAAGTTATGAAGATCTTTGGATAACGAATTCTTTACGCACTGCCCCGCCCGGTCGCCGAGACCCCTATGCTCGGGGCTTTCACGAGTGATCGACGTTGCGATAGATGAAGAAACGGGTAGCCCTATGACCGCCAGGACCGACCTAGAACACGAACTACGCGGGCCGCTGGCGGCAACCGGGCTGATCACCGAACAGGAGGCCGCCGAACTGCTCGAGATGTTCCGCGCGGCTAAGCAACTCGAGACGGCGGCGCTCATCGAGGCCGTCGATGAGATGGTCGGCGCGCTGCCCCGACCGTTCCGTGCGGTGACGAAGAAGATCATGTTCGGGAGCCGGCTCGGCTGATGAGTGATCTGGTAACCGGTGCCCAGATCGTCCTGCTGTCACGGACTTTGCATGCGCCAGTGGAGCGACTTGCGCATCTGGAGCGGTTGGGCAGTGAGAATCTGCACGAACTCCAGGAACGGCTGGCGGGACTGATCTTCGACCAGCACAATGAGACGTTCGAGCGGATCAGCAAACTGGTGCCGATCATTCCGCTGCGCATCTCGATGCCGCTGGTGCAGCGCCTCGTGCCGCCGATGATGACGGGTCGGGCCGCGGGTGCGGTCGGTGTCGATCATCCGAAGAAGGCAGCCGAGACGGTTGCCATGCTGGCGCCCGCGTATGTGGCCGACTGTGCGCCGTATATGGATCCGCGCACTGTCGGCCAGCTCGCCGAGGTGGCACCGCCGGAACCCATCGTGCGGATTCTCAACGAAATGTTGGCCCGCAAGGACTACATCACAGCGGGACCGTTCCTCGACGCCTTCGCCACACCGACCCTGTGTGTGGCCTTCGAACAGGGCGTGCTCGATGACGAGGGCCTGATCTTCTCCGCCGCATACGCCTATTCCGTCACAGGTGTGAGCGCCATCTTTCGTCAACTGCTGGCCGGGCCGCGGCAGCGGGTTCCGCGGATGGTGCACACCGTGCTCACCGGGTCGACGGGACTGCAGTTGGCCGCGCTGTCCACGTTCGCGCGCTGCGAGGCCGATCTGTCCGCGTCGATCGGCGATGTTCTGCTCAGCGTCGGGTCCACCGAAATGATCGGCAATCTCATCGCGACCTATCTCCGGGCCGGTGCGGCACCGGAGCTGCTGACCTTCATCGGACGGCTGAGCAAGTGGGCCCTGGGGGCCCTGGCGGCGAATCCGATCATCGCGAACGACGCGGCGCTGGCCGGACTGGTCGGCAGCCTGGAGGGCCGCATCGAATCCGACCTCTGGCGTGGACTTTTCAGCCTGATGGCACACGCCGACGCCGGCATCCAGCGCCGGATGATAGCGCTGCTCGCGCAGATGAACGATGCGATGGTGTCCGCATTGCCCGGCATCGCCACCGAGGCCCACTACTGGCCGCTGCTGCTGGACCTGATCGCCGCCGCCGACACTCCGGTTCGTGGCCGCTTCGAGACGATGTGGTCCAACCTGCCGCCGGAGCGCCGCATCGATCTGGAGCATCGCATCAGGGAACTCGGCCTGAACATCCGCTTGGCGCCGGTGACCACCACGACGCTCTCGGTGGACGAGGTGTTCTACCGTCGCCGTCAGATGCGCCGCCGCTACGACGCCGCGCCGAGTTGGGACTGAGTGCTCACCGCTTGGCGTAGTCGGCGACACCCTGCCAGTCGAGCATGACGCACGGTTCATCGCCCACGACCCAGGCATCGTGTCCGGGTGCGACGATCATGAAGTCGCCGGGGCCGTATTCCTGTTGTTCGCCGTCGTTCATGGCCACCATCAGTCGGCCCGAGAGGCAGTAGCCCATATGGGCTGCTTCGCAACTGTCGGTCTGGGCGATCGGCTTGACGTGCTGCGACCACCGCCAACCGGGTTCGAAAACCGCTCGGCCGACCGGGCCGCCGTCGAGATTGACCAGATCGAGTTTGCCCTTGCCTTCCTCGAACAAGCGGGTCTCTTCGGGCTTGTCGAAACTCTTTTGCACCAGTCCGGACATGATTGTCCTCCTCGGTATCGTTGCCCCGACCTATAAAATGTGACGCCAATCACATCTTAGCCGCTGTGCTAGCTGCAAGGTAGCTCGCGCTGAGGTGCGCTAACAGCCGGTCGGGCCGGTTGGATCAGGGACTGACGAAATCCGCTGTCTATCTGACCGATCCGGTCGGGGCTACCGACAAAGGGGCGATTCCGGCGTTCAATTCGAGCACATCGCGCGTCACGCGACCTTTCGAAAACGCCTGGAAGGTAAGACAAATGACCGAGTTCGTGACATTCGAGGAGGGCCGGATAGCCTGTGATGTCGTTGGGGACGGACCGCTGGTGGTGCTCTCGCACGGCATCGGAACCTCCCGGCACGACTATCGCCATCTCGTACCGCGACTGGTCGCCGCGGGCTACCAGGTGGTGAATGCCGACCTGCGCGGGCACGGCGAATCCAGCCCCGGCTGGCCGTCGGTGACCGGCAAGGCGGCCATCAACCGAACCGATGTCGCGGGCGATCTGCTCAGTGTGATAAGGCATTTCGGCGGCCCGGCGGTAATCGTCGGCCACTCTCTGTCCGGCGGCGCGGCGACCATTGCCGCGGCCGAGGCGCCCGAATTGGTCAGTGCCATCGTCGAGATCAACCCGTTCACCAAGAGGCAGCGACTGGATATCGGTGCTCTGTGGACGGTGCCGCGATACCGGCGCGGTCTGGTGCGGTTGATGGGCACGCTGCTGTTGGGCTCGCCTCGGTTGTGGCGCGGGTACCTCGATATCGCGTATCCGACCAAGCCCGAGGACTTTCCGAGCTACCTCGACGGCGTGCTGACGACCCTGCGCGAACCCGGTCGGTGGCGCGAGTTCCGCAAGGCCGGTAAGACCACTCCGGCCGATGCCGAGGCGGCGCTGTCGCAGGTGCACCGGCCCGCGCTGCTGATCATGGGTGCCGAGGATCCCGATTTCCCGGACCCGAAGGCCGAAGCCATGGCGATCGTCGCGGCCATGCCCATGGGCATCGGCAAGGTGGTCGTCATCGAGAACGCCGGGCACTATCCGCACGCGCAGTTCGGTGACCGCGTCGCCGATCTGATCATTCCCTTCCTCGGACGGCATGCCGCCGGTGTGGTCGCGCCGGTCCGGCACGCGGGGTGATCGGACTGCACATTGCCGTGACAGCCCTGGGGGTGTGCGGTGATGATAGGGACGTGTCGACGCCCCGCACGATTGTCCTCGTGGTCTACGACGGCATCCAGCTGATCGAATTGGCCGGTCCCATGGACATTTTCGGTGCCGCCAACGCCATCCTCGGCGCACCGGCCTACCACGTAGTGACGGCATCGCCGCGGGCGGGCACCGTCGCGGTGGAGGGTGGTCTGAGGATGCATGTCGAACATGCCCTGCCCGAGATCGCCACCGGTGACGACGAGATCGACACCATGATCGTGATCGGTGGAAACGGCGCCTTCGTCTCGTCGGTATCCGCCCAGGTGGTGCGCGAGCTTCCGGCCATTGCCCGGCGATCGCGGCGGGTGGCGTCGGTATGCGCCGGTTCGCTCCTGCTGGCCGGTGCCGGATTGCTCGACGGTTATCGTGCGACAACGCATTGGGGCGCGTGTGCGGTGATGGCCGAGCGTTTCCCCCGGGTGCTGGTCGAGCCGGATCGGATCTACGTCAACGATGGCAACCGGTGGACCTCGGCGGGGGTCACCGCGAGCATCGATCTCGCGCTCGCCCTGGTCGAGGCGGATCACGGCACCGAGGTGGCGCAGTTGATTGCCAGATGGTTCGTCGTCTTCACCCGAAGACCCGGCGGCCAAGCGCAATTCAGCGCCCAACTACGTGCGCAGCCCGCGCGCACCCCGGCGATCCGGGCGGTGCAGCAATGGCTGCCCGACCATTTGGACGAAGACTTGAGTGTCGCCGCGTTGGCAGCGAGGGCGGGATTGAGCGAGCGCGCCTTCGCCCGCGCCTTTCGTTCCGAAACCGGCAGTACGCCAGCTGCTTTCGTGGAGAATCTACGTGTCGAGGCGGCCCGGCGACTGCTCGAGACGACAGATCTGACGGTTGTCGCGATCGCCAAAGCGGTCGGCTACAAATACGGTGAGACGCTGCACCGGGTCTTCTCGCGGCAGCTGGCCACTACACCCGACCGATACCGGCAACATTTTGCGATCACCGGTTCGGACACAGCCGTTTTCAGCTTCCGGGAAAGCCGGGCGGCAGCGGCTGGAAATCCGCCTTGAACTTCGGCCCCGGCGGCAGGCCGCGCAGCACCGCGCTGGTCCAGGCCACCGCGGGCGGCCAGCCGGTGACGGCATTGACGATGTGTTCGGGGACCGGAACGGTGTAGAAGCGCAGATCCGCGCCACGCTCCCAATAGCTTTGGACCGTCGGCAGCACTACCGACGGTGGGATCAGTTCATCCCACAGGCCGTGCCACCACAGGATCGGTGTATCCGGAAGGTATCTGCCCAAGCTGTTGTCCTGCAGGACTCGAAGGATCCCCGGCGACGATTCCAGCGACTTGCCGGGCTGGTAGTAGGCACTGATGGGTCGGTAGACACCGGTGAGTGCAATGGTTGCGTAGCAACGACTTCGGACGTCTTTGATGATCTGCTGCCCCTCGGTGGTCAGCAGATCGGCGGGATCGAAGACGTCCGGATACTCCCGGGCCAGACTCGCGAAGCCGAGCCACATGGTGAAGTTGCTCGTACCGGTGAGCCCGGGTTCCGCTTGGGTCGCATACCAGGCCTCTGCCACCAGGTCGCCAGGCGTGCCACCGATGGTGGTGCCGAGCAGCCGCACATCGGGTGCGTAGCTCGCTCGCAGCTCGGCCGCGCGAATGGAACCCGAACCGCCCCCGGAATATCCATACAGCGCGATGCCGGAATCGGTGAGTCCGAGGCCCGGCTCGTTCTTCAGCGCGCGCAGACTGTCGAGGACCATCTTGCCCTCGGCGTAGGTGTTGAAGGTATTGAACTTCCCGTCGAAGTCCGGCAGGTTGATCGCGAAACCCTGTGCCAGCCAGGAGATCACCAGCGCGGACTCCTTCATGGTGCCGGTCTGCAGGGTGTGCGAGGGGTTGCAGGCCGAGTCGGTGGAGTCGATCGCCTCCTGGAAGGACAGCACGGGCCGAGGGCTGCCCTGCCATGGAATGCCGGGCACCACAACGGTTGTCGCGGTGACGATCGGATTGTCGTGCACATCGTTCGAGCGGAACAGCAGCTGTTCGGTGTACACCGGGAAGGGGATGCCGAGCACCCGCGTCTGCACTTCGCGGCTGCGCACTATCTGGCCCGGCTGATACGACGCGAGATCCGCGGGATCGTCGTACCACGGGTCCTGATCCGGCGACGGGATCGGCAATAGATCGTAGATATGCGGCTCGGTCGGCAACTGCGGCAGCTGATTCTGATCCGGCGGAAAATTCGGCGGGAATGCCGGATCGGCGGCCGCCACCCCGAAACTGCCCATCGCCAGACCCGCCGCCACCGCCAGACCTGCCGCCACCGCGAGCACCGTGAGCCGCCGCCGAGATCGCTTCACCACATCCTCCGAATCTCCATTTATCCGCCAGCCGATCATGGGTTCGGCGTGCTGGATTCAGCTCACCGCAATTGACGGCGCGGGGCTATTGGCATGATGCAGAGCCTCGACCTCGGCTTTTGTGCATCTGCACGAACCGGTTGGCCGGTAGTCTCGGATGTGATCGGACCCGCTAGGGTACCCGTTGAAACTTCAAACAAACTCATTGAATGTACCGCTAAATAACGGTACATTCTTCCGCGACATGACTTCCCGCACTGGAAGGCCTGGTCGTGATCGCAGTTCGGGGACCAGTTGAATTATCGGCGCTCGCAGATGCGCTGCATGCCGAGGATGTCGGTTATCGCAGATCGCTGCGCGCGCGCCAAGTGCAGATGATCGCGATCGGCGGGGTGATCGGCACCGGGCTATTTCTCGGTGCCGGTGGGCGACTGGCCAGCGCCGGACCGGGATTGTTCCTGGTGTACGCCGTATGTGGCGTATTCGTCTTCTTCATCCTGCGCGCGCTCGGCGAATTGGTGCTGCATCGGCCCTCCGCTGGATCGTTCGTCTCCTATGCGCGCGAGTTCTATGGGGAGAAGCTGGCTTTCGCGGTCGGGTGGACCTACTTCTTCCACTGGTGCATGACCGGGATCGTCGATATCACCGCCATCGCCACCTATGTGCACTATTGGGGCGCGTTCGAGGGCGTCCCGCACTGGGTGATCGCGCTCGTCGCGCTGATCGCGGTTGTGAGTACCAATCTGATCTCGGTGCGCTGGTTCGGCGAACTGGAGTTCTGGGTCGCGCTGATCAAAGTCCTGGCCCTGGTGGGCTTCCTGATCGTCGGTACCATCTTCCTGGCCGGCCGCTTCACAATTCAGGGGGCGCCGACCGGTGTAGGGGAGATCACCCAGCACGGCGGGTTGTTCCCGACCGGCCTGCTGCCGCTGGTCACGGTGACCACGGGCGTCGTATTCGCCTATGCCGCAGTCGAATTGGTCGGCATTGCGGCCGGCGAGGCCGAGCATCCGGAGACGATCATGCCGCGGTCGATCAACTCCGTCATCGCCCGTATCGGACTATTCTACGTCGGCTCGCTGGTACTGCTCGGACTACTATTGCCTTATACGGTCTTTCGGGCCGGGGAAAGTCCATTCGTCACGTTCTTCGCGAAAATCGGTGTGCCAGCGGCCGGTTCGATCATGAATCTGATCGTGCTCACCGCTGCCTTCTCCAGTCTCAACGCCGGGTTGTACTCGACCGGCCGGATTCTGCGTTCGATGTCGATGAACGGCAGCGCACCCGGTGTGGCGTCGCGCATGTCGCGGACGGGCGTACCCTACGTCGGCATCCTCGCGACCGGCGCGATCGCCCTGGTCGGGGTCGGGCTCGATGCGGTGGTGCCCGACCAGGCCTTCGAGATCGTATTGAACGTATCGGCGCTCGGCACCATTGTGTCGTGGACCGCGGTCGTGCTCTGTCATCTGCGACTGTGGCGCGAGTGGCGGCGCGGTTTGGCCTGGCGTCCAGCCTCCCGGCTACCCGGCGCGCCCTACACCGATGTCGCGACCCTGCTCTTCCTTGCCGCCGTGGTAATCCTGATGGCCTCCAGCGGCGATATGGTTCAGCGCAGCGCCGTACTCGCCATGATCGTCATCCTGGGCCCGGCCTTGGTCGGTGGCTGGTTCCTCGCTCGCCGAAAAGTATTGCGAATAGCCCGCATCCGCGAACACCATACGGGCCAGTTCGCGGTAGTCGCCGAGCGTCCGCCGCTCGGCCCCTCCGCTGAACCGGAAGTGATCATCGAGCCGCCGAAATCCGGCTACGTCAACCCGGATCCGCTGTAGGGTCGGTATTCATCGGGAGATCCGATGATTTTCGCGATGCTGCACGCTCGCGGTCACAGCGATAGACGGGCAATCGTCGCTATTCCTCGATCGAACTAGCGGTCCAAGCCGGGACAGACCGGTAGATTAGGTCGCTATTCTGGAAAATGCTGGGCTACAGCCGCTTCAGTCGGCATGCACGCTCAGTCGAGCAGCACCATAGGCACCGCTACGGCGGCATCCGCGCCTGATGATGCGTCGCCAGCGCGAATATTCCGCGACCTGGCGGGGCGAACAAACAGTGAACAGCTCCGGTCGCGATGAAAACGAAAACCCAACGGGCTCTGTTGATTTCGCTGTGCGCTGTTCACTGAGTGGAGGGGGGTCGTTCACGGCGCGTGGTTAGCGTTCGGGTGGTCGTTTCCGGAGACTGTTGAGCAGCTCCGAGGGTTTGTCCGCTTCGATGCTCGTCTGGCCATGCCGTGCCTGCGATTCGGGTGCGCGGAAACGAATCAGGTTGTAGTGGTGAACAACTGGAGATCGGATTACTGGGATCCGGATCGTTGGCAGTTGCCCGCGGTGCTGCTGCGGTGTCGTAGGTGGATCCGCGCTACGCGCCGGCGCCGCTGGACGGTCGGGGTCCTGCTCACTGTCTTCGTTCTGGTCGTCTTCCCCGGTCTGCTCGGCGCCACGGCCTCGGCCGCGGCCGAGAGCGGCACCCGCACCGCCGGATCGTCGGTGGGCAGTGCACTCGGCTGGACTCACGTCTCCGATTCCTCGGGCGTCGAGGCTGCCAGCTATGTCTTCGCCACCGATCACGGCGGCGTACTGAGTCCGGGAAATACCGCGATATCCCTGGTGATCGGCCTGGAGTTCGCGGGCTGGAAAATCATTGTGATCACGGCAATCTGGCTGATCGGCTACGCCCTGAGTTTCCAGTGGCTGAACATCTTCTCCAAGGCATTGCTCGGGGTAGCGCACAGCCTGACCGGCCAGATCGCGACGCCGATCATGTTGGTGACCGCGGCGACGCTCGGTGCGTTCTTCGTCGCGTGGTTCGTCGTGCGCGGCTTGTACTCCAAGGCCACTCTCCAAATGGGGACCATGCTCATGGTCGCCGTGCTGGGGCCGATATTCCTGGCCGAGCCACTGGCCGATGTGCTCGCATCGGACGGTCTGCTGGCGCAGGGCCGCGATCTCGGCATTTCGGTGGCGGCCGGGTTGAACGGCGATAGCAATGTCGATCCGTCGCGCATGGTGGCGACCATGCAGGGCACCTTGACCGATAACTTCGCCCGTCGTCCGCTGCAGGTCTGGAACTTCGGGCATGTGGTCGATGATCAGCCCGCATGTCGTGCGGCGTGGTCGGCCGGTGTCACGGCGCGCAGCGAAGATCGGGTGAAAAAGGGCATCGGCGCTTGCGGGGACGGCGCGGCCGAGGAGTCGATGGACAATCCAAATTTCGAGCAGATCGGCACCGGCCTATTGCTGCTGCTGGCCGGGGCGATCCTGCTGGCCTTCGGGGCGGTGCTGGCGATCAAGGTGATCCGTGCCGCACTCGACACCATCTACCACGGCTTGATGTCGATCTTCGGTTTCGCCGCAGGCGGATTCATCTACGGACCCACCCAGACGTTCCTGATCCGCAATGTAGTCGACGGCTTCGTAGCCGCGGCGCGCATGACCGCCTACACCATCTTTCTCGGCGTCTACGTACTGATCCTGCGAGACCTGTTCACGCTGGCCCGCGATCAGGTCATGGTGGTGTTCATCATCGGCGCGATCGTCGAGATTGTCGCGATCCTGCAGCTCAAAAGGCTCAGCGCGGGTCTGGATCGGGGCAACGAGTGGATCGCCAATCGGTTCGCGCTGGCGGCGCAAGGCAGTGGCGCACGGGGTTCGGGTGGTAGCGCGACCGCACTCGGTATGGGCACGGTCGGGGCTGGACATTCCATGCGGGCGGGGATGCTGCCTGTGCTTGCCGCTTTCAGCACGGTCAGCGGTTCGCCAGCGACCGAATGGCTCTGGGGAAAGACCCGTTCACCGCTGCGGCCGTTCGCCCGGATGGAGCGCGAGGCGCAATTGGGCCAATGGGGATTCTGGGGCGCGCCAGGTGTGGGTGGACCCACGGGTTCCTATGCACAGGCATACGTGCACCGGCCCGTATTCGCGCGGGCTGCCCGGGAGGCCGCGCTTGCCGCGCCGAATGGCGGCATCAATACCGTGCGCGGCGCGGCCGCGGCGCTGCAGGGTCTGGTGGATATCGGCGGGAAGATCACCGATGCGCCTGCGGCATTGCTCGCCGCCGGATTCACCGACGAGGACATCATGTTCAACGCCATTCGCTCGTGGTCGATCGTCGATGACAACTCCAAGGGCTGGACGCTCGCCAATAACCATCTCGGTCGCGCGGTGGCCGCAGTCCAACGTGTCCAGGACTCGTCGCTTCGACTCATCGACGGTGGCAGTTCTCCCGGCGAAGTCGCGGCGGATCTCGCCACCTTGCAGGCCGCCGCATTCCGGTATCGGCGCTCGGCGCCCGCAGGTGTCACCCTTACCGCGGGCGAGGAGCAATTCGTCAATGCATACCTGGGCACACCCACAGAGGACGCGGCCCGAGCTCTCCAAACAGTCGCCGGCGGCGGCACTGTCACGTCGGGCCCACTGGCTGGTGGTCCATTCGCGAACGACGCCCTCGCCGCCAGGCGCATGTTGGGTGAGATCGGCAGCAGGCAGGCGGACCTTGTCTTGACCAGCGTCAACAATGTATTGCGTAATCCAGCGGATCAAGAGTTGCTCCGCGTGGCTCGTGGCCACATCTCCGATACGGTTCTCACCGACCAAGCATTGAGCGGGGCCAAACGAACAGCGACGAACACGCCGACGCCGCCGAGGCAAGGCAGTCCGCAGCGGCCCCGCTGGGCCCCGCCGATGGCCAGGGTGGGCGCTCGGCTGAATTGAGTTGGTGCGCTATCCGCGCAGCGCGTCGCGGATCATCGGCCACGATTTGTGCAGGTCTTCCTGCCAATAGCCCCACGAATGGGTGCCGGTGGGGCGCAGGTCGAAGGTGGCGGGGATGTTCAGTTGTTGGAGGCGCTCGCGCAGTGCGTGCGCGCACTGGTTGGTGATGGCCTCCAGCACGCCGCCGTTGACGAGCTGGCCGACGAGTTTGCCCGCGTTGTCCCGGATTCCCGGGCCGTCGAGGGTGTCCAGCGGTCCGGGAACGCCGGTGCCGGTCGAGACGTAAACGGCTGTGCCGCGCAGCATTTCGGCATGCACATAGGGGTCGTTGGCGGCCCAGGCCGGATCGTTCGGCGGCCCCCACATATTGCTCGGATTGCCGCGCCAGCGCAGTACGACCGCGTCGATCATGGCTTGGCCCAGTGGGTCACTGGTCTGCACGCAACCGCTGTAGGAGCCGATGGCCCGGTAGCGCCCGGGTGCCGCGAGTGCGAGCTGGAATACCGACGTCGCGGCCATGGAGATCCCCGCGATCGCGTTGGCGCCGCTGCCGTTGAAGGCCGAGTCGATGATCGGCGGCAGTTCCCGAGTCAGAAAGGTTGTCCAGCGTTGGCGGCCCAGGATTGGATCGTCGTCGCGCCAATCGGTGAAGTAGCTGCCGTTGCCGCCCATCGGGGTGACAACCGTGACCTGCTTGTCGCGGAAGAACTCGACGATATCGGTTTGCTCGGGCCAACTACTGGCGTCCGCGCCACCGCTGGCACCGTTGAGTAGGTACAGCGTGGGGGCGGGCGCCGAACTATCCGGCGCCCGAAGCACTTTGACGAGGATATCGGTGTCCATTGCGGCCGAGTGGACGCGCAGGTCGAGCATGCCGTCCGCATTCTCGACCAGGCCCGCGAGAGCGGAACCATCGGCGGCCGGGCGTGCGGCGGCGGTGGCCGCGGCGACCGTGATCTGTCCGCTGGGTTCCGATCGTGCGGTCACGGGTACGGCGGCCAGACCCACTGCGCAGATGAGCGTCATGAGCCCTGTCGCAGTTCGCACTCGCTCATCCTTCCCACGATCTATTGCGTGGCCACGATAGTCGGCGATTACCAGCGCAGATAAGGCTATTTGGACGATCTTTCGGCGAAATCCATTGGTTCTGGGGAACATCACAAAGTTCGCGCCCGGCCATGGTCGATCGGCAATACATGCCGTTGACTGACATTCTCCTGGCTTCACGAATCGAGGGCATCCATTGGTCAATTTCGGTTTCTTCGATGAATGGCATCCCGAGCGCGGTCGGCTCACCACATGGATGGCGTCACCGAGTTCGCGGGCGGCGGTGCGGACGGCCCCGATACACCCGACAATGCCCTCTTACCAGCAGGAGGCATATCTGCGGACCGCGCATCGCAATGCCGATGCGGGCGTTCGGGCATCGCGATTGTGCATGATTGCCTTCGATATTCCCGGCGCTCCGGTCCGCGAAGCGCTGACCCGGACATTCAACGCATTCCTGCGTCGCCACGACACGTTTTCGAGCTGGTTTTCGTTTACCGCCGAGGGTCGGGTCGTGCGGCATGTGGTGCGGCCGGATGATATCGAATTCGTCGCGACGGACCACGAAGAATTCCTTGACAGCGATGCGATTCGCGAGCGGGTGCAGGCCGAAACATCGGGTCCGTTCGAATGGGATTGCTTCAGTTTCGGCGTGATCGATCACGGTGATTCATTTACGGTGTACGCCGCCGTGGATCATCTGCATACCGACGGGCTCGCGCAGGCATTGTCCTGCGTCGATCTGCTGATGCTGTACGGCAATGAATTGTCCGGCGGCCGAGTCCCTTCCGCGCCGGTCGACGGCCACCTCGCATACTGTGCGCGTGAACGCCGGCTCAATGAACAACTCACGCTGGAATCACCGCAGATCCGGCACTGGGTCGAGCTGCTACAGCTCAATGACGGTGATATGCCGTCGTTTCCACTGGACCTCGGACTGGCCGACGGCGGCATCCGTGGCGCGCAGGTGACGCTGCCGCTGATGAGCGAGGCCGACGCCGTGCGATTCGAACAGGTCTGCCAGGATCACGGTGGCCGATTCATCGGCGGACTGTTTACCGCGCTGGCCATGGCGGAGCTCGAATTGACCGGTCGGGATTGGTATTTCGGCCTCGCCCCGGCCAATACTCGCGCCACCCCCGGCGAGGCGACCTCGGTGGGCTGGTACACCAACCTCATTCCGGTCACCGCGGCGATCCGGCCCGATGACACCTTCACTTCGCTCGTTGCCTCGGTCCAGGATGCGGCCGAGCGTGCCAAGGATCTGACCGATATTTCACCGCATCGGGTGCTCGAGCTGGTCACCCCGGAGCTGGGCATCCGGACCAAGCCGGGCTGGACCGCGCCGATGCTGTCATATGTCGATGTCCGCAGGATGGCGGGTGCGGAAATGTTCGATCGGATCAACGGCGGTCTGTACGGCAATCGGGCCAGCGCGAGCGAGGTGTACCTCTGGATAAATCGGTTCAACGAGGTGACCACCCTGACCCTGATGTTTCCCGACACCCCCCAGGCGCACGCGTCGATCGATCGGTACGCGAAGGCGCTGACCGCCGTCGTTACCGCTGTGGTCGCGGACGGTGACTATGCCGTGCGGGTCGACGTCTTGTCATGACCGTCCGGGTTTGCGATGCGACGACCCGCACGGCCTGGGGGGTCGTGTCGAGGAGGCGCTTGTGACGACTTCCGCTGCCACACGGCACGCCGAACTGCGAAATACCTTGCCGCCGTTCGCATTGCGACCGGTAGCCGCGATTACCGGGCTCGTCTCGGTTGTCCTGGTCGCGCGGGCGGACCGATACGACTACTTCGGTGACGAACTGTACTTCTTATCGGCCGGTGCTCGGCTCGCCTTCGGCTACGTCGACCAGGGGCCATTGCTACCACTTCTCGCTCGATGCGTGGACTGGATAGCGCCGGGTTCGCTTGTCGCACTGCGCATTCCGTCGATCGTGGCCGCTGTGCTGGCAATCGTGACCGCCGCCGCCTCCGCCCGCGAATTCGGCGGCGGGCGTATCGCGCAGGTACTCGCGGCTCTTGCCTACGCGTGCTGTCCGTTCGCGATCACCCAGTCGGCCACGCTGTCGACCTTCGCTCTCGATGCCACGCTGGTTGCGGTCTTGATCTGGCTGATAGTGCGCTGGATTCGGATCCGTGACGATCGGCTTCTGATTGCCGCCACCGTGGTCGTCGCGCTGGATCTACAGGTGAAACTATTGGCTCCGGTGTTGGGCGCCGGAATCGCTATCGGCGTCATGATTTTCGGTCCGCGAGATCTGCTCCGGCGGCCGGCCTTGTGGTTCGGTGCCGCATTCTCGCTAGCGACGGTCCTACCGGGACTGGGGTGGCAGGCGCGGCATGGGTGGCCGCAACTGGCCATGGGCGCGACGATACGAGCCGAACAGCAGGCCGCGACCGGCGGCATCGCGGGACTGCCGATGCAGTTGGCGATGCTGACCGGTATCGGTGGATTCCTTGCCGTGGTGGGCATTTGGGCGCTGGTCCGGCATTCCGCACTGCGGCCTTATCGGTTCATCGTCGTCGCCGTTGTCGTCCAATCCGGGTTCGTGCTGGTGACCGGGACGCGCGCGTACTACGTCGCGGGGCTGCTTCCGGTTCTGTTCGCCGCAGGCGCGGTGTGGGCACAGGCCCGTGAGTTCAGCCGGTGGGAGAAGGCGACGGGGATCACCATGGCTGCGCTCGCCGCGACAATCGCTGTCGCCGTGGTGTTTCTGTTACCGGTATCGTCGGGTGCCCTGGACCGGCCGACGAATACGCAAAGCGAATTGTCCACCCGAATGCGTGTATTCGGCTCCAGCGGCTGGTCGGAACTTACGGCGTCCGTCGATGCCGCCTACCGCACAATAGATCTCGGCGCCCGCGCCCACACGGTCATTGTCACGCAAACCTATTGGGCAGCGAGCGTGCTGGACCGACTCGGCAGCCCGGACCTGCCTCCGATCTACAGCCCCAATCGTGGATTCGCCTATTTCGGTAAGCCTTCGGAGACTGATACCACTGTGCTGTATGTCGCCGCCGACGCAGCGGAACCGCTATTGCGACAGACGTTTTGGGATGTTCGTCCATTGAAGCGCCTCGATGATCGCCTCGGATTTCCCGGTATCAACCGCAACATCGTCATCTGGCGCTGCGACCGCAGCATCCGTCCATGGGCCGAAACCTGGCCGCATCTGATCACCAACGTGCTCGACCCGGGCATCTGACACTAGGCAATTACCGATGACAGTTCCGAGCACTGGATCCGCGATTCGTACCGGCCTTGTCGGCCCCGCTGTTGCTCCCCGAGCAATTGGAGCTGGTCACGGGTCTTTATCGTCGACGCCTGGCCACCGATCCATTCGGCGACCCGGACGGTGGCGGGCGCGTCACCTAATTGGTGGCGCGTCCATTGCTGGCCGCATGCGAACACTCGCTCTGCGCTTGGTAGATGACGCACGCCGATCAGGAGCGCTCGTGATCGGTTCCATCGACAGCACCCAGCCTGCTCGAATCCGCTTGCTCTGTGTCGCAACGGTTCTCGGCGTCTTCGGCGCACCTGTCGCCGTGGTGCACGCCCAGCCGCCGCCGAAACCTATAGCGGTGTCGGCCGACGGATCGCGCCTGGTCCGCATCCGGCAACGAAACGACCGCCTGATCGAGATATCGGTGTATTCGGCCGCGATGAACACCATCTTCCCCGTGCAGGTGTTGCGCGCCCGCGACGAGCACACCGCAGCACCCACGCTGTACCTGCTCAACGGCGCCAATGGCGGTGTCGGTGGCAGTTGGTACGACGAAACCGATGTCGCTGACTTCTTCCGTGATAAACCGGTCAATGTCGTAATCCCCATCGGCGGTGCGGGCAGCTATTTCACCGACTGGAAATCCGACGATCCGCTGCTCGGGCGGCAACGCTGGACGACCTTTCTGACCGAGGAATTGCCGCCGCTCATCGACCAGGCATTCAATGGCAACGGTGCCAACGCCATTGCCGGGCTTTCGATGTCCGCGACCTCGGTCTTCCAACTCGCTTTGGCCGCACCCGGTCGCTATCGGGCGATCGGCTCCTACAGCGGTTGTGTCCGAACCAGCGACCCGCAGGGACAGGCGTTCGTCACCGGGGTCGTCGCGCGGTGGCGCGGCAATGCACTGAATATGTGGGGCCCGCCCTCGGATCCGACATGGGCCGCAAACGATCCCTACCTGCACGCCGATCGGCTGCGCGGCACCGCCATCTACGTTTCCGCGGGCACAGGGGCACTCGGACCGTTGGACACCCCCGAAGGCACGCGAGGCGAGCTGATCCAGCTCGTGTGGCAGGTGATGTTCGGAGTGCCGCTGGAAGCGGTCATGAACATGTGCACCCACCAACTGCACGACCGACTCCAATCCCTCGGCATTCCCGCCACCTTCGATTTCCGATCGAACGGCACGCATTCGTGGGGCTATTGGCAGGAGGATCTGCACAAGTCCTGGCCGATATTCGAAGCGGCACTGATCAAGTGAGCCACTCGGTAAGCGTCATCGAAATCCGGCGAATTTTTTGTGTCGCTTCACCATCGGCTGCCAGGTGCGTATCGCACGGCGATAATCTGTCGTAGCGTGACCGACCGACGGTAGCGTCGATTTTCGGCAGGGAGCACGATGGCTGGTGAATTCTCGCCGACCATGCCGCGCCCGGCCTGCCGGTCAGTGCGAATCTCAGGGGAAATGCCATGACGGTCACGAATGATTCTTTCGAGCCGAATTACTCGGCATTGTCGCGCAAGATCGTGAACCGTCTCGAAAGCGCATCGGTCGAAGGCCTCGGTGGTGCCGTTCAGGGCGACCTGATCACGGTCGCACGCTGCGGTTTGGAAGGCCTCACGGCCGCGATCCGCACGGGCAGGCCGGTACCAGAGCGAGCCGTGGCGCGGCTCGAGACCATCGCGGCCAGAATGGCGGATCGGGAGTTGCCGATCGCACTGATCCAGCACGTCATGCACGCCGGAATCAAAGCCGGTTTCGAACTCGTTGCCGCCGATCGGCCGCAGTCGGTTCGGCAGGAGATTTACACCGACGGCGCGCGCCTGATCCAAGCGACACAGGAGCTTTCGACCGCGGTATTGCGCGGGTACGTCGGCGAAGTGCGTGCCATGACCGGTGATCGCAGAGTCGCCGCGCAGACACTGGCATCGGCGCTGCTGGCCGGAAAAGCGGATCCGACGATGGCACACCGATGCGGCGCCGAACTTTCGTCGTCCTACTTTGTGATCGCGGTCGCGCTGGGGCCGCATCCCGACGAGAACGATGCTCGACTCGATTCCAGGGTGGTCGCGCGCCGCAAACTGCGCCGCGTCCAAGCCGAATTGGCGACCACTGGCGAATGCCGGGTGCTATCGCTGCTCAGTGTCGATGGCGGAACCATCCTGGTCCCAACGGAATTCGCGGCCATTACCGAAGAATGGCTGGTCGACCTGGTCGCCCGGCTGATGCGCGCCGCTGCCGCCCCGGTCACCGCGACATTCACGGCGTCGCCGCGTGGCCGGATTCCCCCTGCGGCCGACCGCGTGCACCAACTGCTCGATCTCGCCCTGCGCCTGGATCGTGGACCCGGTTTGCACCGGTTCGAAGATCTGGCACATGAGTACCAACTGATCCAGCCTGGTCCCGGCTACCAGCATCTGCGGGCGATCCTCGATCCGCTGCAGACCGAGCCCGGACTACTCGACACCCTGCGCACCTACTTCGCCGCGCAGGGCAAGCGCGCGCCGACCGCCCGCCGGCTCGGCGTCTCGACCAGCGCCGTGCGCCGCCGCCTCATCCGAATCGCCGAATTGACCGGACTCGACCCCGAAAACGTCACCGACGCCTGGTATCTGAGATCGAGCCTGGTCGCCTGCACCTTCGCGGACTTTCCGTCGAGGCAAGCACCGGGCGCGGCGTTATGCCTGGTCGGGTCCTGAGTCGTCGGTATCCGGCGGTGCGGCCGGTAATCCTTCGCTCGCCCGGAGTTTTTCCGCCATGGTGGCGAGCAGATTCTGCGATTCCTCGGAAAGGTCGAAAGCTCTGCTCGATAGTCGGCGCAGGTGATAGCCCTGAAGTTGAGACAGCAGTTCCAGATCGTGGTCGATTTTGGCGGCGTAGACGTCATTGAAGAAGTAGTCCGGTTTGACCTTGAAGAATTTGGCGAGGGCGGTCATGGTCTCGTTGGAGGGGTTGGCGCGCTGCCCCGACCGTAGTTGGGACAGATAGGGTTTCGAGATCGGGTACCCGGAGTTCGTCAACGCGTCCGCGACTTCGGCATTGGTATGCGAGCGGCGGCCCGGGGGATGCACGGTTTCGAACAGCTTGTTCAACCGCTCGGCGAAATCAGCCATCTGAGGTGCCCATCTTCTTCGCTGTCCTGGTGAACCGATCATCGGTTCGATTTGCGCTGTCGACGAAAACCGCTCCAGCCCATCGGGTCCGAAGTCGAATCGCAAGTGTGTTCGGTTGATTACCCGTGACTGCCTGGTAGGAAACGGATCGAAACATCGGCCTCGCAGGTTACCGTGCCCGCTCACGGACCACGCGGGCGACGTCTGGCTGTCCGGTGCGGGTAAGGTCCTAACATCGCACCGACGGAGGAGGATGATGGCGACCTCAGCCCGCTCGACACCATCGGACTCGGTCGACGAGGTCACCGACGCATTGCTGACCGCGTCCCGCCTGCTCATGGCCATCTCGGCCCGCTCGATCGCGCACGTCGACGATACGATCACGCTGCCGCAGTTCCGCACGCTGGTGATCCTCGCGACTCAGGGCCCGAGCAATCTGGCCACCTTGGCCCAGCAATTGGATGTGCAGCCATCGACCGCGACCAGGATGGTCGAGCGGCTCGTATCCGCGGAATTGCTTACCCGCCAACCCAATCCGCAGTCCCGGCGCGAACAGATCGTCGATCTCACCGAGCACGGGCGACGCGTCGTCGCCGAGGTGACCGCGCGCCGTCGCGCCGAAATCGCCCGCGTAGTGCAGACCATGCCCGCTGCCCAGCGCCAGGGGCTGGTGCGAGCGCTGACCGCGTTCACCACGGCGGGGGAGGAATGCGGTGCCGCCAAGGGACTGCAGGCGTACCCGCTGTAGGGCCTGACGTGCGACTACCAGGTCCGCTTCGTGCTCACGTTCGTCAGGCATCGGCACGTCGGGCGCGACGTCCGAGAGTTGATGCTTGGGCCGGATATGGGCGTACTGCAATGCGGCAAGTCCGGCAAGTGCCGCCGCAATGCTGATCTTCCACCCGGGTGGCCGCCAGGTGAGGAGCAATTCCGCGTTGTCGGTATGCGGTGGGATATCGATGGCGATGAACGTGCCTGCCACGGTGGTGAACGGAATTTCGTTGCCGTTGAGCGTAACTCGATAACCGGGCCAGCCGAGGCGTGCGAAAACGATGCGTCCGCCGCCGGTTGAGGTGGCCCGGATTCGGCTGGTAACGCTGTCACCCGATACCGAACTCGCTTGCACGCCTTCGGTATCGGCGATCAGACCGTTACGGGTCGAAAGCGGGCCGTCGACGCGTTCGAGTACCCAGATGTAGCGTTCGTGCCCCGGATAGTCGACCCACTTCCAGCCCGGCGGGGCCGGATGGTCGGGGGCATCGGGGAATTGGGCCCGCTGCAGGACGACCCGATCGACCTTCATCAGATCGACAATCGTTTTGCCAGTGGATGATTCGGGCGCGAACGCGCGCCGGTACGCGTCTGGACAGGTGCTGCCGTCCCAACCCATGCACAGCAGCGCGCTGAAGGCAGCGTATCCGATCGGGGTATATGCGTTGACGTAATCCAAGCGCAGGTTCTTGGCGTAGTTGCCGAAGGCGAGGGAGCCGTACGCGCCCGCGAGGCTCATATCGCTCGGCTGCAGAAGTGCGCGATCGGCGAGTTGCAGTGTGACACCGGGGAAATCGGCGAAGGCCGCCCGCATGTCCGAGCGCCGTTCCGGAAAGTTGTACGACATCGGCGTCGGCGGTGCGCCGTGCACCTGGGAGTAGGCGATCGGGAACATCGCCACAATGCTCAGCAGGCAGGCCACCGCGACCCCTCGGGTGCGGATCACCCACAGCACCGCGGCCCCGAGCGCGGTCACCGCGACGACCGCGACCAGATGCCACACCAGCAGTGCGGGCGCTGCCGAGAACGACCGCAGCAACAGGAACCCGATGAGCACCCCCGCAGCCGCCCCACGGCGCCGCCATTGCTGATGCCACGAGTTCGAGACACTACCTGGCAGCGGCAGTATGCAACAGTTGCTGTCTGCATCAGTTGCGGTTCGCGGCCGCTGCCCATGGAACGGTTCAGCAACTGGGACTATGCCAACAAACCGGGGGTCCGGATCCGTTCGTGGAATAGAGCGGCCGAAACCAGCAGTTGCAGAGATATGGAGATCATCGAGTTCCCTGGATACGAGTGGACGACCGTCGCGGATTCACCTGTGCGAGAGCTGTTCCCGGGCATTCGCTCGCGGGCGCTGTGGCGCGGGGCGAACGGCGCGAAAGCGTACCTACTGGAAATGGATCCGGGCACCTCGTGGGAGGGCATCGATCTGCACGAGCCCGGACCGGAGGAGGTTTTCGTAGTATCCGGCACATTCAACGACGGATTCCGCGACTATCCGGCCGGATCGTTCATCCACGCTCCGGCCGGATCGTCACACATTCCGCAGTCGACGACCGGCTGCACACTGTTCGTCTTCTACCCCGAGGGCTGAAAGCCGTCGGGTGCCGCGCTAGTCCTGGTTGAACCGCTCCCGCACCGCGTCCATTCGCGCGTGCAACTCCTCCGGGACGATCCATCCACGATCCATCAGCGTGTGAGCCGTGACGACGACCGATCGGGTGTGTACGGGAAAGTCGTGGTAGATCGTCTCTCCGAGCGCATCCTCGGCATGGCGGCGTTCCAGATTGTCCAATGCGCCACGCCAGGACAGGCATTCGCACGTCGCCTGCATGCTCGACTCCCATGGGTCGGGCTTGCGATCGAGTTCGGGAAGCGCGTTCTCTCGTCGCGACTCGGGATCCAGGGTCCGCAGAAGAACGTCGTAGGGACTGCTCGTCACTGCCCACCCCTTCCCGAGGCCGCCTCGACCTGATCCGGCGGTGCCTGCGCGGTCCAATCGACCTGCGGCACGGCAACGCCGATCATCGTGTCCCGGGTGACGATGGCCGCCAGCTGCTCCTCCGTCCAGCCCTCGGTGCCCGCCGGGCGCATCGGCATCACCATGAAACGGGACTTCTGATTCGAATCGTGCACCCGGACCTCGACCTCGGGCGGAATGTGCAGGCCGAATTCGGCGAGCACCTCACGGGGCCAACGCACCAGGCGCCGACGGTAATTGGGAGTGCGGTACCAGTCCGGTGACATGCCGAGAACCGGCCGCGGATAGCACGAACACAGCGTGCAGACGATCACGTTGTGCACCTCGGGCGTGTTCTCCAGCACGTAGAAGAAGGTGTAGTCGCTCGGCGTGCCGGATCCGGTCGGGTCACGCCAGTCGATGCCGACTTCCTTGCACGTCTCGGTGCCGTCGGCGAGCAGACGCGCCTTGAAATCGGGATCCGTCCACGCCTTCGCGACCAGTTTCGACCCACCGTGCGGACCGACCGATTCGGCCCATTCGGAGAACCGTCGATGGTCTTCTTGCGAAAAGAGGCCCTTTTCGATGGCGAGCTCGCGAACCGCCGTCTCCAGAATCTCGAACTCGCTGATCTGTGAGCTCGTCTGGATCGGCGCGTGCGCCCCGTGATCGTGGGTCTGACTCACTTGGCATCCTCCTCTGCGGGCTCGAGCCAGCGCTCGGAGACCTCCGTCTCCAGGGTGTCGACCTCGAAGCCGGTGTATTTGGGCCAAAGATCTGTCTGGCGGAACCGCACGACGTAGAACGGTTCGAAGCGACCGTCCGCACGTCCCCACGCCTCGTCCTCGGGAATCACCCATTCTGGCCGGTATTCGACGACGACACCTGTGCGGCCACGGGTGTATGCCTGGGTGCGGGTGTGGAACATCGACGTCGCGTTTCGCACACGGACGCGATCGCCGATCTCGTACTTCCTGGTCATTGCCCCGTCTCCAACCGTGCGCGTACATCGTCCAATTTCGCGGACAGTTCGTCCGGGGTGATCAAACCCTTGTTGATCAGCACCTTCGCCGCGACGGTCGCCCAGCGCGCGTAGTAGGGCAGACCGAAATACAGCGTCGCGCCGAGATCGTTCTCGGCCCTTCGGCGTTCCTCGGAATTCCACACGCCACGCCAGCCGAGGCATTCGCAGGTGACGTAGGTATTCATCTCCCAGGATTCTTCGGCCTTTTCCCGGTACTCGATCGGCACATCCGGCTGTCCGCCCACGTCGTGCAGGACGTGTCGGAGTGCGGCAAATAATTCGTTGGAGATCTCGTACGGCGAGTCCAGCGGTTTGTGGAACACGGGAGCGAGATCTGCTACGCGAGTTTGAACTTCGTCGAATCGATTCGGTGAACTCATGAGGTCTCCGTAGTGACGGATCCGATGTTCCCCCGGCAGGGTGATCGCATACTGCGCACACCCGGCTGCGGGGCCGCGAGCCCTATTCAAATTGCGTTGATCCGACTGCCAAGGCTACACGTCAAGATCGTTCGATTGAAGATTTCGCCGCCCGATCAAGGATTGCTGACCATTGCAGCGTTTATGAGGAAATCATCAGTTGATGTGATACCGTGCCGGTGTTGTGCGCGATCGCTCTGCTGATGTGTCAATTGGTGTCTCGGTGAGAGGACCCGTATGTCCCGGTATCTATTCGCGCTCGGTCAGGCCGTAGCACGTCGCCGCTGGTGGGTGCTGGCACTATGGATCGTCCTGCTGGTCGGCGCGATCGTGTTCGCCGGCGGAACCGGTGGTAAGACCAACGACAATTTCACCGTCCCCGGCACCGAGTCGCAGGATGCCGTGTCATTGCTGCAGCAGCGAATGCCCGCGTTCAGTGGCGCGCAGATGCAGGTTGTTTTCCAAACCCCCGGCATGGCCAAGGTGACCGACCAGCAGGCGAGCGCACAGATCGAGCAGGTAATGGCGGGGTTGAAGGGACTGCCGCAGGTCGCGGCGGTCATCGACCCGTTTCAGGCGCAGGTGGTATCGCCGAATCAACGCGTGGCACTGGGTAGCGTGCAGTTCTCGGTGCCGGCGGGGGAGGTCGGCGAGGACACCCTCGACGAGGTGAATCACATCGCCGACTCGGCTCGCGATGCCGGTCTCACGGTGGAATTCTCCGGTGCGGTGTATCCGGGTTTCACGGCCGAGATCCCGCATACCCCAGAGATTCTCGGCATCGTCGCGGCATTCATCGTGCTGCTGATCACCTTCGGCGCGGTGGTCGCCGCCGGACTGCCCATCATCACAGCCTTGGTGGGTGTGGGTATCGGGCTCACCGGGATTCTGGGCGTGGCCGCCTTCGTCGACGTGGCCTCGGCGGCGACATCGCTGGCTCTGATGCTCGGTCTGTCCTGTGGCATCGACTACGCGCTGTTCATCCTTTCGCGGCATCGGCACCAGATCGTGCTGGGAATGGCTGCGGCCGAGTCGATTCCGCTGGCGGTCGGGACCGCGGGAAGTTCGGTGGTGTTCGCGGCGGTCACCGTGATCATCGCATTGTGCGGTCTGGCGGTCGCGGGCATTCCGTTCCTCACCGTGATGGGACTGACGGCGGCGGGTGCGGTACTGGTCGCCATGCTGGTCGCGCTGACACTGCTGCCCGCGCTGCTGGGCTTCGCCGGTGACATGGTCGCCAAGTTCATCTCGCCGCCGCTGCATCCGGGCAAGCCGGAGCAGGTCGCGCGCATCGCCGCCTATGAACCCGAACGCACATTCGGGCACGCATGGGGACGATTCGTCACCCGTTTCCGGATCCCGATGCTGGTTGTCGGAATCGCGATTCTCGTCGTCCTGGCCATCCCGGCCACGCGCATGGACCTCGGATTGCCCAGCGGTGAAACGCAGTCGGAGTCGAGCACCGCCCGCAAGGCATACGGCATCGTCAGTGATTCGTTCGGCCCCGGTTTCAACGGGCCCCTGCTGGTTGTGACCGACCTGTCGGCCGCCACCAGCCCCGACGCCGGACAAACACTGATGGGCCGACTGCGGCAGGAGTCCGACGTCGCCGCCGTGCAGCCCGCGGGCTCCGGCAACGGGTTGCTGCTGATCCAGGTGATCCCGAAGACCGGTCCCAACGACTCGGCGACGACCGATCTGGTGAACCGGTTGCGCGACGATCGCAACCGCATCGAAAGCGGCACCGGCGCAACATATCTGGTCGGCGGTACCACCGCCGCGAATATCGACACCTCGAACCAGTTGGCCAAGGCGCTACCCATCTTCCTCGCGGTCGTCGTGGGCTTGGCGCTGGTATTGCTCACGATCGCGTTCCGCACGATCCTCGTGCCGTTGTCCTCGATCGTCGGGTTCATCCTGTCGGTCTTCGCCGCCCTCGGCGCGCAAGTCGCGGTATTCCAATGGGGCTGGGGTGCAAGTCTTTTCGACGTCACCAAGGCGCAGACGCTGAGCTTCCTGCCGATCATCACGTTGGCCATCATCTTCGGCCTGTCCAGTGACTATCAGATCTTCGTCGTCTCCCGGATCAAGGAGGAGTACACACGCACCGGTGAGGCGATCAATTCGGTGCGCAACGGCGTCGCCCACTCCGCGCGCGTCGTCACCGCGGCGGCACTGATCATGTTCGCGGTATTCGTCGCGTTCACCACCACCGATAACCCGATCGTCAAGCCCTTGGCCTTCACCCTGGCGATCGGTGTTCTGCTCGATGCGTTCATCGTCCGACTGACCCTGGTCCCCGCCGTCATGGCCATTGTCGGAAACCGCATGTGGTACCACCCGCGCTGGTTCGCGCGCTACGTCCCCGACCTCGACATCGAGGGAGCCGAACTCGAACGCCGATTTGGCCACCACACCGAAGCCGAAGTGCCGCAGGACATTACCGGAGCATCATGACGCCTGCCAGAGGCCCCAGCGATCGACGGGTTCGCTGCCGCCGACGCCGGTGGCGAATTCCCGCATGCGCAATGGTCCCGCAGCGTCGGCCGCCAATGGCGGTGTGAGGCCGCACCTCGATGCGGTCCCGGCGCGTGTGCGCAGACCGGCAACCAGCCGCCGGGCACCTCGCGGCCGTCGGCGGGCGGCGGATCCGGCAAGCGCACCACATCGCGGTCGGCGGATACCGGCGACAGGTGCCGAACGTAGACATGCGAGGACGGCACCGATGCCACACCGATGATGCCGGCGGATCGGCCGCAGCGGGCGCCCGTGCGCACCAGCGCATCGGTCACTGCGATACCGCGAGAGTCCCGGGTGTGGGTAGTCGATAGTCGCGTTCGAGGTCGCGCAGGAGCATGGGCCGGCGCCGACCGCCGCCGCGCGGCTCGACTTCCGCGTACGGAACCGGACTGTGCCTTATCGCCTTGACCTCGACAGGCGCGGCCTGCTCGGCCGTGGCGGCGGGTACGAGGAGGGTTCCTGGACAGATCATCATGCTTTCCGCCTTTCCGGCTGAATGCACTCTGGTTGGGTCAGTCGGTCGTACCCGGCGTCGGTACGAGCAAACCGACGCTATATGTGAAAGCACTCCACCGCCGAACGCGAATAGCTCGTGATGCTGCCGAACCGCATGTCTTCTGACACCGCTACCCGGCCCGGAATAACGCGGTCACTGGCGACAATTGTCCTCCGGTGACAATGCCCGCGGCGAATTTCGTTCACGCACGACGGTGTCCGGCGACGGCGTGATTCCTATCGTTGTCGTCATTCCCCGCACCCACCCCTTAGGACCGCCTATGAATCTTTCGACTCTGCCGGACCTTCGTGCGGCCGCCGCACCGGACGCAGCCGCCGTCGCCGACGACAGCACCGACCTGAACAACGCAGGATTCCTCGACGCCGTGCGGCGCGCCGCCACTACCCTGCGCGCCGCCGGAGTATCGAGCGGCGACGTGGTTGCGATCATGTTGCCCAACACTGCCGCCTTTGTCGTATCCCTGTTCGCGACCTGGCGTGTGGGTGCCACGGTCATGCCTATCGACCCGTCGCTGAGCGCCGCGGAAGCCGACTGCCAGTTGACCGACACGGGCGCCAAGGTCCTGATCACCGCGCAGCGGACCAGCACCGACGCACCGGTGCGCGCCGTCATCCCCGCCGAGGATCTCACCACCGCCGACCACGATGTCGCCGAACCCGCACGCCCCCGCAACGACGCACTGGCGCTGCTCTTCTGTACCAACGGCACCACAGGCAAACCCAACAGCGTGACGGTCGACCACGCCAACCTCAACGCCATGTGCGCAATGGTGATCGAGGCGTTCGAACTCACCGGAGCCGACCACAGCCTGTTGAACCTGCCGCTGTTCCACGTCAACAGCATCGTGGTCGGCACCTTGTCGCCGCTGCTCGCCGGTGGCCGCGCCACCGTGGCCTTCAGCCCGAAGACGTTCTTCGACCGGATCGAGCGCAGCCGCGCCACCTACATCTCCGCAGTCCCGACCATGTACGCCCTGCTATCGGATCTGCCCGACCGAATCCGGCCGAACGCCGCATCGGTACGATTCGCCATCTGCGGCGCGGCGCCGGCCGACGTCGAACTGCTGACCAAATTCGAACGCCGCTACGGAGTACCGATCATCGACGGCTACGTCTCCGAAGTTCCCGCGCGATGGACACCGTCGGAGTACTCCTGCCGGGCGAGCTGATCAGAGCGCAACCCAGCAATTTCCCGCACGGCAACCGTCGAGTAACTACCGTTGGGGGGTGACGAGTTTTCGTCGCGACGGTGATGTCGATGTGAGCGGCCTTGTCGCGGGGATCGCCGCCCGTATGAATGAGCGGGTGACGGATATCAGCGCGATCCTGCGGCGCGGTCTCGAGGACGATATCCCCGAATTGCGGGATGATCCCCGCACCATCGAACTGCTCGGCGCCAGCGTGGAAGGCAATGTCGACACCCTCCTGCACGCGCTGCAGCACGACATACCACTGGCTCGGATCAACGCTCCCACGGCGGCCATCGAATACGCCAGACGTCTTGCCCAGCATGGAGTTCCGCTCAATGCCCTGGTGCGCGCTTATCGGGTCGGCCAGCGTCGGATGACAGAGTTGGTCTTCGCCGAAGTACGGGCGACAGGTATCGCGCCAGCGGATCGGATCACGGTGGTGGAGGCGATCACGACGACGTTGTTCGAATACATCGACTGGATTACCCAGCAGGTCGTCGCGGTGTATGAGACCGAGCGCGAGCAGTGGCTGGAGAGCCGCAACAGCGCTCGGGCCGTGCGCGTGCGTGAGGTGCTGGCCGGGGGGAAGCCGGTCGATGTTGATGCCGCGACCGAATCCATCCGCTACCCGCTGCGGTGGCATCACTTGGCGCTGATCCTCTGGTATCCCGACACCGGTGCGAGTAGTGACGAGCTGAGTCGGTTGCAACGCTTCGTTCGTGAGCTGGCCGAGGCGGTCGGCACTGCGGCGGCGCCGCTGTTCGGGGCCGCTGACCGGATGAGCGCTTGGGCTTGGCTGCCTTATCGGTCCGAGCAGTCCGATGCGGTGGCCAGGGTCTGTGATTTCGCGAGTAAGCGTCCGGACGCACCACGGCTGGCGATCGGCATCATGGGCCAGGGGGTGTCGGGCTTCCGTCGGTCCCATCGGCATGCGCTGCGCGCACGCTCGGTTGCGCTCGCGCGCGGCGGCGTGGAACTGAGGATCATCGCGGCGAGCGAGCCGGGGTTGTCGGCCGCGGCGTTGCTCGGCGGCGGCGCGGAGGTCGGCGAATGGGTGGGCGGGGTGCTGGGCGAATTGGCTGCCGATACCGATAACGATGCCCGGTTGCGCGAGACGTTGCGGGTGTTCCTGCGCACCGGATCCAGTTACAAGGCGGCTGCCGCGGAGCTGGATCTACATTTCAACTCGGTGAAATACCGGGTTGGGCGGGCGGTTTCGCGGCGCGGGCGGGTGATCACCGACGACCGGTTGGACGTCGAGCTTGCGCTGCTGATCTGCCACTGGTACGGCACAGCGGTGCTGCGGCCGAATACGGACTGACCGCGGAGACGGCACGGCGAGTCGATTCTCAGTCGAACAAGTCGACGAGCATCGGGTCTCAGTCGAACAAGTCGATGAACATCGGGGCCCGATAAGAATTCGTCGGTGGATACTTCGGGCTCGAGCCTGTCGACTCAGGTCGGCGCTTGCAGGGTGTGCAGGACCCAATGCCCTTTTTCGTTTGTTTTCGCGTAGTAGAGGCTGGCGTCGGCCGCGTCGAGCAGGGATTCGGCATTGGCGCCGGCGATCGGTGTGATCACGGCACCGATGCTGGCCGCTATTCGCAGCTGCTGGCCGTCGATGGTGATGGGGTCGGGAAATACCGACAATAGTTGGTTCGCGATGCCTGTTATTTGGTCAGTGGTGGCTGGTGGCGGGATCAGCACCACGAACTCGTCGCCGCCGAGGCGGGAAATGAGGCAATCGTATCCGCGCAGTTTGTCATGCAAGCGGGTGGCCACCGCGACCAGGACTTTATCGCCGGTTCCGTGTCCGAAGCGGTCGTTGACATGTTTGAAGTGATCTAGATCGGCGAAACACAGTCCAGCCCGGTCGCTTTCGTCGGCGGCCGTGATGAGTTCTTCGATCCGCTCGAGCAGGTAGCGTCGGTTCGGGAGGCCGGTGAGGGGATCATGTCGGGCCTGCCGACGAAGTTCGAGTTGGAGCCGGTGTTCCTCGGTGATGTCGGCTCCGATGGCCAGCAGGTAGTCGGGCTGTCCGTCGATGCCTTTGACATAGGAGATGGCGAATGACATCCAACCGACGCTGCCGTCAGCACGCACCAGTCGACGCTCGAGTCTGACCGTGCCTTCCTCGGATGGAACCAGTTTGTCGTAGAGCAGGGCGCGGATATCGTCTCGGTCGTCGGGATGGGCGAAGTCGTACACCGATATCCCGCGCAGCGCCTCGACCGGTACGCCGATCATGTCGGCCAAGCCCCGATTGGCTTCCAGCAGTGTGCCATTGGTGTCGCCGATGGCGATCGCGACGGTCGTATTGTCGAACAGGATGCGATATCTCGCGTCCTGTTCGTCGCGGTTGTTGTTTTCGGTCGAGTGATGGTGCGCACGAGACTGATCCAGGTGTGCCTGATGGCCTTGTCCGAGAGCGGCCAGCAGTCCGGCGAGTCGTTGTCCGGCATCGGGCCGAGCGGTGTAGTCGGCCAGCCGGCACAACACCTGTGCCGACACCGTGGGCACTCGGCCATCGGCCAAGTGCGCAGCCGATAGTGCCGCCCCGACTCGGGCGCCCACGGTCACGTCGAAGGGTTCGGCATCGAGGGCTGTGGAAAGTTCAACGATCAGGTCGGATAACTGTTGGTATCCGAAGTCATCGGGCATACGCATGCCGTCGACGGCGGCAAGTGTTTGCCACCAGGTTCGAGCCAGTGCCGCACACTGGGAGTCGTCCACCACAACCCTTCGATACCTCGCGCCGCTCGTCAACCCCTGACCGAGAGCGGCGTTGTGTTCAACGAACGATAGACGGTGGATACCGTTTCGTGTGGAAATTTCCGGCTAGAACAAGATTCACGAGCGATGGTTTTCGCCGAAGATCGACGTCCCTTTATATCTGAGGGTTGTGTTCTGCCATACCCAGGTGGCTTGCACACACCCGAGCAGGTCCTCGACATGGGCTGATACCGGCTCAGCGACGTAGCTGTCGGTGATTTCCGCGCACCGACAATCGATCCTGGCCCGAATCTTGCGGAATTCGCTCAGCCGGTCGCGCACGAGTCGTGCGGCGTCGTGCACGGCGTCGGCAAGGCTGGCGCCCGGAGTGTTCAACAGGCAGACCGGGATCAAATTGAAATCAGCGCCGTCGTGGATGCATTCCTTTTCGAAGGAGAACATGTCGTTCATCAACGCTCCGATCTCCACGGTCGCGCGCCGTAACTGCCGCAGATCGGCGTCGAGACCGACGGCGCGAATCCCATCCCACGGCAGATATGCGTCGCGACTGAACTCGCACAGCGCGATCGCCGGATACATACCCGACACCTGCGCACGCAGGTCGATGTAGTCCGCCACGGTGAGCAGCTCGCCGCGGGCGCGGGCGTTCTGATCCCGGATCGCCGGACGCAGATGGCCGATGGTCGAATCCAGGAACCGAGTCAGCCAGTCCGGGTCCGCCCGAGGCCCGACCCGCTCCAGGAATTCCAGTGTCGCGGCCGCTACGGGGGTGGGATTCGTTGCGGCACAACGTGTATCGAGCAGCTGACACAGCTGATCCACTGTCGCGCGGGCCTGCTGTTTTTCGGGATCGGTCAGATGGGCGAACTTCTCCCGGCCGACAGTATCGTTGAGCCAGAACAGGATCGCGTTGTAGATCCCGATAGTCGTCATCCGCTCCGCGGTGACAGCATGCGGATGCAGGTACGGAGTCATGCTGTTGTAGTGCGCGCCCCCGGCGTCCAACCAAATCCCGTACCGGCGGCAGAGTTGTTCCACCTCCGCACATGCCTGCTCCCCGAACCGATTCGGCGCGAAACCCGCACAGAAGTCGACGATGTCGCGGTCGGAAGTGCTGAACAGCTCGCGCAGCGACCACCTCCGCCGCGCGCGCACCAACTCCGCATACTCTGCCTGCATCGTGGCGAGCCGCGCCTCGACCACCGGCGTGTACTCGCCAACCACGAAACTCCCTCCCCGACCACACCGCGCCTCGACAGAGTGCCGGACCGAATCCGGCAGTGGCCGCACCAGGCAATCAAATGATAAACGATCGTAAGCCAGATAGCTTCACTCGATTATCTGGTGAAAGGTCTTGCCGGAGAACGGGTGTACTCGAGGTGGTCCGGGCAGGGCAGCCCAGCGTCTGAGATGTGCCAGCGCGTATCGCCGGCCAGTGCCGCACCGGGAGTTCACCGGTGCAGTTGGCCCACGCCACACGACGGTGCCGCCCGGACGCCCGGCCTGGACGGCGGTTCTGATCCCCCGAGCCGGACTACAGGCTTGGGTCCTGCTGGGCGAGGACGAAGGTGCCCTGGCCGTTCGGGTCCAATTCGGTGTCGAGGATCTTGTCGTCGAGGAAGGCGGCGGCCTGCTCGTCCAGGAAGATCCGCGACCCTTCCGCAGTCAAGACCTGGTCCTGTTCGGCCGGTTCCGCGGCGATCGCGAGGGACATCGTCTCGGCGCCATCCGTCGTGGAGATCCGCAGCCCGGCATCGGTCGGCGTGCCCTCTGCGGAGGTGATGGTGCGAACTGCCTCGATGGCATTAGGGGTGAGCATCAGCATCTGTCTGGTTCCTTCCGCTGTCATTACAGTCGGCCGAGGTGGGCAAACCGCATTTCTCGCAGGCCGGTCTCCAGCCCTGATCGTCAGCCGGTGGCCCCATCGGCACCGGCATCCACCTAGCAGTAGCCATGAACTGGCTCGCGCAAACAACCTTTTCGCCGACCTGCGCGAGTCGATGGAGGACGGGCACGACCGAACGTCTCGCCGACCGGTCCGCAAGCGTCACCCGCTGACCGGGTCCTCCACGCCGTCGGATTGCCGGGTGTGGCGGATGCCTCGCCAGCCCAGTGGCAGTTGCACGCGGCCTGCCCGGATATCGCCGATGAGGTGCGCATAGCCGTCACGGACCTCGCCGAGATGGACCCATGCCGAGTGTCGAAGCTCCTCGCAGTCGGTGTGCAGCACCGTCCACCACGCCTCGGCGTAGGTCTTCGCGACATGACTGATCACCTCACCGAAGGTGTGGGTGTAGCGGCGGGCGCATCGGCTGTGGCGGACGTAGGAGGCCGCCCAAGAGTTGATCTTGTCGATGACCTTCGCGATATCCGCATGCAGGGCTGTCTCGGTGACCTCGGGCGGATGTCGCTGCGGATTCAAAACCGCCGAAATCAGGGCAGCGTGCAGATCGCCGAGTTCTCTCGCCCACGCGATCATTGGGAACGGCTCGGTGAGGCGCCCGGCGATCGCGGCCAACAGTTGGTCCGGCGACAGCACCGATGCCGCATCGATCGTGCCATCACCCTGCGCCGCTATACCCGCATCCATGGGGAGCACATGTCCTTCCGGCAGCGAGTGCTCACGGCGCTGTGGACCACCATCTGCGGCCGGCGCCGAGGTAGCGGTCGCCGCCTCGGGCGATGCCGTCGAGATGTTGGCGGTGCTGGCAGAGAGGCTGGTCATGCGAAGTATTCGCAGGCTCGATGTTCCGCCTCGGCGGTATGGGCGTACTGATTCATAGGTCGTGCTCGACTATTTCGAGATGAATGGTTGATGCGACGAGCGCGTCGCTGCGGCTCGGCGCATAATGCTAATACTGACTGCGCACTCAGTCAACGACTGGCTGGGCAGTCAGTGAGTGCTAGAGTCTCCGGAAATTCGGCCGAGGAGGGGTGGGTCAGTGGGTGAGCGTGCGACGGGACCGGGCAAGTCGGGCGCGATTCTCGATATTTTCACGCGCCATGTCGCCGAGAAGGGGTACGACGGGACCAGTTTCAGCGGAGTCGCAAGCGAGCTGGGCATCTCACAGGGCTTGATCGTGCATCACTACGGCACAAAGGCGCGGTTATTGGAGGCCCTGCATGTTTCCTATATGCGGCGCCGCCTCGATGAGGCACAGCGCATCGTGTCCGAGTTCGCTACGTCGACCGAGCAGCTTGCCGGGCTGTTGCACGCGGCCATGCTCTATCAGGTGCACGATCGAAATCGGACCGTCGCCTTCCAGCGTGAGGTCGCACGGCTCGCGCAGGAGGATGAGAATTCCGAGGGGCGCAAGCTGCGCAGGAGTTACCTCGGAATCCTGCACGGCGTGGTCGATGCCGGCGTTGCGTCGGGTGAGTTCCGCGCCGTCGATACCAGTATCCGGAGCCTGCTCATCTTCGGTGCCGCCCAATGGGCGTGGACGTGGTTCGAGCCGGAAGGGCGACGATCTGCCGCGCAGGTCGGTGCCGAATTGGTAGATCTCACTCTCGGATCACTGTTGGTGAATCGCAGATCGTTACCGCGCCTCAAGGATCCCGACGGCCGCCTGGTCGCAGCAGTGATCAAAATAATCACCGCACCGGGTTCGCCCGAACGAGACGAGTCCGCCGCAAGCCTTCGAGACCACGATAAGAACGGCTGATCAGCGAGAATCAGGCTTTTGCGAGACCACCCGCTCGAGCGCGCGCAGGTCTGCATCCAGCTTGCGGAACAACCAATAAGCCGCGACGAACGCGAGCCCGGAGGCCGCGCACAACCCCAGAACCGAATCGCGTACGAGCGGAAGCTCCTCGGGTTCGAGGGCGGTGAATCCAGCCAGCACTCCGACCAGCGGCACCGACGCCGTCACCGCGAGATAGGCCGTGATCCTGCGACGCAGCGCCCGCAAATAGGCGGCGTCGTGCGCCGATGTGCGGCCGTGGCGCAGGTAGACGGGATAGACACAGCGCACGACGTAGAACGTGGAAAGGAAGAATGTGTAGGCAACGGAGATGGTGCCCGCCACCAGAACGGTCGCCGCAGCATGGACCATTAGCCGCGCCGGTAGGTCGGTGAACCAGCGAAGCAACATCACCCCCGTCACGGTCGCGCAAACCGCGAACAGCAGGGTGTTCATCGCACACAGGTCGCCCCAGAACAGTGTTCGCGACCGCACCCGCGCGAGCATTGCCTCGTCGTAGCGTCTGCCGGCGCGCAAGCCACGAGGAACCGCGATCAAATCGCGCGACATGTATGCGTAGATGAGGATGGCCGGCGGCGAGGCGCACAGGACGAAAATGATGACACCCTCGTCGAGCTGCGCGTTGGTGGCATCGGAGAGCCGCTCTCTGATCAGTTCCTGGACGTGCACGGCCATGTAGACCGTAGCGAGGGTGACGCCGACCAGCGAAGATAACCACAGGACGGGGGTTGGCCATCGCGAAAGTCGTGCCCGCCAACTGTTCGGCGGCGGATAAACAAGGTCGCGCGCTCGTTCCTCGAGGCACAGGTCGAACTGCTGGGCCAATTCCGAACCGCAGGAGTAGCGGTCTTCGCGCTCGGGCGAAAGACACTTCAACAGCACCCGGCGCAACGCCATGGGGCAATCCGGGGGTAGCTCCGCTAAGAACGTCGACTCGACGGGTCGGCGTCGCAGTTCGAGCATGCGGGCCAGCGATGTCTGCGACTCGCCGGCCGAGGTTTCGTCCGCGAATGGTCGGTGTCCCGTGAGCAACTCCCACAGCATGACACCCAGCGCGTAGATGTCGCTTCGGGTATCGAGGTCGGCGGCGGTCGCCGGGAAGTCCGGATGGCAGGCTTCGAGCTGTTCAGGCGACATGTATGCCAGTGATCCGCCGAAGTACGCCAGGGGACTTGTCCCCCCGAGGTGTTTGCTGGAGCTGACATTGAAGTCGGCCAACTTCGGGATTCCCTCGGCGCTCAGCAGTACGTTCGCGGGTTTGATGTCTCGATGCAATACCCCTCGGTCGGACGCGTGCTGCAGCGCGTCCGCGAGTCGGCGGCCCAGCCAGGCGACGGTCTCCGGCCATGTCAGTGCGGCGAGCTGTGTCCGAACAGCTGATTCCGTGGGCCGAACCTCGCCCTTATCGGCAAGTACCTTGTCGATGGCATCGAGCAGCAGTTGCCCGCTGCGGTATTCCGGATGCGTCGAGCGCTGTAGGCGCAGCACGTCGAGCAGCGTGCCCCCAGGGAGGTACTGCATGTACAGCAGCTTCAGCTCGCCGTCGGCGATGAGTCGCTGGTCGAAGATGCGCACGATGTATTCGTGGTCCAATTGCGCGAGGGTCTGCGGCTCGTTGCCGTGGTTATGGGAAATCTTGACCGCGACCAGTCGCTGCATTGATTGTTGTCGAGCGAGATAGACCTGGGCGAAGGCGCCCGCCCCGATCCGCATCAGGAGATCGAAATCGTCGATCCGGTGGCCGACATCGATGGCGTCGAGAACCACTTGGGCACTTGGACGAGCAATCATCGTGCTGCGGTAGTCGCTGGTGAGCTGTGCGAGCTCAGGGCCGGCCGCCGTGGCGGTGGCCTCGGCGAGCATGCCGGCCGCATCGACTGCGTGTGAACCGCGGCGCAGGGCGTGGAACTCCTCGTAGACCAGCTCGGCCGGAAGCGGACCACCTTGCAGCTCTGCGAATTCCGCACGATATTCGATCAGTCGTTTGGGAAAGTCATAACGAAGCCAGCGGTATTCGAGATCGATCTTGATCAGTTCGATCAGTACCGTGCGCCGCTCAGCCTGCGCACGCGGCAGGTACGCCGCCAGGTCTGGTGGGGACTCGGACGCCCAAGCCTTGGAAAACCGCGCCACCGCAGCGGCAAGCGCTGTGCGGGTTCGCGCAGCTGGATCGACCAGATCGGTCGGCTCGTACATCGGTCGCTCGGAGATCAGCGCCGGACGATCAGCTGGCGGCTACGCGTGATGCGGTCCATGTCGCAGTTGCCCGACATTATTTCCTTTCCGCCAAACCTCCCTGCCTAAGGGTATCGCCCCGATACGAGCGCATGGTCGCCGAATTCGCCGAACCGAGCATGGTGTGCGCGAGCATGGTGGTGCGATATTGGAGGTGAAGCGACACAGTCCCTACTGATCTGGAGGGCAGTGCGAATGCCGTCGAAAACTTGGAACATCGCCATCGCCATCGAAGAACTCGACCGCCTGACCAAAGTAAAAGCCCAGCTGATCGGCCGCGGAGATGAGCCGTTGGTCGCCGCCGGGTCAGCTCACACCAATCCCGCCGACGAGAACATTCCTGCCATCGGTGATGAGCTCGCTTGTGCCCGTGCACTGCAAGATCTGGCCCACCAACTGCTGCACGCGGCGATTACGGATATCGAAGCCCACACGCACAAGCCGGTTCAGGGCTTGCAAGCCTGACATCCGACCAGGCCGGGCTCGGGTCCGACAGTGCTGGGGTCCGACGGTGCTGGGGTCCGTGCTGGCCTGACCGGTTCCGAAGTCGAAGGCGTCACAGCGCTGCCAGTGCAACCGCGGCAACCCACAGCTCTCGATCGATCGGATCGTCCGGTACACCGTTTTCGGCCGACCGGAACGTTTCCACGACATCGGCTCCTGGGTCGCCCCGGGATGCCGTCCAGAGGTTGCCCCGCGCGTCGGCGGTCCGCATCAGGACCGCTTCCGAGTGAAATCCGAACCCCCACAGCGTCTGTCGGGGCGCCTGCGAGAACACCAGCGTCGCCAAATCCTGGAACGGCGGGTCAGCGGACGTCGGCTGTGTCAGTACGCCGATCTGATCCGGCCCCGCCAGGGTGAGGCCGAAAAACAGGGGAGTCGAGTCCCACTGCTCGTTGGCTCCGAGCAGGGTGGCGGTCACGGTTCGGATCAACTCGTCTGATGGGTACAGGATCGTTCTCGACATGCATGCCTTCCCAGGATGGGTCACGCTTCCCCGCAACGGTAATGGGTGCTGCGCAGACATGGGCTCGGCCACGGCGGAATAGACCTGCACTTCGGTCCGACGAGGTCTCCGGACCAGTCAGGGGGTGATGCCGGTGAGGGAGAGGAACTCCTGGCGGGAGCGGGCGTCTTCGCGGAGGGAGCCGAGGAGGGTGGAGGTGACGGTGGTGGTTCCGGCTGCTTGTACGCCGCGCAGGGTCATGCAGGTGTGTTCGGCTTCGATGACAACGCCGACGCCTTTGGGCTGAAGCTGTTCGGCGAGCCAGTCGGCGATCTGCTTGGTGAGTCGTTCCTGGACTTGGGGGCGGCGGGAGAAATGCTCGACGATGCGGGCGAATTTGGACAGCCCGAGGATGCGGTCACCAGGGAGGTAGCCGACGTGTGCGACGCCGACGAAAGGTAACAGGTGGTGTTCGCAGACCGACCGCAGCGGGATGCGGCGGGCGAGCACCAGTTCGTCATAGCCTTCGTCGTTGGGGAAGGTGGTCAGATCGAACGGGCGTGGGGTGAACAGTTCGGCGTAGGCGCGGGCCATCCGACCGGGGGTGGCGTGCAGGTGTTCGTCGTCGAGGCCGACGCCGAGCGCTGTCAGGAAGTTCCGGGCGGCGAGCTCGGCGGCGGCCAAGTCGATGGTGCTGGCGGGGTCGTGGACTACTCGCAGCGCGGGATGGGACACGATGATCAGCTCCCACCGACGCCGAGCGCGGTCAGCAATACAAGGACCACGGTGGTGACGGCAAGGACGCCGTGGCCGCCGACGACGGCCACCGGGAAGTGTTTCTCGGCCGGTTCGGGGTTTGCGGTCGCTGCGGTTTCGGTGCGTGCGCGGTAGACGGGCAGCCAACGCAGCAGCATGACGAATCCCAGCAGTGCCACCGGGATCAGCAGTGCGAATGCGATCCAGGCAAGGGCGTCGTTGTCGAGGACGAGGTAGACGATCCACACGACCAGCCCGGCGACGGCGAGCGCGAAATGTCCGAATAAGACCGGTACGGGAAGGTGGCTGGCACTCGGTTGGCGTGCACCGCCTTTGGCGATCCAGGTGCCGAGTAGGACGAACCCACCTACGGCGGTGAGCAGCCAGAGGATTAATGCTGCGATACCCATGATGCCTCCTGACTAGTTACACCAAAGATTATTGGTGTAATTGCTTGGATCGGTCAAGTTACCTCGCCGGTCGGGTACCCAGCATGTTTCGGCCAACACCGGTCGGCGTTATTGTGGTCGTGTGACCAGTGAATCGGCGATCGGCGCGGTGGCCGCGCTGGAGGACGAGCTGCGCCGAGGCATGTACTGGTTCATCCGCGCTGCCGGGCGCCCGGTCACCCGCGACGAAGCCGCCGAGGAGGTCGGAATCTCACGGAAGCTGGCCGCATTCCACCTCGATAAGCTCGTCGACGCCGGACTGCTGCAGGCCCGTTACGAACAAGTCGACGGGGTCCGGCGGGTCGGGCGGGCACCGAAGGTGTACGAGCCGACCGATACCGAGGTCCGGGTGAATATCCCCGAGCGCCGCCACGAGGTACTGGCCGACATCCTGATCGGCGCGGTACTCACCGAGACTTCCGACGAGACCGCTCGAGCCGCGGCGCAACGGGTGGCCGTCGAGCGTGGTGTGGGCATCGGAGCGGCCATGCGGGAGCGGTTGCGGCCCGGTCGGCTCGGTGCGGAACGCGCCCTCACCCTGCTCCACGGGTTGCTCGCTGAGCACGGATTCGAACCCGCCCGCGCCGCGCCGAACTGCATCCGGCTTCGCAATTGCCCGTTCCATCCCTTGGCCGCGCAGGCGCCCGAACTGGTGTGTGGACTCAACCACGCCTATCTCACCGGCGTGCTCACCGGCCTGCGGGCCGACACCGTGACCGCGGAGCTGGCACCGAAAGCCGGCGAATGCTGCGTCCAACTCCGTCCCGTCACGTCGGACACGGCTCGCTCTGCGCCCGCATGACCTGACTGTCACGACCGAGCGTGACCGTCTTAGTTGTGCACAAATCCGGAAGGACGCCTTCCTTTACGACGTACCATCGATTAATGTGTCGTTATATAGCGGTACGTTAATTGAGGGGAAGAAGCTGATGGAGATCGCGACGAAGTTCTGGACGGTGCGTCGTGTGGTTGTCGCGACGCTGTTCGCCATCGCGTTGGTGATGCTGACGGTCGCCTCGCCGCACCTTTTCGCGGCCACGGCCGGGCCTCGGGACTCGCACAGTCCCGGAGGCGGTCACGGCTACGGATCGGGGACACGCCCTAACAGCACTGACCACGGTCAGCTCAACAGCGGTTACGGTTCCGGAGTGCGCTCCAACAGCGGTGGCCACGATCAGTACCGGGGTCGCACCGAGAACCCCTGTCAGTACACGCCCACGGGGACGTGCGGAGCGCGCTGACAACGAAGTCGACGTACTCCTGGCGGGATCGAGCAATCCGCCGTTCGGTTCGACCGATCCCAGTTCGTCGCCGCGGTATTCGATGATTCGTGCACCGAGGTTGTCGTTGTCGCAGGCAGTGCGTGTGGGAGAGGTCTGACTGATGCGCTGGTCTACGCGTCTTCGAGCGCTTCGCCGATCTGGTGGGCGACGCGGTTGTGCTGATTCTGCACCAGCCAGTGCCCAGCCGCGAGGACAACTACGACGGGCCATTCGATGATCTCCGCGGCGGCCAGGGCGCCGAGAGCACCGTAGTACGCCAACTGCTCGGGCCGGGGGATGCGGACACGGCCAAGCATCGGCAGATCCACCGCGAAACCTTGTGCGGAAAGCACCCGGTCGACGGCGTCTCGGTGGCCGGTTGGTGATTTTTCGGCCATGTGTTGCCTCCCGGTCATGGTGTGTTCGAGTATTCGACTCCTGGCATCCGCATGGTGTCCAGTGTGATGAGTACTGGTGTGGGCGTTGGCTCAGATCCTTTGACAGGCGCGTTGACGCAGGTGCTGGCAGTGCCGTTGCGCGAGTTGTACGCGGTGCTGTGGCGTCTGGGGGTCATCGAGATCCTCGACTGATTATCCCCCCGGTGCCCGCCCGTGGTGAACAGTCGGGCAGCGATGGCCGCGATGACGGTGGCGACGGCGGCGGTGGACAGCGCCTGCCACCAGCCGATCGGCCCCAGGGGTGTGCTGCCGAGTAGTTGGCTGATTCCTGGGGTGCTGATCAGCGCGGCGAGGGCCAGCAGGGAGCCGGCTGCGGTGGCGACGACCAGCGGGCTGTGGGAGTCGATGAGCGTCTGTCCCAACTGTGTGGCGACCAATGCCACCAACGCGACCGTCGAGGCGCGCCGTCTTCGGCCGGTGAATTTCGCCCGCACCCAGGCGACCATGGCGGCGGAGGCGGTCGTCGCGCCCCGCACCGCTATCGTCCGCCACAATGCGGCTCGGTCGGGTCCGCGGCCGGTGTACCGCGATTCGGCGCTGGGCGGGCTGACCGCGAGTGCAGCGGCGGGCAGCGCGTCGGTGAGGATGTTGACCAGCAGCAATTGGCGGGTGTTCAGCGGTGCCCGGCCGGTGAGGGCAGTGCCGGCGATCGCGAAAGCCACCTCGCCGGCGTTGCCGCCGAGTAATACGGCCACCGCCGACTGCACGCGCCGCCACAGTTGTCGGCCTTCGTCGAGGGCGTCCAGCAGTGCACGGATTCGCCCGTCGAGCAGCATGACATCCGCCGCGGTGCGGGCGGGGTCACTGCCGCGTGCGGCCACGCCGATACCGACGGTTGCGGTGCGGATGGCGGCCGCGTCGTTGGAGCCGTCGCCGACCATGGCGCACACGTGACCCAGCCGCTGGATCGTCTCGACGATCTGCACCTTGTGCTCGGGTGACATCCGGGCGAACACTCGCCGACTGTGCACCGCCCGCTGTTGTTCGTGCCGGGACAGCGCCTCCCATTCGGGCCCACTGATCACCTGATCATCGTCGATGGGCATGCCCACTTCGGCCGCGATCGCGGTGGCCGTCACGGGGTGGTCGCCGGTGATCAGCCGCACCCCGATGCCGCGGTCGGCCAGCTCGGCCAGCACCTCGGTCGCGTCCGCGCGCGGTGTGTCCGATATGCCCAGTAACCCGGCGAACCGCAGTCCGTTGCCGCACAATTCGGCGAAGGCATCGGCGTCGTCACGAACCGAGCGGGCCTGCGTCGCCGAAAGCTCCCGGGTGGCGACGGCGATCACCCGCAGCCCCTCGGCGGCCATCTCGCGCACCTGCCGCTGTGCCGCCTCGTCGGTATCGACGCACGCGGCGAGCACCACCTCCGGCGCTCCCTTGATCGACAACTGCGTATCGTGCACGGACACCGAGAACGCGCGACCGGACCGGAACGGCAGATGCGCCGCCGGCTCGCCGTGGTTCAGGTGTCGCCCGGCGTCGGCGACCGCGCGGTCGGTGGCGTGTTCGTGCGGTTCACCGTTGGCGAGCGGGGTGGCCCGCAAGGCGTGGATGAGCACATCGTCGGCGGACAAACCGGAAGCGGCACACACCCTGGTCACCCGGAGTCGGTTCTCGCTGAGCGTCCCGGTCTTGTCGAAGCACACCATGTCGACACGGCCGAGGGCCTCGACCGATCGCGGACTTCGCACCAGCGCGCCCGCGTGGGTCAGTCGCCGCGCTGAGGCCTGCTGCGCCAGCGTCGCGACCAGCGGCAACCCCTCCGGGACCGCGGCCACGCCGACGGCGACACCGCTGCTGACCGCCTGGCGCAGACCCGTGCGCCGCAACAGCCCGAGCGCGGTGACCAATCCGCCGCCGACAAGGCTGAACGGCCACGCCTTGTTCGTCAGATCTTTCAGTTGCGTCTGCAGGCCGACAGCGGGACTGTCTTCGTGTGCGGGGGCGGTGGCACGATGTGCTCGGGTCTGTTCGCCGACATCGGTGACGATCGCGACCGCGGTGCCCGCCACCACCGTCGTGGTGGCGTAGAGCATGCAGGCTCGTTCGGCGACGGGCGCGGCCGGTGTGGCGTCGATCTGCTTGGGCACCGGCAGCGATTCCCCGGTCAACGACGACTCGTCGACTTCTACGTCGAGCGCGTGGGTGAGCCGCGCGTCGGCAGGCACGACTTCACCGGGCCGTACCTCGATGACGTCACCGGGGCGCAAGTCGGTGGCGTCGACCATCGCGTAGCGGTCGGCGTCGACCAGCTTGCGAGCCGGTGGGGCTTGGGCGGCCAGCAGTCGCCGCAGCAACCGTTCGGCGCGAATCCGCTGAGTCGCGGCCAGGGCCGCGTTTCCGGCGAGCACCGACCCGACCAGGATCGCGTCGATGGGCGAACCCAGCACCGCGCTGGCCGCGGAACCCACCGCTAGCACCGGGACCAACGGGTCGGACAGCTCCGCGCGCATCGCGCCGGCGAAATCCCCGATCGCTCGGCGCACCGGCGCGATGACCGACTGCGCGGGATAGGTCGCAGCCGCCGACTCCGCCCGCTTGTCCGCTTCGGCTGCCTGCGGCGCCAGCACACGACGCACGTGTTCGACGGACATGGCGTGCCATTCGTGCACGCTCGCGGTAGGCGGCGGTGGGCTTTCGAGCGCTGCGCGGGCAAGCCGGTATCCCGTCCATGCGCCAGCGGCGGCGCCGGCGCTGACCGGGCCCGAGCCGCGGCCCCGGACCCCGGGAATCATCAGCAATGCACCCAGTAGGGAAGCGCCGGCGGCGATTTCGACGCCGCGCTCGCTGGCTTGACGGGCCACGGGCAGCGCGTGCAAGATCCGCCACACGTCCTGCAGGTTGTCGACGAGCACATCCGCGTGCCACGGCGGCGGCCCGCCCGCGGTGACACCGATCGCGACGTCGGCGTCGGCCAGTGCCTGGGCCGCGGCGCTCGACACCACTGCCACCGTGCGGCCCTCCCGCTGCAGCCGGTGCACTGCCTCGGCGAGCGCTTCATCGAGGGATCCGGGCACCGGATCGAGATCGTCGAACGACGACCGCAGGTCATCGAGCATATCGACGTCGACCGACACCGCCTCCGCACCGCTGCGGCGCGCTTCGCGCAGCACCGCCGAAGCCAGCGGATGATGCGCGAATCGCACGAGCACCGCGCCGCCTCCGCCATTGCCGGACAGCGGCCGCGGGACCGGGTGCCACCCGGGCTGCCATGTGCCACGGTCCAATCGATCCTGTGCCCACTGCCACGCCACCGCCCGCTCGTGTTCGGGCACATCGCGGATGCGGGCCACCCGCAGTTCCTCGCAGCACAACACGCGAGGATCGACCACCACCGCATCGACCCGGTCCAGGCGTCGGAACATCCGTGGCCGCAAGGACAGCACACCGTACCGGTCGGCCAGGCCGCGGGCGAGTGTCGCGGCGAACGACTCCCGGCTGGTGCGAGCCGCTTTCGGCGCGGCGACGGTGACGGCGCTGGCGGCGGCGTCGAGGTCGGCCGTGATAATGCCGATCGCTGGTGCGGCGGCCGCTTGCGCTGCCGCACTGCGGTCTGCGTGGCGCTCGACCGGTCCAGGCGGCAGCGGTGTCGGTCGGTCTCCGGAGCGGACACTGTCGACGCATCCCGCGTGCGCCGCGAGACGGGGCTCGCGGCGTTGCCAGAGCGTGGCCGCGGCGCGGGTCTCGGCGGCTCTCGCAATATGGATGAACACCTCGACGCCCAGTGACGCCGGTTGCTGGGTGACGGCGGCCGCGGCGGCCGCGGCGAGCGCGATCACGCTATCAGCGGCGCTGGTGCCGAGGCGCTGTTCGACCGCGCGACGCAGCCGCGGCTGGTAATCGACGAGCGCGACAACGGCGTTGAGGCCTGCTGGCAACCGCCGCCAACCGCCCACTCGGCCGGCCAACGCTACACCCAGACTCACGGCGTTCACCGCCGCCGAAACCACGCTGTCGGCCAGCACGATACCGTCGGCGGGCAGGTCAACCGGCCGGAGACCCGAACCGGACTGATGCCGGCGTTCGGCAGCGGCCACCACTGCGCACAGCTCGTCGACGACAGTCGGGTCGTCCACCTCGGCGATGACCCGCGACAGCGGATAATTGAGCGCCACCGAGATCACGCCCCGATGCGAACGCACTGCGGCGAGCACCGCGGGACCCAGCTCGTCGCGCGGCTCGCGTCCGCCCAGGCCACGCACTTCGATCCAGCAGCGGCGCTTGCCGCACCAACGTCGCCGGGCCGGTCTACCACCGAGCAGTTCCGACGCAGCCTCGGTGACAGCCTCGACCAGCCGGCGATCGAGCATCGTGCGCACCGGCACGGTGACAAGCTCCACACTCGCGGCGGCGGCGCCCGCGGCCGCCCGCACACCCGAGCCGACGGCGCGCGGGGGCAGTGACGACGCGGTCCGTAACAGTAGGCCCAGGTCCACGTCGCGGACTAACGCTTGCTCGGCGAGCGTCGCGCCTGGGCCGCGTTCTTGGACGCGGGGGTCGCCTTCGTTGTAGTGGTGGGCTGTGTGTTCGCCTTCTGTGTGCGGCCCGAGGTCTGTTCGGCGCGATCGCCGTCGGCGGGCGCCTGCAGTCGACCCGATCGCTGCCCGAGATGATGGACCACCAGGGCAGCGCCGCCGACGCCCAGCAGCACCGGCCAGTCCACCAGCCCCGTGGCACCGATCGCCGCCAACGTCAACACTGCCGCTGGTGCCGAGTGGCTGCCGCTGCCCAACCCGTTCTTCACGCCGACCGCAGCACCTCGGATACCGCCGATCACGCCCTCGACAGCAGCGCCGCCCACGGCCCCGGCCGCCGCCGTCGTCGCATCGGCCGTCCGAGCGATCACGTCCACCACGCCGTCGGAAATGTTCATCATCACTCCGTCGTGTTCACGATATGGACACCAGCGAGCTAATGGGAGTTTATCCCAAGTGGAGGGGACAACATCAAGGTTAGGCCGATATGTCCACCGGCTACGCCTCCGTCAACAGCTTGCAAGTTACTAGACAGCAATCCGACGCGGTCGCGTCCACCGAACCTGCCGGAAGCGAACTTGACTGGGGCCGGAACTTGGCTGGGGCCGGAACTTGGCTGGGCCGGAACCTGGCTGGCGCCGGACTGCAACCGAGGTGAGACGGCGATGGGTAGAACTGATCGACAGCTGCCTCGAGATCGGACTGGCTGCGGTTGCTCGGGGGCTGTGCCCGACTACATCTTGGTTTGTCGGGCCATGACGAAGCTGTAGAGGCCGTAGGTGATGATGCCCAAGCCGGCCGCGATGAGCAGCGCTGCCCCGTAGGGTTGGGCCCCGAGAGTTTTGAGGGCGCCGTCGAGTCCGGTGGCTTTGTCGGGCTCGGATCGGTTGACGGCGAGTATCACCAGCAATCCGATGGCGGCGATGGCCAGCCCTTTCGCGATGTATCCGACGGTGCCCAGCCGGCGTACCAGGTCGCTGGTCGTGCCCTCGAGGTCTTCGAGGAAGTTCTGGCTCACTCCTTTGTAGATGTGGTAGCCGCCGATCGCGATGATGATCAGCGCGATCGCAATGAGGGCGATCGTGCCGGCGGTGGTTTGCATCAGGCGGGCGGTGAAGCCTGCACTCTGTGCGCTGCTGGACTTGCCGCTGCCGCGTGCGAATCCGAACGCGGACACCGCGAATGCGAAGTAGACGACTGCCAGGGAGAACGCCTTGACGCGATCGAACGTTTCGGATTTCTTGCTGTCGGGCTGGGGTTTGGACGCGCTGCCGAGTGCCGCTTCGGCGAGCCGCCACAGTGCCATCAGTGCAAACGCGACGACGCCCACCCACAGGGCGAGCAGGCCGCCTGGCTTGGCGGCCAGTTCCGCCATGGCCCCGGATTGGTCGGCGGAGCCAGCTGGGCCACCGAAAGCGATCCGGATGGCGATGTAGCCGATGATCAGGTGCACGATGCCACTCACGACGAAGCCGGTGCGGGCGAGGCGTTCGAAGATGCTGTTCTGGGCCAGCCGGCCTGTCCTGGAGGACACCTTGTCGTTCGACGCGGACGGCGGTGCGCTGGAAGACGTCGAGGACGGATTGTTGTCAGGCATGGCGCTCGCCCCCATATCCGTGGTGGTGAAAGGCGCTGCCAGCGTAACGCCGCCTTCCCTGCCGGCGGTAGGTCCGGGCCGGGTCGGCGGGGCGTCTGGTCGCTCATTTTCCCAGTTCGGGGGTGGTCGAGTGGCGTTAGGGTAGAGGGGGGAGGGTGCGAGGAGTCGAAAGATGAGCACCACCATTGTGATCGTGATCATCGTCGTCGCGGCTGTGGTCATTTTGCTTGTGGCTGTATGGGTGTTGATGCGCAAACGTCGCGAACACCATCGGGTCGAAGCCGCGGGCATCCGTGACCGGGCGGCGGAACAGGAATTCGAGGTCGGTCAACGGGAGGCGCTGGCGCAGGAGACTGCCGCCAAGGCCCGGGTGGTCAAGGCGGAGGGCGAGGCCAAGGCGGCGCAGGCCGAGCGGCTTGCCCAGCAGGCGCACGTGCATCGCAGCGCGGCGGAGGATTCGCGAACCGACCTGGATAAGGAGTGGGAGCGCGCGGACAAAATAGATCCGGACTCGAAGTCAGGTGGGACGCGTCAGGGGGCTGAGCCCGAATAACCCATCGCACAACCCTGATGTCGAGGTTTCGCCGACTGTTCGGGCTCGGGAAGATGAGCGCGAACAGGTGAGTGACTGCGTTGTGGGGCGGTTGACGCCCTTTGATCACGTTTCGATTACGACAAAGGTGGTACCCCACTGACATCGAACTTCATGTGAAGTGAGGGGAAATCTCGGATGAGTAGAACGACAGTTCGCAACGAAGGATCCCGACACGCCACCGGTGCCGGGGACAGCTACGACGACATCGAGCCATGGTTCGAGAAGCTGGCTGCCTTGGAGCCTGGCGACTCTCATCGGCAGGTCGTGCGTGAGGAGATCGTGCGTCGGTGTCTACCCTTGGCCGACCACATCGCTCGCAAGTTCGCCGGCCGCGGCACGGAATTCGACGATTTGCAGCAGATCGCTCGGCTAGGGCTGGTGCAGGCGGTGGACCGTTTCGACATCACGCGAGGCTGTTCATTCCTGTCGTTCGCGGTGCCGACTGTCATGGGCGAGGTGCGGCGCCACTTCCGCGACCACACCTGGGCGCTGCGTGTTCCGCGCCGGGCAAAAGAACTGCAAGCGCTGATTCGGCCGACCGTGGAGAGCCTGGCGCAGCGGCTCAGTCGAATGCCGACCGCGCGGGAGATCGCCGCTGAACTCGACCTCGAACTCGGTGAGGTCACTCAGGCGCTGGTCGCGGCCAATGCCTACCAGACCAACTCGCTCGACATCGGGGTGGGCGATAACGACGAAGGCACTCGCCTCTCGGTCATCGACACCCTCGGCGCCGTAGAGCCGTGCTACCGATTGTTGGAAGACGCGATGTCGGTGCGTCCGTTGATCGCTGCGCTTCCCGACCTCCAACGTCGGGTGCTGATCATGCGTTTCTTCGAATCCAAGACCCAAAGCCAGATCGCCGCGCGTCTCGGCGTCTCCCAGATGCAGGTCTCCCGCATCCTCACCAAGACTCTGCACACGCTGCGGGAACAGGCAATCGGCGCGGATAGTCGCCGCGAAGTCGCCTGATCCAGGTCGCTGCCAGTCGTGCGAACGTGGTGATCGGTCGTAGCCGAGTAGCGTCGAGATCAAACCCGCCGAGATCCTTGCCAACTCGGTGCGGCCGACTTCGTATCGCCCGACCTGTTTCGACTGGTATCACCGGGGAAGTCACTGGTCGACCGCGCCGAAACGGCGTGGTCGTCAATCCGCGGAGGGCACTAGGTCGGGACGAACTCGATCCGCCAGAAGCGAATGCGAGACACCGTTCGGGTGAACCACGGTGGCTTGCGACCGGTGCCCGGAGGAGGTGGGTGATGGGTCGTTTAGTGCCATTGCTGGTACTCGTGTGGCTGATCATCGGGGTGGTCGCGGCGGGTCAACGTGGCTACTTCACCGATCGGGAGCAGAACTGTGCAAGCGTGGGAACGATCGCGGTCACGGTCATCGCCGGGCCCTTGAACTATGCGGGGGTCAACCCCAAGGTCACCAACTGCAACGTCCCTCAACCCAGCCCGTAAGTCGTCCGATCACACGATGAACGAGGACGACGAACAAGGCCGAACTGAGGAGCGCCGCACTCCCGGCGAGGCGGAGCAGGGCCACAGGGACCTGGTCGGGCAACCCCACACTGCGGACGAAGGCGGACCGATCGTCGCCGCGGAAGCGGCGGCGCAGCAGGCTCGGACGACGCGCAACCCGCTGGGCGAGCCCGGGCGACGATTCGATCCGCGGTCGCCGTTCATGGTCGGCATGACAGGCGCGGCGGGAGTGGCGGTGACCTACGGCGCGATTCAAGCGATGATCGCCGCGAGTCAGGTGCTGGTCTTGATCACCATCGCGCTGTTCCTGGCAATAGGCCTCGAACCTGTTGTGTCGTGGCTGGTTCGGCCCTGGTTTCCGCGATGGGCCGCAGTGACCGCGGTATTCGTGGTCGCGATCGGCTTGCTGGCAGGGTTTCTTGCGGCCGCCATACCTCCGCTGGTCACCCAAGGCAGCGCGCTGGTCCACAACGCTCCGGACTACGTCGACCATCTAGCTAACCGATATCCACTCATCGACACGCTCAACACTCGGTTCCATCTCCAGGACCGAGTCCAGCAAGGGCTCGGTTCCGATCCTTCGAAGCTGGCCGGGGGTGTCCTCGGCGCGGGCCGCCTCGTATTCAGCATCGTCAGCGGCACGGTGATCGTCGCGGTGCTGACCGGTTATTTCCTGGCCAATTTCGCGCAGGTTCGCGCTTCGATCTATCGACTGTTTCCACGCTCGCGCCGACCGCGGGCGATTCTGATCGGCGATGAGATCTTCGTGAAGGTCGGCGGCTACATCCTCGGGAATCTGGTCATTTCGGTGATAACCGCGGTATTGACCTTCATTTGGCTGCTGATCTTCGACGTGCCCTACCCGCTATTGCTGGCCGTCCTGGTCGCTGTCCTCGACTTGATCCCCGTAGTGGGCTCCACCATCGCCGGGATCATCGTGGCCCTCGTCGCGCTCACCGTATCCCTGCCCGTCACAGTGGCTACCATCAGCTTCTTCATCATCCTGCGGATGTTCGAGGACTACGTACTGGTCCCCAGAATCATCGGCAGAACGGTCCGGGTTCCCGCCATCGTTACGGTGGTGTCGGTTCTGCTCGGCGGCGCATTGCTCGGGATCGTGGGTGCGCTACTCGCCATCCCGGTCGCTGCCGCGGTGCTGCTGATCATCAGTGAAACGATGTTGCCGTCTTTGGACGAGCGCTAGCTATCAGCGTTCGTCTGAATGCGCGAAGAGGCGACTTGAACACGAACCTGTACTGACCATGGACGTTGCTGACCCGGTCGTCCAGTTCCATCCCACCTGCGCGCCGCACGTTGACGTAATGATTACGTCATTATATTGTAGCGTCGTGCTGTTCCCGACGCCCGCTCTGACCGCATCCGATGTTCGCGTCCTCGCCGACGTGGACCGGATGCGCGACAAACTGCGTCATGAAATCCAGGCCAAACCCGGAAAATGGGCGGGTGCGCTGCGTAAGTTCCTCACCGCGGATGCCGTCGCCGCATCGAATTCCATCGAAGGGTTCAAAGTCGCCACCGTCGACGTGGAGGATCTGATCGCAGGCGAGCGAGATGTTGAGGTCTCCGAGGAGAACAGGGCCGAGACGCTCGCCTACGAGCGGATGATGACCTACATACAGACGCTCCACGACGAAGGCGATTTCGCCTACAGCAAAGGCTTCCTGAACGCTCTGCACTGGATGCTGCAAGGGCATCGGCATACCGAACGCCGCCCGGCCGGGCGGTGGCGCCGCGGCCCCGTATACGTGACCGACGCCCGCGATCCCAGTATCGCCGCCTATACCGGCCCCGACGTCGAGCACCTGCCGACCTTGATGGAGGAACTCGTCGATTGGCTCAACGGCGACAACGGCACCCACCCGCTGGTGCGCGCGGCGATGGCGCACCTACATCTGGTCTCCATCCATCCGTGGGCCGACGGCAACGGACGCATGTCACGATCACTGCAAACACTGATGATCGCGCGGGAAGGTGTTCTCGCACCGGAATTTTCGTCCATCGAGGCATGGCTCGGCAGACCTGGTAACACATGGGAGTACTACCAGGTTCTCGGCCGACGAGGCAGCACCTATCAGCCGGATCAGGATGTGTCCGAATGGATTCGGTTCAATCTCACCGCCTACCACCAGCAGGCGCAAACGGTACACGCCCGCTGGGGCCGGTCCGGTACGGTATGGACGCTGCTCGAGGAGTACGTCGCGGGTATCCACCAGGACGAAAGAGTTGTCAGCGCATTGCATGATGTCGCGATGTCGGGCCGGGTTCGCCGGACCCGCTACGAACAAGCCGAAGGCCTGAGTCTGCAACAGGCGCAACGCGATCTGCGCGATCTCGTTGCACTCCGGGTGCTCGAGCCCGTCGGTCGCACCCGAGCACGCTTCTACACGGCCGGACCGGACTACCCGGGACACGTATCAGAAGTCGCCGGCACCCCGACCATCCTCGACAATCCTTACCGGCGCTAGCGCGGACCGCCGCCGTCGGGTCAGTTCCAGAGGTCGTGTGCCGCCAGCATGGTTACCGCGGCGACGGCAGTCGGGCCGCCCACGTTGTGTGCCAGGCCGATTCGCGCGCCGCCGACTTGGCGGTGTTCTCGCGCCGTCAGATGGCGCTGATGAGGCCGAGCGCAGGCACGTGGGTGGGTACCCGAACAGATAAGCGTGTGTATCGCCTCGAACGAAAGATGGGACGTGACAGCCGGTATCGGCGTCCAGCCCAAAGCCGGGCGCCGGTACCTGTCACATCAGACCGGCGTGCTGACCCGGTTTAGATGATTGGCGAAGAACCTGGCTCGGCTGTCCGCCTCGAATCCGCGCATGCGGTTGTGCGGACCTGGATAGATGTGCATCGCCTTTTCCCGGGAAGCGCAGGCATCGAACAACGCCAAGCCGGGTTCGCGGTCGATTCCCTCGTCGTCCCACGCGAGCACGAACTCGACAGGGATGGTGATCTTCCTGGCTGCCTCGGTCAGCGCCTCGTACACGAAGACCGGGCCGAATGACGCTGCGCTGATGCGGGGTTCGACCGCGGTGAGCATCAGTCCGATCGAGACGCCCAGTGTCATGCCGCCGTAGCCGATCGGTGCCGCGGTGCCGATCTCGGGCAGTGCCTGCAGAGCATCGATAGTTGCCTGCCATTCCGGCACGGCGCGTTTCGCCAGAGAAGTGTTGTAGTCGACAATGATCGGGCCCATCGGCTCTCCTGTTTCCCGAGCCCGCGCGAATGCGGCGCGGGCGGCGTCGTCCTCAGCGTCGCGCGGTCGGTCGCCGTGTCCGGGCGCATCGATGGCGGCGACGGTGAACCCGCACGTGGTCACGAGGTGGTGGGCGTTGGCCACGAGCCCTGGTGCTCGCTTGTGCAGGCCACCGGTGTGACCGCTCAGGATCAGGGGTGCGCCATCGGGGCCGGAGGCGGGCGAGAAGAGCACGCCGGTGACGCCATCCAGAGTGAAGTTGCGTTCGATGACACCGTTCGCCGATGTCTCCGAGGTGAAATGCATGGTGTGTTGTCCTTCGGGATTGCCATGTGGTTCAGGCGCTCCCGGCGACACCTATGTCAATCGCCCGACCGTGACGGCGAGTGGGAGCACCCACGTTGCTGCTGTGTTCATGGGTCTCACCTCCTCGCAGTGTGTCACGGTGTTCGGCACGCTATCAGTCCGCGCGTCGTTGCGCCCAACAATTTTCGGCGGACCCAACGCGCAAGGCCTGGAGCACCGCAGGGTGCCATGCTGGTCGCCGCCGGGCGCGTACGAAGGGTTTGCTCCACCTCCGACCTGAACCAAGATCGGCCGCACATCGGCATAGATGTTCGCGACCGCGTGCATCCTGGCATGGGAGGCGAAACTGGATCTCGGTTGCGGCCCAGGCCACGAACCTGCACCGGGTCTCATCGGTGCCACCCGAGAAAGCGAAGTCACCGCCACTATCACTGCGAGTCACACCATGGCCGGTTGGATCAGCGGTATCTCGGCATTGCAGGATGCACTGAGCTACAACGGATCTCGCGTCGCGATTCGCCCTCCGTGGCTGACTCGGTCGACGCGGTTTTGCTCGATCCGATCCTGTACGTCCTGGGTTCGGCGTCCTCGGTGATGCCGTCGGCCAGTTGACGAATGCGGGACGCAGGCAGGCGTGCCCATGAAAGCGGGGGCGCAACGATCTTCATTCGGGACACGAAATGCTCGGTAGTACAGAGGGGAAAGGACTCTCGATGAAAAGGATCATCGGCATTATCGTTGCGGCCGCGGCGGTGACCTTGGCGGCGGCCTGTCAGGACGGCGTGACGACGCAGACGTCCGGGGGGTCGTCGGTGTCGAATTCCGCTACCGTTGCCGTGCCGGGATCCGCTCAGCCTCCCGTCACTCAGCCCTCACCAGGTGCCACGCAGCCTGCTGGTGACAATGCTCCTGCCACTGCCGGAAAGGGCAGATGTGTCGATCTGGAGTCGGCGGTGGTCACAGCCGCGCTCGGCACACTCGGTACCGGGGTCGGTGGCGACGGGTTCTACGCAGACAGCGGCACTGATGCCTCCGTCGGCGCCTGTCCCGCCATACTTTGGGTGCTCGCTGGGACTCCGCGCGGCACCGCTAGCTCACCCTGGCACGTGATGCTGTTCAACCACGCGGGTTATCTGGGCACCGCGACCAAGAAGTCGACTGCTTATACACAGGTGGTCGGCTCGTCCGATCGCAGTGTCGGGGTCCAGTACCGTTGGCTGACGGGTAAGGACGCCAGTTGCTGTCCCTCGGGTGGGCCGGCCATCGTCACTCTCACCTTGGGCGCCGACGATCGCACCGTGACCCCGGACCGTGATTTCCCGACGGAGGTGATCGATCCTAGTTCAGCGAGTTCGCCGCCGGTGTGTCCGGTTACCAAGGCCGTTTTGCTCGAAGCGTTGCGAGGCACCGACATCGAGTCGCGGCTGGCGACGCCGATCGAACTCGAGGATCGAATCGACTGTGCGGGTGAGTGGGCGATGGCCCATACGGGAACCCACAACAATACTGTCAACCGAGCCCAAGTCTTGTTCCACTACATAGCGGCCGACGGAGGCTGGAAGCCTGTGGACCTCGGCAGTGCGCTGCACTGCACCGAAATCGGCGTGCCCGCCGATGTCGCAGACAAGATCTGCCGCTGAGCGTCGGTGAGCTGCTCCCCAAGACCGTTCAGCACATCGAGTAACCACGAAGACAGCGGATTCACCGTTAGTGGGAGTGGAACGCAGTTGTCTATCCGCACCACAAGGTGAGTGCAGGGGCGGTGATCGAGTCGAGTCCGAGTAGCGTGCGCTGCTCGGACTCGACGAAAAGGATGTGCCCTAGGGGATCAAGGCAGCATCTGAGGGATGACGTCCGGGTTGATCGAGCCGACGATCCCGCCGATCACGGCGCCGATAAGGGTGGGCACGGGATCGATGAAGGAGCCGGTGGCGGAGCCGATCGCAGCGCCCGCAGCCGCGCGAACCTCGGGTCGGGTAACGCTTCGACATGATGGGGACGGTTCAGCATCCGCAAGTTCCGTTTCAACCGCCGAGCTTGACCGCGCGGTGTCACGTGGACCTGGCCGGTGGCTATCGGGTCCGCTGGCGGCTGGGGTCGGGTTGGATTACCGGGTCCGTTGGTGGGTGTCCGGTCCGCTGGCTCGTGCGGTCCGGAATCGAGACATGATGTGCTGCTGGTGGTCTCACGCACCGGAAGTATTGCCGACGCGGGCTCCGGGTGTCCGTGCCGCTGGATGAATGAGGGGTTTTCGGTGGGCGCTGTGGGGGTCGTGTCGCGAACGGTCGGGTCCGGCTCTCTGATCGGGGTGCGCCCCTGGACGCTCGCGGATTGTCATGGCGGGCGGCCGAAGTGGAAGTCGGGCCAGGGTGTCCTGGCCGCCCGTCGTGGTCGCGGCGACCACACAGGTCAACAGACTCACCCCACCCGTTGACCACCGTCCACCCGAGCTGACCTCACATTTCACCACCTGGATCAACCACGTCGCCCAACGCATCCGCGAGGCGGACGAAGACCACTCGTAGCCCGGCGTTACGGGGGCCGCGCACCAAACCCGGATTGAGCACTGGCACAAAATGTTCACTCGATGGAACCGTTTCGGAAGGCGGTGCGTCCAGTACTGATACAAGTGCCTAACCCGACTGGAACTCGGTTCCCCAACCGTGAACCGCCCGCAAGGACCGGCGAGCGAGATCTTTGGGCCGGCATGTAGATGACTTTGCGTGAAGGAGAGTGTTGACTTGGCCGGGTTTCTGCAGGTGGACATCGATGTGTTGAGCAAGACAGTTCAGTCTCTACGCGGCGCCGAGCAGGTTCTCAACGATGCGATGAACGCGATGAAGGACGGCAGCCACGGCGACATCGGGACCAAGACTCTCAACGATGCCGCCGACAGCTTCCAACGACGATGGAGATTCGGCATCGAGCGGATCGGCGAGTCCGCCAAGGCAACCGCGGACGGCGTCGCGCAGTGCCTCGATGCGTATCAACAGACCGATCAGGCATTCGCCAAGGTGGTCGAGCAAGCCACGAGCGCCGTTGACGGACAGCCGAGCCCGTCGGCCACAGCATGAGCCAGAACCCGTACCCCTACATCGGTTTCAACCCGGTTCCGGGCGCGCCTGACGACGTCGCAGGGCTGCACGGGCAGATCAGCACAGCCGCGGACGCGGTCAAGGAAACCAACCAGCTGTTGAACAGTCTGCGCAACAGCAACGAGAACGTCTGGCAGGGTGAGGGCGGCGACGCTTTCCGTGCCAACTTCGATGCCACGCTTGCCCAAGACCTCGGCTACGCACAGAACTCGCTCGAAAAGGCCGTCGGCCTGCTCGCCGAATGGCACACGGACCTGGTGGGCTTCCAGGACACCGCCAAGGCATTGGAAGCCGAAGCCGCCGAGGCCAAAGGGCAGTACAACAGTGCACTGCAAACGTTGCAACAAGCTCGGTCGAACACAGACCTGGGTCTGGGCAGCATGACCTTCACCGATCCGGTTGAGTTGCAGGCCGCCCAGACCCGCCTCAACGCCGCCACCGCGCAGGTCAATGCCGCCGTCGCAGCAGTTGACACCTGGGAAGGGAACGTCGATTCGATCATCCGCCGTGCGCGAGATCTCGAAAGCGCACACGACAGCACAGCCCGGCGGATCGCCGGTGAACTGGATGCGGCCGCAAAGGATTTCGCGCCCAGCCCACCGGACAAGAGCATCTGGGATCGCATCACCGATGCGATAAAAGGTGTCGGCCGGTGGATCAGCGATCACCGACAGCAGATCCACGATGTCTTGGCAGGAATAACTGCGGTTACCGGCCTGCTCGCGCTGGTGACACCACCGCCCGCCGACGCGATCTTCGCAGGCATCGCGCTCGTCGCCGGTCTAGGTGTCCTCGCAACGGATGCTCTCGACCCCGAAGTCCGTGACGCGTTCAAGGATGTCTTTTCTAGGGATTTCAATGGTGATGCACTGAAGAAGATAGGGATGACGGTGGGTCTTGACAGCCTAGGTGTGATACCTGGAGTTGGAGGCGCGGTAAAGGGTGTGAAAGCATTTACCGAACTCGGAGAACTCGCGCCTGCAGTACGGGCATTCACAGAGGGAGCGCAGGCGCCGGGAATAGCAACGAAAATTATCGATGGTGTTCCGAATGTTGTCGATAAGGTTCCGCTGATGCCGTCGGCGGTGACCCGATCCATGAGTGACTTCACTAGCTTCTTCGAGGATTTCGGCCAAGCCGGCAAGTTCGAGGCGGGAACCTCGGCGGCTGGCATCGAACTGTTCTCACGCGCAGGGAAGGCAGGGCTCGGCCTCTTCAATATTGGGAACAGTGGAAATGGCTGAGACAATGGTAGACATCTGGATTCCGCATGGCTTCATGGAAATGCCTCTGACCGATATCGAGAGTCGGATCGGCGTTGCTCGGGAGATCGTTGGAGAAATGCAGGCGTCGACCATGAAATCCATGGCTCAGGCTATCTTACCCACTGCGGCAACGCTCTTCGCCGAGCTGGCACACAGGGATGCGAGGTACTGCGGCATAGGTCGGCACCTGACATCAGACGGAAACCTGATCACCTCATGCATCACCGTCTGCGTTTATGAAACCGGCGGAGAGACGATCAACCCACGGTTGGCCTTGACGAATCTGGTCGAGTCCAGGGCCGAATCCGGGGAAACATATGATATCGAAATGGTAGATGTAGGGGGTCGGCCAATGATGTTCGCTGAACGAGTCACAGAGCTCCCAACGCCGGAACTTCCCGGGAGACCGTACGTGAGTAACACAACGGCCACCTACCAACTCGAAGCGGTAGTGCCGTCGAATGACGGGTCAGCACTTGCTGCTGTCGAATTATCGACCGCATCAGTCGACTATGGTCCGGAATTCCGAAAGATGATGGTCGATATGGCGCAGTCGATCGAATTCCGGGCGCATAGTCGGTCGACGCCCCGCCCCTCGTCGCTGGACTTGTGAGGTCTTTCATCGTGGAAACATCATCGTCGGCCGCATCTTGGCCAGCGACACGCGCCGAATTGCGAAAGGGTGCGCTGTTGCCGTGGATGGCTCTGGCCGCGGGGGTCGCCAGCATTCCAGCATCGGTAATCTTCATCAATTTGGGCGATCCTGGCCACAGCCATTTGGCCCACCGCCTGTCCGCTCTCGGGAGCATATTGTCGATAATCCTGTCCTGCACAGGGGTTATCGGCGGATGCATGGTATGGATCAGGAGACGGACAAGGCAGATATTGCTGCGGCACCCTTGGCTGGAGTATCGAGTCGGCCACGTCACCAACGGCCGGTACGAGTGGGTCGAGTTGAAAGATGTCAACGACACTCGGATCTCACAATTGATCGTCAGCAGTTGGGTTCATCAAATAGGAGAGGTAGTCGATAACGGGTCTTCGATAGTGTGGTTCGCAGGCGATCCGCGCAAACGTGGAGTCCTCTCGACACCGGGGGGAGCAAATCTGCGATACGCTTATTATAGAGGTGATATATCGGAACCCAAGCGTATGGATGTCAGGGAAGCCGGCCTGGCACGATTCGGCGGTAAAGATGATCGCCGTTACCCATCACCTCGTACATTGCGTCGAGTCTGTGCATTCGCGTTCGACTGGTTATTGCATTTCGGAACTGCCGCTGCAGTCGTCATTTTCGGTAAAGGTGTGATACCGCTTGCCGGAGCCGTTGCGCTTGGCGCGTGGTTGACAACTTCCTTTGTTAATCGAGTCATACTGCAAGGAGTATTTCACACGACGGTCGGGAAAGCGCTGTTCGGTCTCTGCGTGATTCAGCCCGGCGACGGTTTGTTTCCGTCATATGGCAGACTGACAAAAGTCTGGTTTATGACTTTGTATTTTTCTGTGATGCTACCCCTGGCGTTATTTGGAGGGGATGGCCCGGGCCCCGACAATCTCAGCGACTACTTCCTGCCCGCAGTGCGTCGTCGCGACCTTCGCGTGCAGACGGAATTCCTATAGCTTATAAGCACGGATCCACGCCTCTGCCGCTATGCCGGGCAGTCGGCGCCGCCGGCGGCCAATAGGCAGCGATCGCGCTGGTCCGAGCACCTGCGAAAAACGCGAGACATGGCGCCCTGGTCGCCGCCTGGAGGGCATGGTGGTGCTGCACCGGCACAGCCCGGCAGCCTGGTGAAGTTGGCCGAACACCTTTACCAGCGCACCGGCGGTGCCATCGCGAGTTCCCCCCGTCGGGCAGCCCGCCACCACCGATGTCCGGAGTCGATGGCACGCCGGATCTTGCGCACGGTGGGTACCTGTGTGAGCAGGTGTTGCTGATATCGCCACGGCATTTGTAGCCCGTGCCGAGCCGCCATCGCATAGGCGAACTGCACGGCGCTGCGGTCGAGATACCGGTCGGCGTGTTCGAACCAGATCATGCTGGTACGGGCGGCGGCCTGTATCGGGCGCAGCGCAGCGCGCCGCTGCGCATCGTAGTTCTCCAGCGCATCGGCGACCTCGGCATGCTCGTACAGGTTCTGTGCGAGCACGACGGCGTCGACGATTGCCAACCGGGTGCCCGAACCGATGGTGAAGTGCGTCGTGTGCGCTGCATCGCCGAGCAGCACCACGTTGTCGTGATACCAGGTCTTGTTGGTTACCTCGGGAAAGCGGCTCCACCTTGCGAACTCGCCCCGTGTCTTGCTGATCAACGAGTGACCGTCGAGATGGCGCGTGAATATGTTCTCCAGAACGCTCGAGTTCTCCAGGTTGTCCAGGGAATCGAATCCCAGTCCATGCCAAGTCCGCGGTTGGCACTCAACGATGCAGGTGCTGATTTTCTCGGCAACCGACGGGTAGGCATGGAACCAGATCCAACCGGCCGAGGTGTGTTCGAAGGCGAAGGTAAATCGGGTGAAGACCTTGTCCGTACCGAGCCAGATATATCGATTCTCACCGAATGTGACGGAGGTGCCGAAGCGATGATTACCCAGCTGCCGTACCTGGCTGTTCGCGCCGTCGGAGGCGACGATGAGATCGGTGCCGTCGAAGCCGGACAGATCGCGGACCTCTTGCCCGTGCTGGACATCGACGCCCAGTTCGCTCGCCCGTCGGGAAAGTACGTCGAGCAATGCCGCGCGCCCCATGCTGAACCCGTAGCCCCCGAAATGTGCGGTCTGGTCGTCGCGCACATGGATTGCCTGTTCACGCCATAGGACCGACCCGGCACGTACTGCCTGGGCGCTGTCGAGGTCATTTCGATACAGAATGTCGAGCAGGTCGTCCCAATACACAACGCCCCAGCCATAGGTGGACCCGGGCGGCTCGCGGTCGATCACCGTGATGTCATGGGCCGGGTCGCGCCGCTTCATCGAAATAGCGAAGTACAAACCGGCCGGCCCGCCACCGATACACACAATCTTCATCTCGTCACCAGTCCAGCCCGGTGGTCGATCCTGGCTTCACATGATCGGTACTCGATGCGACCGAGCCCGGCACGCTGTGCGTGTCCGGGCTCGGTTACCGGCGCTAGAAGCTACCCCAGCCACCCCAGCCGAATGGGTTCCACCAGCCGGGATTCCATCCCCAACCGCCGCCTCCCCAACCGCCGCCGCCTCCCCAACCGCCGCCGTGACCCCAACCGCCCCCATTACCCCAACCGCCCCCGTGACCCCAACCGCCGCCTCCCCAACCGCCGCCGCCGTGACCCCAACCGGGGTTGTCGACGAGTTGGGTTGCAGACGTGGGCGTCGTTGCGCGCGCGGAAGGCGCTTGCGCCGCGGCTGCGACGACCGGAATCGCGGCAGCTGCGGCTATACCGGCGGCGGCCGCCAGCCGGGCGAACTTCGTGTGTGAATTCTTTCTCTCGGTCATGATAGGGCTCCAGATGCTGTCCCGACCTGCTCGAATTCTACGCGGTTTCGCCGAACTCTAGAAGTCGCCGCGTTGCCCCATCTATAATCCCGCCACATTCCCATCGGCTACCCCCGATATACCCTGGTCCTAATACCAGCCGGACTTCGTGATCATGGTGTGAGCCGGGATCGGTGCTGGTGGTGGCTGCGTCGGGCGCGAGATACGTGCTGCGCGTAAGGCATCCGTCATCACCGAGGTCGTCGCTTTCTGTCGGATTCCATCAGCGCGCCCGGTATTCAATGGGTGGACTCGGGTCCGTGCTCGGGCGCGGCCTGCAGTTCGGGCGCCGCGGCGGCCAGCAGTGCGTCGCGGTCGCGGCTCAAAGGAGGATAGATACGCCGGGTGTTGATGGCGCGCTTGGTGTCTTTAGCTACCTCGCCGCACGCGACCATGTGGCGGTCCCAGCCCTCGGTATACACCGCGCCTGCCGGTCCCAGATCGAGAACCGTTACATACCAAGGGATCCGCAACGGTTTCATGGGTTTGCCCAGAAGATCGCCGATGACGTTGTATCCCGCCCACCGGCCCATGGGGCGGCTGTGCTGGCAGGACATCACAGACATATGCTCGTCGTCCATTTTTGCGGCGGCGACGTCACCGGCGGCGAATACCCCGGCCACACCGCGGACCCGCAGATAATCGTCGACAGGGAGTCGACCCAGCCGGTCACGTTCGATCCCGAAGTCTGCGGTCAGCGGGTTGGCTCGCATGCCGGCACACCATACGACGGTGGCGGCGGCCACCACTTCACCCGAGGACAGCGTCACGCCGCGCTCGTCGATGGCGACGACCCCGACGCCCAACTTGGTCTCGATCCCGATGTAGGCCAGCGCCGCCTCGATGACCGGTCGCGCCGACGCGCCCATGTCCGAGCCGACGAACGGGTTGCGGTCGATCAGGATGACCCGCGGTGTGACCGCACGCGTGGCAAAGGCGTCGGCGAGCATCGCGGGCAGCTCAGTCGCCTCTTCGATCCCCGTCAAACCTGCCCCGACGACGACTACTGTCGCAGCCGCCGGGTCAGCGGGGCCCTCTGCAAGCCGGCGCAGGTGGGCTTGCAGTCTGGTCGCTGCGTCATGGGTGTCGATATCGAAACCGAACTCACGCAAGCCGGGGATATCGGGCTTGACCACCTGGCTGCCCAACGCGAGCACCAGCCGGTCGTATCCGTGAGCGCCAGCGGTGGATTCCACGACGCGCGCCAGCGCATCGATCGCCGTCACTTCGCCGATGATGTGCTTGATTCCGACCGGATCGAGAAGAGCGCTCAGCGGGATGCGGGAGGTGCTCAGATCGGTCTCATAGTCGCGCACGCGGATGTCGTGGTACGGCGTGGAACTGATCATGGTGACATCGACGGTTCCGACCGCTACTCCGAGCTCGTCAAGCCGCCGGGCCGCCGCGAGCGCCGCCCACAGACCCGCAAACCCGGACCCGAGAACCACCACAGGCGAAGGATCGGTCACCGCAGCGCGCTGCACATCGTCATTTTAATACTCCAGCCGGACTCCGTGATCGTTGATGCTGCTGGTCAGGGCGCTGAAAGTGGGGCGGCCACGGCGTGATCATGTTGTGCCGTTCGCGGTCGAAACGCATCGACGCCGAGGAGTTCTACCGACTGCTCGACGGCGTCGTCATCGACGATGTCATCGCGCGGACACACGAGTGAGAGTCGCTGACACTGATCCGGCGTGCTGTGGAGCGATCAGTAACTATGTTACTGTCCCGTAGCGCGCAGCTGTGGCGGGTCTCATTCCGTCGAGTGTTATGCGGCCTAGGGCACTCTGGCGACGGCGCCAGGGTGGGAGTTGAAGAGGGTTATTGATGCAGCAGCAGGGTTGGCGGCGTCCCGCGCCGGGATTGTCGACATACACCGGACGGCTGGCTCTGGTGGCGGCCGTGGCCTGCGGGACCGTGGTGGCCGGGGTCGGAACCAGCGCGCCGCAGGCGGCGGCCGCGCCGGTGAGCGCGTTCTACACCCCACCCGAGCAGTTCTCGTCGCAGCCGGGCGCGGTGATCAAGACCGAGCCGATGACCGTGTTCGCGGCCCCTCCCAGTGTTACCGGGTGGCCGGTTCGAGCCGAGCGCATCATGTATACGACGCGATACCAGGACGGTTCCCCGGCCGCGGTGACCGGCACCTATGTGGAGCCGACCAACCCGTGGCGAGGCTCGGGTCCGCGCCCGACCGTGGTGATCGGTCCCGGGACCGCCGGTCAGGCCGACCACTGCGCGATGTCGGTGGCGTTCTCGACCGGCGTGACCATCACCGCCGACCCGTCGGTGTCGCTGTCGGCAAATCAGGAAGCGCCGTCGGCCGCGGTGTGGAGTGCTCTCGGCGCCCGTGTCCTGGTGACCGACTACATCGGACTCGGGACACCGGGTATGCACACTTTCGCCAACCGGATCGAAGGCGCCCACGCCATCCTCGACGGTGCTCGCGCGGCGCAGCACCTGGGCGGTGTCGGACCGGAAACCCCCGTGGTGTTTTGGGGTTACTCCCAGGGCGGGGGCGCGACAGCGGGGGCGGCGGAGATGCAACCGGACTATGCGCCGGAGTTGAACCTCAAAGGCACCTGGGCAGGTGGGCCGGTCGCCGACCTTGCCGCGATCCTGCAGCGCATCGACGGCGCACTTATCGGTGGCGCCATCGGTTTCGCGATCAACGGACTGCTCGCTCGCTATCCCGACCTGCACAAAGCGGTCGACCGAGTGACCAGCCCCGCTGGACGCGCCATGCTCGATACGCTGAGCACCGAATGCATCGGGGATGTCATCACCCGTCAGCCCTTCCTGAAAACGAGCACGCTGACAATCGATGGCCGTTCGCTGACAGAGCATCTCGACGCGATTCCGGAAGCGGCGCCCGCCTTGGCCGACATGCATGTCGGCAGTCTGACCCCGAGGACGCCGGTTCTGATCACCAGCGGCCTCAATGACGACACGGTGCCGTACGGGCAGGCTCGTCGGCTGGCCGAGGAATGGTGCGCGAAGGGGGCGGCGGTCACCTTCCGCACCAACGATCTGCCGCCGATCTTCTCCGGCGCAACAATCCCCAACCATTTCGGACCCGAGATCATCGACGGATTCGGACCCGATAACGCGATCACGTACCTACTCGATCGGCTCGCCGACAAACCGGTCGCCGGCTGCACTATCGACTGACCGGTGTGTGCGTGTGCTCCGACTCGCCGGAGTCGGCGGATCAGAGCACACGCCTTCCGGCACAGCGGACATGGCCGGATGCCTCGACACCAGCCCGACTTGGATGCGGCGCACCCCCAGCCAACCCCCGATCGCTCTCGTGACCTCTTGCGGAAAAGCGATCGGGGTGGGGTTTGGACCGCGTCCACGATCGAACCCTTCGCCGGGCGCTCATAATTCGGATGCCACGTAGGGGAGATGGGTCGGTGTAGTCGATGACCGATGCCGATCCGTTCGCGACGCAGCGCGACGTGTCCGGTTCGGTCGTGGTGGTTTCGGCGTCGTCTTCCGTTGCACGCAGGCGTTGCTTGATCGTGTCGTGGCGGTCAAGGTGCTCACTGTCGATCTCGATGCGCTGGCGGAGGCGACGGTGCAGTTGCGGGGCTGGCAGCATGGTGCCGCGCTGGTGGATCAGGTCCCATCGCTGACCTCGAAGCCCTGAGAGCGGCAGAAGGGGTGCCGGTTTCGAGGTTCGCCCGGCTGGCCGGTATCCCCGAACGCACCTATCGCCGACGAAGGGCACGCCTGCGTAACGGTGCCCCGCCGCGCGGGCCGTGGCCAGCGCCCAAGGTGGAGCGGTTCGAGCCCATTGCCGCCAAGTATGCGGACGAGTGGCCGGCCTGGGGACATCGCAAGATCGCCGCCATGATGCGCGCCGACGGATACGAGGTATCCACCTCGACGGTGGAGCGGGCACTGAGGCGTCGCGGTTTGCTGCTGCCACGCGAGTATCGCGCCGACCGGAAATCATGGGCAGTGTTGCGACGCAAGGTATTCCGCGATCCACCCACGCAACGCAATCGGGTATGGCAGACCGATTTCAGCGAGTTCGAGACAACCGGTGGCGGTATCTGGCGGATCTGCGCGGTGATCGACTACGCCACCAAGTACTGCATAGCGGTCGCCGTGACACCGACCGCCCGCGGCGCCGACGCACTCGCCTGCCTGACGCTCGCGGTCACCGAGGCCGAGAGAGTTCTCGGGCTGGGTGACCTGCGGGCTGACCGAGGGCTGACCGAGGTAATCGGTCCGGCCGGCGAAGTGCTCGGCATGGTGCCCGCCCCGATCGCGGTGGTGTCGGATAACGGTCCCTGTTTTCGCGGGGAGGTGTTCAAGACCGCTTTCGCTGGGCCGGACCCGTTGCTCCGGCATGTTCGCACGCGGGTGCGTTCACCGCAGACAAACGGTGTGATCGAGCGGCTCTTCGGCACCTTGAAGTACGAGCACCTGTTCCGCGGAGTGATCACCGACGGTGACGCTCTGGACATGGAAGTCCACCGATTCCGGATTATCTACAACTGGATCAGACCGCACCAGGCGCTCGGCGATCGAACACCGATTACGGCCTTCTCAGCCACCGCCAGTGAGGAGGCAGCGGACGCGGGTCCCTGCTCTGGCTGAATGATTGCGTCGGGTAACCCTTCGGTCTGACGTCGTGCCTCGGCGTCAATGTCTTCCCGCAGTGGGGTCGGCGACGATCTACCGCATCACTTGGGTTACGCCGGAACGGCTTGCCGATACCTGTGCTAACCGATGAGTTTCCCGGCGCGTTCATGTCTTTTATCAGTAGCCACGCAAAACCTGTTGGAGAGCGTGGAGGTCGGCTTGCTGCCACTGTTTCACTGGTGTCGCATGCCTCGGTGACCGAAGGAGGTGACATGTCAGACTGTGAACCGGATGTTGTGCTGGGGCCGTTCTCGTCTCCGGACGCGCAGGCGACGCCGTGGGCGTCGGCGTTGGCGGTCGTCGGTGCGGCGGAGGTGTTCTGGCTTTCCACAGTGCGCCCGGACGGGCGACCGCACGTGACGCCGTTGCTGGCGGCGTGGAGTCTGGGTGGGTTGTGCTTCACCACGGGCGACAGGGAACGCAAGGCGCTCAACCTCGAGCACAACCCTCACTGCCTGCTGACGACCGGCACGAATGCGCTGACCGGTGTGGACGTCGTCATCGAGGGTGTCGCGTCGCGGGTGAACGAGCGCTGCGAGCGTGAACAGGCCGTCGCGGACTTCGAGCGGAAGTACGGCACGCATCTGACCGACCCTGATGGTGCCTGGTATGGGTTGGGTGAGGCCGTCATCGCGGGTGATACCCGGCTGTATCGAGTCGCGCCGACCGTCGGATTCGCGTTCGGCAAGCTGCCGAAGTCCAGTCAGACCCGCTACACGTGGCCGAGCCGGAGACGATGATGACCGCACTGCAGCACAAGATCCAGAGTGTCCTCGACGAACTCGTCGATACCGGCGCCGAAACCGGCCTGCAGATTGCCGTTTACCGGCACGGCACGCTTGTTGTCGACGCAGTCGCTGGGATCGCCGACAGCGCGACCGGTCGCCGGGTGACGCCGGAAACTCCGTTCTTCAGCTTCTCCTCCGGCAAGGCCATGGCTTCACTCATCGCGCACTTGCTCGTCCGGACGGGCGCGGTCGGATACGACACGCCGGTGGTCGAGCTGTGGCCGGAGTTCGGTGCACGCGGCAAGGATTCCGTGACCCTCCGGCATGTGCTCACCCACTCGACCGGTCTGCCGGCGATGCCTCGCAACATCGGACCCACCGACCTGCCCGATTGGTCACGGGTCTGCACCGCGATCGCCGAGGCCGAACCACGCTGGCGTCCCGGGACCGAGACGGGGTATCACTCGTTCACCTTCGGTTTCCTCGTCGGCGAGATCGCGCGCCGGGCCACCGGCAAACCGATGCGGCAACTCCTCCACGAGTGGGTCGCCGCGCCCCTGGGTATCGACGGCGACCTGTTTTTCGGTGTGCCCCGAACCGACCTGGCCCGGCTGGCACGCCTCGAGGACGCCACACCGCACCCGGTCGCCCCACCCGACAGCGATGCCATTCTCGCGCCATGGGAAATGCGACCAACCGCTGCTATGGGCAACAGTCACCAAATCCTGCAAGCAGATATCCCGTCGGTCGGCACCTTCACCGCGCGAGGAATCGCCGCCGCGAATGCCGCGCTCCTCGACGGCCGGCTCATTGATGCACACCACCTCACGGAGGTCACGGCGGTAGCGTTCGAGGGCACCGACCAGGTCTTCGGGAACCCCGCGCGACTGGCCCTGGGCTATCTGCTCGGACGCCTCGGTGCTCGGCCGGACGAGGGATCGACTGCGTTCGGCTGGGTCGGTGGTGGCGGCAGCTATGTCTATGCCGACACCGCCACCGGCATCTCCTTCGCCATGACCAAAACCCGCCTCACCCCGCACCTCGACACCGCCCAGCGACTCACGGACCTGACCACAGCCGAAATCAACCCACACTCTTGAGTTCTCGAGAACAAGAGGACCCCGCGTCCACGTCCTGCCCGCCTCCGCAAATCACGCACGCCTCCGCCCCGCGCAACCAGCCCCAACCATCGCTCTAGCGGGACGACGCAAGAAGCAGTCATCGCCTCCGCGGCTACAGATGCCATGGCCCTCGATCTGAAAGAGAAATCATCCAGGATCGGTTCCTGCCAGATAGTTGACGCAAGACACGATGGATCACCGGCTGATGGAAACGAGTAAGTGCAGTGATGAGGGGCGAGGTCTATCCTCACACTGCGGCCGCGCCGCCGGTAAGTCCGGAGGCGAGAGGGGGTCAGTTGCCGTTTGCCGGGACGATCGGCACGTCGCCGCCGGGTCCAGGTGACAGCGGAACCAGTGCTGCGGCAGGCGGGCTGGCCGGAACGCCGGGACCCGGCGCTGGCACCGCCGGGGGTGGAACAGGCGCAGGATCGAACCGTGGGCCCTGGTCACCCTGCTGCCCGGCTGGGACAGGAGCGTCGCATCCCGTAGCCGAGTCCGAGGTCTCACATTTCACGTTCGGGGACGCGGGAACAATCGGGGCGGCGTGTCCAGACGCCGCCGCGGCTACCAGCGATGCCGAAACGCAGCAAGCCAGATTCCAGCCCTGCCAGAATCGCGGAGTGCGCATCACAACCACGTCGGGTCCCCGTAAACGGCTGTCGAACTATCGGCAGTAGCTGTAGATATCGTTATGATCGCGAAGGAACGCAGACTGACCTGGCCGAGACATCCGTCGATCTTGATCTCCACCTGATCGACAGATATCGAACCATGCGCTCCAGCAAGCATCTTCGCGCCGAGCGGAATAGAGGTGATGGTGCCGGGCTTGATATTCACAGCCAAACTCGGCATGAGCTGTGCCCCGGCACCGACCGCGACTCCGGGCGCGGGCGCGACCGTCACCATCACATTCGGCCCTGCCATGGCGGCCAGACCGGCAGTGAGACCGTTGGTGACATCGGCCTGACAGCCCAACTGATACCCCAACTGTACTGTCCCGGAGTTCACCGCTGTCCGCCCGGATCCTGTGATATCAGCGGCCGCGGTGAGGCTGACGAAACCCTCGTGCGTAAACGGCGATTCAGCCAGATTCGGCTGCCTTTCCACACTTTCCGCAACTTTCGTGATCTGCAGTTCCCAGCCGTCCACGGTGCCGACAGCGCGAGATTTATCCGCGATCGGGTCCGCCGAAGCAGTGGCGCAAGTGCCGAATATCGCGGCGACCGATACAGACAGCAACGCTGCAATCGAGCCCTTCATCAATGTCCTTCCGTAACTTCTGTAGGCGACCCAACGCCGAACTACGTGGAACCAATGTCTTCCGTCAGGTACATCGCTATCCCGGATCAGTGCCACCATCGCTGGTTGCGATAGCGGCGTTCCCACAGCAACCGGTTGATCAGGGCGACCGGGCCGGGCATCGCGGCCAGGAAACGACGGCGCTGTTCAAGCGTTGTGTCATCGAGAACCCAGGGGATGTAGACCGCGGCACCCGATGGACCCTGTTTTCGTGCCATCGCGCCTCGGAAGGCATCCCAGTCCTTCGGAGTCAAGACTTCCTGGATGAGTGGCAACGCACTGCTTTCCTCGTGTGCCATGTGCTGACCCAGAATCTCCGTCAGCTTGTGGATGCTCTCCGACAGATTGGCAGACTGTCGGCGCATCCCCTTTTCGACGGCGGCCAGGGCTGGGTCCAGTGCTGCGTGCTCGGCTTGCATCTCGGCCATCAGTGCCCGGTCGTGCGGGCGACCGGGCAGCGCGTCGAGCACACGCGGCCATAGCGCGGCGTCCTCGACGCTGTGATGAACATGCAGTTGCCGGTTGAAATTCGCCCATCCGGCCCGGACGCCAGGCGAGTCGGCGAGACCGGACTTCGCGGCCGCGGCCAGTCGCCTCAGGTCGCGGCGGAAGGCATCGTGCGTCGCGTACATGACGGCGAAATCAATGGGCATGACAGACCTTTCGAGTACCACAGGGCAAATGCGTTTTCTTCGGCTCCGACGGGACGAACGCCCGTGGGTTAGGGCGAGCCTGCAAGGCATCGTGCGAGCGGGCAAGGTAGAGAACCGCTTCCTACGCGGCTCCCAGTAAGACGTGAGCCGTCGCATCCACTGGCTGTGGCCGGATCGGACCCGCGTCGATCGCTTGCGTGCGCAACGCTCGCACCAGACCGATGTTGTAGCGGGTGCCGATCTCCGTCCAACGCGACCATCCAGGAGCCGTTCGTCATCTACTCATTCCAAACGAGGCAGCCGCATGTGCGGATGTCGCGCCTCCAATATGGCCGTAGCCGGTCAGGCCTTACCGGTTTGTCGACGGCCCGAGACCGCGAGCACACTCAGACATACGAATGCGACGGTGGCGGCGATGGTGCGAATCGCGTGCGCGACCTGCCAGTGATCTCGTTGAACAGCCCAGTCCGCTGGCGGAGCCCCGACGTTCCACGCACCTTCCGCGGCGGTGATCTGAACGTTGATCGCCGAGGAGATAACGAACACGGTCAACAACAACATCAACGCGGATAGCGCCCACCACTTGTCCGCCCCCGGCCGCCGGATCGTGACGACCACCGACAGTGCCGCGCACAGCATCGCGGGAATCAACGTCGCACCGGAAAGCCACGGGATCCCGATGAGATTGATCTGCGCTACCTGCGTGTACACCGAGCCGTCGAAGCGTCGCAGTTCCAATTCGAGGACCAGCAGGGTGAGCAGAGAGCCTGCATAGAGCCCGGTGAACACTGGCCCGGCGAACTGGGCAATCTTGGCGGCAGGACCCATGACGCTGATACTCCTTACTGGGCAACCCCGGCGTTCCGGATCTCGGCCGGGGTGGGGTAGCCGTGGTCGCCGCCGAGCCATCGCTCCGACGACGATCACTTCGGACAACCCGGTATCCAGATCCGTGATCCGTGGCGCCCAACATTCACTATTTAACTCATAAATTACCTATCTCATAATATATGTGTCAAATATGTTCACGGGCTCGCTCCGGCTACAACGAAGACGGACATCCGACGAAGCGGCCGTAGTGCGACCCGGTGAATGCGGCAGCCTCGCAGCTCGAAACCGAATGAGGCCGGACTTCTCGTGCCGACAACGGTTGGCGATCAAATAAGCAGATCGCCAGGTGTCACATCGATCCGTTGTGCCCCAACGAGATCGGGATACCCACGTCGGACGAGTGAATCCCCAAAACCTATCCACTTTGTCCCGACGTACATGGGCGAGTCACGCTGACCGGGATGTTCCGCGCGGCGGCTCGGTTGTACGTGATGGGCTAGCGAACTGCCGGATGACCCGGGCGAGTCTGGCTGGTTGGTCGAGTGGGATGAGAGTGTAACAATCTGCTATCTCGATCAACTGTGCGCGGGGGAACAATTCGACCAGGCGTCTGCCGTGTTCGGGTGGCATCACCCGGTCGTCGGCCGCCCAAACCACGAGGACGGGGCGGTCGAAGCTCGGCAGATACTCGGCTGAGGCGAGCAAGAAGCTCGTATCTGCCGCCGCGGCTCGCAGCATTCGCACTGTGTCGCGACGGATCTCCGGCTGAGTCAGGGGCGGCTCCATCCAACCGGCGACCGTTGCGTCTCCGCGTTTGGTAAGCCACCCGAACGCGAGCGGGCTGTGCCGGAGCATCCGGAACCGCATTTGCTGCATGAACAGCCCGAACAGTGCTGGCGAGAGCTTGCCGGTGAGCATGAGCAGCTTGCCGGTCAGCCCGGGAGGGAAGTTGTCGAACGCCTCGCACGAGACGAGTACGACCCGCCCCACGCGTTGTCGCGCGAGTACAGCGCCATCGCCCATGAGTAGCTGGACAAGCGCGCCGCCGGTGTCATTGCCGACGAGGGTCACGTCGTACAGGTCGAGGCGGTCGAGGAATTCCGCGACCAGCTGGGCTATCGCGGGCAAAGAAAGGTCAGCCTCGGCGTGCATCCCGTGCCGATGCGCGCCGAGCGGCAATGTCGGCGCCACGCATCGGTGGTCGAGGGATAGTTCGGCAATTGGTCCGTCCCACAGTGAAGCGTCCATCATCAATCCGTGCAGTAGCACAATCGGGGGGCCGTCACCGCCGGTGTCTTGGTAGTCGATAGTTCCCGCGGACAGCTCGATCTGCTTCATACCTTTTGCTTCCGCGAGGTATGGGGGATGCCGGAGTGATTCGCTGCCGGATGATCGAATAGGTGCCGGTGCAGGAAGGATAACTGCGCCTCGACGGCTTGCTCGTGCTTATCCAAGAACGGGGCGTAGTGGGGACCGGATATTTCGACGAGCTCCCCGCGTGGAGCGCGGCTCGCCGCCTTCACGGATGGCTTGACGAGCGACGTCTGATCGCGGTCACAGACCATGACAAGTAGCGGCGACTGCACCTGGGACGCGGCGCGGCCGGGCCGATAGAGAGTGAAGCGAAGCGCGGTACGGGCAGCGACCGTCTGCTGCCAGTCCGGGTACATGTGCGAACGCAGTGCGAGTCCGGTATCGAGTCCGTCCGGCGTCGTGAGCATCGCGACGGTCCCGGGCTCTCCGACGAGCGGCACCAATCGCGGTGGACGCCCCACGAGACTACCGAGGGCATCGACAACGCCCCGGCCGGTGAAACGTAGCATCGCCAGTGGCTTCTGGTGGCGCATGGCGTTGCGGCTGAGGGCCGGACCGTCGGGGTTCGGTGTCTGTGCGATCGCCGCGCCGAGCTGCGGGTTGCGTGCCGCGACCCGGAAGATGTGACCGCCGGAGGCGGAGAACCCCCAGACCGCGAGTTTGGTCGGATCGACTCCCGGCAGAGTCCGGGCGAAGTCGATCGCGGCCTGCCAATCGTTGAGCTGGTTTCTGGCCGAAAAGGCGAGGCGTGGCTGCCCGTCGCTCTCACCGACGCGGCGGTAGTCGAAGGCGAGGACCGCAAACCCCGCATCGTTGAATCGCTTCGCGAACTGGTCGGTGGCCGGCTCCTTGGGTACCGCGAACCCGCCTGCCATGATCACGCAGGCGCCGTTGGTTCCCCGATAATGCCAGGCGGCACATACGGTGTCGCCGCTGACGAATCGAACCTTCTCCCGATCGACGGACTCGGGTGTGTCTTGTTCGGTCATTTGGAGCTTTCCTCTTCTGATAGTTGGGTGCTGATCGGTATGGCTGCTAGCTCCGGTATCCGCGTCGCTGGTGGTGACGGGCTCCTTATCTCGGGTGCCCGCGGGATGTGGTGAAAGAATCGGGCCCCGGCGTCCGAGTGCCGGTTGCGTCTCATTGCTACGTTCCATCCCTGGCTTCGTCGGGGCTCAGCCGACGCACCGAGACCAGACATAGCCCGAGGTCGCGGACTTTGGTCAGAACACCGTGCAATGCGGGTTGATCAGCAATCAGGCCAAAGATGGCGGTCTGACTGGCCTCGCCGTTGACCTGCAGTCCGCCGAACCAGTCGGCCCACCGATCGTCGAGGAGGCCATCGACGCGGATCTCGTAATGCGCCGGCCATCCCGAGCCCTTCACACCCGCTCACGGTCCTGGCACAGAACCAATGCCCGGCCGCATTGGCGCTGCCGCTCGAGGAGCCAGAGGGCGGCGGCCATGGCATGGGGCAACGCGTTACGCGTAGGGAGCGCCTCCCCGGCGCCTGAGGGACAGGTCGTGTATTGGTCGAGACTGAGCGCATCCATTCCCGATTCCTCCCGCTGATGGCCATTTCCGTAACCGATACGCTACGAACGCCCCCGGACCGGCGCGTCACCCAAAGGTGGATATACAGGTGGAATCTCCGAAGACGCGTCCGGCCCAAAAGTGGTACTAGGGCAGGCCCAGGATTCTCTCGTTGCCGCCCATGCCGGGCGGTCCGCAGCGGGAGTGCCTGGTTGGCCGCCATTACAATCGGCCCAGCCAGCAACCGAGCTAACCATCGCTGGACGTGCTGAGCGGTGGGTTACCGACGGCTGAGCCCGCCCGCGGCTTACCCGTTACGAGGTGCCATGTCCGAGCAGGATGCGCTGCTAGCCACCAAATTGCGTGTGCCCGGGCTGCGCCTGGGCTTCGTGCCCCGCCCGCGGCTCGTGGGTCGGCTCGACGCAGATCTGAAGCCGGGGCTGGTCCTGGTCTGCGCTCCGGCAGGGTTCGGCAAGACGGGCTTGCTGGCCGAATGGGCTCGAAGTGGCCGACGGCCGGTTGCCTGGCTATCGCTTGATGCGGCGGACAATGACCCGGCGCGGTTTTGGCGGCACGTGGTTGCGGCGCTCGATCGGGTGCGCCCGGGAATCGGCGAGCAGGTCGGCCCGCTGCTGGGCCCGCCTGCCCCAACCTCGTTCGAAGGACTGGTGACGGCGCTGATCAACGAACTCGACGCCTGGTCTGGTGAGGATGAGGTACTGCTGGTCCTCGACGACTACCACCTGATTGATGCACAGGCGGTTCACGCCGCGCTGACGCTTCTGCTGGAGCACCCGCCGACAGGTCTGCGGCTTATGCTGGCCAGCCGGTCCGACCCGCCGCTGCCGCTAGCGCGGTTGCGGGCCCGGGGTCAGCTGGCTGAACTGCGCGCCGACGAGCTCCGCTTCGCACCGGACGAAGCGGCGGCGCTGCTGCGTGGAGCGACTGGCGGCGGCTTGCCCGACGCGGTAGTAACGATGCTTGCCGCCCGCACCGAGGGCTGGGCAGCCGGACTGCAGTTGGCCGGCCTCTCGCTGCGAAGCCAGGAGAATCCCGCCCAGTTCGCAGCAGCGTTCAGCGGCAGCCACCGCTACATCCTGGACTACCTGGCAGGGGAGGTTCTCGAGCAACTGAGCGAGCAGGTGCGCGGGTTCCTGCTGGAGACCTCAGTGCTCGAGCGCCTCAGCGGGGAGCTCTGCGACGCCGTCACCGGCCGGGCGGATGGTCAGGAGATGCTGGAAGGGATCGAGCTGGCCGGCCTGTTCCTCGTACCGCTGGATGAGGTACGCGGCTGGTGGCGCTATCACCATCTGTTTGCCGAGCTGCTCCGCGCCCAATTGCAGCACGAACAGCCCGGACAGGCCTCAGCGCTGCACCGGAACGCGGCGGCCTGGTGCGAAGCGCATGGCCTCGCCGATGAGGCCGTACACCACGCATTACGTGCGGACGACACAGCCTGGGCTGCGCGGATGATCGAACGGTACTTTGACGGGATCTTCCGTCAGGGCGAGCAGGCGACGGTGCATCGTTGGCTTTCCGAACTGCCCGCCGAGCTCATCCAGTCACGGCCCCGCCTGTGCCTGGCACAGGCGTGGATGGCGCTCGTGGGTAGCAACATGGATGCGGCTGGGCCGCGGCTCGACGCTGCTCAGCGGACGTCTGCAGACGCTGGTGAAGAGCCGTTCGAGCCGTCGGTCGGCAGACCCGCGAGCTGGCTGGCGAACGTCCCCGCAGCGATCGCACTCGGTCGTGCCTGGCTCGCCTATTTGCACCGCGATGCCGAGGGAACGGCCGCGTTCGCCGCACGGGCACTGGCCGAACTCGGCGAGGACGAGTGGATGCTGGAGTCCGTAACCTGGTGGCAACTGGGCTTGGCCGAATGGCTGCGTGGCAGGCTCGAAGAAGCCGAGCAGGCTTTCACCTCGAGCATCGCCCAGTGGCAGGCGGCGGACGAGTGTTCCCTGGCTGTTCGAGGTTACTACCACCTCGGCCAGGTGCAGCGCGCCCAAGGCCGCCTGGACGCAGCACTCGGCGCATACCAGCAGGCACTCGAGATCACCGCACGACCCGGTGTGTCCACTCTGTCGACTGCTGGCATGGGGTACGTCGGCATGGCGGAGGTGGCCTACCAGCGAGGCGAGCTTGATGCGGCCCTCCGGGACGTAACAGAGGGCATCCCACACTGCCGGCAGCTAACCTACACTCAGCCGCTGGCCGCGGGGCTGGCAACGCTGGCCTGGATTCGGCAGGCCAAGGGTGATCCGGCCGGGGCCATGGAAGCGATCGGCGAGGCCGAGCAGCTCACGTTGGGCACAGCCATGGATGACCTGTTCAACCCCATTCCAGTGCAATGGGCGCGGTTGCACCTCGCACAGGGCGACGTTGTCGCGGCGGCCCATTGGACGAAGGAACGCGACCTGAGCGCGGAGGGCGAGCCGGACTATTCCCGGGAGCCTGAGTATCTGGTGCTGGCCCGGTTGCTGCTCGCACAAGACTTGCCCGACCCGGCACTTGCACTGTTGGAAAAAATGCTAACGGCGGCGGCCACCCAAGGCCGTGTGGGGAGCATCATCGAGATCCAGGCGCTACAGGCGCTGGCCCTCGCCGCCCGCGGTGCGGAGAAAAGCGCTGTCGACGCACTGGCCAATGCGCTCACACTCGCCTGCCCGCAAGGCTATGTTCGGGTTTTCGCCGACGAGGGTGCCCCGATGGGCGTCCTACTCCGCCGACTGATCGCGGCCCAGCAGGCGGACCACGCAGCCCGCGGCGTGCCCCTCGGATATGTGGCCCGTGTGTTGCAAGCGCTCAGCCACAAGCACGTCGTCCAAGGTTCCGGGTCGAGTGCCGCGGCATTGGTGCCGGGCTTGGTCGAGCAACTGACCGCCCGTGAGCGCGACGTTCTGGGCCTGCTGGTCGCAGGCAGATCGAACAGGCGGATCGCCGATGAGTTGGTGGTCAGTGTCGACACCGTCAAGAAACACCTCACCCATATCTTCGGCAAGCTCGGCGCCGTCAACCGCACCGAGGCTGTCGCCCGGGCGCGGCAACTGGGTTTGATTCGCTAGAGCAGCGCTTCACCTTCACCGAGGCAGCTCAACGGAGGTGCGGGCCTGCGATTTTCGCGTCCAACGCAACGTCTGGTTCACATCCTGCACGAGCCGTCAATCGGCCCGAGCACGAAATCAGCTTCGACAACCAGCTGGGTCACCGAGAAGGCGCTGGCGTCCAGAGCATCTACACGAAATTTCCTCTCCTCCAACACTATTGACTAGCCGATCGTACGGAGCATGGGTGTCCCCTGGGCGTCACAGTCCGAGCCGGCCTCGGTGACGAGGGCGGCCGAGGTGTGTCCGGTGGAGTTGCGTGACGAGCAGCTGCGTGAGGCCTTGTTGGTGCGCTACCGGGCCGAGCGGATCGAACTGACGACGCCGGGGCGGATCGACCGTCTGATCAGTTCGGCGCGGGCGACTTTTCGAGGATCAGTTCTGTAAGCGCACCGTGTCACGGCTGAGTGAGCTGTCGGGCGACCGGTTGAACAACCCTGGTCGCGGTCGGTGTGATCGGCTGCGCGAACGTGCTGACGGGTGAGCGGAAGTCGGTGCTGGCCAAGGGGTTCAGGATCAGTCGGGAGACCGTCTACAGCTACCTGCGTGTGGAGATTGTCACAGGCTGAGCCGGGACCCGCAGCTGCCCGAGATCGTCTTCGCTGATGAGCTCGGGCTCGCTGTCGTCCTGTCGTCGAAGCAGCGACGTAGCTGGATCTCGTCGAGATATTCGCGGATACCTATCCCGGATCACGAGATCAGCGGCACGTTCGGCGATTGCGAGCACGCTCGCGTTCGGGCTCACGTCGGTGAGTTCGGGCATGACGGCTGATCAATCAGAGAATGCTCGAATTCGGCTATCGCGCGGAGGATATGGAAGAACATGCGGATGCCGCCCCGTTCGCAGACCGAATCCTGACGGGTGTCGACGCCCGCGAGGTCGCCGTCGGCCCAGAAGCGCATAGTCAACCAAACCAGCAGACCACTGCTGGTAGAGGCACTAATCGCCGCTAAAAGGTGGGCTTAGCGCGAGACTGGCTCAGACCGAGAAGGTCGGGCTCAGCATGGTTGCGACGACCGCGATATTTCGATAAGATGATATCGAAAGCATATAATATCAATTCGACAAGATATGATTCGGGTAGCGCCTCGAAGGATCATCGAGGCTCCGGCCGAACGCCAGGCGCCACGACCGCGACTCCAGGTGTGCGTTCCCTGCCGTGCCGACCGCTGATTACGCAGATTGCTGAGCTTCATCCACCTATCAATGGAGAATTTCATGTCGAATACCGATCGTGTCGCCGTTGTCACCGGCAGTGGGCGCAGCATCGGCCGGGCGATCGCGCTGCGTCTGGCTGCAGACGGGGCGAAGGTCGTCGTCAACTACAAGAGCAATGCCAAGACTGCCGAGGAGGTCGCCTCTACGATCGAAGTAGCCGGTGGGCGGGCCACCGTCGTGCAGGCGGATGTGACCGATCCGGCTCAGCTGACGTCGCTGTTCGATGCTGCGGAACGCCGGTTCGGCGGGCTGGATGTGTTCGTGCACAATGCCTACGGGTTCGCTGCCGGGCCGATCGCCCGGGCGTCCGACGAGGACTACGCGCGGTCGTTCGCCGCCAACTCCCGGGCCACGTTCGTCGCGTTCCGGGAGGCTGCCGAGCGAGTACGCGACGGCGGCCGGATCGTGTACATTTCGTCGTCGGCCACCCGGGCGAGCGACCCGTCCATGTCGTTGTATTCCGCGAGCAAGGCGGCGGGTGAACAGTTGGTCCGGGCCTTCGCCCGCGAGGTGGGGCCACGGGGAATCACCGTGAACAGCGTACTGCCGGGGCCGACGAATACCGATGCGATGCAGCCCATGAAGGAGATGTTGACGGAGCGGGCCGCCCGGACACCACTGGGCCGCTTCGGTGAGCCGGAGGACATCGCCGATGTCGTCGGTTTCCTGGCCTCTCATGATGCTCGATGGGTGACCGGTCAGAGCATCGCCGCCGACGGGGGCCTCACAGCGTGACAGGCCGGCCATGCACCGCGACATCTCACGGGCTTGGCCGTTGACAGCGCGGGATACAGGTCACCGTCGCCGGCGTCGCGACAGTAGCCGGCGTGCCCCCTGCGCCGCCCCGTTGGTTCAGGCAAAAAAGCGTGTCCAACCGGATCCGCCACCGGAACCCGCGCAGTCGCATAGTCGCCGAACGTCGACCGTTTTGTTAGAAAGGACCAGGCCAGATGGCCGAGAGCAGTGCAGTATCGAACAACGAATCAGGCGGAGTCGACTTCGACCTGGTGTACCGCGGCGAAACAGCCGCCCAGGGCTTGAGCTTCGAGCGGGTGCCCTGGGACATCGGTAGGCCGCAGCCGCTGCTCGTGGAGTTCGAGAAGGGGGGCAGTATCACCGGCGAGGTACTCGACGCCGGTTGCGGACCGGGCGATACCGCCATCTACCTGGCCGGTCTCGGGTACCAGGTAACCGGGCTAGACATCGCGGCCACGGCGATCGACCAGGCAAGCCGCCGGGCGGCGGAGCAAGGGGTGTCGATGGTGTTCGAGGTCGCCGACGCAACCGTCCTCGACGGATATGACGGCCGGTTCGACACGGTCGTCAGCAGTCAGCTCATTCACTGCCTGAATCCCGAGCAGCGCCGCGCGCATGTGGCCGCGCTGACCCGGGTGCTCAAACCTGGCGGCCGGTTGATCCAATTCAGCGCCAACTTCGCCGACGGTGTCGAAACCTTCGGGCTGTATTCCATCTCGGAGGACGAATTGCGTACCACGTTCACGGCGCCGGACTGGTCGATCGTCGGTCTGCGAGCCGGCCGTATGGAGGGCACCAGGCCGCCTGAGTCGTTGTTGAATCAGTTCGCACAGTACAACTTCCATCCTGAATTCACTGATGACGGACTGATGCTGATGCCCGTCTTGGCACTGGAAGCGCAGCGGCTCTGACGAACTCGCCAGTGCGGGTGGCTCGTACAGCACTGACCCAGCGCGGTGTCGGCTGAGCCCGATCGGACGTTTACGCTGCGCGGGCGCGGCGCATACGTCCCGGTGGTCGAGCTCAACCGAGCCGTCGCGATCGTCCGAGCCGGCGACCCCCGCTGCGGCGTTGCGCGCCGTCAACCGCCTCGACCTCGACGGCTACCTCTACTTTCACTCGACCCGCAGAGTTGTTGCGGCTTCTCGGCCGTGATGCCGAGGCCCGAGCGGCGTGCGGCCGGGCGCTCGAGCCACCTCGACCCGAGCGGAGGATTCCTGACCCGGCGGGTCGAACAGACCGTTCGATGAGACCGACACGGCGACTCACCCCTTGTTCGACACCGACCATGACGGAACCGCGGCGATTACGTCTCCCATATTATATGAAATCAATATTTTATGAGATAAAATGGTTCATGTCGGCCGGATTGATCCGGGACCAACTCGAGAAGGAGCTGCTATGTATCTCGTCACCGGCGCAACAGGGGTGATCGGTCGACCGCTTATGGACACGCTCCTTGCGAGTGGAGCGCAGGTCAGGGCGGTGACCCGACAGTCCAACGTGAGCCTGCCCCAAGGGGCCCACGCAGTGACAGTCGACGATCTCGACTGCGCCCTGCAGGGCGTCGACTCCCTTTTTGTTCATCCGCGAGCGACTAAGGACGACATCGCGAGCCTGCTCGCTCACGCCGCCGAACACCGTGTCGGACGTGTGGTGGTGATGTCGGCGATCAACGCCGACGACGACGTGTCGTTGCAGCCTTCGTGGTTCAACGGTGACCGCAATACCGAGGTCGAACGCGCGGTTGTGAACAGCGGATTGCCGTGGGTGAGCGTGCGACCGAGTTCGTTTGCGATGAATACGCTTACGATGTGGTCCGGTCAGGTTGCCAACGGCGACATGGTGTTCGGTCCGTTCGCCGAATTCGCTGAGCCACTGATCCATGAGTGGGACGTCGCCGACGTGATCGCACGTGCCATGGTCGATGATGCGCTGCTCGGCCGAACGATCCCGATTACCGGCCCCGAGGCGCTGCGTATGGACCAGCTTGTCGCCATCATCGGAGAAACGCTCGACCGGCCATTGGGTTTTCAAGAGGTTCCCTCCGAGATGGCCGCCAAGGGCATGATCGCGCACGGGCTCGACAAGCGGTTCGTGGACGCCCTGATGGCTCGATACGCCCGCGAGATCAAACAGCCGCTCACGGTGACCAGCAATGTCGAGGACATCCTCGGCCGTCCAGCTCTCCCATTCGCCACCTGGGTAGCCGATCACAAGGATGACTGGTCATAACCCGCAGTATTCAGCTCCCGACGCACGGCGGAGGGGTGTGCGGCCGAGCACGACAGCGCGCTGTCGATGCGGTCATGTGCTTTACGTGGCTTCTCGGTGGGTGAGAACGATTCGTCGAGCCAGTTTCCGTAGGTCAAGGCGTGTGATCGGCGCGTGTGTTCCCCCAGGGCGCGGACACTATGCAGGCGGATGGTTGTGGAGCAGTTTCGGCCACGACCACTGTTTTCGTGGTTGTAGGCCCTGGCCGCCAGCACTCGACACATACCACCAGCGCGGTCTCGTTCCGTCGTGAATGTGGCCGGATCCACCTCATCGAGGAGCCGGACCACTTGTGCCGCAGTAGATTCCAGGGGTTAGCCGGTGACCGCAATGTCGCCGCCGACCACTGCTGATCTGAGGTAGCGGTGCAGGGAGGTCTTCGGGACACCGGAGGCATTGTCACGCGTCCCACCTGGAAGCCCTCGCCATCATCACCAGCAGTCGATGCAGGACCTTCGCAGGACCGGGGGCAGCCTCACCGTTCAACTCGACGGTGGTGAACGCCTCCGCCAGCGCTGGCGCCGGCGCGAACACGCCGTGACGGAAGCAGTTGTGGCTCAGGCCGCTACGCCACCGTTTGTAGTCGCTGACCATCCGCGCCAACGTGTCGCCTTTCGCGCCACTGACCCGGGGATATTCGTGATCAGCACACGTTGGGCCCCGGTACGGGACCGCTGCAAGCCTCATTTGAGGCTATATGAAGTTCATATAATATGATAAAAATATTGTAGTTCGTAGGGTATCGGCCGTGCGAGAGTGAGGAGCCTGACGATGGCCAACGCAAGAGTTCGCGTGGGTGCTGCGCAGACGATGTCGGTGTTGCGCACGCCGGAAGAGCGGTTCGAAGGCTTGCCCGGCTATCCGTTTGCACCGCACTACACCGATATCGACGCTGGTGATGGCGCTGGCACGCAGCTGCGGGTGCACTATCTCGACGAACGTCCTGTCGACCCGGCGCGAGCGTCGGGGCAGACCATCCTGCTGCTACATGGAGAGCCGTCGTGGAGCTTCCTGTACCGGCACGTGATACCACCGTTGGTCAGCGCCGGGCATCGCTGTGTAGCGCCTGATCTCGTCGGGTTCGGCAAGTCGGACAAGCCCATCGACCGTTTCGTGTACACGTATCAGAGCCACGTCGACTGGCTGGCGCGAACGGTATTCGATCGCCTCGACCTTCACGACATCACGATGGTGTGTCAGGACTGGGGAGGTCTGCTGGGGCTGCGGTTGCTGGCGGAGCATCGAGAGCGGTTTCGTCGCGTGATCGCGACGAACACCTCGTTCCCGACCGGCGACCAGGACCTCGGAGGTTCCTTTGCGCTGTGGCTTCAGCTCAGTCAGCGTTCGAATCCCTTCGACATCGGCCAGGTCGTCGACCGCGGCACCGTGACCGATCTCGATCCGGCGGTCCTGGCGGCGTACAACGCGCCGTTTCCCGATGAGTCGTATCTGGCGGGCGCTCGCCAATTTCCCCTACTGGTGCCCATCGCGCCGTTCGACGACGCGGCAGCGGCGAACCGCAAGGCGTGGGCCGCGCTCGGGACGATGCGGATCCCGTTCTTGTGCGCGTTCAGCGACAAGGATTACGGGGTCGGCGGTGGGGACCGGGAGTTTCGTGAGCACGTTCCAGGCGCCGCTGGGCAACCGCACGTCACGATCGCCAACGCTGGTCACTTTGTGCAGGAAGATCAGGGGGCCGCTCTGGCCGCCATCGTCGACGAATTCATCCGATCGACTCGCTGAACCGGTCGCGGGGTGTGCCGTCCCGGCCGTGGCGGAAACCGCCCGTCGAACGAGTTGTTTGGTGCCGACATGGCGGCGGGGGCACATCGAATTGCGGTCTTCAACGTCATTCCGGTCTGATGATGCGCGTTCGCTCGTGGTTCGGTCACGTCGGCGCGCCATTTCTATGCTTGCGCGGTTCTGCGTATGATATGTAAGCCGTATAAACGTGGGCGAGGTGGCGCAGGATGAGTTCAGTAGCAGGCCGTGCTCCGACGCGTAGCCGGCGGAGGTTGACGGCTGACGTGCGGGAAGCGTTGCGTGACTTGAATATTCAGTTGTCGCTGCTCAATCGGAGGTTTGGTGGCCGCGTTGAGGTCAAGGATGTCGATTGGACGTGCCTGGATCTGATCAACCGATATGGCCCGCTGTCACCTACGGCGCTGGCACGTCGTGCCGGGTTGCATCCTGCGACGATGACGGGGATTTTGGATCGGTTGCAGAAGGGGGGATGGATCGTGCGCGAGCGTGATCCAGAGTCCTCGGATCGTCGTGCGGTCATGTTGCGTGCTGTGCGCGAACGGAATTCCGAATTGTTCGAGTTGTTCTCCGGGATGAACAACCGCATGGATAAGCTATGTGCTCGATATTCGGTGGCCGAGCTCGAAGTGATCGCAGACTTCCTGCAGCGGACCGGCGAGGTGGGGCACGAGGCAGCGGAGGAGTTGGCGGAAGGCTGAGGGGTAGCAGCCCATTGGTGCTGCTGGTTTTTCTGGCCGTCGGTAGTACGCTCGTGCGCGGCTTCGTCCTCGGTGAATTAGCTCGCCCTTCGGCCGTCCCGGCGCTATCGGCAGTCATCTGCGATGAAAGCGTAAAGCTAGCGATGGGGCTTCCAAGCTTCTCGCGTAGGTGGCGTGTCGGCGCTATTTGCTGCCGATTCCGTGCCGCGCTGCGGTCCGGAGTGCCTTGGATCTGTGAGCAGCACGAGCGGATCGCGTACCACTGCGGAGTGAAGCCGTCTTCTCGGGCGCGTCCTGACGACGGCGACGCCATCCGGCTCGCGGGTCTGTCGGGGCTGCGAGTCGCGCGCCGCCAGGTGCGGTGGAGTCGTGTGGTCTCGCTCGACTTGCACCTTTCCAACATCACCAGTCGCTCGGCGTTCCTTGTCCTTGCCGAGGAGGACAAGCGTGCCTTTCTCTTCGAGGAGCGCAGGCGACTACGGGAGATGTTCCCCGGCGAGGCGGTGGAAGAGACCTACGTGGTTGATTTGCTGATGACCACTCGTCCGTGACGTGCTCCGGTGTCCGGGAATTCGCAAGGACGGTCAGCCGACTCCGGCGACAGGGGGATGCATCGAATCTCGGATGTCTTTCTCACTGCGCGTGCGGCAGCGTTCACGCCATTGGGCGGCGCCGGGGCTCAGGCCAGGGTCGTCGAGTTGGATTCGTTCACCTGGGCGGGAAGGACGTGCGGGAACCGTCGGCCTGGCAGCGCGACCAGACCTGCAACGGCCGCCGCGTAGCAGAGTGCGGCGACCACGGCGCAGCTTACGGAGAGGCCGGACAGGAACGAGTCCTGCGCGGCCGTGAGCAAACTCGGATTGCGTGCGGCGATCCCGAATGCGACCGGCACCGAGTCAGCGGCTTCAGCAGCCTGCCCGGTCGTAGCGAACGCGCTGTCGAGCAGGCGGGAACCGAAGATCGATGAGAACACAGAGCCGACCACGGCGACTCCGAGTGTCGAGCCCAACTCGCGAGTGGCATCGTTGACCGCCGAGCCGACACCCGCCCGAGACGCGGGTAGCACGAGCATGATCGACTCCGTCGCCGGGGTCGAGATCAGACCCATGCCGAGGCCCATGAACATCATCTGCGGGACGATCACGGTCCAGTAGGGCGTGCCGACGTCCGCGGTTCCGGCAATCCACGCCATGGCGGTGCCGAACGACAGGAGCCCGGTGACCACCACAGCGCGTGTGCCCAAGCGCGGAGCGAGCAGCCCGCCGACTACCGAGGCAACCGCGATCGATAGCGCGACCGGGAGAATGCGGGCGCCGGTGGAAAGTGGGCCGAACTCGCGGACTACCTGGAAGTACTGGGTGATGAGGAAGATGAAGCCCGATAGCGCGAAGAAGGTGACCGCGACCGCTGCGCTGGCGGCGCTGAAGCGTCGATCCGTGAACAGCCGGACGTCGAGCATGGGGTGCTCGGCCGCGCGTTCGGCCACCACGAAAGCGACCGTCAGTCCGAGCGCGATCGCGAACCCGATCACCGTGGCGCTGCTACGCCAACCGCGCTCGGGGGCCTCGATCACCGTGTATACGAGCACTCCGAGCAAGGCGATCGAGATGGCCAGGCCCCGGAAGTCCAGGGCAGGCACGGAACAGTCGCGGGATTCGGGCACCAGCAGGAATCCGAGAACAGCGGCCACGAGCGCGAGTGGCACCAGTGCCCAGAACACGCTGCCCCAGTAGAAGTGCTCGAGCAGCAATCCGCCGGTAACTGGGCCGGAGGCGACGCCGACCCCGACGATCGCACCCCACCCGCCGAGCGCGGCGGCGCGCTGTCGGCGGTCGGGGAAGGTGTTGGTGATGATCGAGAGCGTTGTGGGGAAGATCAGCGCGGCGAACGCTCCCATACCGAAGCGTGCCCCGATCAGCGCGACCGGGCTGTCGACCATGGCTCCTACCACGCTAGCGGCGGCGAATCCGAGGAGCCCAGCCAGGAGTGCTGGTCGCCGTCCGTGGCGATCCGAGACGCTGCCCGCCGCCAGCACCAACGCGGTGAACGCGAGGTTGTAGCCGTCGACGACCCACTGCAGTCCACGGGTGCCCACATCGAACTCGGTCGCGATGCTGGGCAGCGCGACATTGACGATCGTGATGTCGAGGTTGATGGCGAGCACCGCGACGTAGACCGAAACAAGGATTCCGGCCTTGCGACTCACGAGGGTTGCTTCAACCACCAGTCGCGGATCGCGGCCGCGAACCGGTCAGGTGCGTCGGACTGCACGAAATGCCCTGCGCCTTCGACGATCACGGTGTGGTGGTTGGGGACGAGCTGCTCCCATCGCCGTCGCTCCTTGTCCCCGAACACGACGTCGGCGTTGCCCCAGATGATGAGCGTCGGGAGTGACGCGAGGCCGGGAAGGCCGGCTTCGACATCGGCGAGAAGGGCATGACTGGCGGTAATACACCGGGGCAGTACGGCTGACGCTTGGCGCCGATCGGAGGTGGCAAGCGCCTTGCGGTAGTGGCCTATCTCCTCGACGGTCGGCTTCCGCAGTCGGTGCCCGATGGGGATCGTCGCCTCGACGAACAGGTTGAACTGCCTGATCAGCAGACGCCCCAGGGGGCCACCCATCACGTGAGAGGCGATGTGCGCCTTCGGATCACCATTCATCGGCCAGCCCCAGGTGTTGGTCAGCACCAGACGCTCGAAGGCGGCGGGCCGCTGCTCGACAGTGGCGAGACCGATGGGGCCACCCCAGTCGTGGGCCACGAGGGTGATCTCGCTCAAAGCCAGAGCGTCGACGAAGGAGGTGACGATGTGGATGTGTTCCTCGGGTAGATGCCGATAGTCCGGGCGGGCCGTTGACAGGCCGAAGCCGGGGTAGTCGAGTGCGATGCAGCGGAACTCGTCTCGCAGTGCACCTATCACCTCGCGATACACAAACGACCAGGTCGGGTTTCCGTGCAGGAACAGCAGTATGGGCCCCGAACCTTCATCGACGTAGTGGATCGTGTGCCCGTCGATGGCCACGAACCTGCTCTCGAACGGGAACAGTTCGTCGTCAACCCATGCAGGTCTTTCCATCTCGGTCATGACTCCACCTCACTTCGCGACTACACTTGATATAGTCACGTGAACTTTAGAATGTCAAGCAGGTGGAGATGAGTCGAAGTTACGGCCAGTACTGCGGTCTTGCCCGGTCGCTCGATGTCGTGGGCGACCGGTGGAATCTGCTCATCGTCCGCCAGCTCCTGGTGGCTCCCGCCCGCTACCGCGAACTGCTCGATGGGCTCCCCGGCGTGGCCACCAATCTGCTCTCCGCCCGGCTCCGCGACCTCGAGGCCGCAGGCGTCGTGGAGCGCCGGCTTGCCGAACATGGCAACGCGGTGATGTACGCACTCACCGCGTGGGGTGCCGGGTTGCGCGAGCCGATCGAAGGGCTCATCCGGTGGTCCACGCCGCTGATGGTGCGTGGCCCCGCCAACGACCGCTTCCGTCCCGAATGGCTGGCCGTGGCTCTCCCGGCCTTGCTCCGCGGCAAGGTGGATGCAGATCGATCATCGACGGTCGGGGTTGGGATCGACGGTCAGATGTTTCAGGTGCGGTCGACCCGCTCGGGCCTAGATGTCAGCCCGCACGATGGTCGAGCTCTTGATGCCGTCGTGCGCGCAGAGGCCGCGATCGTTCTCGGCCTGGCGGCAGGCATGCTCGACCTCGACGCGATCCGTACGCTCGTCGACATCGAAGGTGACGAGACAGCCCTGCGAGCCATCTTCGGTGCGCGACAAGCCCCCCAATGACGCGGCTCCGTGCGTCGTGACCACCCCCAAGCTGGCTTGCCGATTCCGCTGGACACTCGCCGCTGGTACGTCTGCCAGCGAGGCACTGGTTCGCCGAGCAAGCTGAGAGAAGGTTCGCCGACAACCATCTTTCCGGTATCGGCGCCGACGCGGTCACGACATCAACGTTCTGTCCCACAACAGCTAGATCAAGAATGCCCGCAGTTGGGGTATGGCCTCGACGGGATGTTGTGCGCGGATGCCTTCGCCGATCGGGTCGAACCGCCATACGGCGTCTGTGCGGGACAGTTTGCCCATGACCAGGCCGGTGTGGATTCCACCGCCGGTCAGGCTGTAGCGGGCGATTTCGGTGCCGGACACGCCGTCGACCAGGCGGCAGAACGCGTTCTCGATCTGGTCGAAGGTTTGGCCGGAGTAGGAGGTGACGATGAAGACGACGGTGGTGACCCCCGGTGGTAGTCGGGTCAGGTCGACAGTGATTATTTCGTTGTCGCCCTTGCCTTCTCCGGTTGTGCTGTCGCCGAGGTGGCGTACCGATCCGTCGCGGGAGCTGAGTTGTTCGTGGTAGACGACATCGCTGATCTGGTCGCCGGCGAACAGCAGCGCCGCCGCGTTCAGGTCGATGTCGACCGACCGTGAGCGCATCCAGCGGCTGGTGCGGACGGGGTCCCAGCCCAGCGCCATGGTGACGTGGTTGAGCGCCGCTCCGCTTTGGTCGCGCAGCGTTACGAACAATGGTTTCTCCCTTGTTGTCAGGCGAATACGAAGTAGCGCAACCACAGATACGGTGCGGCGACCGCGATGGTGATGGCGGTGACGACCGCACCCTTACGGGTGAATTCCCAGAACGAGATGGGTGCTCCAGCGCGGGCGGCGATGCCGAGCATCACGACGTTCGCGCTGGCGCCGACCGCGGTCAGGTTGCCGCCGAAGTCCGAGCCCAACGTCAGCGACCACCACAGGGCGTCGGTGTGCCCGGGGTTGTCGATTCCGGCCGCGAGGTCGGCGACCAATGGGCTCATCGTCGCGACGTATGGGATGTTGTCGATGATCCCGGACAGCAGCGCCGACACCACGAGTATCAACATGACAGCCACCAGCGCGTTACCGCCGGTGGCGTCGGTGGCCCAGCCTGCCATCGTCTCCACCACACCGGTCTTCACCAGCGCGCCGACCATCACGAACAGTCCGGCGAAGAACAGCAACGTCTCCCATTCGACCCCGGACAGATAGTCGGTGGGTTCGGTGCCGGAGATCAGGACCAGCACCCCGGCGCCGAGCAGCGCGACCACCGAGGGATCGACGTGTAGCAGGGAGTGACCCACGAATCCGGTGAACACCGCGAGTAGCACGATGCCGCATTCGATCAGGAGTCGGCGGTCGCGGATGGCTTCGCGTTCGTCCAGTGCCATCACATCGGCGATCCGTTCAGGGGCGGCGTCGAAGGAGCCGCGGAACAGCATCGGTAGCACCAGGGTGAACACCACCAGTTCCAGTATCACGATCGGCGTCATGTGTACGAGGAAGGCGTTGAACGACAATCCACTTCGGCTGGCGATGATGATGTTGGGTGGGTCGCCGATCAAGGTCGCGGCGCCGCCGATGTTGGAGGCGAATACTTCGGCGATCAGGAATGGTGCGGCGCGGATGCCGAGTCGGTCGCACACCAGCAGGGTGACCGGTGCGATCAATAGCACGGTGGTGACGTTGTCCAGGAACGCCGAAGCGACGGCGGTGATCAGAGTAAGCAGGATCATGATGCGGACTGGGGATCCCTTGGCGCGCTTGGCCGCCCATATCGCGGTGTATTCGAAGACGCCCGTTTGACGCAGTACCCCGACGATGATCATCATCCCGAACAGCAGCAGGATGACATCCCAGTCGACGCCGGTGTCGTGGGAGAAGAACGCCTCCCCGGAATCGAGCACTCCCAGTGCGAGGATCACCGCCGCGCCACCGAGCGCGGCTTTGGTTTTGTGGATGCGTTCGGTGGCGATGAGCAGATACGCCACTACGAATGCGGTGACCGCGACGGCGGTCACCGTGGGTCACCCGCGCGCGGCTCACCGATCAGATTGTGGCGAGCGCCACCTGTAGTAACCGTGATGCGGTGATCACGCCGATCATCCGGGTTCCGTCGACCACCGCGATCAACGGGCATCGGCAGCGGGCCATCAGGGCGGCGACTTCGATCACGGTGTCGTCGGCGCGGGCCACCGGCAGGACGGGTTTGGGTTTCGATTCCGGGAGTAGATCGCCAACGGTCTTGCCGCGCAACGCTTCCGCGACCCGATCGGCAACCGATTCCGACAGCACCCCGGCCAGCGACGGATCGTCCTGGACATATCCCGGTACCAGGAAGCGCACCACCTGCGACGCCGGTAGCACCGCTAGGGGCACCTGGTCGGTGTCGGTCACCACGATGCCCGGCAGCCGATGCTCGGCCAGCAGCCTCGCCGCCGCCGACGCCTCGGAATCCTTGGTCACCGACGGATAGTCCTCGGCCATTTGACTTGCGTGCACACCAGCACGATACGACCACCCGAGCCCCCACCGACACCAATCCGCCGTCGCCACGATCAACCATCGCCGTAGCGCACGCCCGCGTGAGCACCATGAGCCACCCCTTCGCCGAACCGCCCGACCCGCCGACCGGGTCGGGTTGCCGACCAGACTTCCCGGCGCACCACCCGTAAAGATGCCGTAAAAATGCCAGCTGGGCAATCCGTGGGCGCGGAGGGTAGCGCTCGATTCGGTCCGAGACCGGTCGGGGAGGTGCAGGATCGAATATGGATCTCCGCTGTGGGGCCGATGAGTTCGATGACCAGGTGGACCGATGCGTATTCTGATTTCGGGGGCTAGTATCGCCGGACCCGCGCTCGCCTACTGGCTCAACCGGTATGGATTCGACGTCACCGTTGTCGAACGCGCGCCAGCGCCGCGCAAGACCGGCGGCCACGCCGTGGATCTGTTCCGACCGGCCATGGCGATCGTGGAGCGGATGGGAGTAGCCGAAGAGGTCCGGGCGAAGGCCACCGGGACGGATACGCTCGTGATCCATCGGCCTGCCGCGCGTCAGGTAACGCTGGATCTGCGCAAGTTGTTCACTGCTGTCTCCGACAACCATGTGGAGATCATGCGCGATGATCTGAGCGAAATTCTTTACAACGCAACATGTTCCGATGTCGACTACATCTACGCCGACTCGATCTCCGCGATCGGCGACGACGGCGATGTCACTTTCGAACGCAGTCCGGCGCAGCGCTTCGACGTGATCATCGGAGCCGACGGGCTGCACTCGAATGTGCGGGCACTGGTCTTCGGCCCGGAGTCCCGATTTTCCACCTGGCTCGGCGCCTATCTGGCGATTTTCTCCGTCCCCAACTACTTGAATCTGGACGGGGTGATGGAGATGATTGTGGACGTCGGTCGGGTCGCTGGCGTCTACGGTGCCGCCCACATCGATGATGGGCGCGCGGGGTTCTTTCTGCGCCCGCCGCAACCGTTGGACTACCACTATCGTGACATCGAGCGGCAGAAACAGTTGCTGCGCGAGCACTTCGGCGATATGGGCTGGCAGGTGCCTCGGCTGCTGGCCGAGCTGGAGAACACCCCGTCGTTCTACTTCGACTCCATCACGCAACTGCGGTTGGACACTTGGTCGCGTGGCCGGGTCAGCTTGGTCGGTGATGCCGCGTACTGCCCAGGCCCGGCGGTCGGCGGCAGCACCAGCATGGCCGTGGTAGGTGCCTATGTTCTCGCCGGTGAACTCGCCGCCCACTCCGGCGACTACACCGCCGCGTTCGCCGCATATGAACACGAGATCGGCGACTATGTCGGCCGCAGCCGTCGTTTCGCCGTTGCCGCCGCGAAGACTATCGTCCCCGCCCGACGCTACCAGCGGTGGGCAATGGTCCAGGCGGTGCGCCTGATCGACATCTTGCCCGCACCGCTCGCCCGTGCCGCCGCCGAACTCAACGCCAAGGGGTGCGCCTGCACGACTCGATCACCGTCAAGGACTACGCGGGATTCGACAAAGCTCGCGGGTAGTTCGCAACCGATTCTCGACGTCGCGCACGGTGATGCGACGGTCTCGCGGCAGGTGTCCCAGGTGTCGCGCACCATAGCGGCTAGCGCGGACCCCGATCCGAAAAAGCAGATCGGCACGATTCTCGCGGGTAAAGGCAGCGTCCGCGATCTCACGTGCGTCGAATCATTCAATCGGGCGATACCCATTGCAGTGCAGCGCTATTCACAGATGACCGACGCCCAGCGCAACCAGTTGGCAGAGCAAGCGCAGGCCGGAACTGGCAAGGCTGCGCAGCCAACCACCGGCACCCGCTCCTGGGCTCGAGCCTCAGACGCCAGATCCTGAACCGGCTCCCGCATCTGCATGACCAATCCAGGAGCACCAGCCGTGACAGCTGTCCGAGGACATCATCGAGGGCCGACGACGAGTATTTCGGCGAACGATGGCATGATCAGCGTCGGAGTTCGGGAAGTAGCCCCAGCTGCTATGAGACGCTCGCCAATACCCGCTCTGGCTCGTCCGGTACGTGGTCCTGCGACGACGGCAGGTCTTCGTCACGCCGTCGCGGTCGGAGGTGTCCCCACTGCAATGCGCAGATTCCCGCGATCGCGGCCAGCGCGGTCGCGATGCCGATTTTCCAGCCTGGTGGTCGCCAGGTGAGGATCAGTTCGCTGTTGTTCGTGCCAGCTGGAATATCGAGGGCGACAAAAGTTTTCGCCACCATATGGTATGGGATGTCGCGGCCGTCGAGGGTGGCTCGGTAGCCGGGCCAGGCTAGCCGTGCGAAGACGACCCGGCCGCCGTTGGCCGAGGTCACCCGGATCCTGCTGGTGAGGCTGGTGCGCTCGGCCGAGGTGGCGGTGACGTCGGTGGTGTCGGCGATGAGGCCGTTCTTGGTCGAGATCGGGCCGCCGTCTCGTTCGAGGACCCAGATGTAGCGCTCGTGACCTGGATAGTCGACCCAATTCCAGCCGGGCGGCGCGGGATGGTTGCCCGCCTCCGGATACTGCGCCCGTTGCAGCACAACCCTGTCGACCTTCATCAGGTCGACAATCGTTCGGCCCGTGGATGATTCGGTATCGAAGGCGCGTCGGTAGGCGTCCGGGCAGGTGCTGCCGTCCCAGCCCATGCACAGAATGGCGCTGAACGCCGCATAGCCGATCGGGGTGTAGGCGTTGACGTAGTCCAGTCCCATGTTCTTCGCGTAGTTGCCGAAGGACAGGGATCCGTAGGCGCCGGCCAGGCTCATGTCGTCACCCCGCAACAGCGCGCGGTCGGCGAGTTGCAGTGTGACACCGTCGAAATGGGGGAACGTGGCCGTCATTTCCGAACGCCGCTCCGGGAAGCCGTAGGACATCGGCGTTGGTGGCGCACTGTGCACCTGCCAGTAGGCGATCGGGAACATGGACACGATGGTCAGCACGCATCCGATGGCGACGCCTCGGGTGCGGACGAGCCAGACCGCGGCGGCCCCGAGCGCCGCGACCGCCGCGGCGGCGGCGAGATGCCGCAGCACATCGTGCGGGTCCGCGGAAAAGGAACGCACGAATAGCAATCCGATCAGCACGCCAGCGGCGATCCCGCGTTGGCGCCAGTGCGCGAAGCTGCCGTAGCGGCTGAGCAATACGCACACCAGCACCAGTAGTGCGAGAGCGACCATCGGCAGCACGCGTGCCGGCCACCGTAGTGGCCCGATGCGGCCCGGCCCGGCGCACCACATCAGTACCGCTGTCGCGAAGAGAGTGACCCCGCTGAGCTCGCGTGCCGAGGCTCGAGCTGCCCGCCAGTCGATGAACGCCAGCGCCGGAATAACGAACCAGGCGATATAGACCATCGGCAGCGGCTGCACATATCCCCACCAGCCGGTGAACGCGGGCACGGTACTGGGCAGGCTCGCGTTCAGCGATTCCGACCACGGCACGGTCAGAAAGGGGTCGTTGAGAATTCGTTCGTTTCCCCGCCAGGTCACCGGCGAGGACAGCATTCCGGGCAGGTAGGTTTCCAGGCCCGCCAAGCCCGCGCATCCGGCGGCGAGCAGCAGCCGCAGCGATGGTGCCCACCGCCGCTGGTAGATCGCCTCACCCACCGCGACCGCGACGATCATCAACGCGGATTCGACTGCGGGAAACACATATTGGACCGAGATCGCCAGATACAGGAAGACAAAGACCGGAATCGGTCCACTACGACCCCGCGCGTAGCGGACCGCCGACGCCCAGGCGTGCACCATCCACGCGGTACCGGTGAGCGAGGTTGCCCAACTGGCCTCGTCGAAGAACAGGAACCATCCGCTCAACGGGAAGGCCACACCCGCGACCGCGGCCCATTGCGGGCGGGCGCTGTAGACCAGGCAGATCCGGTAGGCCCCGAGCGCGGCGATGATCGAGAAGATCAGCTTCACCACGGTGACGTAGAGGGCGAGATTGTCGACCGAGGGCGCGATCAGATCGACCAGCAGTTGCGGCGGGTTGTAGAGGCCCGCCTCTTCCATCGAGTAGTTGCCCGACATCCATTCCCATGGCACGAGCGCGGGGAAGTGGCCCCCGCGCAGCTGCCTGCCGAGCATCACCCACATCGGGCCGTACTGGGATTCGGTGTCGTCGGTGTAGAAGTGGCGGGCGTTGGCGAGCAGCACCATCGCATAGCCCGTGACCACACCCAGTGCGGTAATCGCCGCCCATCTGCCCACGTCTTTCCGCGATTCGATTGCCGCGCCAGCCACCACGAGCTCCAGACCCTACCGGAAAGAGGCACTCTGCAACAGTTGCCATATGCATATTTCTCGGGCGGTCGGCGGCGCAGCGAGACCGACCGCACACCCCGCACCGGCATGGCAGCACCGTCGTGATCCCGGGCCATCGCACCGACGTCGCCGTGCTACTGCCGCCGGCATGATTACCGCGGACATGCGCCCCGATAACCCGGTATCCGGGAAATTCCGCTGCCATGTCGACGACCACATGATGGAAGGTATGACCACTCGCCGCGAGGTCCGTGCTCGATCGTGATCAGGACGCGGCCCTCGATACGTTCAGCCGTACCATCGGCAGCGTGTCGACCGGTCTGCCGGTTGCGTGTTCGATGGTCTCGCGCAGCTTGTCCCAGGCGCCGGGGTGGTGGTGGATGTAATGTTCGAGCGCGGTGGACGATTCGTCGTTGGTCATCGGAGTCGCGGTCGCGGCGAGGTTGCGTCGGATGCCGATGGAGATCCGGACGTGTGGATGTGCCTGGATATTGCGGTACCACTGGGCTTTCGTGCCGAATCCGGAGACGATGACGAACTCGTCGGGCGCGGGCCGGTCGACGACCTCGAGTACGACGAATCGGCGTTCGCCGGATGTGCGCCCGATGTGTTGCAGCATGAGCATCCGTGTGCCGAACAGGAATCCGAGCCCGGCTCGGTAGAGCCAGATGGGCGCTCGCACCAGCCATCGGGTCTGCAGGGCTCGGGCACCGAGCTGGGTGGCGAGGTTCGGTGAGGCCATTTCCGTTCTCCTCCAGTAGGTTTCAGCAGCCGGGCTTACTGGGCGCAGCATCTTCTTGGGCAGCACGCGATTCGATGCCAGGAGCACACCGATCACCACCTGATGGTCGCGGCATCGACGGGGGCGGCGTTGGTGTCGGCAGAGACGATGCGGCCGTCGCGCATACGGACCACGCGGTCGGCGATCTCGGCGGCAACCTCGTTGTGGGTAACCATCACCACACCGCGGCCCGCGCGGCTGGTGCGCTGCAGCAACCCGAGTACACCGCGTCCGGTGGCGACATCCAGCGCACCGGTGGGTTCATCGGCCAGTACCAGGTCCGGGTCGGTCGCCAGCGCACGCGCGATCGACACCCGCTGCTGCTGACCGCCCGACATCTGGGCCGGGAAGTGATCCGCGCGGTCGCTCAGCCCGACCGCCGCCAGCAGATCCGGAACCTGGCGCCGCTCGCCGCGGCCGGTCAGCTCGACGATGACCTCGACATTCTCCCGCGCGGTGAGACTCGCGATCAGATTGAAGAACTGGAACACGAAGCCGACGTGATCGCGCCGGAACTCCCCGAGAGCCGCCGGGTGTTTTCCCGAAATATCTTGGCCCGCAACGATTACCGATCCACTGTCGGCTGATTCGATGCCGCCGATGATATTGAGCAGCGTGGTCTTGCCCGAGCCGCTGGCACCCAGTATCGCCACCAGCTCGCCCGGTGCGACGTCGAGGTCGATATCGGTGAGGGCGTGCACGGCGGCCTCGCCCTTGCCGTAGGTCTTGCACACTGCGTGCAGGTGGAATCCACCGCGCGGTCGGTCAGTCGTCGGTGAGCTCGTATGCATCTGTTCGGTCACCGGAAATTCCTTCGCTATCTGGGATTTCGGTCAATCCCGCCGCCCGGAGCAGCGGGCCGGTCACGTTCACCGCGCGCAAGGTGGGGTCTATGATGCGGTGCAGGATCAGGCCGTCGACAAGTGCTAATACCACCGCTGCGGTGGCTTCCGGGTCCACGGTCGATCCCTGCTCACGCAGCCATGCGGTCATCGCGGCGCGCGCTTCGGCGACGAAGCGCCCCAACTCGATTCGCAGCCGCTCATGGCGGGTGGCGGCCAGCATGATCTCGCTCATCGCCACCGTTGCCGTGTCCTTCCCGGTGTAGGAACCGATCGCGATGAGCATCTGCGTCATCGCGGCAGGTCCGGATGCCGCGAGCACCCCGGCCATCACGGCGTCGTATTCCGTGCGTGCCAACTGCAACGACGCATCGACCAGCAGGTCGGTCACCGATGGGAAGTGGTAGTGCACCAAACCTGGGCGCACACCCGCGCGTTCGGCGACCATCCGAGTGGTCACCGCACCCCATCCCTGCTCCGCGATCAGCTCAACAGCCGCCGCCATCAGCTTGGCGCGCGTTTCCTGTCCCTGCTCAGCCGCCGTAACCACGGATTTCCTCCCATCGGAGCCCGTATTGGGCAATCGCCTTGGGCGGTTACCCAATCAACAATAGTAGCACTATGCAACAATTGCTATAGGCAATTTCTGGTGATCGGCCTTTCAATGCGCGCGTTCGACATCGGTGTCGTCTCGCGACACAGTCCGCGTGCAGATCGTGTCCTTCGACAACAGTCGTGCCGTGAGAGTGGCCATCGTGACCGCGGCCAGCAGTGGCAGGATCCTCGGGTATTCGCCGGTGAGCTCGAACACGATGGTCACCGCTGTGATCGGGGCGCGGGTGGCGGCGCCGAGCGCGGCGCCCATGCCGATCAAGCCGTAGGAGCCTGCGGATGCGGTGGCATCGGGCAATAGATGATGGGCGATATCCCCGAACGCGACTCCGGCCATTGCGCCGATGAACAGCGTCGGTGCGAATACGCCACCGGAACCGCCGATGCCGAGGGTCAGGCTGGTCGCGAGCATCTTTGCCACCAGCAACACCAGCACCAGCCCGATCGCGTAGCGGCCTCGGATCGCGGCCTCGAGCACTGGATAGCCCACCCCATACAGCTGTGGCAGTGCCAGCAGCATTGCCCCCAACGCCAGCCCGCTCACGGCGGGACGTGCCCACTCCGGTCCTCGCCACACCCGATCGCACAGGCGTCGCACCAGAAACAGCACTTTCGAAAAGCACACGCCGACGACTCCGGCGGTAATGCCGAGCGTCGGATACAGGACGTATTCGACCGGATCGTGAACAGCGAACTGTGGCAGCGACAGCAACGGCTCATCGCTGCGCATCGCCTGCCCGATGACGCTGGCCGCCGCACTCGACAACGCGACCGCGATAACCGATTCAACGGTGTAACTGTGCAGAATCAACTCCAACGCCAGGAACGCCCCGGCCAAGGGAGCGTTGACCGCGGCCGCGACACCCCCAGCGGCCCCACAGGCGACCAACAGCCGCATCCGCGACGCGTCGAGCCGAAAGGTCTGCGCCACAGCCGATCCGGTCGCCGATCCGATCTGTACGACCGGCCCGATTAGACCCGCCGACCCACCGCCGCCGATGCACACCGCCGACGCTAGCGCTCGCACCAGCGTTGCCCGCGGCGCAATGCGGCCGTCGTGCTCGGCGACCGCGTGTATCACCTCGGGCACTCCATGACCGTGAGCGTCGGCTGCGAAGCGATGCAGGATGGGCCCGTACACGGCTCCGGCCACCACCGGAGCCAGCAATAGAAACCACACTTCCGGCCACGGCGTACCCGCCACGCGGTCCAACCCCGGATAGTCCGCCCGTCCGGTGAACACCCAAGTGAAGCCCGCCACCAAATAGCGGAATGCGACCCCACCGAACCCGCTTATCGCGCCGATCGGCACTGCCATAAGCGCTGCCGCCGAGGAGCTTTCCCGCAGCCATCGGAGCGCCGACGCGCGTTGCGGCGGCGGGACCGAGCGCCGTGCTCGCCTGCGCTCGTCCGCGCGATCCATCCTGGCAGTATGCAACAGTTGCTATAGACAATCATTGCTAGGCGGTAAAATCTGTTCGCCCACTCTGACACAGGAGGACGATGGCGACGCCAGCCCGCTCTATCACCCAGGACTCGGTCGACGAGGTCACCGATGCCCTGCTCACCGCTTCGCGACTACTGGTGGCCATCTCGGCGCGGTCGATCGCACATGTCGACGACACGATCACTTTGGCGCAGTTCCGCACCCTGGTGATCCTCGCAACCCAGGGACCTGTGAAGCTCGCGACCCTGGCCCATCAACTCGACGTGCAGCCCTCGACGGCGACCCGCATGGTGGAACGGCTGCTGGCCGCGGAACTGATCACCCGCCAACCGAATCCGCAGACCCGCCGCGAATTGATCATCGATCTGACCCCGCGTGGACGCGATGTTCTCGATGAGGTCACCGCGCGCCGCCGCAGCGAAATCGAAGGTGTCGTAGAGAAGATGCCGGCGGCGCAACGGCATGGACTCGTGAAAGCCCTGAACGCATTCACCACAGCCGGCGGCCAGCTCACCACAGTCGACAGCAGTCACCCGTACCTGCTGTAAACGAGCATCAGCGCCATCGACACGCTTTCGGAGAGTACGACGTCCGCGGCCACATCCCGCAGTGGTGAGCAGTGGCTCCGGCAGCCACGAGCCTTCTCGGTCGGCTCTGTGATGCTGACCATGGCTTCGGCGAGCAAGTCGGTCATCGCCGTCGAACACGGCATCACGCACAGGACGACAGGGGGCCTGGTACCGATGCATTCGGAGTCAGGCGCATCCAGCCTCGGTCGGGCGGCCGATAATTCGGAGTCTGGGATCAGTCGGCGGTGATGAATTTGCCTTTGGCGGGCAGTGAAGCCTTCCCGATCAGATCCCGACTATCTGCGCCTCGGTGGGGACACGGCGGCACCGACACGTCGTCGATCGTCGGTGAGGTTAGGAGGTATGGGGGTCTTCGATGCTCTGCAGCAAACATTCCGGGTGCCTCAACTGTGCAACGACCGTGCGTCAGCTGCGTAGTGACCGGTTGCGGTCTCTTCCGTGACGCCGTTTGCGCCGATTCGATCGCCTGAATGCGAGCGGCACGTGCCGTCGAAACCCCGCGGGCAAGTCCGTGCATCACGGCTACCGCGAGCGGGATGATGAGCGGAGACAGCACCAACATCAAAATGGCCGTGGCGGAGAGGTATTCGGACATGGCTGTCGGCCTTACTGTTTCGTCAGACGGAATTCGGCGACACCAACACGTCGGCGGATCTACCGCGACCTGGCTGACCGAGTAATCGTCACTGTGTTGCACGCTCCCACCGTCCCCTCTACGTGAGGGGCGCCGCACCGCTGCGATTGCCTGCACCCATACCTGTTGACATATCTGACTTCACGTCACAGCGTGTGCTAGGCGCGGTGGTGCTTGATGTCTTTGAGAACCTCGGTGCGGCAGTGGCAGCGTGCAGTACTGCCTTGCCCTGACGGTGGATCGGATGCCGTTCAGACACTGAGGAGTGCACACTCGCTGGCGGCTGCGCCGTGCGGCCCGATACGGCCAAAGGCCCGGAGTGACATGGATTCCGGCTGTCGGTCGTGGCTATGATTTGTCGTTATGACGCGCGCCGTGCCATCCATGCGGCGACCTGCGCGCGCGAACTGAATCCCAGCTTGGCGAGGATCCGTTCGACGTGGCCGTCCGCGGTGCGCTTGGAGATCACAAGTCGCTGCGCGATTTCGCGATTCGACAGTCCCGATTCGATGAGACCAGCCACCTCCAGTTCCCGCGGCGTCAGCAGGCTCATAGTGGCTGAGCGGACGCCGCGGCGACCCGCGGCAACGCCGAGAACGAAATCGATCACATCGTCGAGATCGCGGAACCGGCGCGGCACATCCTCTGAATCGACCTCCGGTGTTCCGCCCTGCGGAGGCCGGGCGTTGGCTTCGACGAATCCCGACAGTTGCGGTCCGAAGGCGTTGATCGACGTGCCCAACGAGCGCCACACGTGGCGCGCGGCCGCCGAGAGCGTGCGGGCACGGGCGACCTGTTTGCGATCGCGGGCTATCCAGGACAGCAGTTCGGTCGAGAGTGCAACGCCAATGCCATCGGACATCGTTCGATCAACAGTCAACACGCGGCGAGCGTGCTGCTCGGCCTCGTCGAACTTCCCGAGCGTCCATAAGGCCACTCCCGCACCCCAATCCGAGTACGCTCGTGCGTTTTTCTCTCCATGCCGGTCGCACAACGTCACGGTGTCGGAGCTCAGCGCCAGAGCCTCCTCGGCCCGGCCGGCCAACGCGAGCTCGCCGACGAGCATGTACCGTGCGGTGAGTTCCATTTCCAGGTCCCCCGCGGCGCGGTGTCGGTCGACCGCGCGTTCGAAAAGCGGCAGCGCATGGTCGACATCGCCGGTGAACATCGCCAGCAACGCCGTCCAATGATCGACATAGCGCTCCAGCCCTGGGATGCCCAGTTCCGTTGCAAGGGCGGTGAGTTCATCAAGCCACTGTTTGGCTTGACCATAGTCGCCCTGTATCAGCGCGATCCATGTCGCCACCCACAGACAGTCGAACCGGTCGGGAGATGTCTGGCTTGTCGTCGCCAACATCGTTTGGGCCCGCATGCGGCCCTCGGCCAGATGCCCTCCTGACATCCAGTGGTAGCGAAGCGCTGCGATGAGCCGCAGAGCGGTCCGCTCCTCACCTGCCGTCGTCGCGCTCCATTGCAGTGCCGCAACGTAGTTGGCGTGGTCAAGTCGCATCCGTTCGATCAGGACAGCCTGCTGGGGCCCACACCATCGCTGTACAGTGCGCTCGGCCCGCTCCAGCATGGCGTCGCGGTGACGGCGCTGCAGTTGCGTGGTTTCTCCAGCGTTCTCGGCCAGTTCGGCCGCAACCTCCCGGACCGCTGCGGGCAACCGGTATCGCATGGTGCCCGCGCCGCGATCAGTCAACAGAACCGATTGCCCGACAAGACGCTCGATGGCGTCGATCACGTCGGCAGGTTGCAGCTCGCCGAATGCACACACCGACTCCGCCAGGTCAAGGTCGAAAGTCGCGGGAAAGACCGCCATCCGCCGCCACAGCACCTGGCCGGTGGTGGTGCACAGTTCGAAACTCCAGTCGACCATCGACCGCAGTGATCGGTGTCGGGAACCCTGCAGGCCGTGCGCTGCGGCGAGCTCGGTAATCCGTTGGCCGAACCGTTGAACCAGCTGCTCGACGGTTAACGCGCGCAGCTTCGCCGCCGCCAGCTCGATGGCCAACGGGACACCCTCCAGCAGGCGGCACAACTCAATGACAGCGACCGCGTTGTCGTCGCTGATATCGAAGTCCGGGTCCACCGCACCCACACGCTCCATCAGAAGACTGACCGAACCGTCGGCGATCAATTGTTCGGTCGGCGTGCCCGATTCGGGCACGGTCAGAGGCAGCACAGGTCGCAGCACCTCGGCCTCTACACCAAGCGGCTCTCTGCTGGTGGCGATGACGCGAATCTGCGGTGCCTCGCGCAGCAGGAGTGGCAACAGGACACGCAAGGCGGGCAAGACATGCTCGCAGTTGTCCGTCACCAACAGCAGCTTGCGGTCACGGAGGAACGTGACAAGCTTTTGGCGGGGCTCCGTCGCGGACTGATCACTTACCCCCAGCGCGTTGAGGATGGCGGCCTCGATGTCGGTCACGTCGGCACCGATGCCAAGCTCACCGAGCCGTACCAGCCATGCACCGTCGGGGAATCGGTCGGCGGCCCGGAAGGCCAACTCGAGCGCCAACCGTGTCTTGCCCACCCCACCGGGGCCGGTGAAAGTCAGCAGCCGGGCTTCCGACAGTGCGCGTTGCGCCTGATCGAGGTCCTGCCTGCGAGCCACGAGCCGGTTCAGCGACGGACCGACCCGCTCTCCCCCTCGACTAGGTCCGAGCGCACTCATGCGGGGATGCTACGCCCCTCCGGACACGCCATCGGTGGTAAACGCATCAAGCACAGCAACCGAAGGGCTGCCGGTCTGCACTCTTGGTGTACCCCTCGGGCCACCTGGCGCAGAGCAGTAGCGAAGACCCTCGCTTGCCATGGTCGGCGTCGACAGGAATCAACCGACGACAGTAGGCACGGTTGCGGATACCCGCGACAGCAGCGGAGTGAGAAAGTCGCACATCGCCTGTTGGATCTCCGCCGCCCGCGGGACGGCACCGGATAGCGACAGCGTCGTATGGAACAAACCGTCGAACCGCTGGCACACCGTCGGCACGCCGGCGTCGGCCAACGCCTTGGCGTAATCCTCGGCCTCGTCGCGCGTCGGATCGGCCTCCATCGTGATCACCAACGCCGGGGGCAGCCCCAACAGGTCGTCGGCGTGGTTCGGTGCCGCATGCGGCGACGCCGCGTTCGCCAGATCACCCAAATACAGCGCCCACATCCGCGCGCCGAGCTCGGCGGAGATGATTGGTCCACCGGCGTAGAGGTTGCGGGATTCGGTGTCGGCGAAAGGGTCTATCGGCGGCGTCACCAGCACCTGGGCTCGCAGTCGCGGGCCTCCCTCGTCGCGGGCCCGCAGCGCCGTGACCGCGGCGAGGTTTGCTCCGGCGCTCTCGCCTCCGATCGCGATGCGGTCGGGATCCACCCCCAACGCGGCGGCGTGGTCGGCGACCCAGCGCAGGGCCGCCAACGTGTCATCTGGGCCCGCGGGGAATGGATACTCGGGGGCCAGCCGGTAGTCCGGCGACACGACAAGGGCGCCGAGCCGGTGGGCAAGTGCGGCGCACGGCTCATCGAACGCATCGAGGCTGCCACCGATCCACCCACCGCCATGGATGAACACCACCGCCGGAAGCGTGCCCTCCACTGACGGTCGATACAGCCGCGCCGCCCGCGGTCCCGCCTCGCTGGGGAAGGCGGTGTCGGTGATGGTGACATCGGGCGGCAGCGGTAGCTGCATCGCCTTGAAGGTTTCCATCGTGAAGCGGGCTTCCTCCAGCGAGCACTGCTCCAGCGGTTTGGCGCCCATATTCATCATTCCGGCGAGAAAGAACACCGACGCGCCGTTAAGTGTGATCGTGGGAGGGACGTCGGAATCGCTTCCGTCGAAAGAGAATCCGGCAAACGCGCTGCTTCGCGCCTCGCTGCAGATCGCCCGGTACATGGGCGCACCGGTGAACAGCGAGATGGGTACTCGCGGCTTCCCCGCGATGTTGTCGCCCATGTACCAGCTCGTCGCTTTCGGGAACAACGTCGCGTCGGCGACCTCACGCACCAGGTCGTTGTACCGGGTTTCGGCCGCCTCGGTCACCTGGGCGGTGGTGTAGCCGTTGGCGTCCATGTGAGCGATGAGGGCACCGATGAAGTCAACGCTGTCCTCGATGGCGATCGGGTTGTTGAACAACGCCGCCGCGCTTTGCGGACCGTTGACATGGAACAAATTGGGGAAGCCCTCGGTGGCCGTGCCGAGGTAGGTGCGCTGTCCGTGCGCCCAGTGATCGGTCAGCGCTTCGCCGTCGCGGCCGACGACGCCCATGCGCATCAGGCCCGCCCCGCCGACGTCGAATCCGGTGGCGAGCACGATCACGTCGAACTCGTATTCCGCGGCCGTGGTGGCGATGCCCTCCTCTGTGATCCGCACGATCGGATGGGTCCGTGCATCAACCAGATGCACATGCGGCAGGTTGAAGGCCTCGTAGTAGTTGGTCTCAAACGTCGCTCGCTTTGCCCCGTAGGGGTGATCGTTCGGGCACAGCAGTTCGGCGACTTGCGGGTCCTTCACTCGCTCCCGGATGCGGTCGCGGATGTAGTCGGCCGCAGTCGCGTTGGCTTCCGGGTTGAAGATCAGGTCGTAGTAGGTCGAGGCGAGCATCCGAAATCCCCCGCCGTTGTAGTACGTGTCGTACATCTGGCGCTGCTCTTCGGGGGTGTGCGCGTGCGCCGGCAAAACGGCCCGCGGAAAAGCGGCCCCGCTGATGCTGTTGCGCGATTCTTCGCGAAGACGCGGATAGTCGGAGACAACGGAATCGAATTCCTCGTCGGTCAGTGGCCGGTTGCCGAGCGGACAAGCGAAGTTCGGGGTGCGCTGAAATACCGTCAGCTCGGCAACTTGCGGTGCGATCGTCTGGATGACCTGTATTCCGGTCGAGCCCGTGCCGACCACTGCGACCCTCTTACCGGTCAGATCAACGCCGTCGGCCGGCCAATGACTGGTGTGCACGACTGCACCCTGAAAATTGTCCTGGCCGGGAAAGTCATTTGGCTTGGAGACCGAGAAGGCCCCCGCTGCGTTGATGAAGAACCGCGCAGTAGTGGTGCGACCGTCGTCGGTGCCGACCACCCAGCGCGTCGCGGGCTCATCCCACACCACCGACGTGATGCGGGTGTTGAACTGGTAGCTCCGGCGCAGATCGAAGCGGCCACAGACATGCTCCAAATAGCGCAAGATCTCCGGTTGAGAGGCGTAGCGCTCGGTCCAGCGCCAGTCCCGCTGCAAATCCTCGTCAAACGAATACGAATAGAAGATGCTCTCGAAGTCGCAGCGCGCACCGGGATAGCGATTCCAGAACCACACTCCGCCGACACTCGGGGCAGCCTCGAAGGCCTGCACGGTCAATCCCTGCAGATTGCGCAAGCGATGGGTGGCATACAAGCCAGAGAAGCCGCCACCGACGACTACAGCGTCAACGTCATTGTTCGTCATGAAGTGACAATGGCCGCCAAGTGATGCGGCGCACATCGGTTCGACTACCCGAATAGATACCTGTAGGCATACCTGAATCGGCCGACGTTGCCGTGGCCTGCGGGCAGGCGAACCTCAGGACTAGTGACAGCCAGGGGACGAGAACCAGCTGGTCGCACGCGACCGGATGCTGCCGTTTCTGACTGTCGATCTTCGCTGCATCTCGACAGAAGAAGACGACAGCACTAGCGGGCGGGCAGAAGAGACACAGACACCGGCGGGCGGCGCCGCTGTAGGCCGACGCTAGCAAGGACGATTCCGTAGGTGTCGCTGCTTGCCGCGTGCTCGGGTTCGAAAACTCGCGCGACATTGCCCCGACCGCGTGCCACCCTCAATTGCTGTGAGCAACGAACCAGTGCTGCCTACGGCCGCCGAGCATCGAGCGCGTATCGAGCGCGCCCGGCGTGAGGCGCGTTCGCGTTACCGCGAGCATCTGGCCACGGTGTTCGACCGGCACGGCGTCGCTGAGCCCGGCGAGCTGGCGGAGATCGTTGCCAGCGGTCGGTTCCGACTTTCTCGCGGAGGTAGAGCAGGCATTGTGTGGTGTCGAGGTCGTGGGGGCGTAGTGCGAGGGCTCCGCTTCGGCGGCAGGCTGTTTCGAGGTGCAGGCGCAGGAGCAGGGAGTCTAGGTCGGGGTCGTTGCCGGTGGTAGCGGCGACCTGGCAGATTTCGGCGAGTTGGTCGGAGGGGGGATGGCATAGCGGTGCGATTTGCGGCGTGTCGGGAATGTGAGCTGGCGGGCGGGGTTGTCGCTGGGGCGGATCCACCCTCTGTCTTCTGCGTATCGGTAGATGCAGCGGACGGTGGAGATGAAGTGTTCGACGGCGCTGATGCCTCCGCGGGAGGCTCGGTTGGTGCGGGCGGTCGAGCGGATGGACCAGGAGCTGTTCGCGGCTGCGGCGGCCGGTCAGCAGGACGCGCTGGCCGATGAGGAGGCTGACTCGGCGTCGTTGCCGGAACGGGATGCGGAAATAGCCGTCGCCGGTGACGCGTACCTGACCGTCGGGAGACGGGCCGACAAGTAGAACGTCGTCGACAGGCTGTATCTGCAGCTTCGTTCCCGGCGACCAGTCGAGCGCTGTCATGACATACCGGTCGAGGACTCGGCCGGCCTCGCCGAGCGTTGATATGCCGTACAGGATGTCGTCGGCGGGGATGGACGCCGGTTCCGGCGGGCCCGGCAGCGGACCGCGGATCAGCTGTTCCAGTGGTGCCTGCGGGAGAACGAGCGGGGGAATCATCGGCGGCCCCGATCGTTTCCCGTGTCCGGCTCGGCAGGGTCATCGATGGTCGATCCTGGCGGATCTGTCAGAAGTTGTCGCAGGTGGGTGCGCATTTTCCCTGGTCACCTCCGTGTGTTCGAGTGCGCTCGAACACACGGCACGCAAATCCGGCAAATCTGCCGGGAATCTGTGCGCGAGAGGGGACTTGAACCCCTACGTCCGTGGACACCAGAACCTAAATCTGGCGCGTCTGCCAATTTCGCCACTCGCGCTTGATGGTACGACCGTCCAAACTCTACCGGGCTTGACCGACATCGCGAAGCGCAGCCCCGGCATGTCGTACTCGCCAGTAACCCCACCTGGTATTATAACGATTCGATAACGCTCAACATGAGGAGTGCTCATGTTTCGTACGCGTTAGTAACCGGGTGGACCAGCGGGTTTGAACATGAGGGAGAGTCATGTTTCTGGGCATTCTGGTACGTCGGTACGGAAATACTCGACGGTAAGACACGCGTCGCGACACAAACGTGAGGATTTCCTCATGATTTTCTGGAATCCTTGCAGTCATCAGGGCTCATTGGTGAGGAACACCTGCGCACCGGAGGGAGCGGCGTGTCTTGAACGGCATGTCGCCAGGAGAAGGAAGTCGAAGCGTCTTGACGATCAATGAGAGCACTGCGGCCGGAACCGGACAGAGCCCGAAAGTGGTTGGGGCGCCACAGCAGGGGGGTTCGCGGTCCCCGCTGCTGGATCGACTGCTGGGCGGAACGCCCTACGCGCTGGCCTTCGGTGGGCAAGGTGCGCGTTGGCTCGGTGAGTTGGAGGAGATCGGGCGCGACGCCGCACTGGAGCCCGAACTGACCGCATTGGTCAACGAAGCGGCGACACTGCTGGAACCTGTTGCGGCACAACTACTTGTCGTACGACCGGTCGGTTTCGACCCGATCGGCTGGATGCTCGAGAACGAGCTCGCCGAGGGTGATGAGGCCGAGGTTTCCGGTGCGCCTTCGGAGCAGGTGCTCCGGTCGGCCGTGGTTTCGATGCCGGGCGTATTCCTGACGCAGGTGGCCGCCGTGCGCGCGCTGCGGCTGCAGGGGCTGGATGCCAACGAGCACGCGCCGGTCGCGGTTGTCGGGCACTCGCAGGGGCGCCTCGCCGCAACCTCGGTACAGGCCGGTGGACAGCGCGACGCCGAACTGCTCGCCATCGCCCAAATGATCGGTGCCGCAGCGGGTTTGGTTGCGCGGCGGCGCGGTCTGATGCCGGTGGGCGAGCGTTCGTCGATGGTCGCGGTGTCGAATGTCGATCCCGAACATCTGCGCACGGTGGTGGCCGAGGTGTCCGCGGGCGTGGATCCCGCCGCGGCCGCGGTGGTTTCGATTCGCAACGGTCGTCGTCGCGTGGTCCTTTCCGGCACGCCGACCCAGCTGGAGCGGGTGCGTCAGCGTTGCTCCCAGATCCATGACGAGCAGACCCGCGAGCGCGATGCGAAGACGCGCGGTGGCGCGGTCTTCGCGCCGGTCTTCGAGGATCTGGCCGTCGATGTCGCCTTCCATCACCCCGCGCTCGCCGACACGGTCGACATCGTGAGCGGCTGGGCTTCCCAGTGTGGTCTGGATGCGGAACTCGCGGGTTCGCTGGCCAAGGAGATCCTCGTCGACCCGATCGACTGGGTCGAGGAGGTAGACGGCGTCGTCGCCGCCGGTGCGCAGTGGATTCTCGATCTGGGCCCCGGAGACCTGCTGAGTCGACTCACCAGCGGTTCGCTGAAGGGTACCGGCGTCGGCATCGTCGCGGCCGCGACCCGCGCGGGCCAGCGCAGCCTGCTGACTCCTGGCGCCGCACCCGAGGTGGCTCAGCCGTGGTCGGCCTTCGCTCCGCGCCCGGTGCGCCTGCCAAGCGGACGCATCGTGGTCGAGACCTCGTTCACCAAGCTGACCGGTCGCTCGCCGATCCTGTTGGCGGGCATGACCCCGACCACGGTGGACGCGAAAATCGTTGCGGCGGCCGCGAATGCGGGCCACTGGGCGGAGCTGGCCGGTGGCGGTCAGGTCACCGAGCAGATCTTCGCCGACCGGGTTGCCGAGCTGAAGACGCTGCTGCATCCGGGCCGCGCGGTGCAATTCAACTCGCTGTTCCTCGACCCGTACCTGTGGAAACTGCAGCTCGGCGGCAAGCGCCTGGTGCAGAAGGCCCGTGCGGCGGGTGCGCCGTTCGACGGTGTCGTCGTCACGGCGGGCATTCCGGAGCTGGAAGAAGCCGTCGCGCTCATCGCCGAACTGACCGAGGTCGGCATTACACATGTGGCGTTCAAGCCGGGCACCGTCGCTCAGATCCGCGCGGTGTTGCGCATCGCCGACGAGGTGCCGGACTACCCGGTGATCATGCACATCGAGGGCGGCCGGGCCGGTGGACACCACTCCTGGGAGGACCTGGACGACCTGCTGCTGGAGACCTACGCCGAGCTGCGCAACCGCGAGAATGTGGTGGTCTGCGTCGGCGGCGGCATCGGTACCCCTGAGCGCGCCACCGAATACCTGACCGGCGAATGGGCTGTGCCGTACGGCTATCCGGTGATGCCGCTCGATGGCGTGCTGGTCGGCACCGCCGCCATGGCGACGCTCGAGGCCACCACCGCACCTGAGGTCAAGCAGCTGCTCGTCGATACCCCCGGCACCCCGGACTGGGTCGGCGCGGGCACCGCGACCGGCGGAATGGCTTCCGGCCGTAGCCAATTGGGTGCCGATATCCACGAGATCGACAATGCGGCCTCGCGCACCGGCCGCCTGCTCGACGAGGTCGCCGGTGACGCCGATGCGGTCGCCGAGCGCCGCGACGAGATCATCGCCGCGCTGAATGCCACCGCCAAGCCGTATTTCGGCGATGTCACGACCATGACCTACCTCGGGTGGCTGGAACGCTACGTCGAGCTGGCCGTCGGCCTGGACCGCCGCAAGGACTTCGACTGCGGCAGCGACCTCGGCGACGCCATCCTGGACGCCACCCGTTCGGTCTGGCTCGATATCACCTGGCGGGACCGGTTCGCGGAGATGATGCGCCGCACCGAATCCCGGCTGCACCCGGCCGACCGCGGTGAGATCCCGACGTTGTTCGAATCCGACGAGGTCTTCGAGAACCCGGTCGACGCGCTGTGCACGCTGAAGCAGCAGTACCCGGCCGCCGAGCAGACCCTGCTGCACCCGGCGGATGTGCCGTTCTTCGTCAGTCTGTGCAAGACCCCGGGTAAGCCGGTGAACTTCGTGCCGGTGGTCGACGGCGATGTGCGCCGCTGGTGGCGTTCGGATTCGCTGTGGCAGGCTCATGATCCGCGTTACTCGGCCGATCAGGTCTGCGTCATTCCGGGCACGGTCGCGGTCGCCGGTATTACCCGCGTCGACGAGCCGGTCGGCGAATTGCTCGATCGTTTCGAGCAGGACACGGCGTATGCGCTGGTTCGTGCCGGTGTGTCGCCGGTCGTGGTGCACGCGCGCCGCTCCGCTGGTGTCACCGAGGGACCGATCGACGCGGTGTTGGCCGCGCCGGATGTCGAATGGTCCGGCCGCACCACGGTCAACCCGATCCACCGCCTCGGCGACGTCGCCGAATGGACCGTCGATGACAAAGGGGCGGTACATCCGCCGACCGGTGCGACGGTCACCGAAACCACCGGCCCGGATGCCGATCACGCCTATGTCGAGCTCACGGTGCCGCTGTTCGGCGGTGACGCCGTGCGCATCCGCCTGCGCATCACCGTGCCGACCTCCCTCTACAACGGCGGCGCGCCGGTGATCACCGAAACCGATGCCGACACCGCCATGTCCGCACTGCTCGCGGTCGCCGCCGGCCAGGCGCTGCCGGAGGTGAAGGGCAAGGTCGCACACCTCAATGTGGCCTGGACCCCGGACCTCATCGCCGACCACGCGGGTGTCACCGGTTCGGGCCTGCCCGGCGCACTGAGCACGCTCGGGCGCAGCGCGCCCGATGTGCTCGTCGGTGCGTGCTGGCCCGCCGTCTTCGCAGTGCTCGGCGCCGCGCGCAGCGCCGACGGCGACAGTGTCATCGAGGGCATGCTGGATCTGGTCCACCTCGATCACCAGATCGCACTCGAGCGCGACCTGCCGCACGACACCAGCATCCTTGTTGTCCGCGCCGAATCGGGTGACGTTGTCGACACCGATCTGGGACGCGTCGTCGAGGTGCGGGTGTCCGTCGGTGAGATGCGGGATCAGGGCCTCGATGTGGTGCCGCTGGCGACGCTGACCGAACGCTTCGCCATCCGCGGCCGCAATGGCGCGGGCGAGTTGACCGATCCGCCGCGCGCGGCCGGTGTGGTCTCCGATGCGGCCACCGACACCCCGCGTCGCCGCCGCCGTGACGTCACCATCCTGGCGCCGCGCACCATGCGTGCCTTCGCCGCGGTCTCCGGTGACTACAACCCCATCCACACCAGCGATTCCGCCGCCAAACTGGCCGGACTCGGCAGCCCGATCGTGCACGGCATGTGGCTTTCGGCCGCCGCGCAGCACGTGGTGTCCGCGGTGGATCCCGAAAGCTCCACTCCGGCACGGACTTTGACCGCCTGGACCACTCGCTTCCTCGGTATGGTCCGCCCGGGCGCGGAGATCGACGTGCGCGTCGAGCGAATCGCGGTCGACAGGGGCAGCGAGATCGTCGAGGTCTCCTGCCGCGCCGACGGCGATCTGGTGATGACCGCGACCGGTCGCACCGCCGCCCCGAAGACCGTCTACGCCTTTCCGGGCCAGGGCATTCAGCGCAAGGGCATGGGCCTGGACGCCCGCGCCCGCTCCAAGGCCGCCAAGGAGATCTGGGAGCGCGCCGATAAGCACACCCGTGCGGCACTGGGCTTTTCGATCCTGGCCGTGGTGCGGGACAACCCGACCTACCTCAAGGCGCGTGGTGTCGAACACCGGCACCCGGACGGCGTGCTGCACCTGACCCAGTTCACCCAGGTCGCGATGGCGGTGCTCGGTGTGGCTCAGGTCGCCGAGCTGCGTGAGGCCGGTGCCTACGTCGAGGGCGCCATGCTGGCCGGACATTCGGTCGGTGAATACAACGCGCTCGCGGCCGTTGCCGGTGTGCTGCCGCTGGAGGCGGTGCTGGAGGTCGTCTTCCAGCGCGGCTCCGCCATGCACGAGCTGGTGCCCCGGGATGCGCAGGGCCGCAGCGACTATCGGATGGCCGCCATCCGGCCGTCGCAGATCGGGCTGCCCGATGATGAGGTCATCGACTTCGTCAAGGGTGTGGGCGAGAGCGTCGGGGAATTCCTCGAGGTCGTCAACCTGAACCTGCGCGGTTCGCAGTACGCGATCGCGGGCACGGTCAAGGGCCTCGAGGCGTTGGAGACCGAAATCGACCGCCGCCGTGCCGAATTCGGCGGTAAGCGGGCGTTCATCCTGGTTCCCGGCATCGATGTGCCGTTCCACTCCACCGTGCTGCGCGAGGGTGTGCCGGAGTTCCGGCAGAAGCTCGAGCAGCTGCTGCCCGCGGATCTGCATCCGGAAATCCTGCTCGGCCGCTACATTCCGAACCTGGTGCCCAAGCCGTTCTCGCTGGAGCGCGCATTCATCCAGGAGATCGCCGATCTGGTGCCCTCGGAGCCGCTGGCCGCCGTGCTCGCCGACTTCGACAACTGGGCCGCACGCCCGACCGAACTGTGCCGCGTGGTGCTTATCGAGCTGCTGGCCTGGCAGTTCGCCAGCCCGGTGCGCTGGATCGAGACCCAGGATCTGCTGTTCACCGATGCCGACCACGGCGGTCTCGGGGTGCAGCGTTTCGTCGAAATCGGTTTGGGCGCAACGCCGACCGTGGCGAACCTGGCCAGCCAGACGCTGAAGCTGCCCGCCTTCGGCACGGTCACCGTCGAGGTGCTGAATATCGAGCGCGAGGCCGCGATCGTGTACTCGACCGATACCGATCCCGCGCCGGTCGACGAGCCCGCTGACGACCCGGTCGAGACCGCTTCGGCCGCAGCGCCGGCGGCGGCGGCCCCGGTGGCCGCACCCGTCGCGAGCTCGGGTGGTCCGCGTCCGGATGACATCGCGTTCACCGCCGCCGACGCCACCCGCGTACTCATCGCGCTGTGGACCAAGCTGCGGCTGGATCAGATCGGCCCGGTCGACACCATCGAGGGTCTCTGCGACGGTGTTTCGTCGCGGCGCAATCAGCTGCTCGTCGACCTCGGCTCCGAGCTGTCGCTCGGTGCGATCGACGGTGCCGCCGATGCCGATATGGGTGCGCTCTCGGCCACGGTCGAGCGACTTGCGCGCACTTACAAGCCTTTTGGTTCGGTGCTGTCGGATGCCATCGGCGATCACCTGCGCAAGGTGTTCGGTCCGTCCGGTAAGCGGCCCGCCGCGATCGCCGAGCGCGTCAAGAAGGTCTGGGAGCTGGGCGACGGCTGGGCCCACCATGTCACCGCCGAGGTTTCGCTCGGTACCCGCGAGGGTGTCAGCGTGCGTGGTGGCGATCTCGGCGGACTGGTCGCGAGTGTCAGCGACGCCGCGTCGGTCGATGCCGCCATCGACGCCGCCGTGCAGGCCGTCGCGGCCCGTCGCGGTGTCGCGGTATCGCTGCCGAGCGCGGGCGGCGGTGGCGGCGCCACTGTGGACGCCGCGGCGCTGGGTGAGTTCACCGAGCAGATCACCGGTCGTGACGGCGTGCTCGCCACGGCCGCGCGCGTGGTGCTCGAACAGCTCGGCCTGGCCGAGCAGGTCTCCGCGCCGGAGGCCAGCGACGACACCCTGGTGGATCTGGTCTCGGCCGAATTGGGTTCGGACTGGCCGCGTTTGGTCGCGCCCGCCTTCGATGCCCGCAAGGCCGTGCTGATCGACGACCGCTGGGCGACCGCGCGCGAGGATCTGGCCAAGCTCTGGCTGCTCGATGACATCGGTTCCGGTGCGGAGTCGGTAGAGGGTTTCTCCGGTGCCGGTGAAGCCGTTGCGGCACAGGCGAACTGGTGGCGTGAGAAGGCCAAGCACGAGGCCCGCTCGGTGCTGGCCGGACTGTACGAGCGCATCGCCGAGGCGGCGCTGAACACCGAAGAGTCCGGCCTGTGGTCCTCGGATATCGCCGTGATCACCGGTGCCAGTAAGGGTTCCATCGCGGCCGCGGCCGCCGGTCGACTGCTCGGCGGCGGCGCCACGGTCGTGGTCACCACCTCTAGCCTCAACGACGCGCGGCTGGGCTTCTACCGCAAGCTCTACCGGGAGAACGCGCGCCACGGCGCCGCGCTCTGGGTCGTGCCCGCGAATATGGCTTCCTATCAGGACGTCGACGCGTTGATCGACTGGGTCGGCAGCGAGCAGGTCGACAATGCTGGTGGTGCGAAGGTCAAGATCAAGGACGCGATGACACCGACCCTGCTGCTGCCGTTCGCGGCGCCGCGGGTCGCCGGTGATCTCGCCGACGCCGGTGCCCGTGCCGAAATGGAGATGCGGGTGCTGCTCTGGTCGGTCGAGCGGCTGATCGGTGGGCTGTCCAAGATCGGCGCCGATCACGATGTCGACGCGAAACTGCATGTGGTGCTTCCGGGTTCGCCCAACCGCGGCATGTTCGGCGGCGACGGCGCCTACGGTGAGTCCAAGGCCGCACTCGACGCGGTGGTCGCCAAGTGGCGCGCGGAGAAGTCGTGGTCGAGCCGGGTCACCCTGGTACACGCCCTGATCGGCTGGGTGCGCGGCACCGGGCTGATGGGCCACAACGATCCGATGGTGACCGCGGTCGAAAAGGCCGGTGTGCACACCTGGTCCACCACCGAGATGGCCGATGAGCTGCTCAAGTGGTGCACCTCGCGGGCCCGTCAGGTGACCGCAACCGGACCGCAGCAGATCGATCTCACCGGAGGACTTGCCAGGGTCAAGCTCGATCTGCCCGCGCTGGCCAAGCAGGCCCAGGAGGACGCACCGGCCGAGAACGAGGAAACCGTTGCGGCGGCGACGATTTCGGCGCTGCCAGCACCGCCGACCATGAGCTCGGCGCTGCCGGTGCCCGAATGGGGTTCGGTGACCGCCGATCTCGCCGATATGGTCGTCATCGTCGGCGCCGGCGAGCTCGGCCCGTACGGTTCGGCGCGCACCCGGTTCGAGATGGAGGTCTCCGACGAGCTCTCCGCCGCCGGCGTGCTCGAACTCGCCTGGACCACCGGTCTGGTCGCTTGGGAGAACGATCCCAAGCCCGGCTGGTACGACACCGAATCCGGTGACTACGTCCCTGAACACGAGGTCGCCGAGAAGTACCACGATGCGGTCGTCGCGCGCTGCGGTGTGCGCCGCTACGCCGACGACGGCGCCATGATCGACAATGCCGCACCGCTGATGACCTCGGTCTTCCTGGACCAGGATCTGACCTTCACGGTCGGCGGCGAGGCCGAGGCGCGCGCCTTCTACGCCGCGGATCCGGAGCACACGGTGATCACCCCGGTCGCCGACTCCGGTGACTGGCAGGTGATCCGCAAGGCGGGCACCGAGATCCGGGTGCCGCGCAAGGCCAAGCTGTCGCGCACTGTCGGCGGTCAGATCCCGACCGGCTGGGATCCCACCATCTGGGGCATCTCCGCCGATATGGCGGCCTCGGTGGACCGGGTGGCGCTGTGGAATATCGTCTGCACCGTCGATGCGTTCATCAGCTCCGGGTTCAGCCCGGCCGAGCTGATGAGCTGGGTGCACCCGAGCCTGGTCGCCAACACCCAGGGCACCGGTATGGGCGGCATGTCCTCGATGCGCTCGCTCTACATCGACAACCTGCTCGGTGAGTCGCGCCCGAACGACATCCTGCAGGAGGCACTGCCCAACGTCGCGCTCGCGCATGTGGTGCAGTCCTACGTCGGCAGCTACGGTGCGATGGTGCATCCGGTGGCGGCCTGCGCGACGGCCGCGGTGTCGGTCGAGGAGGGCGTCGACAAGATCCGTTTGGGCAAGGCCGAATTGGTGGTCGCCGGTGGCTTCGACGATCTCGGTATCGAGGGCATCGTCGGCTTCGGTGATATGTCGGCGACCGCGGACTCGGCGGCCATGAGCGCCAAGGGCATCAGCGACCGGTACTTCTCCCGGGCCAACGACCGCCGTCGCGGCGGCTTCGTGGAATCGCAGGGTGGTGGCACCGTCCTGCTGGCGCGCGGTGACGTGGCGGTGGAAATGGGCCTGCCGGTGCTCGGTGTGGTCGCCTTCGCACAGTCCTTCGCCGATGGTGTGCACACCTCTATCCCGGCGCCCGGCCTGGGCGCACTCGGTGCCGGGCGTGGCGGTCGCGAATCCAAGTTCGCCGCCGAACTGCGCAAACTCGGTGTGGCGCCGGACGATATCGCGGTCATCTCCAAGCACGACACCTCGACCGCGGCCAACGATCCGAACGAGTCCGAACTGCACGAGCGGTTGGCCACGGCCATCGGACGTTCCGAAGGCGCACCGCTGTTCGTGGTTTCGCAGAAGAGCCTGACCGGACACGCCAAGGGCGGCGCGGCCGCCTTCCAGCTCATCGGCCTGTGCCAGGTGCTGGAAAACGCTGTGGTGCCGCCGAATCGGAGCCTGGACTGCGTCGACGACAAGATGCAGGCCTACCCGCATCTGGTCTGGGCACGCGAACCGCTGCGCTTCGGTGAGCGCTTCCCGCTCAAGGCCGGTCTGCTGACCTCGCTCGGCTTCGGCCACGTATCGGGTCTGCTCGCGGTGGTGCATCCGGAGGCGTTCATCCAGGCGATCGAGCCGGGACGGCGCGAGGAGTACCAGCGCCGGGCGCAGGAGCGTCAGCTCGCCGGACGGCAGCGGTTCACCGAGGCCATGTGCGGCGGCGCACCGCTCTACGAGCGGCCCGCGGATCGGCGTCTCGGTGCCGATGGCACGCCGTCGGAGCAGAAGCGGCAGCTGGAGGCCGACGTGCTGCTCTCGCCGGAGGCACGACTGTCCGGTAACGGCACCTACCGGGCCGACGGCGCGGGTTGCGGCACCGGCGCAGTGATTCTCGGTCAGCTCGATGCCGGTGGCTCTATGGCATAGCGGCTTCGGCCATTACCGTGCAGAGTGCGGTCGCTACGGCGGCCGCACTCTGAGTTTTTCATTTGGGCTCGAAGGCTGAGGAGCGGCGACGCATTGACCATCCTGGGTATCGGCTTGGACTTGGTGACCATCTCCGAGTTCGCCGAACAGTTGCAAAGGTCCGGAACCACCATGCTCCGGGAGAGTTTCACCGCCGGTGAGCGGCGCTACTGCCAGAGCAAGGGCACCGACCCGGCACGCAGTTACGCGGCGCGCTGGGCGGCCAAAGAGGCGGTGTTGAAGGCATGGGCGTCTTCGCGTTTCGCGCGCCGCCCGCAGATCGGCGATAATCCGTACCCCCTCATCGAGGTGGTCAACGACGCCTGGGGCCGCCCGAGCATCAAACTGCACGGCCTTGCCGCCGAATTCCTACCCCGCGCAAGGGTTCACCTGTCGCTGACGCACGACGGCGACACCGCAGCCGCCATGGTCGTCCTGGAGGATCCGGGTGAACTCGCCGACCTGATCGAAGGTCGCGAAGCGCAGTAGCCGACCGATGTTCGAGCCGAGCACCCCGGGGTGCTCGGCTCGAACGCGGATTGCCAAAGATCAGCGCTGGCCGCCGGTTCGGGATTCCTTTTCGGCGACCATGAGGTATGCCACCATCAGCCGTTTGAGTTCGGAGACTGCTTCGGTGTTGCTCTGGTCGTCTTGGACGGAGAAGTTCAGCATCGAGTAGACGACATGCACCAGGACTTCGGCCATCATGGTGCGGCGTGCGCGGGGGGTGCGCGGGGTCAACGGGCGCAGCATTTGCGAGACGACCTCGGCGAATTCCTTTTCGTGGATCGCGCCGGTGGCTCGGGTGGACGGGGTCGACTGCATGGCCAGCCATACTTCGCGCCGGGACGGGTCGGTCATCCACAGATTCGCCAGATGGTCGACGAACTGGTTCATATGCCGCAACCAGTCCAATGACGGGATTTCACCGTGGAAGTCGGCGAGTTCCTGCGAAACCGCAACCAGGTCTTGGCGATTCAGCTCGCAGACGATTACGTATTTATTGGCGAAGAACTGATACAGCGTGCCGATCGGCACTTCGGCCCGCGCGGCCACCTCTTCACAGGTGAACGATTCGAACCCGACCTCGACGAGCAATTCCCGGGATGCCTGCAAGAGGGCATCGAACTTGCGTTTACTGCGCTCCTGAGTCGGCCTGCGCCGCGGCATGAGCTCCTGCGGGTCGTCCTGCAGGTCCAACGCAGGATCCAGACGTCGCTGCTTCGACCTGGCCTCCGTGCGTACATCCACGTATCAAGGCTAGCGGTATAGACACGCGTGCGACACGCGCACCGTATCTGCGTGTTAAGGACTGTCACATTTCATCACCCATCCAAGCCTGAGATGGCGCCGAACACATAACCGAGCGTGCGTGCATCTCAACGCACGTTTCGTGCCGGGGAATCCAAGGGGCTCAGGGGTTTCGGCAAGCTCGTGAGCTCTGCAATTGCACTGGGAAGGCGTGATCAGTGGGAGCTCGATCCGTGGTAACACTAGGCGTTTCCACCGAACGCGGCGCCGTTCACGCGGTAGCCCTCGCCGACGGCGGCGAGAAGCTATCCGAGCGGGTGCTGCTTCAGCGGGTGGTAAAAACTCGTGGCGATTCGAAGGCGGACCTGGCGGTCGCGGTCCAGACGGCGCTGGACACCCTAGCTGCAGAGTTGGAGTCGGAGCGGGAGATCGTGGGCGCGGCAGTCGCCTACCGCGATGCCGTCGAGCGGCGCGCCATCGTCACCAAATTGGCGTCCGGCCCGTGGCATACTGCCTCGCTGGTATCGGCCAAGTCGGCACATCTGAGTGTGGCCGGGGTCATGACCTGGCTCGATGAATTCGACGATCTACTCATCTGCGAGGTCGTCCCGGGGCATCAGGCGTTCACACTGATCGACCGCAAGCGCAGCCGGGTGCTGGCCGCGACGAGCCAGTCCGGCAGTGCGACCGCCGAAACGCTCGACGTCGCGGTATCGGATGCCTGGGATCAGTTCGAGGCGGCGATGGTCCGGCCGGATGCGGTGGTGCCGATCGGTTCGGCCGCGGATGGACCGTTGGTTGCCGCGGCGATGGACGGCTTCGGTGCGCCGGTGCTGCCGTGCAAGATCGCGACCTCCGCCTCGGCGGTCGGTGCCGCGCTGTTCGCGATGGGCGATGCTGTGGGTGTGAGCGAGCCGGTCGAGCCGGTGCGCAGTACGCGCGCTTACCCTGCGCTGTTCGCCGCGGCCAGTGTGCTGGTGGGCGGGCTGGTCGCGGGCGGCTTGTACGTGACAACGCGTACGGGCACAGTCGTCGCTGACGCTCGGGTCACCGCGGATGCCCGCGTGGTCGACGGTGATACCGGATCGCCGAGCGGCTCTACCGCGGGCTCCTCGGTGCAGCCGAATATCAACCCGTTCGATCGTCCGGAGGCCCGCCAACCCGCGGCCGCCGGAAACACCGCCGACTCGACGGTGGCTGCCTTCGATCTGGACAACCTTCCGCAGTACAACGAACACTGGGGCGTTCAGCCACCCGTATTGGTCTCTCCGGACGCACACGAACACGGAAACGAGGCGGCCGGATCGCCTCAGCAGCTTCCAGGCACCGGAACCCCGGGGCCGACTGTCAAAGTCGGTGCTCCGAACGACGCCATGCTCTTCCCGGGTGAGGCTCCGCCGCCGGCGGCCTTCACCCCCGAGTTCTACCGCTGGTGGGACAACCACGTCCGCATGCTCATGCAATGGGCGGCCCAGCAGTTGCAGCCCATCTAGGTGAAAGCTCTCGAGAGGTCCGGTGCCCCAGTGGCTCCGGACCTTTCGCTCAATGCACCTTCGACATGGACGAAACCCGTTGGGCGCAAGCCGATCTGCGGTTCGGTCCTGATCAGTTGCTCGACAGCTACAAACGGTTCCTGCGCTCGTTCGACAAGTAGGTCTACACCGACAGGTCGCGACGGAGTTTGGCTACATGGCCGGTGGCACGGACGTTGTACTGCGCCACTTCGATTTCGCCTTTTTCGTCGACCAGGAATGTGGAGCGGATAACGCCGGTGACGGTCTTGCCGTACATGGTCTTCTCCCCGAACGCACCCCATGCGGTAAGGACGGATTTGTCCGGATCCGAGAGCAATGGGAAGGTGAGCTTTTCGTTGTCGCGAAACTTGGCCAATTTGGTGGGCTTATCGGGCGAGATTCCGATGACATCGATGCCCGCACCCCCGAGGTCGGCGAGGTTGTCGCGGAAATCGCAGGCCTGTTTGGTGCAGCCGGGGGTGCTCGCGGCGGGGTAGAAGTAGACGATCACCTTGCGGCCGCGGTAGTCGGACAGCGAAACGTCCTTGCCATCGGCGTCGGGCAGGGTGAAATCGGGGGCGGGATCGCCGGGGGAGAGGCGTTGGTTGTCGGTCACCTCTTGCACGGTAATCGAACGTCCCGACAACGCGGCCGCACCCACGCAGCCTGGCTGGCTAGACTCGTCGGCGAGCGCGGTTCGCGGCACATTTGAACACGCGGTGTGAGCGACGGGCTCGCCAGGCGGCAGCCTGCGTAACCACGGAGAGACCCCGCGAGCACCGCAAATTGAACACAGGAGGATATACGTGGCTAGGGATACCGAGCGGATCGAGCGGGAGATCGAGACCGCACGGACACGGCTCGCGAGCACGCTCGACGAAATCGCCGTACGGGCCGATCCACAGCGCATTGCCGATGACACCAAGCATATGGTGCTGGCGAAGCTGAACCAGCCGAAGGTGAAGTACAGCCTGATCGGCACGGCCGTGGTGGTTGTCGGGTTGGTGCTTGTCAAGATTTTCCGCTGAGCCGAAAACGCAGAACACCCGGTGTGGCTGAGCACACCGGGTGTTCTGCGTTTCAGGGCTATCAGACCGTCGGGCAGGCGAAGCCGTCGCCGTCTGGATCCAAATGCGGGCCGTAGCCCGGTTCCCCGCGGAAAAGCGGTGCCCGACCGGCCGCGCGGGCCTCGTCGCAGTTGGCGAATGCGCCACCGGCCGAGCCGGTCTGGGACATGCCTGCCGAACCGGTCGCGGCCGATCCGGTATCGATGGCGGATGAGCCCGTTCCTGCGGAACCGGTGGGGACGTCGGCCAGGGCTGCGGGCGCCGCTAGAAAGGCGAGTGCTGCCGCGGCAACGCTGACGGTGAGCCGGCGAACGTTCATATATTCCTCTGTTTGTGTGCTGCGGTGGAGTAGCGTCCAGGGGGAGACGCCGCATCCACTGTTGTGACGGGCCGCGTACTTGTCAACTGCGCAGCAAAACAATTAGGGGCATTAGGGGACAACGCCCCTACTTCCGTTATTCGCCCAAACGCCTGCCTACCAGATGTTCGGCCGGGATATTGCCCATGCGTCCGGCCTGGTAATCCTCCATTGCCTGGATGATTTCGGCGCGGGTGTTCATGACGAACGGACCGTATTGCACCACAGGCTCTTTGATCGGCAGGCCGCCGAGCAGCAGTACCTCCAGGTTGCCGGTTCGGTTGTGTTGCAGGGCATCCGCAGCGACGGTGATCGAGTCGCCGGGACCGAATACCGCGAGTTGACCTTCGCTGATCGGCCGGCGCTCGGCGCCCACTGTTCCGCTGCCGGAAAGTACGTACGCCATCGCGGTAAACCGTTGCGGCCATGGGGTTTCCAGCTGGCCGCCCGGGGTGATGGAGGCGTGGGCGTAGGCGATCGGGGTATAGGTCGAACCCGGCCCCGCGAAGCCGCCCATCTCGCCCGCGATAATGCGCACCAGTGCCCCACCGTCGTGCGAACTGACCAGCGTCAATTCACTGCCGCGCAGATCCTGGTAGCGCGGTGTGGCCATCTTCTGCGCGCGCGGCAGATTGACCCACAGTTGGATGCCGTGGAACCAGCCGCCCGCGATGACCAATTCCTCGGCGGGCAGTTCATCGTGCAGGATGCCGGAACCGGCCGTCATCCACTGGGTATCGCCCTCGCTGATGACGCCACCGCCGCCATTGGAATCGTGATGCACCATGGTGCCGTCCATGACGTAGGTGACGGTCTCGAAGCCGCGATGCGGATGCCACGGCGCGCCCTTGGCTTCGTAGGGCTCATAGGCGACCGGACCCATCTGGTCGAGCAGGATGAACGGATCTGCCGAGCGCAGATCCATGCTCGGGAACGGCCTGCGCACCTCGAAGCCGGCGCCTTCGCGCTGCTGATGTGCGGTGCTGATGCTGCTCACCTGCCGTTCCCGCGTCGAATCCGTGGGTCGGGGCAGGCGCGGCAGCACCACGATGTCGGGGACGGTGATGGCTGGCATGGGCACCTCCTGAATAGTTGGTGTCCATGTCAACCAAACATTGGCTAGGATCATTCCCGTGGTGCGTTGGTTGAACGATGACGAGCAGCAGACCTGGCAGGCCTTCATCCGGCTGCGCCAGCGCCTGGATGCGACGCTATCGGCCGGGCTGGCCCGGGACGGACTGTCTACCGCCGACTACGAACTCCTGGTGCCGCTGTCGGCCGCGCCCGGCGGCTGTCTGCGCGCCAAGGAATTGGCCGCCGAGGTCTGCTGGGAGAAGAGCAGGCTCTCGAAACACTTGGCGCGCATGGCCGCTCGCGGACTCGTCGACCGTCGCCCAGCTGAGGACGACGCCAGGGGGATTCTGGTCGAACTCACACCCGAGGGACGCAAGGTGCTCGAGAAGGCGGCCCCGAACCATGTCGAATTGGTGCGTCGGATGTTCGTCGATCCGATGACACCCGCCGAGGCGCGTGCGCTGCGATCGCTGGCCGACAAGGTGGTCGTCGAGGCCGAGAGCGAGTCCGAACTCGGTTACTGAATCACCACGGTGCGATCGGCGGCTTCACCCACAGCAGCTTCTCGTCGCTACTATTGCGCTGTGCCGCAGGATGATTCGGATTCCGGGCGGCCCAGGTGTCCTTCTCCTCGAGCAGCTTCGCCACGGTCGTCCAGGTCTCGTCGGTGCTCGGCGGATTCGTCTCGGCCGCACGCGCCAGCTTCCGGCGGACCGCCGCCGGCATATCCAGCAGTTCCGTTCCGGTGATGCCGCGATCCCAGATATAGGTGGCGAGGCGGCGCGCCTTCTCGGCGCGGCTCTTCGACGCGTGGTCGGAGTGGGCGTAATCGGTCATGGCGGAATCCGCATCGGTGGTGGTCGGTCCTGGTCGACCCTACGACAATGCCTCCCCGCCGTCGGGCGGGGAGGCATTGTTCAGCAGTTGCGGATCAGTACGCCGAGTTGACGTTATCCATCGAGCCGTAACGGTGGGCCGCGTAGTTGCAGGCGGCAGTGATGTTGGCGACCGGGTCCCAGATGTCCCAGGCGGTACCCTCGACGTGGTAGGCGTTGAAGGTCGGGTCGATCACCTGGAGCAGGCCCTTGGACGGAATGCCCTTGGCGGCGTTGGAGTCCCAGAGGTTGATGGCCTGCGGGTTGCCGCCCGATTCGCGCATGACGTTGCGGTAGATGCCGTTGTAGCTACCCGGGATGCCCTGTCCTGCCATGATGTCGAGGGCGTGGTGGATCCAGCCGTCGAGGTTGTCCTCGTAGACCGGGGCCGGGGGCGGCGGCAGGGGCAGCCCCGGAATCTGCGGCAGCTCGGGCAGCGCGGGCAGACCCGGGAGGATCGGGGCGTCGACCGGCGTGACCGCGGGAGCCGGAGCGGCCGCGTCGACCGGCGCGGCCACGGGGGCCGGCTGCTGCTCGGAGACCATGGCAATGCGCGACGGAACGCTGTCGTCGGCCAGCGCGACTACGGAGGAGGTGCCGACGGCGATGACACCGGCCGCGGCCACTGCCAGGGTGACACCGTCACGCAGTGAAAGGCGGCGGAAAGAAGGGAGGCGTTTGTCGAGCATTTCGAAATCAGTTCCTTGTCGTGTCCAGAGAGGCGATCCGGCCCGGTTGAGGCAGTGCGGATCTCCGACGGGGCACCCGGTGGGAAGGCCCGCCTGAATCGGTTCGTATGCTGTTTTCGGGTTTTGTTGTGAAGGCCAGGCGAGCCCTGGCGCACGACGCGGTGCGAGTCACCCGTGGTCGGTTCCCGGCGGGTGCCGCTGTCGAGCGAGGAGAATGCGGTCACGGGCTGTTGTGCCGCTGGTATCTCCAGCAACCGCGGCGGATGAAACCCATCTGCCGTTGCGGTCGTTTTCCGACTGTGTGTGGATTGCTCCACAGTGTTACCAAACTGCAGGTCTGTTTCTGACCTGGTCTCAGCTTGGTCACGGCCGGTTAACGCAACATGAACGAATAGTGAATGGCGGGGGTTGCCGATCTTGGAAAGCCCTGGTCGGGCTCCTTGAAACCCCCTCTATGCGGGGAGTTTGCTGCTAAACCTGATGTGACGCAGGTCACGGAAATTTCAGGGTAACGCAGGCCACTTTGTCTCGATTTGGTCACCAAGAGGCCGGGCGGACCCGTCCGGGGGCTACCACGCGGGTCAAAATGTTACGCAATTCGGCCACCTTGGAATCGCCCAAAACGGATGCCCACCGGTCGGCGAATTCAGCCGCGGCTGCATCGGCCGCGCGCGTGCAGGCCCACCCCTTCGGGGTGAGTGTGATCAACCGTGCGCGCGCATCGTCGGGATGTGCGTTGCGCTCGACGTAACCCTTGCGCACGAGTTCGTCCACCAGCTGACTGGCCGCCTGCTTGGTCACTTCGAGATGTTCGGCCAACTCGCCAACCGTCGCCCCGTTCGGCGCCAGTCGCACGAAGGCGAACCCGTGCGTCGGCCGCACATCGGTGAACCCGGCCGCGACCACTCCTGCATGAATGGCATCCGTGGCGGCGGCTCCTGCGGCCAGCAACAGCAGGGCGAGGTCCTGGCCGGGCCGCAGGGTCGAAGCGGGTTTCGGATTCGACATGGCTGACATCTTGACACAGATAGGCAAGTTGGTTGACTATATAGTCAATCTGCTTGACCAAATGAAGGAGTTCAGACATGCCAGTGACCCGTGCCGCCGACGCCGAGGTCCACGAAATGCACGGCACCCGATTCACCTCTTACATCCGTCCTGGCACCGGCAGCGCCGAACTCTGCGTCTGGCAGATCCAGGTGTCGGCCCACACCGAAGGCGTGCCGCACAAGGTGCTGCGCGAAGAGGCGTTCGTGGTCATCCAGGGTGCGGTGACGATCACAATCGACGGGCAGGCGGAGGCCCTGGTGGCCGGTGACGCCGCAGTGGCGCCCGCGAATTCGATGATCGCCCTGACGAATTCGGCCGCCGAGCCGGCCGTAATCGTCGTGACGGTCCCGGTCGGATTCCGCGGTCAGCTGCCCGACGGAACCGTCATCAACCCGCCCTGGGTCGCCTGATGGTGTAGGTGGAAAGCCGAGGGTTCCCACCACACGCAATCGCCGCAACCCACCCGGACTCCTCGAATCACAATCCGAGATCCTCGACCGAAAGGGTGTTGGGTGTCCGGATTCTCCCGGGGGCGACCGCTCTCAGTGGCCGATGTAGACCGACTTGATGTTGTAGTAGGACTCGATGCCCTTCTTGCCACGCTCGCCGCCCCAACCCGACTGCTTATGGCCGCAGATCGGCATCGAGGGATCCGCCGCGAGTGCGGAGTTCACCCAGATCTGGCCGGCGCGTAGCTCGTTCACGACGCGATGTGCGCGGCCGAGGTTTTCGGTCCAGATGGAGCCGGCGAGCCCGTACTCCGTGTCGTTCGCGGCGGCAATGACCTCGTCCTCGTCGTCGAACGGGATCACCGAGCCGACCGGCCCGAAAATCTCCTCGCGGATGAGACGCATGTCGGGCGTGGTGCCGGTGACAATCGTCGCCTCATAGAAGTAGCCGCGGCGGTCCATCACCTGGCCGCCGGTCACCACCTGCGCGCCGGCGGCCACGCCGTCGTTCACGATGCCTTCCACGCGCTGGCGCTGCTTCTCGCTGATCAGCGGCCCGAGGACCGAGTTGGGATCATCGCTTCCGCCCATCGGCAGCATCTTGGCGAAGGCGGCGAGACCGTCCACGACCTGTTCGTAGATGCCGCGCTGAACGTAGATGCGCGAGGTGCAGGAGCAGTTCTGGCCCGAGCCGGCGAGCAGGCCCATGCCGGCCCCCATGATCGCCTTGTCCAGATTGGCGTCGTCGAACATAATCAGTGGTGACTTGCCACCGAGCTCGAGTGTCAGGCGCTTGAGGTTGCCGGCGGCCGCCTTGACGATCAACCGTCCGACCTCCGTCGACCCGGTGAACGCGATCTTGTCGACGTCCGGGTGCGCAGTGAGCGCCGCACCTGTGGTCTCGCCGTAGCCGGTGATGACATTCAGGACGCCGTCGGGCAGACCGGCCTCGCGAAAGATCTCCTCCAGCTTCAGCGCGGTGAGCGGCGTCTCCTCGGCGGGCTTGAGGACAGCGCTGCAGCCCGCCGCGAGGGCGGGCGCGACCTTGAGCATCGCGACGAAGAACGGCCCGTTCCAGGGGATGATGAGGCCGACGACGCCGACCGGCTCGAGCTGAGTGAAGGTGTGGTAGTTCTCGAAGTGGCCGAGTAGTCCGTCGGACACGAGATTGCTCGACTCGCCGTGGATCTTGCCGACCCAGCCTGCGTAGTACACCAGCATCTCGAGCGACACCTTGATGATCTGACGCGCGGCCATCGCGTTCATGCCGTTGTCACGGGCCTCGATCGCAGCGAGCTCGTCGGTGCGGGCCCTGATGATGTCCGCAGCGCGGAAGAGCACCTCCGCGCGGTGCGCGGCGGGCAGCTTGCGCCAGACGCCCGACTCGAATGTTTCGCGTGCCCGGGCCACCGCAGCGTCGACGGTCGCCTGGTCGGAATCGACGACCTCCGCGATCAGCTCCTCGGTGGACGGGTCGAATACCGGGATGATCCCCGAGCTAGGGCTTTCGACCGCAGGATCGACGTCGATCGTGCTACTCAATGTTCCGCATCCTTTCGCCGAGCCGCTCCTACACGGAGAAGCGCCGGTGCCTCCAGTTGTTGAGAACCCTTTGCTGTGCAAGCACAGGAAGAATCTGGCCGCGTGCCGCCGCCGGCAGGACTTGGGCCGGCGCCGACCGTTAGTTCGAGATGGGCCCTGCGTCTCGAGGTCGGGGTCTCGTGGTCGTCGTACGCGACGTAGGTTACGCGCTTAACTAGAAGGCGTCCAGCACCGTAGGTGCTGACCGGCTCCAGCGTGGGCGCAGCCCACCGCACGGTGCTCGTCGAGCACGAGCCGTCGGCAGGGGAGTCGTGGCGTGGGCTTCCGTGACTTATCGGCGCCCTGTTTCAGGATCGGGCGAGCATGCAGTTCGGCTTGACGCGTTTTCGCCGCGAGCATATGGTTCTGCCAACTATTCGATGAATATTATCGAGTATTAGATAAAATTGCCGCATGCTCTGCCGCTGGAATTCTTCACGACGGTGCTGCGGTCGCGATCGTCGACAACGAGGAAGATGTGGGGCAGCGGTGGATCCGGATACATTGCAGGCGATCAATACGATCGAGTCGCTCAAGGCGCGCTATTTCCGCGGTTTCGACACCAAGGATTGGTCGACACTCGGGTCCGTCCTCGCCAATGACATCGACGTGGACACCACGGCGCTCGGCGGTACCAGTGTCACGGGTGCGTCGAATTATGTGGCTGCGCTGCAACGTGATTACGGCACAACGGTGACCGTTCATCACGGACACATGCCCGAAATCACGATCACCGCCGCAGGTGCGGCGACCGGAACATGGGCGGTGCAGGTACTGCTGGTCCGCCCGGACGGCAAACGCCTGCTGGCATTCGGCCACGATCACGATACCTACGGCATTCGTGACGGCCGATGGGTGATCACGAGCATCAAATCGACTGGCCTGCAAGAAGATCAGTCATGACGTACACGCGGCGAGCTTTCCTCATCGGAACCGGGGCCGCCGCCCTCGGTCTCGCGGGAGCGAGGGCGACACGTGTGTCCGCGGACCCGGTTGCCGCGGCGGCACCGGACGCCGCGACCGTGGTAGCGGCTGTCTCCGCGATCAAACAGGTCAAGGCGCGCTATTTCCGGGCCGTGGATACCAAGGACTGGGAGTTGCTCAAACAGCAGGTAACCCCCGATGTCGTGATCGACACGACTGGCTCGGCCGGCATCATCACCACCGGCGCGGACGCCTTCATCGCTTATCTCCAGGCCACCATCGGTCCCGCCCGGACCGTCCATCACGGGCACATGCCCGAAATCGAGGTGCAGTCACCGACCACCGCGACCGGGGTGTGGGCGCTGCAGGATCTACTGATCTTTCCCGGCAATATCCGAGTCGTCGGATTCGGGCACTACCACGAAACCTACGCATTCGACGGTGAGCGCTGGCGCATCAAAAGCTCCAAACTCACCCGCCTCTACCTCGACCCACTCACCGAGGGGAAACTGTTCGGCATGTGAGGACACCGCCACCCGGTCAAGCGTGCGACCGGGCGCCGTCGGTGATCGCGGTCGTCACCCGGATCAGGTGGTGGCCGATGGTTTCGGTCTGCTCCGGCGGGAGTTCGCCGAGGGGGTGGACCGAGAGCAGCAGCGCCGCGTGTCCTTGCGAGTCGAGGACCGGCGCGGTGATGGCGGAAACCGGGTGGGGCCGACCGGAGTTGACGTCCGGAAATCCGAGCGTGGTGAATTCCACGCGCAGTTGATCGAGAGTCCCTTGGATATTCGATGGGAGCGCGATCGTGCCGGTGTCGAGCGTGCCGATGAGGCTCGCGGCTCGCCCGATGGCGGGCGAGGTGTAGTCCACATCGAATCCGCGGTCGCGGATCCGGACCAGCGTCTCGTTCAGCCGTTCGGCGATCGCCGTATTCGTGGATGCGGCCCGCTGGATCCAGGCGCGGCGCTCCTCGGCGGTGTCCCAAGCGGCGAACACGGCGCCGAACGGTGGCGCGTAGGGAATGCGATCACCTGGCCACGCTCGCTCACCGCCTTCGAACGCGGTGATCACCAACGAGTCGACGATCTTCTCGGTGACCGATGCGGCATAACCGAATTCGGCCGTAAGCGCGACCGCGGCGGCTCGCGCGGCCTCGACGAACGGGCGCGTATTCACTGCCGCCGCGACGACGGCGAGCCCGGGACCGAGTGCGTAGGCCTTCCCCGCCGGGTCGCGGGTAACCCATCCGCGATCGCACAGGGTCTTCAAGATCGCATGCGTGGTGGCCAGTGTCAGGTCCAATTCGCGTGCGATGTCGCTGTAGCGGAGCCGCTCATTGCCGCGACGTGCCAGCAACTCCACAACGTCGATGACACGCGCGGTCGGTGCCGATATCGCACCACGCATCTTGACTCCCTTCCCGCTCTGCCTTACGGTCGAACCCATCGAGTATTTGATAGAAGTTATCGAATATTCGATAACAGTACCTGAGGGTGACTCGCGACGCAAACCGAGAGAAAAGCATCAATGCCCACACCGGACATTCTCATCACCGTCCACCAACTGACGCAGGCAAAAGCGCATTATTGCCTGGCTGTCGACACCCAGGACTGGGCGGCTCTCACCGACCTGATGACCCCGGACATCGAACTGGACGTCAGCCACAGCAAGACCGGCGTCCCCGTCATCACCGGGCGCGACAACGCTGTCGCGATGATTCGCACCGCGCTGACCGGCGCTCGCACTGCCCACCAGGTGCACACGCCGCTGATCGATGCGGACGGCGACGAGGCCCGCGTCATCTGGGCCATGCAGGACCGCATCGTATGGAACAACGGGACGGCACTGACCGGATACGGGCACTACCACGAACGCTGGGTACGACGCCACGATGACTGGAAACTCGCCTCGCTCACCTTGACCCGGCTGATCACCGAAGAGTCCGGCACCACAGAGAGATAGAGGCATTCATGATGGCACGGGCAAAGACGCCGGTGACTTCGGGCGAGATCGCCGAGCGGTCGGCGGTCCGTGAGATCGAGCTGTGGGCACGCGGATATCTGCGCCGTCATCCCGGTGCGTCCCTGGAGACCGTCGGCGGGCAGGTTGTCCTGGCCGTGCGGGCGATCCAGTACCTGGTCGTCGACATCGTCACGGGCAAGTTCCCGTTCCGTGAATTCGTGCTCCAGGCGGTGTTCATGGCCAAGACCTCCTACGTGCCGACCATCGCCGTCGCGATCCCGATCAGCGCGACGATGTCGATCCTGTTCGGGCTGTTGGCCGGTCAGGTCGGGGCGACCTCGCTGGCTGGTGCCGCGGGGGGCCTCGCGGTGATCCGGCAGGCGGCGCCCATGGTTACGGCCATTCTGTTGGCCTCGGCGGTCGGATCCGCCATCTGCGCGGACCTCGGAGCGCGAACTATCCGCGAAGAGATCGACGCGATGGAGGTCATGGGCGTCTCGCCACTGCGGATGCTGGTGGTGCCCCGCTTGGCCGCAGGCATCGTGGTTGCGCTCGGGTTGACGATTCTGAGCTCCTTCGTCGGATTTCTGGCCGGATACCTATTCAACGTGTATGTCCAGGGCGGCACCTCGGGAAGCTATCTGGCTACGTTCTCCTCTTTCGCCAGGATCGGCGACCTCTACCTGGCGATGGTGAAGGCCGTGGTGTTCGCCGTCATCGTCACCGTTGTCGCGTGTGAAAAAGGCCTGAGCACCAAGGGTGGTCCAGGAGGCGTCGCGAACTCCGTCAACGCCGCCGTCGTCGCCTCCATCATCATGCTCATGCTGGTGAATGCGGGATTCACCGAGTTGTACACCATCCTCTTTCCGAGGACGACGCTCTGATGGCGTCGCGCTACTATCCGCCAGGAATCCGGCCGCTCGTAGTAGCCGGGAACACGATGGCGGTTCCGGTCATGCGGCTGGGGTACATGGTCACCTTCTTCGGCCGTGTGCTGGGCGGTATTCCGGTGGTGCTGCGGCACTATCGCACGGAGTTCCTGCGCATTCTGTCGAATGTGACGTGGGGAAACGGCTCCATCGTCGTGGGCGGCGGAACCGGGCAGGTCGTTCTCGTGCTCGGTGCCGCGGCGGGGGCGATCGTCGCCATCGAGGGCTTCAGCGCACTGAAACTGCTCGGCATGGCACCGGCTACCGGGATGATCGCCTCGACGGCGGTGACCCGCGAACTGGCGCCGATCATGTCCTCGATCGCCTTCGCCGCGCAGGCGGGCTGCCGCTTCACCGCGCAGCTGGGATCCATGCGCATCGCGGAGGAGGTCGACGCTCTCGATTCGATAGCGATCCGCCCGATACCGTATCTGGTCACGACGAGAATGCTGGCCTCGATCGTGGCGATGATTCCGCTGTACCTGGCCTGCCTCGCGTCCAGCTACCTGGCCGTCGAAATCGTTGTCGGTCTGTCCGGCGGCCAGTCGCCGGGTACCTACGAACACTATTTCCGCCTGGTGCTCAGCGGCACCGACATTATCTATTCGCTGTCGAAGGCTGTCGTCTTCGTCATCATTACCACGACGATTCAGTGCTATTTCGGTTTCTACGCCTCGGGCGGCCCGCAAGGGGTCGGCGTGGCGGCCGGGCGAGCGATGCGCGCGAGCATCACCGCGATGATCTTCGTGAATCTGCTGATGACGATGACGCTGTGGGGCTTTGACGCCGGCGCGAGAATCAGTGGGTAACAGATGTCGATTGCGTTCGAATCCGATGGCAAGGTCCTGCCCGACTGGCAGCTGCTTCTGCGCGGGACTGCCTTTCTCCTGGTCCTCGCGGCGGCCGCTGCCCTGATGGTCGCCAGATCGCAAGGCGCATTCCGGGAGACCGTGCTGGTTACGGCGGTTCTCGTTAATGTGGGTGACGGCCTGCCGCCGAAATCGGATGTGAAGTATCAGGGCGTTCTGGTCGGTCAGGTCGACAGTGTGACCCCGTCGAGCGGCGGCGGCCCGAATTACGTGCGGATCGATCTGAAACCCGAATATGTGCAGGGGATTCCGGCGACGGTGACCGCACGTGTGGTGCCGAGCAACGTGTTCGCGGTGCCGTCGGTCCAGCTGGTCTACCAGGGCGGCGGTGCACCGCTCGCCGCGGGCGCGCACATTCCCGAGGACCAGAGCCTGGATACGGTCCGGCTGCAGACATCCTTGACTGCGCTGAGCCGAATCGTCGCCGCCGCAGGGCGTTCGGAATCGGATCCGGCGCTCGGGGTCTTGGCCGTCGTCGAACGCGCCACCAGCGGTCGCGGCGCCGAGGCCATTCGGGCCGGTGCTGAACTGACCAGGATCTCGGAGGCGTTCAATGCGGCGATGGCTCCCGACGGGACCGCGTCGACACTCGGCGCGCTGTCGGATGCCCTTGCCGGACTTCGGAACTCGGCGCCCGACCTGATGAGCGCGGTGCACAACGCGGTGGGTCCGATGCGTGCGGTGGCAGAGCGCAAAGACCAGCTCGCGACCTTGCTGACGGGCGGCCTGAATACCTCCGCGACGATCGGCACGGCATTGGAGAACAACACGGGGACGATCACCGACATGACCGCGAAGCTGTCCCCGGTGGTCGGCACTATCGCGGTGGGGAGTCGCAATTTCGTCCAGATGACCACTTCGCAGACCCGGCTGGCCCGGACGTTCCTGGGGCTGTGGGACACCGCGGATCAGAACGTCACTGCCAAGGTCATCGTCGAGCTGACGCCGCATCGGCAGTACACACGCGCCGATTGCCCGCGCTACGGCGATCTCGAGGGGCCGAGTTGTCGCACGGCCCCGGTCGGCGGGCCCACCATCATCGGCCCGAATGCGGCTGCAGCACCGGCGAATTATTCGTCTCCTATCGGGGGAAATGTGGGTCCGATCGGTAGCAGTCAGGAGCAGCAGCAGATCGCATCGATTCTCGGCGGCGGGCCCAATACTGCGGCCGACATCCTGTTCGGCCCCTTACTAAGGGGCAACGACGTGAAGCTCACCCCGGCACCGGATGCCCCGACAGGAGAGCCGCGATGAGCTACCGCAAACCGTTGCTCGGCCTGATCTTGTTCCTGGTGGTCTCGGTCGGGCTGACCTGGATGATGTACGTGACGCTGTCACGTGACGTCAGCGGGCAGACCGAAACGTACTCCGCGATCTTCACCGACGTATCGGGACTGCATGCGCGCGACGACGTGCGCATGGCCGGGGTACGGGTCGGCCGAGTAAAAGCCGTCGAACTCGAGGGCACCCGTGCGAAGGTGACCTTCGAGGTCCAGCGCGGCCAGGTGTTGTACGGCAACACGGCAGCGTCGGTCACCTATCAGAATCTCATCGGGCAGCGCTATATCGGACTGTCGCTGCGGGAATTCGGTGATCCGAAGGTGTTACCGCCAGGTGGGCAGATCCCGGTCGAGCACACCGAGCCGTCGTTCGATATTTCGAAGCTGCTCAACGGATTCGAGCCACTGTTCAGCGTGCTCGATCCGCAACAGGTCGACAACATCAGTGCGGCGGTGGTGCGGGCACTGCAGGGTGACGATGGTGCGATCACCACCTTGATCGCCGAAACCGCCTCGCTCGCACAGGCATTCGCGGGGCCGGACCAGGTGCTGGGTCAGGTGATCGACAATCTTGGTGCGGTACTGGGCGATATGTCCAAGCAGAGCGGCAACCTGAAGACGGTGCTGCAGCAGACGCGCAGGATCTTCGATGCGCTGGACCAGCAGCGTGATGTGCTGTTCGAGCAGGTCGATTCGATCTCCGGTGTGCTGAGCCGCGCCGCGGAAGTAGTGCGCGGTGCCAGTCCCTCGATCAATGCGTTCGTCGATCGGCAACCGGGATTCGCCCAGCACTTCATGGACAACAAGCAGAAGTTCGCCGAGCTGGGTTTCAATTTGCCGTTCCTGCTGAAGGGAATGGCCCGCGTTACCGACAACGGCGCCTATGTGGACGCCTACCCCTGCGATGTGCAGGTGAGCATGCTGCCCGGATTCGATCCGCTGCTCGGGGCGATTCTCGGGGCGAGCAACCCCGGCGGCAAAGTCGAGAACTCGGCGATCTGCAGGTGAGGCAGCGATGATACGACGACTGAAAACTGTGTGGCAGCGGATGCGCGGCTGCCCGCTCGAGGACCGCAGCAAACTGGGAATCGGCTTGGTCGCGGTCACCGTGGTCGCGGTGGTGGTCGGGGTGACGGTATTCGTGAATTCACTGCACCTCGGTGAGCAGACCTACCGGGCCGACTTCGCGCAGGCCGCAGGTGTCGGCTCCGGCGATGCGGTGACCCTCGCCGGTATCCAGGTCGGCACCGTGACCGGGACACGGCTGGCCGGGGACCACGTGGTGGTGACCATGAAGCTGCGCCGCGGCCTACCACTGGGATCCGATACCGGGGCCGCCATCAAACTGACGACGCTGCTCGGGTCGCGCTATGTCGAACTCCGCCCCGCCGGGTCGGGGCATCTGCGCGGCAATTCGATCGCGCTGTCTCGCACCGAGGTGCCCTACGACCTGCAAACCGCGCTGCAGAATGCCACCACGACCTTCAGCAGCATCGATGCCGATCGGGTCGCGCAGACGATGAATACCTTGTCCGAGCAACTGCGCGGTACACCTGCGTTGATGCCCGAAATCCTCGGCAACATCAGGTCGCTGTCCTCGGTGATCGCCGATCGCCGCACCCAGATCGGTTCGCTGCTCAACGGCACCGCTCAGGTGCTCGACGTGCTGCACGAGCAGCAGGCGGACCTGGCGGCCATGGTCGGTCAGGGCCGAAATGTATTGGAGCAGATTATTTCTCGGCGGCAGGCCATCGAAGCACTGCTGAACGCCGCTACCACTCTGGTCCAACAGCTGAAGCCCATCGCGGTGGACGACGGGCCGGAAATCCAGCAACTGATCACCGATCTGACGCAGATGACGGCAATGATCGCCGGGCACGACGACCTGTTGCGCAACATCCTGCAGATCCTGCCGGTGCCGTGGCGGTTGTTCGCGAACGCATCTGGGTCCGGCCAGGAACTGGCGGCCAATGCGCCCGACGGCGCCTTCATCGATTCCTTCATGTGCGCACTGAGCGGATACGCGAAACAAGTGAACCAGCAACCGTACTTCCAGGACTGCAAATGAATAGTGTGATCCGAGGAGTGAAGCTGGCGACCGTCGCCCTCATCGGCGCCGTGGTCGCGGGATGTTCCAGCGGCCCGCTCGGCGGGCTGACCGATACCTCCATGACGATTACCGCGCAGTTCGCGAATGCGAATGGCTTGTACACCGGCAACGCCGTCTCAGTACTCGGTATGCGGGTCGGCAAAGTCGTCGACATCCAGGCGCGGGCGACGCGCGTCGACGTCACCATGGATATCGACAAATGGGTCAAGATTCCGGCCGATGCCCAGGCGGTTGTCGTGTCGGACTCCGTGCTGACCGACCGGCACATAGAACTCACTCCGGTATATCGCGACGGTCCGACGCTGGCCGACCACACTGTCCTGACCACCGATCGAACCAGGACCCCGGTGGAATTCGACAGCCTGCTCGCGATGGCCGACAAACTGTCCACCTCGCTGGGTGGGGACGGCAAAGGCCAGGGACCGGTCGGTGGTCTGCTCGACGTCGGCTCGCAGATCGTGGCCGACAACGGGAACAATCTGCGCGACGCGATGAGCGAACTGTCGCGCGCAATGCAGCTCGGACCGGACAACGGGGCCGCGACCCGTGCCGCGGTTACCTCGGTCGTGCAGAATCTCGATGCCTTGACCGCGGCCGCGGCCCGCAATGATCAGGCATTGCGCGAATTCGGTTCCGGTGTGCGGACGCTCAGCGATATTCTCGCCGACCAGCACCTGGGAACCGGGGACACCGGGGCGAAACTGAATCAGATCATCATCGCGATGACCGATCTGCTGCAGCGTAATCAAGGCAATCTGCGGGCGCTGGCTTCGAATTCGAACACGATCACCAAATCCATGGCCGACTACAACGACAATCTGGCGGAATTTCTCGACGTCTTTCCGCTGGTGACCGACAACGCATACAACGCTATCGACCAGAATATCGGCGCACTGCGCGCCACGGTCGATTTGAACAGGTTCTTCCTCGACGGCCAGATGCTGAAGACGGTTTGCAACCTGTTGGGGCTGAAGGAGCTCGGCTGTGCGACCGGAACCGCGCGTGATATGGGTCCCGACTTCGGTATCGGCCAGATGCTCGCGGTCATGGCCGGCGCACCGCCGAAATAGCAGGGATGACTCGATTATGACGAAATTCGGTTCGCGACAACGCCTTCTCCGCATGACCGCGGTGGTGGCGGTATCGGCCGCTGCCTGCTCGGCCACTGCGTGTTCGGTGACCCTGGACAAGCTCCCATTACCGGCGCCGGGCGTCGGCGGCGACAGCTACTCCTTGACGGCTACCTTCGCCAACGCGCTCAACCTGCCGGCCAAAGCGAAGGTCCGGCTCAACGGCGCCGATATCGGTGAGGTCCAGTCGATGCAGGCCGAAAACTACACGGCCGTGGTCGTGATGCGGATCAAATCCGGTGTGCGGTTGCCCGCGGAGACCACCGCCGAATTGCGTTCGGCTACACCGATGGGTGACGTGTTCGTCGCACTTACCCCGCCCGCCGAGCCGGATCCTGCGGCTCCGGATCTGGGCGACGGCGCGCGAATTCCGCTGAAGTCGACGTCGGCTGCGGCGACCATCGAGGAAGTGCTCACCAGAGCGGCCTTGTTCGTCAACGGTGGTGCCATCGAGAACTTCACCAGCCTGGCCAACAGCCTCGGCGCAGCCGTCGGCGGTCGTGGTGACCGCCTGGCCGAGATGATCGAGCAGACCAGGGAATTGGTGAAGAACCTCTCGGCCCGGTCCGACCGGATCCGCGAAATCCTGGCGGCGACCGGTGATCTGAGCGCGACGATCGCGACGCAGCGCGCCGACGTCAGCGACGTTCTCGCCGCGGCCGGACCGGCTCTGCAGGTCATCGGCGATAACACCCGCGGCATCATCGATCTGGTCGGGCAGGTGAACCGGATCACCCAGCAGATTGCCCGGTACCCCTCGGTGAACGGCACGAACGACCGCAGCTTGATGGAATCGGTCAATCTGCTGGCCGACGGCATGAACACCGCAGCAAACAATCCCGACGCAAACCTCGACGCACTCATCGGGCTTATCCCGCTGATCATGAAAGTGACGAGTGCGTCGTCGGCGCACGTGAACGTCGATGTCGCCCGGCTCGCCATCGGCGCGCTGCCGGATCCGAATACTCCGGCCGATGCCGGCGCCAGAATGCCGGACGCGACCGATTGGGTGAATTTCATCGGATCGCTGGAATACACCCTCAACCGCTTGCGAGAAAAAGTCGAGCCAGGCCGATGAACACAGCCGTAATTCTGGAACCACCCGCGCGGGCACTGGTTTACACGGCGCGGCAAATTTCGCGCCACCGCCTGCTGACCTCGTGCCTTGGCCTGCTGCTCGTACTTGTCCTCGGGCTCGGGTACCTGCTTTTGGGCTCCCTGCAACTCGATCCGTTCCGGTCGCAATACCAGGTGCGGATCGAACTGGCCCAATCCGGTGGCCTGCTGTCCGGTCAGGACGTCACGCTGCGCGGCGTCCGGGTTGGCCGCGTGCGGTCGGTGGGCGTTGACGGCGAGAAGGTCGTCGCCGTTGCCGACATCCGCTCCGGTGTGCGGATCCCGCGTACCGGCGAGGTTCGGGTTGCCTCGTTGTCGGCGGCTGGCGAACAATATCTGGACTTCCTGCCCGCATCCGAGAGCGGGCCGTATCTAGCCGACGGCGACGTCGTCGCCAAAGAGCGGACGTCCACACCGGTCACGTTGGCCACCATGCTCGCCAGTATGAGCGGCACGCTGGCGCAGCTGGATCCGGCCCGGATCGAGGCGATAGTGCGCGAACTCGGTGCGAGTTCGGCAGCACCCGAGAAACTGGCTGCCATCGTCGACGGCGGCATGTTCCTGCTTTCGACCCTGGATTCGGTTCTGCCGCAGACAGTTTCGCTACTGCACAACAGCAAGGCAGTGCTCATCACGCTGGGTGATGTCGCTCCGGGGCTGCAGGCGACCGCCGCCAACCTGTCACAGACGATGGCCGGCGTCGGATCGATGACCGGCGGCTATCAGACCCTGGTCGACAACACACCGGGTGCGCTTACCGCGGTGGACAAGATCATCGCCGACAACTCGCCGACCATGGTGCAGCTGCTCGGCAACCTGGCCACCACGTCACAGATGGCCTACGTACATGTGCCGGCGCTGCAAGAATTCTTCTTCCCACAGCAGCGCACCGGCTCGACGCTCGATGCCATCATCTCGGCCCTGCACGACGGCGGGGTGTGGGCCATTGCGAGTGTCTACCCGAAGTATGCGTGCGACTACGACCTGCCGCGCCTCCCAGGCACCATTCCGGATTCCCCGGAACCCTATCTGCACGCCCGGTGTACGAATACCGACCCGTCGCTGATGCCACGTGGCGCGGCGAACGCGCCCCGGCCGCCCGGCGACAACACGGCGACCATCCCACCCGGCGTGGATCCACAGCAGCGCGCGGACCCGACACCGACCGGGCCGTACACCGTGCCACAGACCTACGGCGGTCCATTCGTGCAAGGGGGATAGCGCATCGGGGGAACGACGATTGTGAACAGGAGACAAGGATGAACAAGAGCTCAGTGATGGCATTGGACAAGGTCGACGACTCGGTCTCGTCCGACGGCGCGAGTGCGGTGTCCGACCAGGTGTCAGCCACGAAACCCGATGAGAGTCACGATGATTCGGAACCGTTGACTGTCGGCGCGGAAGCGTCCGACGTCGGTGCGGACGCAACTGAAAACGCCGACGCCGTCGCCGCTGAGGACGGCGTGGTAGCGGTCGCGGACGCCGCCGAGGGCACCGGGAAATCCGGCCGCTCGTGGCGCCGATTGCAGCCACGCCCGCTGACCGGGATCCTGATGCTGCTGGTCGTGGTATCGGTCATACTCGCAGCGGTGTTCGGCTGGAAACTCGAGACCCGCAACGATCGCCAAGCCGCGGGCACGGCGGCTTTGGCGGCCGCTCAGGACTATGCGGTAGCCCTGACCAGCATCGACTCCTCGCATATCGACAGCGATTTCGCGACCGTCCTGAACGGGGCGACCGGGGAATTCAAGAGCATGTACAGCAAGTCGGCCGATCAGCTCAAACCGATGCTGTTGCAGGCCAAGTCGGTCAGCAAGGGACACGTCGTCGCCGCGAGCGTGCAGTCCGCTGCCGAGGACCACGCCGTGATCATGCTGTTCGTCGACGCCGAAATCACCAACATGACCAACCCGACGCCACGCATCGATCGCAACCGCATCTTGATGACCATGGACCGCGTCGACGGTCGCTGGCTGACGAGCAAGGTCGAACTGCCCTAAGCGGTCCGCCCCGCCATCCAACTAAAAAGTGCCATATCGAAATTCGAGCAGGAGGGGTGAATCTCCGTGACCACCAGTGCAATCAACGACATCTACTACGACCCTTACGATATCCAACTCAATGCTGATCCCTACCCGATGTTCAAGCGGCTCCGCGAAGAGCTGCCTGTCTATTACAACGAGCAGCACGACTTCTACGCGATCAGCCGGTGGTCCGATGTGAATGCGGCACTGCTCGATACGGGTACCTATAGTTCCGCCCGCGGAGCCATCCTCGAACTGATCAAGGCCGGAATCGAGATGCCGCCGGGAATTCTGATCTTCGAGGATCCGCCGGTCCACGACATTCACCGAAAGCTCTTGTCGCGCATGTTCACTCCGCGCAAGATCCGGGAACTCGAGGACAAGATTCGCCAGTTCTGCGTCCGCAGCCTCGATCCATTGGTCGGCACCGGTCGGCTGGATTTCATCGCCGATATCGGCGCGCAGATGCCGATGCGCACGATCGGCATGCTGCTCGGCATTCCCGAGGAGGATCAGGAAGCGATCCGAGACTTCGCGAACGATCAGATGCGGACCGAGGAAGGCCAGCCGATGAAGGCTGCCTCGGAGGGGCTTGCCACCGGCGAAATCTTCTCCGCGTATATCGATTGGCGTGCCGAGCACCCGTCCGACGACATCATGACCGAGCTGCTCAACGTGGAGTTCGAGGACGAGAACGGAGTCGTGCGGCGACTGACCCGCGATGAATTGCTGATCTACGTGAACGTGGTTGCCGGTGCCGGTAATGAGACCACGACGAGGCTGATCGGTTGGGCGGGCAAGGTTCTCGCCGAACATCCTGACCAACGGCGTGAACTGGTCGAGAACCCGCGGCTCATTCCGAACGCGGTCGAGGAACTGCTCCGGTTCGAGCCCCCCGCGCCACACGTCGCGCGTTATGTGACTCGGGATGTCGAACTGCACGGCCGGACGGTTCCGGAGGGCAGCGTCATGATGATGCTCATCGGGGCGGCGAACCGCGACCACCGGCAATTCCCAGCGGACGGCGATGTTTTCGACATCCATCGGGACACCCGCCAACACCTGACCTTCAGCGTGGGCACGCACTACTGCATGGGGTCGGCGCTGGCTCGGTTGGAGGGGCGGATCGCGCTGGAGGAGATCTTGGCGCGGTTCCCCGAGTGGGAGGTCGACATGGCCAGCGCCAAGTTGTCGCCCACCTCGACCGTCCGCGGTTGGGAAACGTTGCCCGCCTTCACATCTTGACCGCCGAATCAACACAACGAATAGAGGTAATCATGACCGGACGGGTCGAAGGAAAGGTCGCATTCATCACCGGCGCGGCGCGCGGCCAGGGTCGCAGCCACGCCGTGCGGCTGGCGCAGGAGGGCGCCGACATCATTGCCATCGACGTCTGCAAACAGCTGGATAGGGTGCCCTTTCCGATGCCGACGCCGGAAGACTTGGCGACCACGGCCGATCTCGTCAAGGCCGAAGGCCGGCGCGTCGTCACCGCCGAGGTCGACGTGCGTGACTACGCGGCGCTGAAGGCGGCGGTGGATAGTGGCGTCGAGCAGCTGGGCCGACTCGACATCATCATCGCGAACGCGGGCCTCGCCAACCAAGGTGGTCAGCTGGTCGATCTCGAGGAAGACCTCTGGGAGGACATGATCGGAGTGAACCTCGGTGGGGTATGGAAGAGCGTGAAAGCTGCTGTGCCGCATATGATCGCGGCTGGCCGTGGCGGCTCGATCATCCTCACCAGCTCGGTCGGCGGTCTCAAGGCGTACCCGCAGGTCGGGCACTACGTCGCGGCCAAGCACGGTGTGGTCGGCCTCATGCGAACCTTCGCCGTCGAATTGGGCCAGCATATGATCCGCGTCAATTCGGTGCATCCCACGCACGTCAACACAGACATGCTCTTGAACGAGGGAACTTTCAAGCTGTTCCGCCCCGACCTGGAGAATCCGGGCCCGAAGGATCTCGAGCCGATCTGCCAGATGTTCCACACCCTGCCGGTGCCGTGGGTGGAGCCGAGCGACATCAGCAATGCGGTGCTCTACCTGGCCTCCGATGAATCCCGCTACGTGACCGGCGTACCTTTGCCGATCGACGCGGGCAGCATGCTGAAGTAGGCATGTCGGCGGCTATGACACAGTCGAAGAAGCTGGTCATCGGGGCCAGTGGTTTCCTGGGCAGCCACGTCACCCGTCGGTTGGCGGCAGATGGCGCGGACGTACGGGTGATGCTGCGCCCCTCCAGTTCGACGTTGGGGATCGATGACCTCGATGTCGAACGCGTTTACGGTGACGTCTTCGACGACGTCGCACTGCGCTCGGCGATGAAGGGGTGTGACGTCGTCTACTACTGTGTCGTGGACGCGCGGATGTGGTTACGCGATCCGGCGCCCCTGTTCCGCACCAATGTCGAAGGCTTACGGCATGTGCTGGACGCCGCGGTCGCGGCCGGTCCGGACAAATTCGTCTTCACAAGTACCGCCGGAACGCTGGCCATCAGCAACCAGCGCCCGGTCACCGAGGACGACCCGCACAATTGGAACGATGGCGGTCCGTACATCGCGGCCAGAGTCGCGGCTGAGGATCTCGTGATGCGCTACGTCGGGGAGAAGTCCCTTCCGGCAGTGGCCATGTGCATCTCCACGACCTATGGCCCCGGCGACTGGGGGCCGACACCGCACGGTTCGGTGATCGCCCGGGTCGCCGCCGGGCGGTTCCCGTTCTATCTCGACTTCTCCTCGGAGGTGGTCGGCATCGAGGACGCTGCGCGTGCGATGGTCCTCGCGGGCTCCCATGGCCGTCCCGGTGAGCGGTACATCATTTCCGACCGCTACATGAGCAGCCGCGAGGTCCACGAGATCGCCGCTGCTGCTGTGGGAGCCCGCGCACCGCGCATCGGCTTGCCACTGGGTCTGCTCTACTTCGCTGCCCGCGGCAACGACCTCGCCGCCCGAGTGTTGAACCGCGATCTCCCATTCGCCACAGTCGGTTTGCGCATGGCCGAGTTGATGTCGCCGCTCGACCACGGCAAGGCCGAGCGCGAACTCGGCTGGAAGCCGGAGCCGGTGGAGAATTCGATCCGCCGCGCCGCGGAGTTCTTCGAGCACCGCCGACGGGGATGGCGAACGGGATGAGCGGTGCACGGCGTGCCATCATGAGGCCATGGCCGCTCGTGAGGGTGACGCGTCGAGCGTCGAGGACAGGATTGTGCGGCCTACGAATGCCGATGTGGCGCGGCTGGCGAAGGTATCGACCGCGACGGTCAGCTATGTCCTGAACAATGCCGAGGGCAAGCGGATTTCGGCGCGAACCCGGGAGGCGGTCTACGCAGCCGCCGAGGAGTTGGGGTATCGGCCGAATGTCACTGCGCGGAATCTGGCGCGTGGTAAGGGTGGCGTGGTGCTGTACGTGGTGCCGCGCGTGGCAGTCGGTGACATGCCGATCGAGGCCGGTAACCGGATGACCACCGAACTCGCCCGCCACGGGCTGCTGCAGGTGCAGATCTTCCAGACCGAGGACGATCAGCAGGTCGTCGATGCCATAGGCAATCTCGATCCGATCGCGGTCGTCAGCATGTTTCCGCTGAGCAGCCGCGTACGGACCGCGGTGCGAGCGGCGAAGGTGCCGCATATCGAGATCGGGCTGCTGCCCGCGCTCGGGGATCCGCTGCTGTCGGTCGGCACGTTGCGGGTCGGGCATCTGGTCTCGCGTGGGCACCACAAGATCGGATTCGCCTATACCGGAATCGCGAAATGGCGTGCCCTGGGCGACTATTGGTTCGAGGGCGTCGCCCGGGCGGCACGCCTGCGCGATCTGCCGTCCATCAGCGTCGGTGAGGTCACTCCAAACAATGTCTCGGATGTAGTGGCCGGGTGGGTGCGCGACGGTGTGACCGCCGTGTGCGCGCAGAGCGACGAGATCGCGGGCCTGGTGCTGTTCGGCATCCGCGAAGCCGGACTCCGCTGCCCCGACGACCTCGCCGTGATCGGTGTGGACGCCAATCCCATGGGAGCGTTCAGTTCGCCGCCCTTGACCACGGTGGAGTTCGATCCTGCCGCGGTCGCCACTGCGGCAATCGCGGCAGTTCTCACCGAACTGGGGTATCCGGTGCCGTCGGCTCCCGAGCCGACCGATATCGCCCGGCTCGTCGTGCGCGCCTCGACCTAGACCGCGCGCGGCGCATCGAGAACTACTGCACCACAACAAAATTCGCCTACCTGCGGCACGCTCTTACGGTCTGTGCGGCGAAACCGGTGGCGGCGGCGCGGAGTTCACGTCGACAGCAGACGCAAGCCAGCTTGACGCCTTTTCGCCGCCAGAGCTAAGATTCTATCAATTATTAGATAAAATTTATCGAATACTAGATAATTAGAGCTGGCTCGCGGTTGCGATTCGGATTTCCCTTCATGCCGGTGCCGCAGGTCGCGATAGCCCGACAACCAGGAAGACGATGATGGCCGCGAAATCGACTCGCTTGCAATCGGATCGGGTCGGTATGTGAAGGCCGGGTCGATCACGCCCCTTATCCAGCCCACCGAGACGGGACGAATCCCTTGCCGCACAACATAATCGAGCCAACGGCGCGACAATATCGGGTGGTTCAGTGGGCCACCGGGAATGTCGGCCGACCCGCTCTACGCGCCCTCATAGAACACCCGAACCTCACACTTGTCGGGGTCCATACCCACAGCCGGGAAAAGGTCGGCACCGATGCCAGCCGCCTGTGTCAACTGCCGACAGACACCGGGATCAACGCCACCGGTGATATCGACGAAATCATCGAACTGGGTGCCGATTGCGTGGTCTATACACCGCGCGTCTTCGACATCGACACCGTCTGCCGACTACTGACCACCGGCACGAATATCGTGACCACCCACGGCATATTCCATCATCCGGCCAGCATGGATGAAGCTCTGTACGCACGCGTGGAGGCGGCATGCTGGTCCGGCGGAGCCTCGATCCACAGCACCGGCCACAGTCCCGGCTTCATCACCGAAACCATGTCCATCGCACTCGGCTCGATCCAACGACGCCTGGACCGCTTGATGATCGACGAATACACCGACCTCACCCACTCCGAAACCCCATGGACGCTGCTCGGCATGGGCTTCGGCATAAGCCAAGCGGCCTTCGAGCCCCACCGCCTGATCCAGGCCCGCCGCGCGATCAGCCCGTCACTGTGCATGGCCGCCGACGCTTTCGGTCCGCCACTCGACGCGATCGATATCCGCGGCGAACTCGCCACCGCGAATCGGGACGTCCAGGTCGGCGGCGCCGTCTTCCGTAAGGGAACCGTTGTCGCGCAACGGATCACCGTCTCCGGCACACGCCGCGGCCAGCCGCTGCTGCAGTTCCGCTCGACCCGCTACTGCAGCACCGACATCGACTCCGACTGGGCACTGCGCCCTACCGGATGGCATATCTCGGTCGAGGGCGATACGCCCCTCGAGGTCGACCTTCGGCCGGGGGAAGCGTCTGATCAGGCGAATGCCGCCGCGCCAACCTACGCGGCCAACCGCGCCGTCAACACCATTCCCTACCTATGTGCCGCACCACCGGGGATCCGCACCGCCCAGGATCTGCCACCCATTGCCGCGGCACTGTGGTGAGCACGTCCCGAGGAACGTAAATACTCGCGGACGTCCGGACCGTTTACCTTTGCTGGCGATACGCTGGCATTGTCGAAAGGTGAGCGCATGGCGCCCGGTATTCGCGTACCTGCCGAGTGGATTACACGCCGCTGATGACAGACGGTGATCCGCTTCGGACCCGCCGCGACGCGGTCACACCCGTCACGGCCGATTTGAGCGCGTCCGGGTTCGAAGACGCCGAAGAGGTCGGGCGTGGCGGTTTCGGTGAGGTCTATCGCTGCAAGCAAGTGGCGCTGGACCGCACGGTGGCGGTGAAGGTACTGACAGCTGAACTCGACGAGGACAATGAGGCGCGGTTCTTTCGCGAGCAGAAGGCAATGGGTCGGCTGACCGGACATCCGAATATCGTCACTGTGCTGCAGGTAGGTGTCACCGCAGGCGGGCGCCCCTATCTGGTGATGCCGTATCACCCTTTGGATTCGCTGGATGCGTGGATTCGCCGGCAGGGTCCGTTGCCGGTGCAGACCGCGTTGTGGATCGGGGTGAAGATCGCCGGTGCGCTCGAGAGCGCGCATCGGCTCGGCATCGTGCATCGCGATGTGAAGCCGGGAAACATTCTGCTCACCGATTACGGCGAGCCGGCGTTGACCGATTTCGGTATCGCGCACTTCGCGGGCGGGTTCGAGACGGCGACGGGGATCTTGACCGCATCCCCGGCGTTCACCGCGCCCGAGGTGCTCGGTGGCGACGACCCGACGTCGGCTGCGGATATCTACGGTCTCGGTGCGACCCTGTTCTGCGCGCTCACCGGGCACGCCGCCTTCGAACGACGCAGCGGTGAGCAAGTGGTGGCCCAGTTCGTCAGGATCACCAGTCAACCGGTGCCGAACCTGCGGGAAAGCGGCATTCCCGACGACTTGTCGGCCGTGGTGGAATCGGCGATGAGCCGGGACCCGAGGCAGCGGATGTCGGCGGGTGAGATGGGTAAGGCCATCCGGCAGGTACAGCGCCACCACGGATACCCGGTCGGTGAGATGGCGCTGCACGCGAACCCAGCCCCCGAGCCGCTGGACTACACGTCCGCGATGCAGGAATGGGGCCCGCCAGTGACGGCTGCGGGTCGCGGCAGCGTCGGCCAGCTGCCGCTGGAGCTGACCAGTTTCGTCGACCGCCGCTCCGAGGCGGCCGAGGTGAAGAATCTGTTGTCCACCTACCGACTGGTGACGTTGGCCGGGATCGGTGGCGTCGGCAAGACCCGGCTGGCGCTGCGCGCGGCGGCGAACGCTCGACGCGATTTCACCGATGGCGTCCGGATTGTCGAACTGGCCGATGTGGGCGACCCGTCGCTGCTGATCGACGTCGTGGCGGCGTCGCTCGGCCTGCGCGACGATTCGGCCCGATCGACGCAGGAAGTGCTGGTCCAGTTCCTGCAGTCCCAGGAAACCCTGCTCGTTCTGGACAACTGCGAGCAAGTGTTGGCGGCTGCGGCGCAGCTGGTCGAGACGTTGTTGATGGCTTGTCCGAATCAGCGGATTCTCGTCACCAGCCGCGAGCCGCTCGACATCGCCGGCGAAGCGGTACTGCGGGTGTTGCCGCTGACCGTTCCGGACCCCGACGATGAACCGGCGCTGCGCGGACTGTCCAAATACGACGCCGTGACATTGTTCGCCGACCGCGCCGCTGCGGTAGTTCCCGGATTCGAACTCTCCGACGACAATAAGGCGGCTGTAGCGGGTATCTGTTCCTGGCTGGACGGATTGCCGCTGGCGATCGAACTCGCCGCGGCACGGATGCGCGCAATGTCGCCGCATCAGATCCTGCAGCGGCTCACCGATCGATACGCGCTGCTCACCCGCAGTAGCCGCACAGCGCCCACCCGGCAACAGACGCTACGAGAGTGCATCGACTGGAGCTACCAGCTGTGCACCCCGGTCGAGCAGCGGCTGTGGGCTCGGCTGACGATATTCGCCGGGGGTTTCGAACTCGACGCCGCCGAATACGTATGTGGTGCCGAGTTGGCACCGGAAAGTCTGCTCGACGCATTGTCGTCCCTGGTGGACAAGTCGATCGTGAACCGGGAGGAACCCGAAGGCGTTGTGCGCTTCCGAATGCTCGAGACGATGCGCGACTACGGTCGGGAGAAGTTGCAGGAGGCCTGCGAAAGCCAGGATCTGCGCCGACGACACCGCGACTGGTACCAGCGGTTGGCGTTGGACGCTGAGGCCGGGTGGATCAGCGATCAGCAACTCGACTGGCTCGCTCGCCTCGACCGCGAACAATCGAATCTGCGAGAAGCGCTCGAGTTCTGTGTGTCCGACGCTACCGCGGAGTCAGCGGAGGCCGGGTTGCGCACCGCCGCAGCGTTATTCGTGTTCTGGAGCTTCCGAGGGCGGTTCGGTGAAGGCCGACGGTGGCTCGACCGCCTCTTGGCCCACCCGGCCGCGCACTCGATACCCGATCGCGTCAAAGCGCTGCATACGAGCACGCACATGGCTGCGGTACAGGGAAACTTGGAATACGCGGCCACCCTCGTCGAGCAGGCACGCACACTCGCCGAACAAGATCCCGCGCCCACCACCAAAGCGCTGGCCGCATCCGCCGAGGGAGTTCTGGCACTGTTTCGGGGTGAGCTCGATCGGGCGGTATCCGTACTCGAACCCGCCCTCGCGGTATTCGAATCCAATATTCGAGGACATCTCTATATCTCCACATTGTCCGACCTCGGTTGGGCACACGCACTCCAGGGAGATACCGGACGGGCGATGCAGTATCACGAGCAGATACTGTCCATCACCCAAGCGTGCGGCGAATCGCTGTTCCGATCGACCACACTGTGGGGCATCGCCATCGCCGTATGGCAGCAAAACGACCGTTCCCATGCGCAAGAGTTACTGCTGGAATCGTTACGGGCCAACCGGCGCGTGCGCAGCCCCGTCGTCGCGGCTATGGCCATCGAGGGACTGGCCTGGACCGACGCCGACGACCATGGTGAACGCGCGGCCATCCTGATGGGTGCCGCCCAAAACCTGCTGCGACCCGCCCCTGGTGTCACCACATTTTTCACGGAGCTAGCCCGCTATCACGACGAAAGCGAGCGCACGGTGCGTCGCGCACTCGGCGACCGAGGATTCGACGTCGCCTTCCGGCGCGGACAAGCCATGGCGATGAACGCCGCAGTGGCGTACGCCCTGGGAGAACCACTCACCACCACTCCACCCGACTCCGGACTCACGCTGACCAAGCGCGAACGCGAGGTCGCCAACCTTGTCGCCCAGGGGCTCACCAACAAACAGATCGCCGCGAAACTCGTACTCTCCCAACGCACCGCACAGCACCACGTCGAACACATCCTGAGCAAACTCGGCTTCACCTCCCGCGCACAGATCGTGGCCTGGGTAATCGACGATGCCCAGCAAGAGCGGGACCGTGGATCCATCGGCGGTTTCGGCTCGGTGCGCTGAACGAGGTTCCGATACTTCGTATCTCGGTAAACGGAAATTTCCGGTTACCGCACGGCTTAAACCGGACTAGTATGCTATATATTTATTGACCGGCCCATTGATAGCCTTTCGATCATCCGATCAACATAGGGCCAATTCAACAGCATTGCTGGTTTACGGTTGCGACCCCGTACTTGCCCTGTCGAACCCCGCTCCCGGTGAGTGGGATGAAAGCGCGCTGAACCGCTCTCGCGGATGGGATCGAGATTGACAAATTCCGCACAACTTTTATTTCTTCCCGTTTTCAGTGCTCGGTGCTAAAAATATCACCAACGTACGGCACCAGTTATGCACACCTCCTATTGTTCGAGGTAAATCGATTCGAGCTCCTTCGGCTCAGAAACACCGCAATGCACGAAATGAACCACCGGGTGCCGCACGCCGAGTGGAGGAAATGCTTCCGTATTCAGAAAAGACATCGCCTTTTAGGTTCTGCATGGACCAAAGCACTCGAGCTGCTCGGTCCTGTCGAGCATCCGCAACTGACCAAATTATTCGAGATATCCTCTCGAAGAGGAGAAGAGATATGTCTGTAGAAATCCATCGTCGGTTCCTTCCCGGACCGAGCGAGCGAGGTGTACTGCGCACCGCTGTCGCGTTGAGCACGGCGACAATGCTCGGCGCTGTCGGCATCTCGATCGCCAACGCCGAGCCGTCGCCGTCCCCCGCTACCCCGGGCGCCTTCTCGGCGACCGACGCGGTCGCCGATATCGAAGCGATCAAGCAGCTCAAGACCAGCTATTTCGCGGATATCGATGCGAAAAACTGGGACGCGCTGCGCGAACTCCTCGCTCCGGACGTCATCGTGGACACCACGGGCAGCGGTGGCCCCATCCTTGTCGGGAGGGACAATTTCATCGCCTTCCTGAAGCTCACGATCGGTCCCGCTAAAACGCACCACCAGGGCTTCGATCCTGCGATCCGGCTGACGTCCGCGACGACTGCCGAGGGCGACTGGAGGCTGGAGGACATACTCATCTGGGGTGGCACACTCGGAGTGCACGGTTATGGCAACTACCACGATCGCTATGTGAACAGCAACGGCAAGTGGGTGATCAAATATTCCAAACTCACCCGCACACGCCTCGATCTCATCAACCCTGACGACGGCACGATAATCCAGGCAGACGTTCCAATCGAGGAGATCGTCCAGAAAGTCAAGGATATCATCGGGCCCTGGTAATCACAGCAAAGGCGGGAGACCACGCACGTGGTCTCCCGCCTTTCTATTCGAGGAGAACCGACAATGGATCGAACCCCACCCATTTTGTATCCCGAACCGCTGATGTGGGTCCGCTCACCTGCCGGATCAGCGCGGAATAACGCCGGAAACTCCTTAGCGATAGTCCACGTCAGCGTGGTGGGCCGGAAATCTCCAGTTCTTGGACAGTGGGATGGATTGTGGGATTGGGATTGATGACCTGGAGGCGTAGGTAGCGGGCGGTGAGTGAGTTTTGTACTGTGCCGGTTGCGGGATCGGTGGTGACTGGTGTCCAGGTTTGGTTGTCGGTGGATGCGGTGATTGTGTACGTCGGGGCGTGCTCGGCCCAGCGCGGGAGGATTCTGCTGATGGGGTGATCGGTGCCGAGATCGACGGTGAGGTTTGCTTGGGTGCCCTCGGGCGCCCAACCGGTGGCGAGGCTGCCGTCGACCGCGGCGGCGGCGTATCGGCCCGGTTCCTCGGAGGAGGCGGCAACCGGTGTACATCGGGCGAGGTTTTCGCTGTGCTCCAGATCCGGTCGTCGAGTCATGACGGTCAAGGGCTGGCTGGCACTTAGCAGGTCTATGCCGGTCGGGGTTTCGACGTGCATCGGCACACCATCGGTGAGGGTGATGATTGTGCTCTCGGGCCCGAGCTCGGCGTCGAACGTTCTTCCCTGCCAGTGCATTCCGTGAATAGACACTCCGGATTTCAGTTCCGGCGATAGCAGGGGGTCGATACGGATCCCGCCCTCGCGCAGGCGCAGCCCCAGCAGTCCGTTCGTGAAAGACTGCAGGAATCCCCCAGCCGCGGTAACGAACGTGAACGCTGGAGCGCTCAAGGTCTCCGTGATACCACCGACACCCCGCGACTCCGAGAATTGCCCGAACGGCGCGCGCATGAATGAACGCACCGCACGTTCGAGATAGGTTTGGGTCACGCATCCAGGGCGCCCGACCGCCGCAGCGGCGATGGCGTGGATGGAGTCGGTCATCGCCGGACCGCCGGGATCGGTGCGTTCGACGTAGTAGTCCAGCGTATGCTCGGAAACCTCTTGGGACATAGGCCATTCCAGTGGATAGATCAGCAGCGCGGCATCAGCTTGTTTGATCGGTGTGCCTGGATAGCCGTCGTACTGGAGGAAGATCTGCCGCGCCGGATCGAACGGAATGTGGAGCCGGTCGGCGATCGTGGTCCATTCGGGTGGGATCGGTTCGCCGAGGAGATCGGCGGCGTGTGCGGCGTCGCGCAGGGCAAGGGCGGCCACAGCGTTGGTATAGACCCCATCCGGTACGCCGTTGCTGTATTCGTCGGGGCCTGCGACATTGTTGATGGAGTAGCTGCCGTCCGGATTCGACGTGACACGCGAGACCCAGAATTCGGCCACGTTCTGCATGATCGGCCAAATGCGGGTGCGTAGATAGTCCTCGTCACCGGTAGCGAGGTAATACTGCCAGGCGGCCAGCGAGATATCGCCCTGCAGATGGATCTGGTTCAGGCAGTGCGGCGGTAGCCAGCTGTGACAATCGGCCAGATCGCCGCGGCTGGCGCTGGTCCACGGATAGAACGCGCCGCGCAAGCCTAGGAGCCGCGCATTGGCCTGCGCGGCCGGTAGCGTCTTGTATCGGTAGTCCACAACCGATTTCGCCAGCTCGGGCGCGAACTGCAACAGCATCGGCAACATCCAGGTATCGGCATCCCAGAACACCGCGCCCGCATAGTTGTCGCTGCTGAGCCCAACCGGTGAAATGCTGTTGTCCTGCTGGGAATTCGTACTCGAATACAGCGAATACAGCGAGCCACGCACCCAAGACTGGACCTCGGGATCATCCGGTATGACAATGTCGCCGCGCCACAGCGTCCGCCACGCCGCCGCTGTGTCGGCGAGCAGCCGCGACCAGCCCTTGTCCGCGGCCCCGCGCGCGGCGTCGAAAGCAGCAGCCGCGGAATCCGAGGCGGTGAGCGTTGTGTCCACACCGACGAACTTCGTCACCTCGTAGGTTTCGTCTGCCCGCACCTCCCACCGCACCTCGCGGCCGATACTCAGTTCGAGCGCTGGCGAAACCTGCTGTGCCGTCGATGCTTTCGTGCGTAACACCGAAGCGACCTCGCCGGTGACCGCAGTGCCATCAGTTCGGAAGCCGACGCCGATACCGTCCTCGCCGCGCGCACCACCGCCGCTCTGCGTCATTCGTCGCGCCCCGGCGCCGTCGATCACATCGCTGACAGTGACCTGACCGGACCAGTGCGGAACCATCGTCAGCCGCACCGCACCGACATGCTGATCGACGCGATCGGTGAGCACCTCGTACACCAGATCGGTGGCCTTGCCGTCCCGTGTGGTCCAGGTGAGAGTGGTGCGTACCAGCCCGCACCGCTGGTGCACCGTCTGTGCGAAATTCGTGATCTGCGCCGCCGGTGTCGCGCCGGAGTACTTCTCGTCGCCGACACCAACGGTGAGGCCCGACCAGTTCGGAATGGCCGCCGCCACCTCGCGGTCCGCGGCGACAGTCGGTGTATGACCGTAGAGTCCGGCAACGAACGCGCCGTCGTAGCGGGGTGTGTACAACGGCCAACCACTGCGCTCGTTCGTCACGGCGTAGCCCATACCGCGCGGGGGCACCCGCAGCCCGAGATAGCCATTGCCCACGAAGGGATGTCGATCGTAGGCGGCATCGACCTCGCTGCTCGACGGTGCCCACTCCGGCGCAGCGGCGACTTCGTCATCCGGGCAAATGGCCCCGATCGTCGTCTCGGAGGTGTGGTGTACGGCGACCGCAGGAACCCGAGTTGCCAGCGCGAGGACCACAAACATCGCAACAGCGATCCAAGCCCTGGCCCACACGCCGATGCGCCCGAAGCACCTGCCTATCAAGGACAACTGCGTACCTCTCCATGTGGCGTACGCCCGTGTACGCCAGCGCCACCGAAAGCTGGATCCGGAGTTATCAATTATTCGATAAAAGTTGACGAATAATTGAGAGAACCATAATGGCGTGTCGGTCGAGGGTCAAGACCGTATTCCTGCTGCGACCGAGCAGATTTCGTGCTTCTCGGCGGGTCGGCACCCGAGCGGGTGAGCCCGAAAGGTGGACCGCAACGTGGTCGCTGGGGCCCGCAAGAGCCAGCGGCCGCTGAAGCGGATCGCGAAGGATTTCGAGATCTCCGTGGACTGCTTGCGCATGACCTCGGCGCCGGTCTCGGCATTGCGTGACGCGATTGCGTTGCAGCTACCGAAACGCACCTTCGTGCACTCAGTTTCGAGCCAAACCGTTCGTATCCGTCTGGCGCGCAATGGACTACGTCGATCCATTGGCAGCCTCGGCGCATGTGTGGCCTTGACCTGACCGGTAGCACTGTTCGCGGACCGGGGGCCGACAGTGACAGCCGGCCCGCGCGCTCGGCAATGACAGCGGTGGCCGGATCGAGCGGGTGGTGGCCCTGGCCGACCGGACCGGTGCCCCGCTGGCGCGCAGCGCGGCTCGACGCGGCCTAGTGCTGGGAGGGGTATCTTCGCGACCGCCGAAACCACCTATCGGCGAGTCGAATTGCTGGCCTCGGTCCCGATGACACCGGCTGGGGGCATTTGGAGCGGGTCAACGCCTTGGCCGAAGCGGCCGAAATCGGCATCGGGGGCCACCGCCCTGTTCGGCCATGACCCAGCGCGCCCGCTCGCCACAGCCGCGGCATTCGATTCGGCCGAGGAGGTCGAGGAGGGCGAGGAGGCCGACGAACCGTCCGCCGCGGACAAGGCCTCCCGCGACTTCGTCTGCCCACTGCCGCTATCAGCGAGCCCGAACACTGAGTCTGGCCGGTGGCGCCTCGACCGTTATCGGCGCCGACGCGTACACCGACTTCGGAACACCGCCTCGGTGAGGTCACGACGACGCCTGAGGCGCCGAGGATCGCTCACCGATCGCCTCTCTCGCGACGTCGACAGCGGCCGAGTTGGGTTGTGGGTCGTCGACTAAGCACGCAGTCGCTGAGCGAACTCGGTGGCCCAGTAGGTGAGGACGATCCGTGCCCCGGCCCGGCGGATCGCGATGAGGCTCTCCTCGATGGCCCTCTCGCGCTGCACCATCCCGTGCTGCGCTGCCGTCTCGATGGCGGCGTACTCGCCCGACACCTGGTAGGCGGCAACCGGCACGTTCACGGCGTCGGCCACTCGGCGCACCACGTCGAGATAGAGGCCTGCGGGTTTGACCATGACCAGGTCGGCGCCCTCCTCGATGTCGAGCAGTACCTCGCGGATCGCCTCCCGGAGGTTGGCGGGGTCCTGTTGATGAGTGGATCTGGCTCCGGTGAACGAGGATTCGACAGCCGTGCGGAACGGACCGTAGAAGGCGGAGTCGTATTTAGCGGCATACGCGAGGATGGCGACGCGCTCGTGTCCGGCGGCGTCGAGTCCGGCACGGATGGCGGCGACCTGACCGTCCATCATTCCACTCGGCGCCACCAGGTGGGCTCCGGCGCAGGCCTGCGCCAACGCGACTCGGGCGTAGGCGTCGAGCGTGGCGTCGTTATCCACGTCACCGTCATTGTCGAGGAGCCCGACCTGGCCGTGATCGGTGTACTCGTCGAGATTGACATCACTGATCACCACAGTCGTGTCGCCCACCTCGGCCGCGACGTCGCGGATCGCGAGCTGCGCGATGCCGCGCTCATCCCACGCGCCACGTCCGTCCGGGTGCCTGTGCTCGGGCACACCGAAGATCATGATGCCGCCGACGCCTGCCTGCGCGGCCGCCGCAGCCGCCTTGCGCAGACTTTCGCGCGTGTGCTGGACCTGGCCGGGCATGGCTGGGATCGGCCTCGGCTCGTCGATGCCCTCGCGCACGAACATGGGCTGAACGAGGTCCGACGGGTGCAGCCGATGCTCGGCTACCAACGCTCGTAGCGCGGCGGTGCGGCGCAGTCGCCGCGGTCGGTCGGTGGGGAAGCTCATGCCTTGAACTCCAAGATCTGCTCGATGTGCGCCAGCAGGTCCGGGGATGGCCGCCGATGCCAGTATCCGGTCGTGGCTTTGGCCGTGATGCCGAGAGCGCGGAGTCCTACCAGGTGCTCGGCGGTCTTGATCGCCAATCCGCCGGGGTCGATGACCGGCAGTCCGCACAGCTCCTGGATCTCCAGGTGGACGAGGAGCTCGTTGGGTATGCCTTCTGCGGGCACCAACCAGTGAGCGCCTGCCGCCGCCGCCCGCTCGGCGGCGACGGTGTAGGCCCGTACAAACGGTTCGAAGTCGCCGGCCAGCGCACGAGAGATGACCGCCGCGCCGTCATCGATCAACTGATAAGAGGCCAATGCGGCGCCCGCGGCGGCGATGTTGTCGGTAATCGGCTCGACCAGATGTGGAATGAAGCCGATCAGGCCGAGCCGATGACGCTCCTGCCTGGCGGTCTGCCAAGTGGCATCGCCGTACCCGACGACGGGAATGGTGGCGCGCACCCGTGCCGCGACCAGCCCCGGGTCCTGGCCAGCGCCGCTGATCCAAGCGGCACAGCCGTCGCGTTCGGCGGCGACGGCGGTGCGCGCGAAATAGTCGGCGAAAAGCAGCCCGATCGTCCCGAACCCGACCAAGTCCTCGGGTAGCTCGGTCGAGTAGAGCAGCGGCGGCAGGGTATGGATCTCGACCTCGGTGGTGGGATCGGAGACCTTTGCCAGATGGTCGGCGTAGAGCTTGTCGAGCAGCTGCGAACGCCCCTCGACGGCATGTTTCTGGAACCGAATTCGCATGTCAGATCTTCCTTACCGGTAATGGGGCGGTGTCGAGCATGGCGGCGTTCACGAGGTAGTTCCTGGTGGCCTCGCGTTCGGCGGCGATGGCTGTGAGCGCGGCGACAGCGGCGCGCAGCCGCGCGCTGTCGCCGTCCTGAACGCCGGCGACCCTGGCCTCACTGGCCGGGACGACATGATCGACCAGGACCGCGCGGCGTCGCCGCGACCACTCCGCCAGCGCGTCCGGTGCGGCCTGTCCGGCCAGCACGCCGGCGAGTGTCCGGCCGAGATCGACCGCATCGTGGATACCGGCGTTCATATTGAGACCGCCTGCGGTGGAGGTGACGTGGGCGGCGTCGCCCGCGAACAACACCCGGCCGTGGCGGAAAGCGTCGAGTACGCCACTCGCCAAGCTGTAGCGGTGCACATCGAAGATGTCCAAGGTGCTCAGTTCCAGCCCGGCCACGCTCCGCGGCACGGGCTCGTCGGGGGCGAGCCGGAGAATGAGCCGCCAGTGGTCGGGCAACCGCAACAAGCTGCACGACTGAATCGGGTCACGCACATAGGTCACCGACGCCAAGCCCGGAAGCAGTTCGTCCAGCGGTGCGCGGGTGAAGATCCGCAACGCATGCGTCGGATAGACCGACAGCGGCAATGCCGCAGCGAGTGAGGCCCGGACAGTGCTGTGCGCGCCGTCCGCAGCGATGAGGTACCTGGCCCGACACCAGCCGCCCGCGGCGCGGACACACACGGATACGCCTGTGTCGGTGACCGTTTGCACCGCGGTGCCGAATCGGACATCGACCTCTGAATACGCTTCGAGGGCGGCGAGCAGCAGCGCGACGAGCTCCGACTGCTCCACGTGCAGCCGAAAGGGATACCGGGTCAGCTCGCTCAAGGTGGCCATGCTCATCTCGGCAAGTACCGCCCCGGACAGGTCGCGCCACTGCAGGCGGTTCACGACGACGCCGCGCGCCACCAGGGCCGCGGCCACTCCATGCTCGTCTAGCAGTTCGAGCGTGGCCGGGTGAAAGGTGGCGGCGCGTGAACGCGTCGCGGGCCGTGGCTCTCGTTCCAGCATCAGCACCGACACCCCGGCCCTGGCCAGGGTGAGAGCCGCAACCAAACCGACCGGTCCAGCGCCCGCGACAATCACCTCGGGGCTCATGTCGCGACCGACTGGGCCGGCGTCTGGGGCGCGGTGCGTCCCCAGGAGGCGGGCAGGCCTGCGCTGGTCAGCGCCCACCAGACGCTGCACAGGTTGGCGGTCAGAACGAGCCGCTCAGCACGCGAAGTCAGCAGGTCGATCGCGCGCAGCGTGCGCATGCCAGTGCCGGTCAGCAGCAGCGCCGTGTCCCGTGGCGGCGCGGCCTGCTCGAGCTGCGCAACAAGCTGGTCCGTAGTCACCTCGTAGGGAGCGAAACGCGTTCCGGCCCGCACCGCGACCACTTGGGCGATTCGGACGCCCGCCGCCGCCCAGAACCGCTCGGCGCATGCGGTCAGCCACGGCTGGTAGGGCGAGACCAAGGCGACTTCATCGACGCCGAGGTGTGCCAGCGCGCATCTGATGGCTTCGGTGGCGGAGGCGACCGGCAGGCCGAACTCTGCGCTCAGCTCGGCGCACTGGCGACGATCGTCGGCCGGGCCGAGCAGATAACGGGAGCCGCTGCACGCCATGACCAGAGCGTCGAGCGACAGATCGCCGAACGAACGGATCATGTCGGGCAACGCGTCGTTGTAGGCGTCCAAACGCTCCGCCAGCGGGCGGCCTGGCCGTACCGGAAAGCGGGTGACATGCAGATCTGCCCGCGCGTCGAGGAGGCGTGCGAACTCCGGCTCCACCGCCGGATTGGACGGTGGCACAACCACACCCACTCTGGTCAAGGTTTGCCTCCTGGGCGGTCGAATACGAAGAAGGTCCGAAGCGCGTCGACGAGTCCGGCATCGCGGGCCACCCGCGATCCGAGGTCGCCGAGGAGGCCATCGACCACCCGCTGGATGGCGCGGGCCACTTCGGCGCGCGCGTCGGCGTCGAGCCTGGGTGCACGGGAGTCCAGGCGACGCAGCTCCGCCTCACACACGGCCCCCACCCAGTTCCGCAGCGACGACAATGTCTCCGTGGTGAGCCGGTTTGCCGTCTGGTCGTCGGCACTGGTCTCGATCGGCTCCATGTGGGCGCTCCGTACGACGACAGGACCTGACAATGCCGCGCTCATCGGCGGTCCGGCCGCGATGCCGTACACCAGAGGTCGGCATGGATGGGTTGCACAGCGCACGTCCTCCGGTCTCGGCTTCCGCAGCTCGCCGAGATTTCGCCGGTCAGACGTTCGACGCCACTGCCGCAACAAGTTTCGGATACCGTCGGACAGCGCAGGTAGTAGGGAAACCCCTCAAATCGGTTACCGGTCGAGTCGTGGCCGATGCCGGACACCGGCGCCGACGGCGGCGAGTTCGGCGCGAGACGAGACGCGGAGCTTGGCAAACAGGCGGGTGAGATGGGGCTTCGACCGATTTCTCGCTCAGGAACCACAAGATGCGTCGCGCGTCGGTCGAGCGCGCTCATGCACCCGATGACCGGTCAAATGGTCAGATCGTGCTGATCTACCAACTGGGCGTAATCCGTGTGGATTTCGCCATCGAACAGTTTCCAGTAGAAGGCGTTCATCGCCGTGGCGGCTGGTGCGTGTCGGGTCAGGATCGCGGCCACCGTCGGAGCCACGTCGGCCGGGATACGGCCAGCCGCGCGCTGGAGTGCGCACTCGTTACGGGCGACGGGGTCGCGGCTGGTCGGTATCGGTATCACCCCGGGGTAGACAAACGTCGCCCGGATTCTCGAGTCTCGGGCGCAACCGCGCTCTGCGGGGGCTGGTGATCGTCCGGTGGCGTTTGGCCTGTCAGGCGCGGTCGTGGAGCGTGACCTGGTAGCCGTCGGGGTCGGCGAAGGTGAATGTCCGACCGAAGGGGCCGTCGATCGGTGCGGAGACGATGGTGTGACCGTCGGCGACGAGAGCATCGTGAATGGCCTGGACGTCTGTGGCGTGGAGCCAGATCGCGGCACCGATGCCGGGCTGAGCAACGGATGCGAGATCGGTGCCGGAAACGACGTCGCGGAGTGCGAACGCGATCGGCTTCGTGTCGAAGACGACGGCGTGCGGAGGTCCGGTCTGCGAGCGGACGAGGCCGAGGTACTGCTCGTAGAACGCCTGCGAAGCGTCGAGGTCGCGCGCTTGGAGCGAGATGAAGTCGGGGCCGGTGGCGGGCATGATGATGCTCCTCAGTCTGTGTCAGTTTTCTGACACCGGTTAATCTATGTCAGAATACTGACATGAGTCAAGACGGTGCTGGCGTCGACTTGGAGACGTCACTGGGCTACCTGCTGAAAGAGGCGTCGAGCGCGCTGCGTGCAGCCATGGACGAGGTGCTGCGGCCGCTCGGGATGAGCGTGACGCACTACTCCTGCCTCGAGCTGCTGGCTCAACGACCGGGCTTGTCGAACTCCGAGCTCGCGCGGGGCGCGTTCGTGACCCGGCAGACGATGAACGTGCTGCTCCAGGCCCTGGAACGAGACGGCTACGTGACCAGGCCTGCGGAGGCACCCGTCGGGAAGGTTCTGCCCACGCGGCTCACGCCTCGCGGCCGACGGAGCCTCGAGAAGGCGACCGTAGCGGTCCGGTCCGTCGAGGTCAGAATGCTGGCCTGCATGACCGAGACCGAGCAGTCAAACGCCTTCCGGATCCTGCGGAGCATGATCCATTCCCTGCGCGATGGCAACGACGGTGCATAGCTTCAGCCGTACCTCGCGGCTGATGCGCTGATGGAATGGTTCACAACTCGACTTCGTGCACCGCGGCACCGGCTCGCACTTCGAGGACCGCCAGCAGGACCATCCGGCACACCGACATATCCGACATGTGTCCACGCAGGGTTATCACGGTGTGTGCCTCGGCTCGCCTGCATTCCTGGACGAGATCGACGAACGCCGGGGGCAGTGTCCCGTTCTGTGGTGGGGGCTCGCGAAACACGGTGCCCAGCTCGTAGCCGAGTGACCTGGCAGTGTCCCGCAGTCTGGCTTCGCTCGAATTCCAGTCGCGGTCACAGAGCAAATCGTCACGCACGTATCCGTATGCAAGAGGTAATAGTGCAGTTGTCATGGATGATTCGGTTTCCGGTCGGTCGGCCACGAGAGATTACACTTCGGTCAGCCGGATGGATTTGTCATCGCAGGGCGGCATATACGCACCTGTTCGCCGTCGACTCGGCAATGAAGTCGAGCTCGGCCCGTCGCAAGATTGTGTGGTTGAAGGGCTGATGACGGCGTCACCCAGACCTTCGTCTTCTGCACGACAACCAGCATGGGCCGTAGGTATAGACCCCAGCATCGGTAATGGACGTGGGCTATACCTATGAAAAGGCATCAGCAGGGCTCGCGAACACAAGCACCTCTGGGGTGGGCGGGAGGCTGACCTCGAAGAATCCCGACATGTCAGGGGAGCCGGGGCATTCAGAACGCCGTCCGTCTGCCACTCGACGGCATCGACATCGAAACATACCTTCACCGGCACGGTCGCCGGGAAGGACACCACACGCCGTTAGCTGGGCGGGCTGATCGCGTACGTCCGCGACGGTTTCGTCGTCGTCGCCGATATGTTCGTGCCAGGGGAGGGGAGGGGGCGAGTTCGCTGACCACAAGGATCGGGTAGGTCAGACCGAGATCGGATGCGCGGGTCTTTCAGACAGTCCCTGCTGTCAGCGCGGTCGTCGGGCGGTTTCGCCTCGGACCTGGTCGGTGAATCTACTGGGGATGTGCTCGGATATGTCGGCACGTGAAGTGATGGCCAGTTTATTGAAAATCGCCGCGATTTGGGCGTCGACAGTTCGGGACGACTTTCCACGGCGGAAGGCAATGTCGACGTTGGTCCACCCGGCCGCGGCCAGGATCGCGACCTGTTGTTCGGTCCGGGTCAATTCGTACCAGTGCGATGTGGCGCCCGCGTCCGCTGGAGTATCGATGGTCAGTGTGCCCAGTGCCAGCCGTTGCACTTCGTTTCGTTCCGGACGCAGGCGCATGCCTCGGGCTTCTGCCGTAGTGAAGGCGTCGGGCCCCAGTACCCGGCGGGCGACAGCGATAGCTTTTTCGGATTCGTCGAAGAGGGGACCAGACGCCTTGAAGTCGATGCCGAGCTTGGCTCGTAGGGTGGTGGTGCCGCCGGCCAAGTGGGCGATTTCGGTGGCCAAGGCAATCAGTTTCTTGCGGTCGGGTTTTCCGGCGACGATCGAGTCGGTGATGATGTGCGCCAATGACCAGGTGCGGTATTGCACCAACCACACCGCGGCCCATTGCTCGTTGGTGGCGAGGTGATACGCCAGCGAGGATCGTTCGAGAGCCAGTGCATCGGTGGGGTTGCCGTGCAGCGTCAAGGCTGCCGCCCTGGTGAGGTCGGCGCAAGCCTTTTCCCATGGAATTCCGGAAATGGACGCGCGCTCTAGGTAATGCTGCGTAATCTCGTGGGCTTGCTGCGCGGTTCCCAGCATGCCAGCGGCCAGGGCAGCGAACAGCTCGTTCATTGAGGCAGCGCCGTGGTCGCCGTAGGCCTCGAATTTATCCCTGGCTCGGCTCAGGACGGTGATGGCGCGGGCGTCACGGCGCGCGAATATGAGCTCCGCACCCCATGCGAATTCGACTGGAGCGGGCAGCCCGATGTCGGTCTCGGCGGTGTCTCGCCAGTTCCGAATGATGTCTGGGTCGGGGATGCAGGCGGAAACGCAGTCATCGAGCAGCTGTTCGGCATCCTCGTGGGTGCCTTGGAGCGTGGCGAGCCATGCGATGGTGGCCATGGCCCCGATCTGGAGTTCGAAGGGTTGCGGGGTTGCTGCCCGGGTGGCGTCGAGGCAGCGTAGGGTCCACTGGCGAATTTCTCGTACGGAGCCGCTGGTGAAGCACACCTGCAGTGTGATCAGCCCGAGACAGATCTCCAGACCGTCTCCGGCTCGGCCCGGGGTGGTGATGCTGGTTTCGATCGCGGTGAGGGTGTTGGCCCAGACCGTCCGGGCCCAGTCCACCAGGGCTTGCCCTTCGGGATCGAACCAGTTGGCTGCGGCGTAGGCGATCCTGTCGTGGTAGTAGCTGCAGTGCCGCTGGGCCAAGCGGGTGGGTTCGTCCACCGCGGCGGTGGAGCGCTGGCGCAGTCGCTGTTGGGCGAATACCCGCAGGCTCTCCACTAGTGAATACCGCACCGTGGTCGCCGTCCTGTGCGTCGTGACCAACGATTGATCGACAAGCCGCTCGAGCAGGCCCTCGATTTCCGGCCGGGTCAGGGTCACTCGGGTATCGCTGGTTTCGTCGTCGCAGCAGATTGTCTCGATGGCGTCCAGCTCGGCACCCACATCCGGTGCAGCCGCTGTGGTGTCGTCGGGATTGGTGTCGTAGCCGGCGGCGAACACCGACAGGCGGTCGAAGAGCAGACGTTCCTTGTCGCTGCACAGCTCGTAGGACCAGGAGATGACGTCGACGACTCCTCGATGGCGCGGGTCGGCGCCCACGCGGGGGCCATGCGACCAACTCAGTCGAGTGTCATCAGCGTGGCCGGTGAGCCCGTGCAGAATGGCGGCCATCGGTTGGCGAAGCAGGCGTGCGGCCGCCAATTGGATGTAGAGGGGATGGTTGTGGACGTGGCGGCAGATCTCGGCGGCGGTGGTGGTCTGGTCTTTACCGGTGACGGGATGTTCGGTGAGTTCGGCGCGTTGCCGAAATAGGGCCAGGGCCTCGCGCTGCGATAGCGGCGGAACGGTGATCAGGTGTTCGTCGATCCAGCCGATGGGTTCTCGGCTGGTGGCCACGATGCTCAGCCCCGGTACCGTCTCGATGAGGTCGGCGATCAGGGGCCCGACACCGGAGAGTACGTGCTCGCAGTTGTCGAGCACCAGCACGGAGTGCGGGGCACGTCCGGTGGTATCGGTCGGGGTGAGGGTGTCGACCAAGGCGTCCCACGCCGATCGCCCGGAGAAATCCGCCTTGATCACTGCATGGGCGACTTCTTCCGCGACCGCGGTCGAATCCGAATCCGGAGTCAATCGAGCCAATCGAGCCCAGTACGCTCGTGTTTTCCTGGCTTCGGCTTTACCGCAACGGCGCACCGCTTCGACGGCCAGACGAGTCTTCCCGATGCCACCGGGGCCGATGAGGGTGATCAACCGGGCTGGGCCCAGCAGTAGGGTGCTGATCTTTTCCAGCTCGCGGTCTCGACCGACAAAGCTGTAGGTGACAGCGGGTAGGCTGCCTGCACCATCCCGGTGCCTGACATCCATACCAAACAATTATAGGCCCCGCGTCCCGAGGCTGAATCCCTCGTCATCAGCGCCACCCGACGGCGCGAAAAAGGGTCTGTCCAGCTATTCGCTCAGTCGTCGGCGCTTGGCAGCGCTGGCCTTACGGGCGCTCGTGTTTCCCGGCTGCGGTGGAGTGCTGCGCGATCTGCACACAGAGTTGGGGGATTCTCGTGAGGGCATCACGGAGCGGCGTTACATCGTCTCGCCGGAGCAGGCACCGGACTCATCGGCTGTGCTGGAGCTGGGGTAGTACCGCCAGCTGAGGAACCATTGGTCATTGGTGGTGACTTTTTGGTGTTCTTTTGGTGACGGTCCGGTACAGCGAAACAAGCCCGATCATGAAATCGGGCCTGACCTGCTAATTTAAGTGCGCCATCAGGGACTCGAACCCCGAACCCGCTGATTAAGAGTCAGCTGCTCTGCCAATTGAGCTAATGGCGCGTGTCTTGCTGCGCTCCGTGTTCCGGTGCGGGACAAACATTAACAGGCCGAGTACCCAGAAGTGAAATCGGTTTCTGACCGGGGGCGATGGGCGAGTTCGCGATGGGTGTTAACACCCGGTGGGGCGCGGATGATCTAACCGATGGAACTCGCCTGAGGCGGAGTGATTTCACATTGGACCGGACCCGTTGCGCTGGCAGAATGTCTGGAGCGTGGTCCGAACCGAACTCCGTCGGCGTTGCGGGAGGAGCGTGGTCGGGTTGGATTCCGAGCCATCGGTGCCCTGGTGCATCGGGACTTGAAACGGGGTTTGGTTATGAGCGTTGGTCTGGGTCGACATCGGTCGATGAGAAAGATCACGGGACCGGTAATCGTATGCGCGGTGTTAGCGCTGGCCTTGACGGCGTGTTCGTCGTCCAACGCCGCTGACAACTCGACGGTGGCCATCGACCGTAATCCGATCACCGAGCTGATGAAGCCCAAGCTGTTGTCGCCGGTCAAGGACGGTGACATGGGGGTTTCGCCAGGCGTGCCGCTGACCTTCAAGGTCGACGACGGCAAGTTCACCACCGTGACATTGACCAACTCACAGGGTGTTCCGGTCGCGGGCAAGCTGGCCGCGGACGGGCGGACCTGGGAGACCACCGAAGTACTCGGCTACGGCAAGAATTACAGGCTGAAGGCCGACGCGATCGGGCTGGGCGGCGCGAACTCCACCGTATTGAGCTTCACCACCAGTTCTCCGGGCAGTCAGACCAAGCCGTATCTGTTGCCGGGCGAGGGCGAGGTGGTCGGCATCGGTCAGCCGGTGGCCGTGCAGTTCGACGAGAACATTCCGGATCGCAAGTCCGTGCAGAACGCGATCAAGATCACCACTGAGCCGCCGGTCGAGGGCGCCTTCTACTGGGTGAACAATCGCGAAGTCCGGTGGCGGCCGGAGCATTTCTGGGCGCCGGGCACCAAGGTCACCATCGATGTGAACGTCTACGGCCGTGATCTCGGCAACGGACTGTTCGGTCAGGACAATATCCACTCGTTCTTTACCATCGGCGATCCGACGATCTTCACTGCGGATGACAACACCAAGCAGGTGACAGTGGAGATGAACGGCGAGGTGGTGCGGACCATGCCGACCTCGATGGGTAAGGACAGCACGCCCACCGATAACGGCATCTACATCGTCGGCGATCGTTTCGACCGCATCATCATGGACTCCTCGACCTACGGCGTCGCGGTGAGTTCGGCGAACGGCTACAAGACGCCGGTCGACTACGCGACCCGGCTTTCCTACTCGGGCATCTTCTTTCACTCCGCGCCGTGGTCGGTCGGTGCGCAGGGCTACTCGAACACCAGCCATGGCTGCCTGAACCTGAGCCCCGCCAACGCGCTGTGGGTTTTGCAGAACGCCAAGCGCGGCGATATCACCATCGTCAGGAACACCGTGGGCGGCACGCTTTCGGGTGTGGACGGCCTCGGGGACTGGAACATCCCGTGGTCGGAGTGGAGGGCGGGCAACGCCGACAACAGCTAGCCCGACGCGCAAGTGAGCGTCGCTCCGACGGCGCTCCCGAGCGCGGCGCACAGTAGCGGCCCGCCGAACAGCAGATTCTCGAACCCGGACATCGCGGCACCGGCCGAGCCGGTGCCCGAGGAGCCGGTGGTGGTGAGACCGCCGGCCGATCCGGTGGTGGTCGAGCTCGAACCCGTACTGGATCCGGTGCCCGGTTCGACCACGATATCCGCGGTCGCGGTACCGGTGGCGCCTGCGAGCAGGGTTGTGCCGAGGAAAGCTGCGATTACCGCCGAACGCATCACGAACTTGGTGTCTTTCTGATCAGCCGGGGTAGCGTCCCGGTGACACCGCCCCTGATGCCCGCAGTCTACGGAGTGAAACAGTGATCTGTCAGATAATTGGTGATAGTAAGCGGCTATCGGCAAGAGGCTGATATGCCAAGCTGTGAAGGTGCGGCTCGAGGGCGTTGAGCTGCGTCGGCTGGGCCTTCCGCTACGCAGCCCATTTCGGACTTCGTTCGGGGTCGAATTGTCGCGCGACATTCTCCTGCTGCGGGTGGTTGCCTCGGACGCCCAGGGTTGGGGCGAGTGCGTAGCACTGCCCTCTCCGAGTTTTTCCTCCGAGTACATCGATGGCGCCGCCGACGTCATCCGCCGGTTTCTGTTGCCGGCGCTGGCCGGCCGAGATCTCGACCCGGATGATGTAGCGCCCACGCTTGCGCGGTTTCCTGGTCATCGAATGGCCAAGGCCGCGTTGGAGATGGCGATCCTCGACGCCTGGCTGCGCGCCCGACGACGTTCTTACGCCGGATATCTCGGCGCGACTCGCACATCGGTGGCCGCGGGTGTCTCGATCGGGATCATGGACGAGATACCCGAACTGCTGGATACCGTCATGGAATATCTGGAACAGGGCTACCAGCGGATCAAGCTCAAGATCGAGCCAGGATGGGATGTCGCGCCCGTGCGGGCGGTACGGGAGCGGTTCGGCGACGCTCTTAAGCTGCAGGTCGACGCGAACGGCGCCTATACATCGGCCGATACCGACCACCTCGCTGGTCTCGACGAGTTCGGCCTCGAACTGCTGGAACAGCCTCTTGCCGAGGACTGCTGCCGCGATCACATCATGCTCGCCCTTCGCCTGCGTACGCCGATCTGCCTGGACGAATCGATTCTCTCGGCCCGGGGCGCTGCCGATGCGATCGAGCTGGGGGCGTGCTCGGTGGTGAATATCAAAGCCGGACGTGTCGGCGGCTATCTCGAGGCGCGCTCGACCCACGATGTCTGTGTGGCACACGGCGTACCGGCTTTTTGCGGCGGAATGCTGGAAACCGGGCTCGGTCAGGCGGCGAATCTGGCGGTAGCGGCGCTACCCGGTTGCACGTTGCCCGCGGACATCGTGGCCTCGGATCGCTATTACGAACAAGACATCATCGAACCGCTCCGGCTGGAAGCCGGATACATCACCGTGCCTGACGGGTCCGGCCTCGGTGTAGACCCGTTGCCGGATGCGCTGGAGGCGGCAACGACGAGCAAGGAATGGTTGTCGCCGATATGAACCGCGTGGTTGATCCCGGCCGCGCCAGTCGGCCGTCGTGGCCTCCACGCGATGGAGGCCACATGGGGGCGGCCAGTGCATGTCTCCGCGTCGATCATGCGGTTTTTGCTACGGATCCTCAACGGCGCCATTATCCGGCCCGACAAGAATTGACGCGTGCGGTTGATCGCTCGCTGCACCGTCCGCAGATCCGACACCGGCGGGCCACCGGACTTGTGCTCAGCGACCGGCTCCCGATGCAATGCCACCGCATTCCCCGCACCCGATCAGCACAAGAGCACTGCGCAGCATTCGCCAAGGACTATGCCGCCGAATCTGCCCGGCCCGAACGAGAATGGGCCCGTGAGGGCCAGTGACGTGAACAGTCACGCTCAGCGCCGGCGGACGAGCATTCGATTCCGAAATACCTTGCGCGGCAGCTGGTTCCTGTAACTAGCCGAAGAGCTGTTGCTCGGGTAATGATTACTGCCCCAGATCGGCTGGTCCCGGTCTTCCGAATTCCGGTGGACGATATCGTCGACAGTGAAGGATCTGCTGGTCATAGTGCGCGAACCGTCCTCTGGGGACGGTTCGCGCACCGCGACGTTCGGGTCCCGGAGGTCCCGGCATACGAACCGGGAAATCCTGGTCAGGGGGCAGCAGATCGTGATCCGGCAGGTCGGGACTGTTGTGGGGCTGCTGGCCTCACGCCGAGATCCAGTGGAACTGATGGCCTAACCATTGAGAACAGTCCGAGGAACGCCGAAAGGTCCGGACGGGTCGATGCCCTACAGTGCCTCGAGTCACGCAGAGTGGAGCTGGGGATGAGCGGTGGTTGAGGCAAAAAGCTGCCGGTAGCCATCAGGGGTGGTGGACAGCCGCCGCGCGATCACCCGGTGCAGTGTCTTACCGTGCTTGTAGCCGACCGTGCGCGCGATCGCGTCGACGGTGAGGTCGGTGCTCTCCAGCAGTCTACGAGCCGCCTCCAGCCGCAAGGTCTCGATGAACTGTGCAGGAGTGGTACCCGTCTCGGCGCGGAATGTTCGCGCAAAGGTGCGTTCGCTCATACCCGCTCCACTGGCCAGCGCGGCGATCGTCAGATCCTCGGTCAGGTGCTCGGGCAGCCATTGCTGTACCGCGCGGATCGACGGCGTTCGGGCGGGCCGGCTTCGCAGCTGCGCGCTGACCTGCTCCTGGCCGCCCGCCCGCTGGACGTAAATGACCAGTTGCCGGGCGACGAGCTGCGCGAGCTCGGTGCCCAGATCGGCACCCACCAAATCCAGCGCCATATCGATGCCCGCAGTGACCCCGGCCGACGTCCACCGATTGCGGTCGTGGACGAAAATCCGGTCTGGCTCCACCCTTACCAGTGGAAATGCGCGGGCCAGATGATCCATGGCCCCCCAGTGCGTGGTGGCTCGATACCCGTCCAGCAGCTTTGCGGCGGCCAGCACCAACGCGCCCGCGCACACCGAGGTGATCCGCCGGGACCGCCGCGCGAGTGCGGGCAGTTGCCGCGCCACCTCCGACGACGTCTTCGGCACGAACGCCCCCATGCCCCCGACTACGAGCATGGTGTCGATCGCCTCGTCGGCGGCAGCTACCTCCTCCAATGCTCGGTCGACAGCGAAACTCGCCCCGCCCGCGAGTTCGATCGCCCGGCCGCCCGGCGACGCCGTGATCAGTCGATAGGCCGGAGCGCCCACTGCGTGGTTGGCCGCGGCGAACACATCCAGCGGACCTGCCAGGTCGAGCAGCTGGAAACCGTCGTAGACGACGAACACGACAGTCCGAGTAAACACGTCGACATTATGGCTGCCTGGTGACGATCCCTGCCAGCTCGGTGACCGAGTCTGCCGCCGTCCTCGATCTCGGCTGCGTTCTGCCGTTCAATTTCGGTCATCACAGTGTGTCCCTGACCTGCAGGGACTTCAGGAGAGGCGATGCAGTGACCGAATTTGTGGAATTGACCGGTGGTCGGATTGCCTGCGAGGTGTTTGGGGAGGGTCCGCTCGTGTTGTTGGCGCACGGCATCGGTGACCATCGCCAGGCGTACCGAGCCGTGGCGCCCCGGCTGGCGGCGGCGGGCTACCGGGTTGTCAATATGGACATTCGAGGGCATGGCGAGTCGTCGATGGACTGGGTGTCGCAGACCGGGCGGGCAGTCATCAGCCGGACCGATGTGGCGCGGGACATGGTCGGGGTGATCCGGCACTTCGGCGGCCCGGCGGTGATCGTCGGACATTCAATTTCCGGGGGCGCGGCGACGATCGCCGCTGCCACCGCGCCGGAGCTCGTCACGGGCATTGTGGAGATCAACCCTTTCACGCTGCTCCAAAAGTTCAGCGTGCCGGGTTTCATCAGGGTTCGCCGGTACCGGCAGGGGATGGTGCGGCTCGGGATGGCCGCGACGGGAAGCCTGCGATGGTGGCTTCGCTACCTCGACGTGGCCTACGCGAGTAAGCCGGCCGACTATTCCGCGTCTATGGCGGCGTTGGCTTCCACTTTGCGGGAACCGGGGCGGATGGCGGAATTCATGAAGACCGAGTCCACGCCGGCCGATGCGCACGCGCAGTTGCCCAATGTCGCCTGCCCAGCGCTGGTGATCATGGGCACGCTTGACCCGGATTTCGCCGATCCGACAGCCGAGGGCGAAGCGGTCATCTCCGCGATGCCGCCAGGTATCGGGCAGCTCGCGACCATAGCGGGCGGCCACTACCTGCATTCGGAAAAGCCCGATGCCACAGCGGAACTCATTGTCCGATTCCTCGCGACCCGGGTGCCGGAAATGCAGATCCACTGACGGGATATCCACACCAAAGTGATAGCAGGAGAACGGAAATCATCATGTCAACCGATGCGACCACCACACTGGAATCGACCGGCTCGCGGCTGCCCAACCCACTACAGCTCGTCCCGGAAATGGGCGAGGTCACCAAGGCGTTGTTCAAGGCTACCGGTAACGGCGCGGTGCCGCGGACCACGATCGGCCTGATCCAGTTGCGCGCCGGTCAGATCGTCGGGAGCACCTATTTGGTGCTGCAGCATGTCGGAGGCCTGCGCAAGGCAGGCGAGTCCGAGGAGCGCATCGCGGCCGTGGCGACCTGGCAGGACGCCCCCTACTTCAGCGAGGCCGAGCGCGCCGCGCTCGCCCTTGCCGAGGCCGTCCTGCAACCGTCACCGGGGGGCGCGCGGGTGTCCGACGAGCTGTACGCGCAGGCGAGTGCCCATTACGACGACAAGGCCCTGGCTACCCTGGCGATGGCAATCGGGCAGGTGAACTTCTTCGTCCCGGTGGCCGTCATCGGCAAGCCGATCCCCGGCGTCTCACCCGCCGTGCAGTGGACACCTGTGGTGGGACAGTAAATCCACTCCCGCAACCTCCTGCCTGCCGGGAGGTGACCGCAGCAACAAGCCAGGCCCTGGCCGACGAAAATCGCCGGCCAGGGCCTCTGTGCAAGGATCGGGGTGCCCGGGCCTTCGGCTCCGGGTCTGACGCGCACCGGGCGCGTTGTCGCAGGTCATGGGGTATGTTGCTGTTCGAGAAGTTGGCTGCACGTTCGCGCAATGAGACAGTCGATTCCTAATGCCCCAGCATGCGAACCAAAGAGAAAGTGCCGGTCAGCGCATCATCAGGTGCCTCCGACGTTGAGCCCTTTGGTCGTGTCTGCATCGTGTTCGACGGCTTCCGGAGTCTCGAATTCACGGCAATATGTTGCAGCGCAATGTGATTCAAATCTGGAGTATAGACATGACTCGGTGCGCGAACCGCCTCATATGAGGCGGTTCGCGCACCGAGTCAAACGGGTGGCTGACGGGACTCGAACCCGCGACAGCCAGGATCACAACCTGGTGCTCTACCAACTGAACTACAGCCACCATCGCCGGTGAATCACCAGCGCGGTCGATATTAGCGTGTCAACCCCTCGAGTCCCTAATCGGTTTCTGACGTGGCGTTTTGCGCGGTCTCCTTGTCGCCGCCGCTGAGTTCGTTCGCGACGGCGGTGATCTCCGCGGTCGACGGGCCCGGTGCGGCGACGAAGGCCGTGCGCCGGTAGTACTCCAGTTCGCGGATGGATTCCTTGATATCGGCCAGGGCGCGGTGGGTCAGGCCCTTCTCCGGCTGGCCGAAGTAGATGCGCGGGTACCAGCGTCGGCACAGCTCCTTGATGGAGCTCACATCGATCATCCGGTAGTGCAGATGCGCATCGAGTGCGGGCATATCGCGGGCGATGAAACCGCGGTCGGTTGCGATGGAATTGCCGGCCAGCGGAACCGTGCCCGCGGTCGGGGCGTATGCCCGGATGTAGTCGAGTACCTGCTGCTCGGCTTCGGCGAGGGTGACCGTGGAGCGGCGCACTTCCTCGGTCAGGCCCGAACGTGCGTGCATGTCGGCGACCACCTGCGGCATGGCGGCCAGGGCCGCATCGTCGGCGTGAATGACGATATCCACGCCGTCACCGAGAATATTGAGGTCGCTGTCGGTCACGAGCGCGGCCACCTCGATCAGCTTGTCGCTGTCGAGGCGCAGACCGGTCATCTCGCAATCCATCCACACCACGTATTTGTCGCTCACTGGACACACAGTAGCCGTTTGGTCGTGACCGACGGGGCTCACCCGGCTGCGTTGCCGCAGCGTAGGCCGTGTATCAAAAGCTCCGAATTCGACACCACGTATTTGTCGGACACCCCGGCAACATCAGCTGTATTTATTGGCGAGCCTTCGGCAGTGCATATCCCCACTGGGTCGAACCGTCTCAGTGGGAGTAGCGGCGATAGAGTTTGCGGAAGATCGGCGTATGCGTTTCGGCACGACAGCTAACACTGCGAAAGCAGTCAGGGTCAGACCAGACGGAGGACGCGATGGACGCAGGATCGCGAAGCGATTCGACGGGGGGCGGCGGTCGGGAGACGGGTGGGCCCACCCCTCAGGAGAAGGTGGTCGCGGCTCGGAAAGCAGCCGAGGAAGCGGCGCGCGTGGCCGAGGAAGCCGCCGCTGCGGCCGAGGCCGCCGAACGCGAGTTGGCCGAGCAGGAGGCCGCTGCCGCGAGCGCGGATCCGAATGCGGTGAATGCCGTGGCGCAGGCCGAGGCCGCGCAATCCAAGGTCGCCGCGACCGTGGAGACCGCGGCGGCCAGCGCTGCCGCGGCGGAATCCGCGCAGTTGGCGGCGAACAAGACCGCGCAGGACGCGCAGCAGTCGGTGGCGCAGCAGATCGCGGCCGGGTATGCGTTCGACGGGGCAGCACTGGAATTGGGCACTGTTGTCGTGGATGGCGCAGTGGATCCGACTGCGCGCGTGCGGATTCCGATGCGCACCATGAACCGGCACGGGTTGGTCGCAGGCGCGACCGGTACGGGTAAGACGAAGACACTGCAGGGCATTGCCGAACAGCTATCTCGGGCTGGGGTTCCGGTGGTGCTCGCCGATATCAAGGGTGACCTGTCGGGCCTCGCGCAGCAGGGGCGCGGTGGTGAAAAGCTCAGCGCCAGGGCCACCGAGACCGGTGCGCAGGACTGGGCGCCGAGCGGCTATCCGACCGAATTCGTCTCGCTCGGTACCGGTGGTGTCGGGGTGCCGATCCGCGCGACCATTACCGCATTCGGTCCGGTGCTGCTCAGTAAAGTGTTGGGGCTCAATGAAACTCAAGAGTCCACCCTCGGGCTGATTTTCCACTGGGCGGATAAGGCGGGCCTCGGTCTGCTGGATCTGAAAGATCTGCGCGCGGTCATCACCCATCTCACCAGCCCGGCGGGCAAGGAGGATCTCGAGGGCATCGGCGGGGTTTCGGGCGCGACGGCAGGTGTGATCCTGCGCGCGCTGGTGAATCTCGAGGCCGACGGCGGTGACACATTCTTCGGTGAGCCCGAACTGGATCCGGGCGATCTGTTGCGGACCGAGGGCGGTCAGGGCGTTATCACGCTGTTCGAACTCGGTGCGCAGGCGGCGCGGCCGGTGATGTTCTCGACCTTCCTGATGTGGGTGCTCGCCGATCTGTTCCAGACACTGCCCGAGGTCGGCGATGTCGAAAAGCCCGAGCTGGTCTTCATTTTCGACGAGGCGCATCTGTTGTTCGCGGATGCCTCGAAGGCATTCCTGGAGCAGGTGGAGCAGACGGTCAAGTTGATCCGGTCCAAGGGCGTGGGCGTCTTCTTCTGCACACAGCTGCCCACCGATATCCCGAATTCGGTGCTCTCCCAACTGGGTGCGCGCATTCAACACGCACTGCGTGCCTTCACTCCCGACGATCAGAAGGCGCTGTCCAAGACGGTGCGCACCTACCCGAAGACTGGTGTCTACGACCTGGAGCAGGCGCTCACCTCACTGGGGACGGGTGAGGCGATCGTGACGGTGCTCTCGGAGAAGGGTGCGCCAACTCCCGTGGCGTGGACCAGGATTCAGCCGCCGCGCTCGCTGATGGACACCATCGGCGAGGATCAGATCAAGTCACGGGCGCTATCCAGCGCGTTGGCGGCAAAGTACGGCCAGACCATCGATCGCGAGTCTGCCTATGAGATCATGGCCGCGAAAGCCGCTGCGGCACAGCAGGAACCGGAGGCAGCTCGGGCGCCGGGGCGCTCGAAGGCCGCCCCAGAGGAGGAATCCGCCGCCGAGCGCATTATGAAGAATCCGGCGGTGAAGAGCTTTCTGCGTTCGGCCGCAACCGCCGCGGGGCGCGAGATCAGCCGTAGCATTTTCGGTACCCGCAAGCGCTGAATACGAGTGATAGCCCCCGACTCACCGAACGGGCAATTGGTGGGTCCGATTGTTTTCGAGTAGTCGGTACTCGATACATCGTCGCAGGTCGGCGCTAATTTTGCGATGGTGTTCGGGCGGTCACAGATAAGGAGTCGTCATGCCTACCGCAAATTTCGGGACAAAGAATGATCCTGGTTTTGTGTTGGAACAAAGCCCGGACCTGATCGCGGTCCGAACCCAGGACAGACGTCCGCTGCCCCGCTCCATCGGATCGGTTCGCATCCCGCTGAGCGGTGAGCTGGATGACACGGCACTGGTGGTGTCCTATCCGGAGGCGGGCGTCGAGGTGTTTCGGGTGCCGCCCGATACGCGCTCGGTCGCCCAGCGCAAGTCCGTGCTCGCCGCCGCGCCGGAGGTGCGTTTCGCTGGTCATGTACTCGTGGATCCGGTGAGCGGCGAGCCCGTGCTGTACACGGAGAACGTCTTCGTGAAGTTCACCGATGACGCGGACCCCGAACGGTGTCGGGCGGTGCTCGGCGAGGCCGGTCTGCGGATCAAGGAGACGGTGGACTACGCCGTCAACGCGTACTTCACCGCCGCGCCCGAGGGGACCGGCCAGCAGGTATTCGATATCGCGAACGGGCTACTCAGCCGCGACGATGTCGAGTACTGCCATCCCGAGTTGATCCGGCGGCGTGCCCGCAAGACGATCTTCCCGCAGCAGTGGCATCTGAAGGCGACGACCATCGGCGGCGCCACGATCAATGCACACGCGAATGTCGAAGCGGCCCACGCGATTACGCGTGGCGGTGGAGCGACGATCGCGCTGATCGACGACGGTGTCGATATCGACCACCCCGAGTTCGGCGGGACAGGCAAGGTCGTCGCACCGCGCGATGCGACCCGACAGACCAACGATCCGCGTCCGCGCGATACGCACGGAACCGGCGCCGAAAGAGGAGATAATCACGGAACCGCATGCGCGGGTGTCGCCTGTGCCAATGGCACCCTCGGCGCCTCCGGAGTGGCTCCCGAGGCCCGGTTGATGCCGATTCGGCTCGCCTCCGATCTCGGATCGCAGGCAGAGGCGAGCGCCTTCAAGTGGGCCGCCGACCACGGCGCCGACGTCATATCGTGCAGTTGGGGTCCGGCCGACGGGCTCTGGTTCCAGCCGGGCGATCCGGCGCACAGTCAGGTTGTGCCGCTGCCGGCGAGCACCCGCCTGGCGATCGAGCACGCGGTGACGAACGGACGCAATGGCAAGGGGTGTGTCGTGCTCTTCGCGGCGGGCAATGGCAATGAGCCCGTCGACAACGACGGATACGCGAGTTTCTCGAAGGTCATCGCGGTCGCGGCCTGCAATGACACCGGAAAGCGCAGTGTCTACAGCGATTTCGGCAAGGCCGTCTGGTGCGCTTTCCCTAGTAACGACATCGGACATCCGGCGTTCCATCATCCCGATGCCCTGACCGCCGGCATCTGGACTGTCGATCGGCACGGTCGCGCCGGATACAACGTGGGCACGACCGATGACGGCGATGCCGCGGGCAATTTCACCAATAGCTTCGGTGGCACTTCGAGCGCCTGCCCAGGGGCGGCCGGTGTTGTGGCGTTGGTGTTGTCGGTGCATCCGGATCTCACGTCGAGCGAGGTCAAGGACTTGTTGAAGCAGTCGTGCGACATGATCGATCCGCAACACGGCGCGTACGGTGCGGACGGGCGCAGTGACAAGTACGGCTTCGGCCGTCTCAATGCGCTGACCGCGGTGCAGACGGCCAAGAAGCTGCGGGGGCCGCAGTGAAGTTCAGGTGACGCTGCGCAGCGAGCGTTCCACCATCGCGAAACCGTAATCGAGCATTTCGGTTTCGTAGGCATGCACCGCATCGCGCAGTGAACCGGTCCGCTCGGTAATGCGGCGACAGAGCAGGGCGGCATCCCGCAGGGCTGTCGCCGCGCTGCTCCCGGCGGGGATCATGGTGTGGATGGCGTCGCCCATCAGTGTGACCGGCCCGGTTTCCCAGTGCCGCAACGGTTTTGCGGTCCGGATGGTGGTGTTGTGGACGGATTCCGGATCGGCATGGCGCACGAGTGCGGCGAGATTGTCGGGCCAGTCGTCGATCAGCTCGGTGGCGATCTTCTGCAGTTGCTGCTTGTCCATTGCGGACAGGTCGCCCGGAATCAGTGTGGTCGGCGCGGCGACCACCCACATGACGTAGTCGTCGCCGTCGCCGGAGGCGAATTCGTGGGCGGCCAGCGACATGAATCGTCCGTCGGTACCGGAGACGACGCTGAATCCGTCCAGTGCTGCCTCCGGGGTGAGCGCGCGGATCTCGTCGGTCAGCGCTGTCTTGCCGTAGATCTTCGCTTGGCCGGTTTCGACTACCTCCGCCTCCGGCAGCCATTGGGCCCGGATACGGGAATGCGTGCCGTCGGCGGCGACGAGTAGATCCGCATCGGTGACCGTGCCGTCGTCGAAGTAGGCGCGGACCCGGCCGTCGTCGAGCAATTCGAAGCGTTGGAAGGATGCGCCGTGGTGGACATCGATGCCGGTGAGTAGGAGCTTGCGCAGCGTGAGTCGGTCGACGGTCAGGTGTCGCCCGTGCACATCCTCCTCCGCCGACGGCGGAACCAGTATTTCCCGGACGACGTGCAGTTGCGGGTCGAGGAACCGCACGCCCGTCCCGCGCTTGCCCGCGGTGGCGACGATTCGTTCGTAGCGGTCCGACGGCAAACACGCACGCAATGCGAGGTCTCCCTCCGGATCGAGGTGGATGCGATAGCCCTGGCTGTGGTGGCCCGCGGCTTCGCGTTCGTAGAGTTCGACGGTGATTCCGGCTCGGCGCAGGCCCTGTGCGAGCAGGGGGCCTGCCAGCCCGGCTCCCACAATAGAAATATTCATGAATCAAAACTATCTGAATTCAGACGATCTGTCATCGGTTATAGTTTTGTCTGTGGCGGACACTTCGGAGCAGCTCGGCGCCCAGATCGGTGGTCAGCTCTATCTGGCGCACCGCTATGCGCGCGCGGCGGCCAATCAAGCACTGCGGGAACAGCGGCTCGAGCTTCGTCATCTCGGGGTGCTCAGCTGTCTGGCCGCCGTAGGGCCGCTAAGTCAGCGCGCATTGGTCGATCGGCTGCAGCTGGACAAGTCGTCGATGGTCTACATCATCGATGAGCTGGAGCGGCAGGGGCTGGCGGAGCGCCGCAAGGACGAGCGGGATCGGCGTAGCTATGCCGTGCACATCACCTCTAGCGGGCGGGAGCGCCTAGCGGCCGCAAATCGCACCGCCGACGCGGTGGTGGTCGAATTGCTCGCGCCGTTCTCGGAGGCCGAACGCCGCCAGTTGCACGAACTGCTCGGCCGGTTCATCGAGCACGCCGCCGGACAAGCCTGAGATCGGCCCATCAGTTGCCGATATCGCGGGCGAGTAGATCGTCGGTGGTTTCGCGGCGGATCAGCTGGCGGGCGCGTCCGTCGCGGACCGCGATGACCGGTGGCCGACCGACGCTGTTGTAGGACGAAGCGAGGCTGTGGTGGTAGGCGCCGGTGCACGGCACCGCGAGCACCTCGCCGGGGCGCAGGTCTGCCGGGAGTCGGATATCGGTGGCCAGCACATCGCCCGCCTCGCAGTAGCGACCCGCCACCGTGGCGGTCATCTGTGGGCCGCAGGGATGCCGATTGGCAACGACCACTTCGTAATTCGCTCCGTATAGCGCGACGCGGGCGTTGTCGCCCATGCCGCCGTCGACTGTGACGTAGGTGCGTCCGCCGTCGATGTGCTTGACCGAGAGCACGCGATACAACGTCACGCCTGCGCGTGCGACGATGGCGCGCCCCGGCTCCAAGGCGATATTCGGGCGTGGGAAGTGGTTTCGCGCGCAGGCCGCGTCCAGGGCGTCGTCGATGATGTCGGCGAGTTCGGTCAGATTCATCTCGGCATCGCCGCTGCGGTAGGCAACCGAATGTCCGCCGCCGAGGTCGAGATCAGTGAGGATACGACCGTGTTCCGCACGGACCCTGGCCATTTCGCCGATCATCCGGCGCACCGCCTCGCCGTAGTGATCCGGATCGTGGATTTGCGAGCCCAGGTGGCAGTGGAAGCCGATCAATTCGAGGTTCGGTTGGCGCATGATGCGTTCGACCGCCTCGGCGGCCATAACGCTGCCGAGCGGAAAACCGAATTTCTGATCCAACACACCGGTTTTCACGGCCGGATGCCCGTGCACGTCGATGCCGGGCGAGAGTCGGAGCAGGACTTGCTGCGGTCGGGTAGCCAGGGCCGAGAGCAAAGTGATCTCGGTCGGTGAATCGACCACGATCCGGCCGACGCCGCATTTCAGGGCGGCTTCGAGTTCGTCGAAGGATTTGCCGTTGCCGTGCAATACGATTCGCTTCGGGTCGACACCGGCCGCGATGGCGATGGCGAGTTCACCCGCCGAGCATACGTCTACCGAAAGTCCTTCCTGGGTAACCCATTCCGTGACCGCGCGGATCATCAGCGCCTTGCCCGCGTAGATGATCTCGGCCTCCGGGAAGGCCTTCTTGTAGGCGCGGCAGCGGGTGCGGACCTCGTGCTCGTCGAGCACATAGGTGGCGGTGCCGTACTGGTCGGCAATATCGGCGAGGGCGACTCCGCCGAGGGTGATTCTGCCGTCGCCGTCGTAGTGGGTATCTCGCGGCCAGACCGCGGAGTCGAGGCGCGAAGGCATTCCCGATCGCAGCGACGGGAAGATTTCGAGCAGCGTCACGTGGTTCTCCTGGGTGCGCCCCCGCTTTCTCGGCATGCGGGGCCGATATCAGGACTACGCCGGTTCCTACTGCTCATGGGCGATGCTGACGGATCCTTGACGCACCCGAAACGTTTCCTGACGGGTTGCTGACCGACACTGTTTTGCGGTCCACGCTCGCGCTGAACCGGACCGATGCCGGCGTTTGTGGTCGATGGATGGTTCGGCCACCACGGTGCTGTGTGCCCGCGAGAATTGCGCGGCAACGGCCGAGTTCGCGCTTCTCAGCCGCCGAGCTTCTTGTAGAACGCACCGGCGACGGGGGCGGTGAGGGCGCGAGGGCCGTATTGGCCTGCCACGCTCATGCCCTTGCTGATGAGGCCGGGAACGACGCGCATCTTGTTGCGTGCCAAGGCGTCGATGGAGATTTTGGCTGTGTATTCGGAGGTGACCCACATGAAGTCGGGCACCATTCGGTCGACGATGGAGGCCTCGGCCGGATCGGGAGTTTCGGTGCGGACCGGGCCGGGGGCGAGCAGGGTGACGTGCACGCCGGAGCCCTTCAATTCGCCGCGCAGCGATTCGGAGAAGGTGTTGGCGAAGGCCTTGCTCGCCGCATAGGTCGCATTGTTCGGAATCGGCATGTTGCCCGCCGCCGAACCGCTGATCAGGATGCCACCGCCACCCCTTGCGATCATGCCGGGCAGCACGGCCAGGGTGAGATCGTGCACCGCAACGGCATTGAGCTCCATCTGGTCCCGCTCATAAGCCGGATCCAATTCGGCGACCGCACCGAACGTCGCGATACCGGCGTTATTGCAGAGTATCGAAATATCGCGCGCCGCCAACTCCTCGACCAGCGCTCCCCGCGCCGTCCGATCGGCCAGATCAACCGCCCGCACCTCCGCGGTAATCCCATGCGCCAACGTCAACCGCTGCGCAAGCTCGGTCAATACCTCCCCCCGCCGCGCAACCAGGATCAACGAATACCCGCGCGCAGCAAGCTCAGCAGCAAGTGCAGTCCCGATACCTGAAGAGGCACCAGTAACAACCGCACGGTTCTCAGACGTAGGAGAGGGCAAACTCACGAGAAGAGCCTAGGCGATCCACCCAACCTCAACCGCCCAGGCCACGCCGCACCTCCACCGAGTCGGATCGAGAATGCAACCCTGGAGGGGCGCTCTCGACGTTTGCCTCCCCACGCATGGCGTTCAACGGCCCAGGACCCGACCGCAGGGCACAGTGGGGAGGGACACGCTCGCTCGGCGCCTACGTCGGCACCTGCCGCTGCCTGGTCCGACACCTCGCCCCCGCCAAGCCCGCATTAGCCCTGGCGTCGAGAATGCGCTGGTGGAGGGGTGCCTTCGGGCGTCTGCCGCTACCAGCGCATGGTGATCAACGGTCCAGGTCTGCGTTACAGGCGGGCTGCTAGGCGGGTGCCCTGGTCGATGGCGCGCTTGGCGTCGAGTTCGGCGGCTAGGTCGGCGCCGCCGATCAGGTGGATGTTGGCCCCGGCGGCGCGTAGCGGTTCTTCGAGTTCGCGGACGGATTCCTGGCCTGCGCAGATGATGACGTTGTCGACCGGAATCAATTGGGGGCGTTGGCGTTTCTCGCCGAAGCTGATGTGTAGGCCGTTGTCGTCGATGCGTTCGTAGTTGACGCCGCCGACGTGCTCGACGCCCTTCGCCTGGAGTGCCGCGCGGTGCACCCAACCTGAAGTCTTGCCGAGATCCTTGCCGAATGAGGTCGACTTGCGTTGCAGCAGAACGACTTCGCGGGCTGCCGGTGCGGGCTTGGGTTTGGTGAGCTGGCCGCGGGCCTGTTCATCCGCCGAGTCGACGCCCCACTCTTCCTTCCACTCGTCGAGCTTGAGTGTGGGGTGTCCGTCGACGGTGAGGAATTCGCTTATGTCGTAGCCGATGCCGCCCGCGCCGATGACGGCGACGCGCTTGCCGACCGGCCGCTCCTCGCGCACCAGTTCGGCATAGGACAGCACCATCGGGTGGTCGATGCCAGGGATGTTCGGAATGCGCGGGCGCACGCCGGTGGCCAGCACGATCTCGTCGTAGCGCGCCTCGAGCAACTGTGCCGCGGTGACCCGCTTGTTCAGGTGCAGGGTCACACCGGTGACCTCCAGCATCCTGGTGTAGTAGCGGATCGACTCGTTGAACTCTTCCTTGCCCGGAATGCGGCGCGCGATATCGAACTGTCCGCCGATCTTGTCGTCGGCCTCGAAAAGATCGACTTGGTGCCCACGTTCGGCGAGATTCACCGCCGCCGACAGTCCGGCCGGGCCCGCCCCGACCACCGCGACGCGCTTGGTGCGCCGAGTCGGGAGCAGCTTCAGCTCGGTCTCGTGGCCGGCGCGCGGGTTCAGCAGGCAGGACACGGTCTTGCGCTGGAACGCGTGGTCCAGGCAGGCCTGGTTGCAGGCGATGCAGGTGTTGATCTCGTCGACCCGGTCGGCGGCAGCCTTGTTCACCCATTCCGGATCGGTGAGGAAAGGTCGCGCCAGCGAAACCAGTTGCGCGTCACCGCGGGTGAGGATCTCCTCGGCGATCTCGGGCATATTGATCCGGTTGGACGCGCAGACCGGAATGTTCACCTGCTCGGTGATCTTCGCGGTGAATTCGACGAAGGCGGCCCGCGGTACCGAGGTGACGATGGTTGGCACCCGCGCCTCGTGCCAGCCGATATCGGTATTCAGAATGCTGGCACCCGCGGCTTCGAGTTCCTTTGCCAGCGCGACGATTTCGTCGAAAGTCTGACCGTTCTCGACCAATTCGGCCATGGATAAACGGAATACGATGATGAAGTCGGGCCCGACCGCGGCGCGGGTGCGACGCACGATCTCCACCGCCAGCCGGCGTCGGTTCTCCGGCGTACCGCCCCACTTGTCGGTGCGCTTATTCGTGCGCGGCGCGAGGAACTGGTTGATGAAATAGCCTTCACCGCCCATGATTTCGCAACCGTCGTAGCCCGCGAACTGGGCCAGCTTCGCACAGCGGGCGTAGTCGTCGATGGTTTGCTCGACCCCCCGCGCGGAGAGCTTGCGCGGCCGGAACGGATTGATCGGTGCCTTGATCGAGGATGCCGAAACACTGCCTGGCATATAGGAATAACGGCCCGCGTGCAGGATCTGGATGGCGATCTTGCCGCCCTCTTTGTGTACGGCCTTGGTGATCACCCGGTGCCGGTAGGCCTCGGACTTATTGGTGAGTTTCGCGCCGAACGGCAGCAGCCAGCCGGTGCGGTTCGGGGCGTAGCCGCCGGTGATGATGAGACCTACACCGCCGCGGGCGCGCTCGGCGAAATAGGCGGCGAGCCGGTTGGTATCCCAGGCACGATCCTCCAGGCCGGTATGCATCGACCCCATGATCACGCGATTGCGCAGTGTGGTGAAGCCGAGATCGAGGGGCTCGAAAAGATGGGGGAACGAACTCATCGCTGAGTCTCACCTTTCTTCGGGTCCGCGTGCGGGGCTGTTGCACGAGGTTGCAGGGCTTGCAGTACTTCGTCGCACCATTCGACGAATCCGGACTCCACGCGGATGCCCGCGCGCAGCACGAGGTACTGGTGCAGTGGGGTACCGGAGAGCTGATCCCCAGCGGGGAAGTCACGTTTCTCGATGAGTCGGAACAGTTCGAGGCGCTGACTGTGCTGCTCGCGATGCCGGACGACCTCGTCGCAGAGCGCGCCGATATCGCCGTGCGCGGCGGCGCGAATCTTCACGCCGAGTTCGTTGCGCGGCATCGAGGTATCGGTCGGCGCGGCGATCCAGCGCGCCAGTTCTGTCCGGCCGGCCTCGTTCACCGAGTAGACCTTCTTATCCGGCCTGCCCTCCTGGGCCACCGCCTCGCTGCTGAGCCAGCCGGCTTCCTCCATGCGCTTGAGCACGCGATAGATCTGCTGATGGGTGGCCCGCCAGAAGAAGCCGATCGACTTGTCGAAGCGGCGCGCCAACTCATAACCCGAACCGGCGCGCTCGGTCAGCGATACCAGCAGCGCATGTTCGAGTGCCATGACGCCAGGTTATCGTTACACCCGGTACTATGCAACTGGGTGCATAGCCGAGGCGGTATCGAGTGTTGGCCCGCCCGCCGAGGAAATCCGCACTAGGCTGCGCCCATGAGCGCCGCATCGCGCAGCGATTCGATGAGGGTGGTGGCCGGGTGACGGGTGAGTCGGAAGTTGACGCGCGGGCGACTGTCGGGCAGTCAGCCGGGCGCGGACAAGTGGTGGCGTGGGGGTTGTGGGACTGGGGCTCCTCGGCATTCAATGCCGTCATCCTGACCTTCGTCTTCTCGGTGTACCTCACCGATAAGGTCGGCGACGATCTACCGGGTGGAGTTTCACCGAGCGCGTGGCTCGGCTGGGCTCTGGGCACCGCGGGTTTCGTGGTCGCGCTCACCGCGCCGATCAGCGGTCAGCGCTTCGATGCGAGCGCGAAACGTAAACGCTCACTTGGAATGTTGACCGCGCTGACCATCCTGACGATGGCGTTGATGTTTTTCGTGCACGACGACTACCACCACTTCTGGTTCGGTCTGGTCCTGCTCGGCTTCGGTTCCGCATTCTTCGAATTGGCGGGCGTGCCCTACAACGCCATGCTGCGCCAGGTCTCCACCCCGGCCGATGTCGGTCGGGTCTCCGGATTCGGTTGGGCCATGGGCTATTTCGGCGGGATATTCATCCTGCTGATCAGCTACTTCGGCTTCATCTCCGGCCACGGCGACAATCGCGGTCTACTCGGCGTACCCATCGATGACGGTACGAATATCCGATTGGTCGCGATGCTGGCCGCGGTCTGGTTCGCCGCCTTCGCGCTGCCGGTGCTGTTCGCCGTACCCGAATTACCGCATACCAATGCCGATCCCGGTGCGGACAAGGCTGGATTCTTCGGTTCGTACCGGGTGCTGTGGCGGGATCTGCGCGAGCTGTGGTCCGTGGACCGACGCACCGTCGGTTTCCTGATCGCCAGCGCTATCTTCCGCGACGGTCTTGCCGGGGTATTCACCTTCGGTGCCATCCTGGCGGTGCGGGTCTACGGCATCGCCGACTCCGATGTGCTGCTGTTCGGCATCGCCGCGAATGTTGTTGCGGCACTTGGTGCGATCACCGCTGGTCGATTCGACGATCGTCTCGGTCCGAAGATCGTGATCGTGATCTCGCTGGTCGCCATGGTGATCTGTGGCATCGCGCTGTTGATCGTGTCCGGCCCGGTCATGTTCTGGATCTTCGGCCTGCTGCTCACCATCTTCGTCGGCCCCGCCCAATCCGCCGCCCGCTCCTTCCTCACCCGCCTGGCCCCACCCGGTCGCGAGGGCCAGATGTTCGGCCTCTACACCACTACCGGCCGCGCCGTATCCTTCCTCGCTCCAGCGCTTTTCGGGTTCTTCGTCTGGGCGTTCGACGCCGACCGCGCGGGCATTGTCGGCATTGTGGTAGTCCTCGCCGTCGGTTTGGTGGCGTTGCTCCCGGTCCACAAGCCGGATCGCGCCATTGATCCCGCCGAATAGAGTCGTGCCGCGAGGTCGGCCGCCTAGCATCGGATTGTGGCTGTTTCGTATGTGGTGACCGGCGGTGGCCGGGGGATCGGGCGGGCCATCGTGCAAAGCCTGCTCAGCACCGAGAACACGGTGGTGGCCATCGAGCGTGACGCTGCGGCGCTGGCATGGGCGGGCGACCGTGTGCTCGCCGTGATCGGCGACGCATCGTCGGTCGAGACCGCCGAGCGCGCCGCGGATCTCGCGCAGGCGGTAGGCCCGCTGGTCGGATGGGTGAACAATGCGGCGGTTTTCCGGGATGCCGTGGTGCATACCGCGCCCGCGCCGCAGGTGCTCGAGTTGATCAATGCCAACCTGTCACCCGCCGTCATCGGCTGCACGACCGCGGTGCGCCGGTTCCTCGCGGCGGGAGCCGGGGGCGCGATCGTGAATGTCAGCTCGCACCAAGCACAGCGGGCGGTGCCGGGTGCACTGCCCTACAGCACGGCGAAGGCGGCGATCGAAGGGCTGACCCGGGCCATCGCGGTCGAATATGGGCGCAACGATATTCGGTGCAATGCGGTCGCTCCGGGCTCGGTGGATACCGAAAGGTATGCCGAATTCCTGGCCGGACTGACTCCTTCGGCATCGGCGAAGGTGCAGCGGGAAATGGCGGTGCTGCATCCGATCGGGCGTGTGGCCACGACGGGTGAAGTCGCGGCAGCGGTTGCCTTTCTCTTATCGGCGGATGCGAGCTTCATCAACGGGGCGGTGGTCCCGGTGGACGGTGGCCGCTCGGTGCTCGCACTCGATCCGGAAGCCGGCTAGCGCTCCTTGCTCGGCCACCAGGCGGCCATGCCGAGTGCGATGAGGCGGACCTGGCGGATGGTGCGGTCGATGATGGCGGGTTGGTCGCGCGGGGTGGCGGCGACGTAGTCGGCAATGCAGTCGGCGACCGTGGAGACGATCAGGTCGGCGGCCAATTCGAGGTCGTCGGGGGACCAGGAGTCCAGGGCGGGGACGCGGGACAGGTCGACGACCAGTTCGCGCACGATCAATTGCAGTTCGAGCGCGATGGCATGTTGCAGGGCGGCCGAGCCGCCGCGGCGTTCGCGGGTGATGAAGCCGAAGAGTTCGCGTTTGGTGGCGACCTGATCGAAAACAAACCGCACGGTCTCCGATAGTCGGGCATCGGGCGTGCGACGCAGTTGACGCAAGGCCAGGCGCAGCGCTCGGATGCCCTCGTCGACCAGGGCCGCGCCGAGATCGTCGAGTGAGGCGAAATGCCGGTAGAACGCGGTCGGCACAATGCCCGCGGAGCGGGCGATCTCACGCAGGCTCAGCGCGCCGAAGCCACGCTCGGCGGCCAGCGCGAGCGTGCCGTCGAGTAGGGCCTGCCTGGTGCGCTCCTTGCGCTCGCCCCGGGTAGCTGTGGTCTCGGTCATCACAGTGAGCATACAGCCGTTCACCATTCGTCCATTCCAAGGATGTAGTTCGGGTCACATCAGTTCCTGGTTGACACTGGACCCGGTCCATCGGTCACACTAGTTGAGTGTACAGACGTGCACTGAATTCTTCACCGATGAGGGTTCAGGAGTACGTCGCAGCCCGAAAGCAGAGGCAACCACATGGTGGGACTCATCGACTTGGTGCAAACCCTGACCACACCGCACCCGCTCGACCGCTACCTGGAACTCGTCCGCCCCACGCTGACGGTTCGGGAGTTGCGGGCGCAGATCACCCACGTCCGCCGCTCGGTTCCGGGTTCGGTGACGCTGACCCTGCGCCCCACCCGGCAGTGGCGCGGCCACGTCGCGGGGCAGTATGTACAGATCGGCGTCGTGATCGACGGCGTCCGGCACACCAGATGCTATTCACCGGTAAATTCGGCGGGGCGGCGCGACCGCCACCTGCAACTGACGGTCAAGGCGCATCCGGGCGGCCTGGTATCGCAATATCTCTACCGCAATGCCGTACCCGGCATGGTGGTCAGCCTGGAACCGGCCGCTGGTGTCTTCCGACTGCCTGAACCGCGTCCCGAACGAGTGCTGTTGATCAGCGGCGGCAGCGGCATCACCCCGGTGTTGTCCATGCTGCGCACGCTGGCAGATGAGGGCTATCCGGGTGATCTCGCCTTCCTGCACTATGCGAAATCACCGGAGACGGTGCCGCATCGGGCCGAGCTGGAGTCGATTGCGCAGGCGCACAAGAACTTCCGCATCGAACTGCGTTATCCCGGTGACGGTTCAGGCCATTTCGACTACGACCAACTCGAACGAGTCGCACCTTGGTTCGCTGACGGCGAGACCTACGTCTGCGGTCCACCGGGCCTGATGGACGCGGTGCGCAAGATCTTCGAGGCCGAGCAGTTGGAGGAGCGGCTGCATACCGAGGAATTCACCCTGTCCGCCACCCCCGTCGACGCCGACGAGGCCTTCGGCACGGTCAACTTCTCGGCCAGCGGCCGCAGCGCTGAGAACAACGGTGCCGTCCTGCTGGAGCAGGCCGAGGCCGCGGGGCTGACACCGGAATATGGCTGCCGGATGGGCATCTGCTTCTCCTGCACCGCGGTTCGCCGCTCCGGCTGCACCCGCAATGTGCGCACCGGCGAAACCGACAGCGACCCGGATCAGCCCATCCAGCTCTGCATCAACGCGCCCGTCGGCGACGTCGACATCGATATCTGACAAAGGGGACTGAGCAATGACAATTCTGACCGAAACGAAAGACGGCCCGCTGGTACTGAGCCCGGACCAGGTCGAGGAACTCGGCCGGGCCCTCGACGAGCTGCGTGCCCGGGTCGTCGCCGATCTCGGCGACGCCGATCGCGAATACATCTACTCGATCATCAAGGCGCAGCGCGGTTTCGAGATCGCCGGACGCAGCCTGATGTATCTCGGCTTCCTGCCGCCGTTCTGGCTGGCCGCGGTGGCCGCGCTGAGTGTGTCGAAGATCCTGGACAATATGGAGATCGGCCATAATGTCATGCACGGCCAGTACGACTGGATGCGTGAGCGCGGCCTGAATTCCCGTGAGTTCGAATGGGATACGGTCTGCCCGGCGGATCAGTGGAAGCATTCGCACAACTACATGCACCACACCTTCACCAATATCCACGGCATGGATCGCGATATCGGCTACGGCATCCTGCGCATGGACGAAGCCCAGCAGTGGAATCCGCTGCGACTGGGCCAGCCGCTCTACGCTTTCGCGCTGATGGTGCTGTTCGAGTGGGGTGTGATGGGCCATGACCTGGAGGTGGAGAACATCATCCGGGGCAAGAAGAGCTGGTCGGACATCAAGCGATTGGTGAAGGGCCAGTGGCGCAAGGCCGGTCGGCAGGTGCTCAAGGACTACCTCGTCTTCCCAGCGCTGACCGGTCCGCTGTTCGTCAGCACACTCGCCGGAAACACCGCCGCGAATCTGGTGCGCAATCTCTGGGCCTTCTCCATCATTTTCTGCGGCCACTTCCCCACGGGCGTACAGACGTTCACCGAAGCGGAGACCGCCGAGGAGACCCGTGGTGAATGGTATGTCCGGCAGATGCTCGGCTCGGCCAACATCACCGGCAGCAGGCTCTTCCACATCATGTCCGGCAATTTGTCGCACCAGATCGAGCACCACCTGTTCCCGGATCTGCCCGCGAACCGCTATCCGCAGATCGCGCCGGAGGTTCGGGATCTGTGCGAGAAGTATGGATTGCCCTACAACACCGGTTCGCTCGGTGAGCAAGTCGGATCGGTGTGGCTGAAGATTTTCAAGCTGGCACTGCCGCCGTTCTTGGTCGGGAAGGAGTCCACGCCCGGTGTTATCGTAATGCGACAGCGGAACACAACCGAAGTGGGCGTGTGAATGATCGGGAAATTCGAAAGCAACAAGGATCTAATTCAAGAATTGACTTCCTCTGGTGCGCGACATGTCGGAAATATTGCGAATATCATCACCGGCACCGTCGCGGAGGTCACCCGGGAGATCGGTGAGTGGATCACCGACGCCATCGAGATGAACGAGGCCGCGGACGCCGCGCGTAAGGATGCCGCGGCGCAGGATACGAACGATTTCGTCGATGAGGCCGATGTGTCCTATGACGCGGAGGTCGAGCCGAGCGCGCCGTTCGTCGAGGCGGAAGTGGTCGAGTCGGAGATGGACAAGCCCCGGTGATCACCACACCGGCAGCCTGCGCCGGTGCTCGATCACATCGGTGATCAGGTCCTTGTACCCGTCGGCCAGTTCGGCCAATCGGCTCCACTGCAGTTGGGCGTAATCGTCCAGCTGCAGTGGATGCGGTGGCCCCACGGGTGCCGAAATGCCCAATGCATGTTGTGCCGCAACCCATTTCGCCGCCATTCGATCGATAACGGCACCCAGGGTCTCGGTGTGCAGCGAGGCGCCGGCACGGTGCTCCACATTGCCGGCAACCCAATTGTCGATATGGCCGACCAGTTCGGTTCGGTGTGCGTCGAGGTCATCGACGAGCTGTAGGTACTGTGCTACGCGGCCGCTCGGCGTGTCCGGCGCATGTGCCGCCTGCAGGGCATTGCGCCTGCGTTCATGACATTCGACCAGTGCGCGTCCAGCGGCCAGGACACGGTGCCGGTGTCGATTCGGATCGTGCGGATCGCGAAATGCGCGCAGTAGCGCCGATGGCGATGGCAGCTCGTCGGCTTCGATACGACCCGCTGCGTATTCGGTATGCATGATGCACGCCCCTGCGGTGGCGATGGGTGTGTCTTTGGATGCGCCAGGGCCGAGGAGGATTTCGGGGAGGGGCACCCCTCGGCTCCGGCGCAGCCCCGCACTCGGATCGCCCTCCATACAGTCCACCAACACGGCAAAGAAACCGGGAAATCCGCGACGATGCGATGAGGAAGACGGCCCGAGATAATCGGGACCTTTTCAGGAAAGCGCGATAGTCGAATCGGCGCAATAGAATGGTGTAGAAACAGATGAGCTGCCGGGAAATCGTTATGATCCGTTACGGATCGGTCACATAACCGCCGACTTTCCTACCTTCGTGAAATCGCTGAGCGCATGAGCAGCAACCACTTCCGGCGAGGTGCGAGCGAGACCTCGTTCGATCGACTAGCCTCGGTGTTCGTGCCCGCCTATGTGTCTTCGCCCGAGCTGACGTTCGGGTTCATGTTCGCGCTGGAAGATCCGGAGCGAATCGCCGAGGTGGTGCGCACGCTCATCCTCCGCAAGACGGTGTCGGTGTTCCGACTCGCGCGCCTGTCCGACGACGACGGGCCGCCCGAACGCTATGTCGTGAACTGGGCGGTGATTCCGCAGATCTCGATCACCACCAGCGCCCCGGACCCGGACGAGTTGGAGGCCGGACAGATCATGCTGGTGAACGCCTTCCTCGGTGAGGAGGGGGAGGTCAGTCTGTACTCGGCCCAGGGGCAGGCGCCGGGCTGAGGCCCGGTGGTCGCATTCTTCGCGATTCTGATCATCGGTAACTTTCCGCGCGCACTGTTCGACTTCAAGGTCGGCGTCATGCGCTGGCGTTGGCGGGTCGGCTTCTACGCCTACTGCTCGGCCTGCACCGGTGGTCCATCCGGGGTTGCCTACGCCTCGCCGATGCGTGACGAATATCCGCCGTTCCGACTCGACCAGGACGCCCGCGCACTCGAAAACAACTGAATGTCAACCGAATCCGGAGCCGGACCGCGGGTCGGTCACCAGGCGGATTCATAGATCCGCCGGACCACGTCCTCGATGTCCGGCTCCTCTATCGACAGGTCGCGCACCTCGGCGCGATCGGCGACCGCCGCCAGAACCTGTGCGGCGGTGGTGGATTCGGCATCGAAGGCCAAACGCTGTCGCATGCCCCCGCCCTCGCTGGTCAACAGTTCGGCGCTCGGCAGATCGTCGAGATCGCGGGTCGGTTCGGCCAGGTCGACGACCAGCACCCGCCGCGCGCCAACCCGCACCGCCAGACCGGTCAGTGAACCGTCGTACACCAGAGTGCCGCGGTCGACGACAAGCACCCGATCACAGAGCCGCTCGATATCACCCATATCGTGGGTGGTCAGCAACAGGGTGGTGCCGCGCTCGGTGCGTTCGGCGCGCAGGAATTCGCGTAGTCGCTGTTTCGACAGCACATCGAGGCCGATGGTCGGTTCGTCGAGAATGACCAATTCCGGAGAGTGCAACAGTGCCGCGGCTACCTCCGCCCGCATGCGCTGGCCGAGCGAGAGCTGGCGCACCGGGGTGTCCAGTGTCTCGGCCATCTCCAGTTGTTCGACCAACTCGTAGGTACGTTTTTGCGCGACATCGGATTCCAAGCGGTGGATCGCTGCTAGAATCGAGAACGATTCGCGCAGTGGTAGGTCCCACCACAGCTGGGAGCGCTGCCCGAACACCACACCGATTCGGGCGGCGAGTTCACGACGCCGTCGCACCGGGTCCAGGCCGCAGGTGCGCACGGTGCCCGAGGTGGGGACCAGGATGCCGGTCAGCATTTTGATCGTGGTCGACTTGCCCGCCCCGTTCGCGCCGATATATCCCACCGCCGAACCGCGTTCGATGCGAAATGTCATCCGGTCCACCGCGGTGAGTGTTTCGCGGCTGCGTCGCCAGCGATGCCCGTTCTTGCGGTACAGAATGAATTGTCTTGTCAGGTTCTCGATCTCGATGATCGAGTCCGATAACTCGCTGTCCGCCACGCTTATCCGCCGCCTCCCTGATAGTGCCGAGTGCCTAGTCGCCACAAACCAAACGCAAGCAGCCACACCCACAGCGCGGCCAGCGGTGCGCACCAGGCCAGCCAGGGCGGCAGCAGCGGCGGGCCGGGTAGGTGTAGCAGTGCGATGGTCGGTAGATACGCCGTGAACGCGACCGGAATGGCGAAGCCGAATACCAGCCTCAGCGACGTCGGAAACACCGAAGCCGGTTGCATGGCCGCGAAGGAGCCGCCGTAGGTGAAGCTGTTGGTCAATTCCGCACCGTCGATCAGATAGAACTGCGCGCCGGCGGCGCAGACGAACACTCCGCCGAACAGTGCGATGCCACTGAGCAGGGTGGTCACCAGCAGTACGAGAGTTCGCGGACCCCAGTCGAGATCGTTGCGAACGAGACCGAGTCCGAGCACGATGATCGCCACCGAGGCGCGGGCGAATCGGCGCAGCGAGATGTCGCTGGTGATGAGCTGCAACAGAAGTGGTTGGGGGCGCAGGTGGTAGGCGTCGAGCACGCCGAGCCGGATGAGTGTCGGCAGTGAATCAAGGTGGCCGAACAGGACTTGGGCCAGTGCGAATGCGGAATTGCTCAGGCCGAACAGCAGCAGTGCGCCGTCCAGATCGAGGCCGCCGAGCACCTGGACATTGTGGTAGATGACCCAAACCTCGGCGAATTCGACGATGCCGATCAGGAAGGCGCTGAATACCTCACTGGCGAAGGACAATCGATATGCGCGCTGGGCTCGCATCCGCGACCGCAGCACCGCCGCATACGGGGTGAACCAGGTACCGGCCGGTACGGGCGTATACGGGGGCTCAACCACCCTGCACCTCCAGCCTGCGGCGTCCGGCCATCAATAGTGCCCGGCCCACCGCACCGACCGCGAGTACCCAGAACACTTGTGCGGCAACGACCGTCACGGCGTCCATCCCGATGACCCGACCCGACAGGATGTCGATCGGCGACTGCAGGATCGACGGGAACGGAGTGGCCTGCGCGACGGTGCGCAGCCATGCCGGGAACATGTGGACCGGCACGAACAACCCGGCCAGAAACGTGCCGCAGATCTGGTATAGCACTCGCAGGCCGCGGGTTTCCACTACCCAGAATCCGATCAATCCGACGGCGAAAAGGCATAGAAATGACAACGCGACGGCCAGTACCACGCTGACCAGCCCCAGCACGTAGGGTCCGGGCGTGCCGGGCATGAGGAGCCCGAAAGTAAGCACGCCGACCAGTACGCTCGGCACCCCGCGCGGCAGGATCGTGCAGGACGCGCGGCCGAGATCCATGGCGAGATAACTGAACTGGACATCGACCGGACGCAAGAAGTCGATCGCGATATCGCCGTTCTTGACTCGATCCACCAATTCCAGTGGTGGCCCCATGAATTGAGTCGCACCGAGCAGTCCCTGTGACAGCCAGACGTAGGCGCCGATCGATCCGACGTCGTAACCACCGAAGCCGCCGGAGGCGCGCACCGCCGACATCATCACCGCCGCGCGCACGAATCCGAACACGCAGTTGGTGAACAGGCCCGCGAACATCGCGAGTTTGTATTGGGATTGGCGTCGGAAACCGGCTCGTACGAGGTAGAGGTACAGCCGCGCGGTCCGGAGTGGGTGCGCTACGGCGAGCTGCGAACTGTTGCCCTCCACTCTGCCGCGCACAAAAAGCTAACTCTACGGTGCGTCGGGGGACGCGCGGTAGGTAAGCGCGCGATTTTTGGAAAAGTGCGACAAACCTGCTGCACCAATGTTAGAAACACAGTCACTTCAGATTTGCCTCGTGGGCGCTCGCGCACGACAGGAAGGATCGTCGATGACTGTCGCCGCTAGCGACTGCTCGCAGGTCGCTCGAAACAGCACCGCATTGACCGTTTTCGAGACGCTCGAGTCGAATGTGCGCGGGTACTGCCGGGCCTGGCCGACCGTCTTCGACACCGGCAGCGGGTCCTGGTTGCGTGATGAGAACGGCAAGGACTACCTGGACTTCTTCGCGGGTGCGGGCGCACTCAACTACGGCCACAACAATCCGGTGCTGAAGCGGGCACTGCTGGACTACATCGTCGGCGATGGCATCACACATAGCCTTGACATGTCGACCGTCGCCAAGCGACGGCTGCTGGAGGCCTTGCGGGACACGATCTTCGAGCCGCGCGGCCTCGACTACAAGGTGCAGTTTCCCGGTCCGACCGGCGCAAATGCGGTCGAGGCCGCGCTGAAGTTGGCTCGCAAGGTCACCGGACGTCAGACCGTTCTCAACTTCACCAACGCCTTCCACGGTATGTCGCTCGGCGCCCTATCGGTGACCGGAAATGCCGCCAAACGCGCGGCTGCCGGTGTACCACTGCCGCATACGATGCCCATGCCCTACGACGGGTTCCTCGATGTGGCCGACGATCTGCGCTGGATGCGGCGGGCCCTGGACGATTCGTCCTCGGGGGTGGACAAGCCCGCCGCGGTGATCGTGGAGACGGTGCAGGGCGAGGGCGGGGTGAATGTCGCCCGCTCGCAATGGCTGCGGCAGCTGGCCGAATTGTGCAGGGCGCGCGGAATTCTGCTGATCGTCGACGATGTGCAGATGGGTTGCGGACGGACCGGCGGGTTTTTCTCATTCGAGTTCGCGGGCATCACTCCCGACATCGTGGCGCTGTCGAAATCCATCGGCGGTTACGGGTTGCCCATGGCTCTGGTGCTTTTCAAGCCCGAACTCGATCAGTGGGCGCCCGGTGAGCACAACGGGACCTTTCGCGGCAACAATGCGGCATTCGTCACCGCGCGGGTCGCGCTCGAGCACTATTGGTCAGATAGTGCGCTGGAGATTTCGACGGTGGCCAAAGGGGAGCGCACGGCACGCGCGCTCGCCGACATCGCAGCGGCATTTCCCGGTGTCTCGACGCGCGGTCGCGGGCTGGTGCACGGCATCGTGTTCGAGGAAGCCTCACGCGCGGGCAAGGTGTGCCAACTCGCCTTCGAGCGCGGGCTGCTCGTGGAGACCTCCGGTTCGGTCGACGAGGTGGTAAAGCTGATGCCGCCGTTGACGATCAGCCAGGACGAATTGGATCGCGGATTGACGTTGCTCGCCGGCGCGGTGGAGGCGATCTGCGGATAGTCACCTGCTGCCGATATTGATCACCGGGTGCGCGCTCGGATCCAGCCATCGCATAACGGCGCTGAGGTCGGCAGCCGGGATCGACACGCATCCGGCGGTCGGGCCTCCGGTCTCGACATGGAGGAAGAACGCCGAACCCGCGCCCGCGACGACGGGCTGACGGTTGTAGTCGATCACGACGGCGTGTTCGTACGCCGCTCCCGCCCGGCCGAGGTTCTCGCTCGCGTTTTCATTGAATTCACAAGTGCCAGTGGCACATTGCGCATAGCGGTTGTAATTCGGCGAGCTGCTATCGGAGACCCACCAGTCCTGCGTGCCGACCTGGCGATAAGGCAGCCGGGTCCCGTCGTTCGGCGCGATCCCGAACGCCTCGCTCAGCGTCCACACCCCGGCGGGAGTGTGCGCCGAATCCTCGCTGGCTCGGCCGATGCCGTCGCGCCCGACATAGGCCAGGAGCGGACCGATCTCGGCGCGCCAGCCGCCTGAAATACGTTGCCACGCAGTCAACGTCGCGGTGGTGTCAGCGGCGTGCTCGGTGACCACGGTGACGACTTGGTCGGCGTCGCCGTGGTACGGCAGGGGTAGATCGGACTTCGATGTGCTGGTGCACGCGGCGATGCCGGCCAGCAGAACCACGAGCAGCACTATGCGTTTCGACAATTGCAACCTCCCGACGGGCCTCGACCCTAATGCAGATTCCGCCCTTGCCATGGCAGGCGGGTTCGAGTGTCCCCGCGCGGGTACGCGATGAGCATTGCCGCGACAAATAGGAGGTCGAACGATGACGGAAGGCAAGGTCGGGAGTCTGCGCACAGTCGTGTTGGATTGTCCGGATCCGCCCAAGCTCGCCGAATTCTACGCCCGCCTGCTCGGCGCCGAACCGACCTACACCTCGGATGACACGTGGGTTGTCATCGAAGAACCCGGCGGCAGGCGCTTGGCCTTCCAATACGCGCCGCAGTATCGACCACCGCGCTTTCCGGATCCGGAAGCATCCCAGCAGATACATTTCGACGTGCTGGTGGACGATATCGCGGAGGCCGAGCCGAAGGCGCTCGCGCTCGGCGCGCGGTTGGTGCAGGCCAATGACGACGAGCAGTTCCGTGTCTATGCCGATCCAGTCGGACACACCTTCTGCCTCATCTGGCTGCATCGGCGCTCCTGAGCGCTGGACCTGCGGGTTTGTCCGTTTGTCCACGCGGCGCGTGGGTATGACGCAGGTGACTGCCGCCACCGGCAGTCGCTGAAATCAAGTCGCACGAAGCGGGCGCCCGTCCGGACGCCTGGTTCGGGAGAGGCAGTCACCATGGCCGCGCATCACGCGCAAACCTCCGCGCATTGGACGCCGCTGCGCATCGCGGCGGCGGCGGTCGGTGCGGTGTTCCTGGTGGTCGGCGTGCTCGGCTTCATTCCGGGCGTCACCACGAATTACGACAGCATGGAATGGGCCGGACACAGCTCCGACGCCCAACTTCTCGGGCTGTTCAACGTCTCGATCCTGCACAACATCGTCCACCTGGTATTCGGCGTAGCCGGCCTGCTGGCATCGCGCACAGTGCTCGCATCCCGGGCGTTCCTGCTCGGCGGCGGTCTTATCTACTTGGTGCTGTGGTTGTACGGGCTGGTCATCGACCAGCACAGCGATGCGAACTTCGTCCCGGTGAACACCGCCGACAACTGGCTGCACTTCGCCCTCGGCGTCGGCATGGTCGCCGTCGGGGCGGCGCTCGGTTGGTCGGGCAGCCGACGAGGCATAACCGGGCATCCGCGTCCGTCGATTCAATAGCTACGAGTCGATGAATCCCGCTTGGATGCGGCCCAGCGGGGTTTGTCCATATTCCGGTTCCGCCGATGCATCAACCGGCGAGTCGGGGGAATGCCCCGGGTAGGAGTCGCGGTCTGGAGCGGACCGTGGCTTCGTCGTAGGAGGTGATGAAGGTGTCGGAGCCGCCGATGTGGCCGGTGCGGAGCTGGCGGATGCAGCCCTGGAATCCCAGTCCGCTGATGCGGGTCTCTGATCGGGTGGAGGGGTTCGTCCGCATTCTGGCCGTCCTGATGCTGCTGATCGCCGTGCCGACCGCGGCGGCGGCCGGTACCGCGGCCTATAGCTCGGCATCCGCACGAATCCACACTGAGAATGCGACGAAAGTCGTTGTGACAGGGACCATTATCGGCACCCCCGCCCGGGTCACCGCACCCATAGCGGACCGCAACGCAACGGTCCGCGACCACTTCGAGGCGCAGGTGTCCTGGATCCACGACGGCAAGTCCGGCACCGCGACCGTCGGCGTCCCCGATGCCGCCGAACCCGGCCAGCCCGCTTCTGTCTGGCTGGGCCCGGACGGCAAACCGACCGCCCCTCCCGAACAATCCAGTGCCGCCGCCGTGCACGGCATCGGTGTGGGTGTCGCCGTTCTACTCGAAATCGGTTGCGGTGTAGCAGCGGTCGTCTGGGCCACCACATGGGCGCTGAACCACCGCCGACACATCCGTTTGGACCGGGAGTGGCGTCAATTCAGCCACCCCACCGGTCAGGGCAGCCAATGATGTACTCGGAGCTCCGGCAGCGAATTGCGACCCGAACGGCCCCGGGTTCCGCGCCGGGGCCGTTGTGATCACTTGCTCAGCGTCTTGCCGCCATTCGGAGCCACCGCGAACCACGTTCCGCCGACACCCTGGCCGAGCAGATCACCCGGCTTGATGTCTTTCGAGAAGTAGTACACAGGCCAACCGCCGATGGTGATTTGGCATGTGCCGTCGGCACGTTCGATGAATCCGACGAGTTGGGGATCGACGCCCGCGGCATAGAGCACTTGATCGCGGGTCACGGTCAGCGGCGGCCAGGTCACGGCGCACTGCCCGGCGCAGTTGGATACCGACGGTGCCGCCGTATCTTTGTCGAACCGGTACAGCGATCGGCCCGATCCGTCCGAAACATACTGTCCGACAGCAGGATTGCTGGTCACTTTGAGCTGCACCGCATTAGTGGTCCCGGTCGCAGCCGTGCCGTCGTAGATCTTCAGCCAGCCTTGCGTTTTCGCCACCGCGGGCGCCTGTGCCGCGGCGGGTACCGCTGCCGCGGCGGTCGACGTCCGCGCCACCGCCTCGGCACCCTTCTCGCCGCCACAGGCGCTGAGCAGGCCGGCGAGCATGACAGCGGCAGCCGCGACCGGCACGGTGACACGCTGAAAACGTTTGGCTGAACTCATCTTTGGAACCCTTCGTCGTTCTTCGACAAGGTGCACAACGCATCTCGTCCCCGTACCACGAGCGACCGCAAGCATTTGGTTCACCCGATCCGCCACAGTCGTGGTGTTCGCTAGCTCACAGTGGATTCGGGCGTGGTGCCGATCAGCTGGCCCAGTTGCGCCGATGAGCCGTCCGGATCCGGCTCTGCTCACAGCGTATCGATGAGCGCCGACACCTCGCGGGCGCAACCGTGGGCGATAGTTATGCCGGAGCCACCGTGGCCGTAGTTGTGGATCACGGGCACCGATGACGCGTCGGCCTGGGCGATCTCCAGGCGGACTTCGGCGCGCCCCGGGCGCAGTCCGACAAGTGTTTCGATGACCTCGGCACCCATCAGCTGCGGTACGAGATCTCGGCATCGACGCAGGATCGACTGTGTCAGTCGCGGATCGGGGGTGCGATCCCATGCTCCGGTCTCCAGTGAGCCACCGAGGATGCAGTCGTGGGTGCGGGGATGGACATAGGCGCGCCCGAGGGGATGCGCTTCGTCACGCACCGAGACCGAGATGCCCGGATTGGTGATGCGCACGATCTGGCCGCGGATCGGGTAGACCTCGGCGTCGTCGGCCAGCGGGCCGGCACGCAGACCCGCACAGTTCACGATCACATCGGGCGCCAGATCGTCGAGCTCGTCCAGACTCCGGATCGTCCGCCGAACCCAGTACGCGCCCGCCTGGCGAACCTGAGCAGCCAACCACGGCAGGAAGATCGGCATCTCGAGCAGCGGAACGGCGAATCGGAACCCGAATCGGTAGGTCGGCGGTAGTTCGTCCGGTCGCGCCAGCCGGAACGCTTGGACGGCCTCGGACCAGGACGGCGTCGCTGGTTCGTCGCGATATACGGCGAGCGACTCGCACATGCGCGCACCAGGTGTACCGGCGTGCGCGAGTCGTTCCAGATGGGTGAACGTTTCGACGCTCCAAGCAGCCACCCGATCGATCGGCCCGGCTGCGGTGGGAAACCATACCGCGGCGGCGAGAAACGATGTCGTCGAGTCGATGGGCTCCGCGCTTACTAACACGACATGGTGCCCGCCGCGCAGCAGCTCGAATGCCGTTGACAGGCCGACGATCCCGGATCCGACTATCACCGCTCGCACGCCGATTATTTTAACACCATTGAGTGTGCCGTTATTTGACGATACATTAATCAGCGATACGATTCGGGAGCGCGGGAGGCACTGTGACTGACGTATTGCACGACGAGGACGTCGGGTATCAGAAGAGTCTCCGCCCACGTCAGCTACAGATGATCGCGATCGGCGGTGCCATCGGGACCGGGTTGTTCCTCGGTGCGGGCGGTCGGTTGGCCAGCGCCGGTCCCGGGCTGGTGCTGGTGTACGCCGTGTGCGGGGTGTTCGTCTTCTTCGTGCTCCGCGCGCTGGGCGAGTTGGTATTGCACCGTCCGTCGTCGGGATCGTTCGTCTCCTACGCTCGCGAGTTCTACGGCGAGAAACTGGCGTATGCCGTCGGCTGGATGTATTTCTTCCACTGGTGCATGAGCGGCATCGTGGATATCACCGCCATCGCCACCTACGTCCACTACTGGTCGGCGTTCGGCGCGATTCCGCAGTGGGTCATCGCGCTGATCGCGCTGGCCGTGGTGGTGGCCATCAATCTGGTGTCGGTGCGCTGGTTCGGTGAGCTGGAATTCTGGGCCGCACTGATCAAAGTTGTTGCGCTGGTAAGCTTTTTGGTGATCGGTACGGTCTTCCTCGTCGGACGCTTCCGGATAGCGGGCGAGAGTACCGGGCCCGGTGTCCTGCGCGATCACGGCGGGCTGTTCCCGACCGGGCTGCTTCCGCTGGTCGTCGTCACGACCGGTGTCGTATTCGCCTACTCCGCAGTCGAATTGGTGGGCACCGCCGCCGGTGAGGCCGAAAATCCCGAGAAGATCATGCCGCGCGCCATCAACTCGGTAATCGCACGCATCGCCGTGTTCTATGTCGGTTCGCTGGTGCTGCTCAGTCTGCTGCTGCCCTACACAGCCTTCCGTGGCGGGCAGAGCCCATTCGTCACGTTCTTCGCCAAAATCGGTGTGGATGGTGCGGATTCCGTCATGAACCTGGTCGTGCTGACGGCGGCATTCTCCAGCCTCAATGCGGGCCTGTACTCGACCGGCCGAATCCTGCGCTCCATGGCTATGAACGGCAGTGCCCCCGCCCGCGCAGCCAAGCTGTCAGCGAATGGCGTTCCCTACGTTGGGGTTCTGGCCACCGGCGCGATCGCCCTGACCGGCGTCGGACTCAACGCGGTAGTCCCCGAGCAGGCATACGAGATAGTTCTGAACATGTCGGCCCTCGGCGTCATAACCGCCTGGGCGGCAATCGTCCTGTGCCAATTGCAACTCTGGCGTTGGTGGCGCGACGGCCGCGCAACCCGCCCCACTTTCCGCCTGATCGGCACCCCCTACACCAGCATTGCCACCCTGGTCTTCCTCGCCGGTGTAGTAGCTCTGATGGCGAGCAGTGGAAGCACCGAACAGCGCAGCGCAATCGTCGCCGTCCCGTTGATCATGGTCCCAGTGCTGGTCGGTGGCTGGTTCCTCAGACGACGAACCACCGAGGCCGTCCAGCCTGCGGCGGACTCCGAATCGTCTCATTAGCACGCTACGGCTATCGAGCTATTCGATCATGGTGGAGGGTCCAGCCGAGAGCGCTCGAATTGGCATTACGGAATATCCTGGGCCGCAGCGTACCTCGGCTATTGACGCAGCGTGGGTTGGTAGGACGGATCGGCGGCGTCGCGGGTGCCGGTCGGGTAGCCCTGGCTGGTGAAGAATGCCGATTGCATTACCTGGGCGTCGGCGGTGCACATGACTTCGGAGTCAACGAGACGGCGGTCGCGCGGTACAGATCCGCAGCCGCGAGTGCGGTCACGCCTCCGGTGTCGATCGGCACTGCGGCCGCCGGAATCGCCGTGACCAGTGCGGTCCTTGCGACACGCTCACCGAAGCTGTTCGATCACTTTTGCTAGAGCGGTCATATCCGTCTCGGAGACCGAGTAATGGGTGATCGAGTATGCGTCGCGGTAATGCCGCAGGGTGTCGGCGATGTGGTGTGCGGATCCGTGCAGTACGCCGGGCAGATAACGCAACTGGGCATCGGACAGGTCCGGATTGAACCTGCGGGGCAGCCACAGATCGGTCTCGGCGTGGCCCTGCACGTCCACTGCCTGCAACATCAGGCCCAACTCGAGGTGCGGAAAGCGTTCTCCGGCCGCGGCCCGGACGAACTCGACGCGCTGGGCGAGCGCGACGGTTCCGGCTTTCTCGGAATCGATGTCGGCGCTGACGGGCACCCCGGCCAGCGACACCGTGTCGGCGTGTTCGGCGGCAACCCTCACCAGACGGTCCCCGAGCCCGGCCACCAGCAGCGGAATCCGGCGGTGGACGGGTGGTTGGTGACCGTTCCCGAACAGTGTCCGGATTTCGCCGATGGTGTCACGCAGGTAGTCGATACGCTGCCGCCCGCTCGGGAACGGCAGCCCGGCCGCTTCGAACTCGGGTTTCGCGAAATCCGGTCCGGCACCGAGTCCGAACTCGAAGCGCCCATCGGTGAGCTGATCCACGCTGGCGACGTCACGAGCCAGCAGAGCAGGCCGGTAGAAGCCCGCATTCAATACCATCGTGCCGACGTGCACACGGTTCGTCGCCTCCGCCATGGTGACCACCGTGGGGAAAGGTGAAGTCATACCCAGATGGTCGGGAACCTGGATCACGTCGTAGCCCAGGTCTTCGGCTTGCCGTGCCTTGTCCCGCCACTCGGCGCGCGAGCCCGCGGCGGAGAAACCGACGGCGAACCGAAAAGGACGCTGTGTCATCTCATTTCGAGTCATCTCATTTCGAGTTTCTTCCACACCTCGCACGTTAGTCGATCATGCGGCATCTCGACCGGCGATGTCGGTCGGCCTGGCTGGCGGCGAGGTCACTTGCCGCCTGGTGAGGTTGTCGGCTTCGTCTGGCGTCCAGATGGCCGCGGGCTCCGAATCGTCTCGTAGAAACGCTGATCGGGTCTCGGCGAGTCGTTGAAGAAGTCTGATTTTCTCGTTTAAAGGGTGGTCTGGGGTGGTACCTATCCGACGGCAGGCCGTGAACTCTGCTTACTTCGGGCTACTCGGATGGGAAATCGGTCACAGATGTGACAACTGAATCGGTGAGTTCCTGGGCGGGCCTCGGGACGAGCCCTCGAACCTGGATCCGCGTACGGTCGACAGAGGGTGAGACGACGTGCGCGGTACCCGTCTGCCCGCGTAAACGCGAACGGACGGGCTGCGTGGCGCCCCCGGCAGGAATCGAACCTGCGACCTAGGGATTAGAAGGCCCTTGCTCTATCCAACTGAGCTACGGAGGCAGTGGGTTCCACCATGGCCGACATTGGCCGTGCTGTCCAGCGCGCCAAGTATAGCGACCGTCCAGATGGCTAGCTTCTTAGCGTCAGCAACATTTCAGCACTTGGGTGTGCGGGCCAAGCGAGTCGCGGGATGATCGACATCGCACCTCCGATCCGTTAGCCACCATATCGGCCCAAACCCCGCCGGGCCACGCATTAAGGGCCGACTACGCTCAGTGCCATGTCGTCACCGCGGGACCCGTCCGTCGCACCCGAGCTCACAGCGGGTAAGCCGGGCTACGGGGCGACCTTCGCGATATTGACCGTGCTGGCCGGTGCGATCGCGGCGGTGGTCGCCGCGATGATCGTCGGGCTCTCGGCGGCGCAGGCGCTGAGTCTGCTCGGCATTCCGGATCCGGGATCATTGACAACCTATGGCCTGCCCGCGGTGCGCGCACTCGCCGATCTGTCCGCCGCGCTGACCGTCGGCTCACTGCTGCTCGCCGCATTCCTGGTGCCGCCGCAGGCCAATGGGCTGCTCGATGTCGGCGGATATCGGGCGATGCGACGCGCTTCGAACTTCGCGTTGGCCTGGGCGTGCTGTGCGGCACTGCTCATACCGCTGACGGTGTCCGACACCACCGGGCAGCCGGTGCGGCAGATCTGGCGGCCGGAGCAGTTGTGGCACGCGATCGACCAAGTGGAGCTGGCCCAGGCGTGGCGCACGACGGTGGTGTTCGCGCTGATCGTCGCGGTGGGTTGCCGACTCGCGCTGCGTTGGGGATGGGCCCCGGTGTTGTTCGGCGGCGCGATCGTGACCATGATGCCGCTGGCACTGACCGGACATTCCTCCGCGGGTGGCGCGCACGACCTGGCCACGAACAGCCTGATCCTGCATCTGGTTTCGGCCGCGGTATGGGTCGGTGGATTGTTCGCGGTGCTCGCGCATGCGATGCGCGACGGCGAGCACACAGATACCGCGGCCAGGCGGTTCTCACTCACCGCCACGATCGCCTTCGTCGTGATCGGCGTCAGCGGTGTGATCAATTCCTGGGTGCGGGTGCCGTGGAGCGATCTGTTCACCACCAACTACGGCCGACTCGTGATCGCCAAGGCCTGCGCGCTCGCCGTGCTCGGCCTCTTCGGGTATCTGCAGCGCCGCGCCAGCCTGCCCGCACTCGCCGCGAATCCGCGTGACCGCGCCGCACTGATTCGATTCGGCGGGCTGGAGGTGCTGATCTTCGCGGCGACCATGGGTCTGGCCGTCGGGTTGGGGCGCACGCCGCCACCGCCGCCGACCAGCGTGCCGACACCCGCCGAGGTGGAACTCGGTTACAACCTCGACGGCCCGCCGACCGCCTCGCGCATTCTTTTCGACTGGCGCTTCGACTTGATCTTCGGCACGCTGGCCATCGTGCTTGCCGTGCTGTACCTGCTGGGGGTGCGGCGGTTGCGCGCGCGGGGCGATGCCTGGCCGATAGGGCGCACCATCGCCTGGCTCTCGGCCTGCGCAATCCTGCTTTTCGCCACCTCGTCCGGGGTCGGACGGTATTCGCCCGCGGTCTTCAGCGTGCACATGGGACAACACATGGCGTTATCTATGCTCGCGCCGATTCTGTTCGCGCTCGGCGGTGCCGTCACCCTCGCGCTGCGGGCGTTGCCAGCGGCCGGGCGCGGCGGCGTGCCCGGGCCGCGTGAGTGGATTCTGGCCGCGGTGCACAATCCGGTCTCGCGATTTCTGACCCATCCGATCGTCGCGTCGGTGATCTTCGTCGGCGGGTTCTATGCCCTGTACATGGGCGGTATCTACGACTCGTTCGTCGATTCCCATGCGGCGCATCTGCTGATGAATCTGCATTTCCTGCTCAGCGGCTATCTGTTCTACTGGGTTGTCATCGGCATCGACCCCAAACCGCGCCAGGTGCAGCCGCTGACCAAGCTGGGCATGGTGTTCGGTTCCCTGCCCTTCCACGCCTTCTTCGGTATAGCGCTGATGAGCATGACCACCGTGATGGGCGGATGGTTCTTCCGCAGTCTTGCCCTCGGCTGGAATAACGACCTGCTCGGTGATCAGCGCACCGGCGGTAGCCTGGCGTGGGCCAGTGGTGAGGTGCCGTTGGTCGTGGTGATGTTGGCGCTGCTCATCCAGTGGTCACGCAGCGACGCGAAACTCGCGAAGCGGACCGACCGGGCCGCCGACCGCGACCACGACGCCGAGCTGGCCGCGCACAATGCCATGTTCGCCGAACTGGCCAAACGTGATCGAGGAATACGTCATTGAGCTCCCATCGAGGTGCAAGCGTGAGTGAGCGGGGTACCGCGGTGGTGGAGAACAGGCACGCCCGACGGGTATATCGGTCCGATGTGCGGGCGGCCCGCAGACGGCTGGCCGGCCAGGTGCGCAAGACGCCGGTCTTCCATACCTCGATCATCGGCCCGAACGGGCCGGTTCCGGTCACGCTGAAACTCGAGTACCTGCAGCACGGCGGGACATTCAAGGTGCGCGGCAGTTTCAACGCACTGTTGGAGTCCTCGGCTCAGGTCGACCACGTGGTGATCGCCTCAGGTGGGAATGCCGGGATCGCGGCCGCGCTCGCCTCGGCTCGTCTCAGTAAGACGTGCACGGTGGTGGTTCCCGAGTCGGCGCCGCATACCAAGGTGGCCGCGATGTGGTCCTACGGTGCCGAAGTGCTCTGGCACGGAACGACTTACGGCGAGGCCTACAGGTACGCGACCGAGCTGGCCGAAGAGCGGGGCGCGCTGCAGCTGCATGCCTACGACCTGCCTGCCGTGGTTGCCGGTGCGGGTGTTGTCGGGCTGGAGCTGGAAGAGCAGGTGCGCGGGCGGCCGCCGGTGCTGGTCGCGGTCGGTGGCGGCGGGTTGGTCGCCGGTATCGCGGCGGCGTTGGGGCGGCGACAGCAGGTGGTCGGGATCGAACCGGAGGGCATTCCGACGCTGAACGCCGCGCTGCTCGCGGACCGGCCGGTAGATGTGAATGTGCGCAGCATCGCGGCGGATTCTTTGGGCGCCAATCGAATCGGGGATATCGCGCTGGATATCGCGCGACGCTATGAAGTCCGATCGCTGCTGGTGACCGATGACGCCATCTCGACCGCGCGCGAATATCTGTGGCGCGAGTTCCGGGTTGTGGTGGAACTTGCGGGGGCGACGGCATTGGCCGCCGTGCAGAGCGGTGCTTATGTGCCTGCCGAAGGGGAGCGCCCGGTGATCGTGCTGTGTGGGGCCAATACCGATCTGGCGGTCTTCTGACTCGGGTGTGTGAAGCGGCGACTGTCCACATGTCGCGAAGTTGTCCACATTCGGGAATCGGGGCGGCCGGAGGGGTTCGAAACCGTCAGGCTGAAAGGGCCTCTCAGTGAGGGGTGAGAGCCTGACGGATCGAAATATAAAGGGGCGCAACGATGTATGAATCGATGGTTACCGTGATCGGGACCGTGGTCACCCACCCGGTCAAGCGTGATCTGACCAACGGCGAGCAGGTCGTGACCTTTCGGATGGCGAGCAATTCGCGGCGGTTCAATCCGGAGACGAGTGAATGGGTCGACAGCGGGACTCTTTACCTCACCGTCAGCTGCTGGCGTCGTCTTGTGGTCGGTGTCGATGCCTCGTTGCGGCGCGGCGATCCGGTCATCGCCTACGGCCAGCTGCGCACCCACGAGTACCGAGCCAAGGACGGCGTGGAACGGCGTGATATCGAGATGCGCGCCACCTCGATCGGACCGGACCTGTCCCGCTGCACCGCGCAGGTGGTCCGGCGCGCGGTTTCGAGCGCGGCGTCCGGACCCAGTACCCTGGCACGGAATAGTTGTGACCGATCCAGCGCTGATGACCGTGCACGCGTCGATGGGGAGGGACCGGGGGAGGACGCGACGTCCCTGACTTCCGCACCGCCCCGGCTCGCGGATACCGAGCCCGTCGACGCTTGACCGCACGGCCGGATACCCCGGCGACAGTGGTGGCTCTGCTGCATTCCATCGATACCCACACCGATAGGCTTTCCTTTATGGCTGAGTTCATCTACCAAATGAAGAAGGTTCGCAAGGCGCACGGCGACAAGGTCGTGCTCGACGATGTCACCTTGAACTTCCTTCCCGGCGCGAAGATCGGCGTCGTCGGCCCCAATGGCGCGGGTAAGTCCAGCGTGCTGAAGATCATGGCCGGACTGGACCAGCCGAACAACGGAGATGCCTTCATCGCGCCGGGCGCCACGGTGGGCATCCTGCAGCAGGAACCGCCGCTGAACGAGGAGAAGACGGTTCGCGGCAATGTCGAGGAGGGCCTCGGCGAGGTCAAGGTGAAGCTGGATCGCTTCAACGAGATCGCCGAACTCATGGCCACCGACTACTCCGACGAGCTCATGGACGAAATGGGCAAACTGCAGGAGTACCTCGATCACGCCGATGCCTGGGATGTCGACTCCCAGCTCGAGCAGGCCATGGACGCACTGCGCTGCCCGCCGCCGGACGAGCCGGTCACCAACCTCTCCGGGGGTGAGCGCCGCCGCGTCGCACTGTGCAAGCTGCTGCTCAGCAAGCCCGACCTGCTGCTGCTCGACGAACCGACCAACCACCTCGATGCCGAGAGCGTGCTGTGGCTCGAGCAGCACCTGGCCTCCTACCAGGGCGCCGTCCTCGCCGTCACGCATGACCGGTACTTCCTCGACAATGTCGCCGAGTGGATCCTCGAACTCGACCGCGGTCGCGCCTACCCGTATGAGGGCAACTACTCCACCTACCTGGAGAAGAAGGCCCAGCGTCTCGAGGTCCAGGGCAAGAAGGACCAGAAGCTGCAGAAGCGGCTCAAGGAGGAGTTGGCCTGGGTGCGTTCCGGCGCCAAGGCCCGCCAGGCCAAGAACAAGGCTCGTCTCGGTCGGTACGAGGAGATGGCGGCCGAGGCCGAGAAGCACAGGAAGTTGGACTTCGAGGAGATCCAGATCCCGGCGGGTCCGCGCCTGGGCAGTGTGGTTGTCGAGGTCGCGCATCTGGACAAAGGCTTCGGCGATCGTCAGCTGATCAAGGATCTGTCGTTCACCTTGCCGCGCAACGGCATTGTCGGTGTCATCGGTCCGAACGGTGTCGGTAAGACCACGCTGTTCAAGACGATCGTCGGGCTCGAGTCGCCCGACAGCGGCGAGGTAAAGGTCGGCGAGACGGTCAAGCTGAGCTATGTCGACCAGAACCGCGCAGGCATCGACCCGAAGAAGAATGTCTGGCAGGTCGTTTCCGAAGGGCTGGACTTCATCGAGGTCGGCAACCAGGAGATGCCCTCGCGCGCCTACGTCAGCGCGTTCGGGTTCAAGGGTCCGGATCAGCAGAAGCCGGCCGGGGTGCTCTCCGGTGGTGAGCGCAACCGCCTGAACCTCGCGCTCACCCTCAAGCAGGGCGGCAACCTGATCCTGCTCGACGAGCCGACCAATGACCTCGACGTGGAAACGCTGGGTTCACTGGAGAACGCGCTCGAGCAGTTCCCGGGCTGTGCCGTGGTCATCTCCCACGACCGCTGGTTCCTCGACCGCACCTGCACCCACATCCTGGCGTGGGAGGGTGACAACGACAACGAGGCAAAATGGTTCTGGTTCGAGGGTAACTTCGAGGCCTATGAGGCCAACAAGATCGAGCGCCTCGGTCTGGAGGCGGCCCGCCCGCACCGGGTGACGCACCGCAAGCTCACCCGCGACTGAGTTTGGTGTCCGGCGGGGCGGTTGCGGTGTGCACTGCCCTGTCGGACGAGCCGGGTGCGGCTCAATCGAGCCGCCACACCATGTTTCGGCCAGGCTGAAGCGGCATGCGCGTTCCGGTTCGCACGCTGTCGCGTAGGTAGCAGGCGCAGGCCGAGCAATCCAGGAATCCCTATTGCCGAAGACCCTTCGGTGCCCAGTCGCCGCGGCGGGTTGCGGACCGGCACGGAGGCGATCACATTTGTGCATGACGACCTCGAAGGGGCGTTCTGCCGAAGGATTTGCGGCGAACACGCACCGCGCAGTGTCTTCATCGAAGGAAATACGGTCGACACACGCCGTTCCAAAGATCTGACTATGGTGGGGACCGTGCATGCGCAGGCGCAGTCCGGGCATTGGGTCGCTACCACCGCGATCGCGTCTACCTGACGTCGCCGGTCCGATCGGAAGCTGTGCCGAGACCATCGACCTCGGCTATCAAGCGGCGAACGCTGCGGTATCGGTGAACACCCTGCATTTAGAAGGGATTTCACCCACGCGTCAGCATGGCACAGCTACTCTCGGACCGGCGTCACTTTGTTGCGGAACCGAATCCGAGGAGTTGGCGAAAAAAATGACGGTCTCGTCCGAATTGTCCGATGGAGGACGGCAGCCGGCGCAGCCGGCGGGGCGGGTGAACACAGCGGCGTGGGCCGCGAGTTTGCCGCAGTCGCTGCGCGGCGAGCTCGCAACCCTCGAGGAGGCGTATTTCCGCCACGTCGATGCGGGCGATGTGGACTGTGCGATCACCGGGATCACTCAGATCTTCCGGCGGCATATGGAACTCGCGATGACCCGCCCCGTCGGGCGGGCGCTGGTGCGGGTCTACCACCCCGACGACGGCTCCGGCCTCGGCGCCGCGGTGCAGCTGGTCACCGACGATATGTCGCTACTGGTGGAGTCGATCACCTCGTCGCTGAGCCGGATGGGCGTCAGCGTGAGCGAGGTGATCCACCCGATCTTCGAGGTGACGCGCGATCCGGACGGACGGCTGACCAGCGCCGCACCGCACGAGGTCGACAGCAACGGGACCGACGGCCTGCGCGAATCATGGATGCACCTGCAACTGCACCCGTCGACCAGTCCGGCCCTGCTGGACCGGATCGAGCAGTCGATGCCGGATGTGGTCGCGGATGTGCGTCAGGTCATCGGCGATACCGAGGCCATCAAACAGGTGCAGAGCAACCTGGCCGACGAGCTGGAGGTGGCGGCGAAATCCGGCCATGCGCCGTTCTCCGATATCGATCTGGTCGATACCGCGAACCTGTTGCGCTGGTTGGCCAGTGGCAATTTCACCGTGCTCGGCTATGCCCGCTACCAGCTCAGCGCCGACCAGGGACAGACGATCTCGAACCCGCTGCCCGGCACCTGCCTCGGCGTGCTGCGCCCCGATGTCGGCACCGACTTCCGGGTGCCGATCAACGCGGGTGACCGCCAGCTGCTCATGCTCACCCAGGGCCTGGTGCCTGCCACCGTGCACCGCTCGGTGTACCCGTATTTCGTCGGCGTCGCCGACTTCGACGAGTCCGGCACGATTGTCGGCGAGCACCTGTTCATCGGTGTTTTCACCGTGACCGCCGTACACGAGAACGTCCTGGATATTCCGGTGATCGAGCGCCGGGTGCGTTCGGTGATCGAGGAGAGCGGCTTCGACCTGGATTCGTTCTCCGGGCAGGCCATGCTCGAGGTCATCCAGTCGTTCCCGCGCACCGAACTGTTCTCCTCCGATGTCGAGACCATGCGTCGCACCGCGACCGCGGTGCTGAATGTCGGTCTGCGCCGACAGGTTCGGCTGTTCCTGCGCTCGGACGGCTACGGACGGTTCGTCGCGTGCCTGGTCTATCTGCCTCGGGATCGCTACACCACGCGGGTGCGGTTGGAGATGCAGGAAATCCTGGTGCGCGAACTGGGCGGTGTCTCCATCGACTACTCCGCGCGGGTCAGCGAAAGCGAGCTGGCCAGTGTGTATTTCACGGTGCGCATGCCGGAGTCCGATCTCGGGTTGCCGCGCGAATCGATGGCCCAGGCCGACACCTCCGAGGCTAATCGGCTGCGCATCCAGAACCTGCTCGCCGAGGCGACGAATACCTGGGACGACCGCCTCAACGATGCGGTGAGTACCTCGACCGTGGTGGATCCCGGCGTCGTGCAGCGCTACGCCGAGTCCTTCCCGGAGGCGTACAAACAGGATTTCGCCGCCGAGCGCGCACTGGGCGACGTGGTCCGGCTGGAGGGCCTTGCCGCGGGCTCCATCGACCAATACTTGTATCGTCGCGCGGATTCGGTGCCGGGTTCGTGGCGGTTCACCCTCTACATCGGCGGTAGCGGCATCTCGCTGAGCCAGGTGCTGCCGGTGCTGCAGAGTCTCGGTGTCGAGGTGGTCGACGAGCGGCCATATCAGATTCTGTTGGATCCGGTGCCCGGCGATGACGGCGGGGAACGCTGGATCTACGACTTCGGCCTGCTGGCTCGCCCGGAACTGCTGCGTAGTTCGCTGGACCGGGATCTGGACGCCGAACTGCTGGAGTCATCGGCCAGAGCCGATGCGCTGGAATCGGAGGAGCGTGGTCTGCACGACCGGTTCACCGAGGCCTTCGAGGCGGTCTGGTTCGGGCGTGCCGAGGCCGACGGGCTCAATGAACTCGTGCTGCGCGCCCGGCTGACGTGGCGGGCGGTATCGATCCTGCGGATGTACGCGAAGTACCTGCAGCAGGCCGACTTCCCCTACAGCCAGGCGAATATCACCAGGGTGCTGCTCGCCTACCCGGATATCGCGCGGCTGTTCGTCGATCTGTTCGCGGCGCGGTTCGATCCGGATACCGAATCGGCTGAGCACGCCGCCGAATTGGAGACCCGGGTCCGCGGACGCGTCGACGAGGTCGTCAGCTTGGACGCCGACCGGATCCTGCGGGCGATCCTGTCGCTGGTCAAGGCGACGCTGCGGACGAACTACTACGTGACCGACGCCCAGGGCAATTCGCGCGGGTACATCTCGGTGAAGGTGGAACCGCGCGAAATCGCCGAATTGCCCAAGCCGAGGCCGCAATTCGAGATCTTCGTGTACTCGCCGCGGGTCGAGGGCGTCCATCTGCGCTTCGGTCCGGTGGCCCGTGGCGGGTTGCGCTGGTCGGACCGGTTGGAGGATTTCCGCACCGAGATCCTCGGCTTGGTGAAGGCACAGGCGGTGAAGAATGCGGTGATCGTGCCGGTCGGCGCCAAGGGCGGATTCGTGGTGAAGCAGCCGCCCGCGGCCACCGGTGATCCGACCGCGGATCGGCAGGCACTCGGCGCTGAGGGCGTCGAATGCTATCGGACCTTCATCTCCGGGCTGCTCGATGTCACCGACAATGTCGACCGCGCGACCGGTGCGGTACTGCCGCCCGAGCGGGTGATCCGTCGCGATAGCGACGACACCTACCTGGTGGTCGCCGCCGATAAGGGCACTGCGACCTTCTCTGATATCGCCAACGGTGTGGCGCAGCGCTACGGGTTCTGGCTCGGTGACGCATTCGCCTCCGGTGGTTCGGCGGGTTACGACCACAAGGCGATGGGCATCACCGCCAAGGGCGCGTGGGAGAGCGTGAAACGCCACTTCCAGGAGATGGATATCGACACGCAGACCACCGATTTCACCGTGGTCGGCGTCGGCGACATGAGCGGCGACGTCTTCGGCAACGGCATGCTGCTGTCCGAGCACATCCGCTTGGTCGCCGCCTTCGACCACCGGCACATCTTCCTGGATCCTGATCCCGATGCGGCCACCTCGTACCGGGAGCGGCAGCGGATGTTCGCATTGCCGCGCTCGTCCTGGGCCGATTACGACACCTCGCTGATCAGCACCGGCGGTGGCGTCTGGGATCGCACCGTCAAGTCGGTGCCGATCAGCCCGCAGGCGCGAAAGGCGTTGGGGTTGGCCGACGATGTGGTCGCGCTGTCACCGCCGGAACTGGTGCGTGCGATCCTGCTCGCGCCTGCGCAACTGCTGTGGAACGGCGGCATCGGCACCTACATCAAGGCGAGTACCGAGACCAATGCCGAGGTCGGCGACAAGTCCAATGACGCGGTGCGCGTCAATGGAAATCAGTTGCGGGTCAAGGTGATCGGCGAAGGCGGCAATCTGGGTGCGACCGCGCTCGGCCGAATCGAGTTCTGCCGCGATGGCGGCAAGATGAACACCGACGCACTGGACAACTCGGCCGGTGTCGACTGCTCCGACCACGAGGTCAATATCAAGGTGCTGCTCGACGGTGTGGTCAGTGCGGGTGTATTGCCCGAGGCCGAACGCAATCCGCTGCTCGCCTCGATGACCGATGAGGTCGCCCAGATGGTGTTGCAGGACAACGTCTCCCAGAACTTCCTGATGGGTATTTCCCGGGCCGAGGCGCCCAGGATGCTGCATGTGCACCAGCGGCTCATCGAGGATCTGGAGGCCCGTCGCGGGGTGGATCGTGAGCTGGAAGCGCTGCCATCGGAGGTGGAGATCAAGCGCAGGCTCGAAGAGGGCACGGGGCTCGCCTCGCCAGAATTGTCCAATCTCATGGCGCACGTGAAGCTTTCGCTCAAGGCCGATCTGCTCGAAACCGATCTCCCGGATATCGCCTACTTCGCCACCCGGCTGCCGGAGTACTTCCCGACACCGCTGCGCGAGCGCTTCGGCACCGCCATCAAGCGGCACCGCCTGCGTCGCGAGATCACCACCACCATGGTGGTGAACGAGATGATCGACTACGGCGGCATTTCCTACGCCCATCGGCTGAACGAGGAGATCGGCGCCAGCTCGACCGACGCCGTGCGCGCATTCGCGGCGGCCAGCGAGATCTTCGATCTGCACGATATGTGGGAGCGGATCCGGGCCACCGACGCCGCGGTGTCGGTGCGCGACGAACTCGAACTGGAGACCAAGCGGACGCTGGACCGCGCCTCGCGCTGGTTGCTGAGCAACCGCCCGCAGCCGATCGCGGTCGGCGCGGAGATCAATCGGTACAGCCGGGGCGTGCGGGAGCTGGCGCCGAAGGTGCCCGGCTGGCTGCGCGGACATCACGTCTCCACGCTGACCGATCAGTCCGCCGAAGTGATCGCCCGCGGCGCGCCGACCGACCTCGCCACCGAGGTCTTCGGGCTGCTGAATCTGTTCCCGCTGCTCGATGTGTTGGATATCGCAGATATCACCGATCGCAGCGGTGAGGAGGTCGGTTCGCTGTACTACGCGCTCAACGATCACCTCAAGATCGATTGGCTGTTGCAGGCGGTCAGCCACCTGGAACGCGGCGATCGCTGGCATTCGCTGGCCCGGCTCGCACTGCGCGACGATATGTACGGATCGCTGCGCTCGCTGACCCTCGACGTGCTCTCCGGGGGCGACCCGGAGGAGACAGCGGACGAGAAGATTGCATACTGGGAGTCGAAAAACCAGTCCCGGCTCGGGCGCGCTCGGGCCGCGCTGTCGGAGTTGTTCGAGTCCGGAACCCACGATCTCGCCACGCTGTCGGTTGCAGCGCGGCAAGTGCGAAGCATGGTGAGCGGGGTGGGCGCCCAATCGGAGGTACCGCGTTGACCAGTTCGATGAACGGTAATGGGAGGGCGCTTGGTGGCAGCCTGCTGCTGCCCAAGCGCTTCCACGCCAAGGTAGACGTCAGGTGGTCGGACATGGACGTGTTCCAGCACGTCAACCATGCCCGCATGGTGACGCTGCTGGAGGAGGCACGGATTCCATGGCTGTTCGAGGATGGACGCCCGACCGCGCCGTTGCGGTCTGGCTGTGTGCTGGCGGACCTTCGGGTCCGCTACCGCGGCCAACTGCGTCACGAGGACACCCCGCTCGACATCGCCATGTGGATCGAGCAGCTGCGTGCGGTCGACTTCACCATCGGTTACGAGGTCCGGGCCAATGGCGCGGCCCCGGACTCGCCGCCCGCGGTGATCGCCTCGACCCAGATCGCGGCCTTCGATATGCGCTCGCAGCGCCTGCGTCGGCTCACCGATAGCGAACGGGATTACCTCGCCGAGTGGAAAGAGTGAGCGACTGCCCGGATAGTTCGGGTGGTGGACTCGGATCGCTGGGCGGTAATGGCTGGCGTCGGCCGTCGAGCAGCGGTCGTCCGCGTCGGCTCGTATGGTGATGGCTGCAGCCGGTTGAGTAGCGGTGGTGGCGGACAGCGGTTGTCGCGCGGCGGCCGCGATGTGGTGATGTGGGAGCACTGATGTCGGGACAGCGCGTCCTGGAGGTTGCCGATCCGGCCGAGCGGGAGAATCTGGCGACTTTTCTGAGCCGGGCCATTCGACTGGACCCCGCGGCGGTGGTGCGTATGCGCCGCCGCGGGGAACGGTATGTATCCGCGTGGGTGGCAACGGGTTTCGAGGCGCTCGCGGTGCGTACCGTGGTCGCCGAACTCGGCGTCGACGATGTCACCGTCGGCGCCGATCTGGTGCTGGCCGGTTTGCCGTCCGGGAGTCCGATTGATCTCGGCTACTCGATGGATTCGGCTTGGCGCGGTGCGCTGCCGCCGGATGCCGGCTTCGAACACGTCGATGATGTGCCCGCGCGCACCCTCGTCGAACTCGCCGAACAGGGTGTGGCGCTGGCCAAGGAGCACGGCAGTAATCACGGCCCACCCGCCTCCCTGCTGGACCAGACGGTGCTCACGGTATCCGCGGCCGAGGTTCGGGTGCAGGTTCCGATGCGCGTCGTATTCGCCCTGACCGCAATGGATTTCATTCCACACTCCGGTGACAAGGCCGACTCCCGCCGCATCCCGCCCGCCGAAATCGTCCGGGTCCGCGCCACCAGAACCTGGCTCCGGTTGGATGCCCGCTACGGCTCCGTGGCGCGCCGCCTAGGCGGCGGAATCCCCCTTACTCCCAGCTGACCGACCATCGACCTGTGGTGTCCACGCCAGGCAGCGCTATCCCGCTCGCCTGCTCGGGTTTTCGGGATCCCGTCGTGTGGAGCAGCCTAAAAGGGGTGTGCCGCACCCGTTGTAGCGGCTACACACCGTGTGTATCGGAGTGCAGCCACTACCCGAGTTAGGTGATGCCGACTAAACGCAGCAGAGCGGTCGTACCTGCCGCGGCAAGAATGACCACCAGCATCGGTTGGTTGCGCCATGCCAGGAGGCCGCCGACCAAAACCCCTGCGGGCAGGGCGAATCCGAGGTTGCCGGAGCCTATGGGCACAGTGGTGATGGCGACCATCGCCGCGAGCAGGACGACCGCGCCGATCTCCAGCAGTTTTGTTGCTCGCGCTGGGAACCGGATGCGGTTGCGCAGTGCCGGGCCCGATGAACGGAAGGCATATGTTCCGGCGGACAGCGCGAACATGGCCACCAGCAAGACCGGAGTACTCACGGCTGCGCCTCCGCAATCCTCGGTCCGGTCGGATGTGCTCCGCCGATGAATCGCTTGCTCATGCCGCCTGCGTTTCTTCAGATTCGGCCTTGCCGTCGCCTTCCCTCGAGATAGCGAAGAACAGCCCCGAAAGCGCAACCAGCACAGGCATTCCTGCGGGGAGGAACGGAGCACTCGCCACGGCCGCGATCGCTCCGATCAAAGCCGCGCGCAAAGTGCCACGCGCTCGCAAGGCAGGCATGATCAGCGATAACAACACCGCCGGGAACACCGCATCCAACCCGATCGCACCGGTATCGGGCACCATCGTCCCGATCAGCGCACCGATCGCCGCACCGCCGGGCCACGCAACGAGCACACCCAACCCGCTCACCCAATACGCGGCCCGCCGACGCGCCACATTGGGTTGGGCCAGTGCCAGTGCGACGGATTCGTCGTTCATCACATGCACGCCGATACGCCGCCGCCATCCGGTACCGACCACATCGGGCACCGACAGGCCATACGGCAGATGCCGCGCATTGACCAGCAGTCCGGCCAGTACCGCCGCGATCGGGCTGCCACCGGCGGCCATGATCCCGATGAACAGGAATTCCGCGCCTCCCGCGAGCACCACGATCCCGAGCACAATCGGTACCCACAGTGGAAAACCCGAGGTGACAGCGGTCGCGCCGTAGGAAACACCGATCAGCCCTACCGCGAGCAGTACCGCCGCGATCCCGGAGAGTGTGTCCCGATCGAGTGTTCGCCATATCGAACGCATGTAGCTTATAGTGAACATGGCGGGACGATTCGTCAATATGGTTCTCTGTTGGGCGGTCAGCTGTACTCACCGACCCCGGCCGGCTTCCCCGGCCTGCCATCCCTCTAGTCGACGGGAGCGGAAATGGAGCAGAGTCCGACGACGCCACAGGCGGTGATCGCCGCTGCCCTGCGCCGCGAGCGCACCCGCGCCGGGCTATCGCTCACCGAGGTCGCCAACCGGGCGGGTGTGGCTAAATCCACACTGTCCCAACTGGAATCCGGTACCGGTAATCCGAGCCTGGAGACCTTGTGGGCGCTGTGCGTCGCCCTGGACATTCCCTTCTCGCGGCTGCTCGACCCGCCACGCCCGACCGTTCAGGTGGTCCGCGCAGGGGAGGGCCCGGTGGTCGCAGCCGCGGAGTCCGAGTACCGCGCCACGCTGTTGGCAGCCGGTCCGGCCAACTCGCGCCGCGATCTGTTCCGAATCACGGCCGAACCCGGTCATGCCCGCAAATCCGATCCGCATATCCCGGGCGTGATCGAGCATGTACTGCTAGCCACCGGTCGCGCCCTCATCGGTCCGATCGACGCGCCCGTCGAACTCGGCCCAGGCGACTACATCTCCTACCCGGGCGATGCCCCGCACGTCTTCGAGGCGCTCGCCCCTGATACATGGGCAGCGTTAGTCGTCGAATACACCTAGCCGGAACCTCGTCGCACGATCCTCGACGCTCAACGACGCGCTCGGCGCCATGCTCGCCACCGGTCAGGGTGTCGCGCTCGCAGCCGACAGCCGCAGCGCGGTCCTCGGTTCGCTCAGCCCTTCGGCCACGGCTGCGACGCACCCGCTGATGCGCAGCGATGGACTCTCTGCGGATGCGAAGAACATGCGCGGCAGGAAAATGAATCCCGCCCGAGCTGACGACGGAACCACTCCGGGCAAGGGACTAGGCCGCACCCTCACCGAGATACTGCAACCACACCGGATCCAGCTCGGTGGTCGTGGACAACAGCCGCCAATGCGGCCCCTTCGGCGATACCAGTGGCGAACGCAACGTCCACCCCAGTTCGCTGAGCAGCTTGTCGGCCTTGCGGTGATTGCACGGCGCGCAGCTCGCGACGCAGTTCTCCCAGGAATGTTCGCCGCCGCGGCTGCGCGGGATGACGTGGTCGATGGTCTCTGCCTTGCCACCGCAATAGCCGCAGCGGTAGCGGTCGCGGTGCATGAGGGCGGCGCGGGTCATCGGGACGCGCGCCCGATAGGGCACATGCACATAGCTGCGCAGCCGGATGACAGAGGGAATCGTGACGGCGGATTCGGCGGAATGCACCACCGAACCCTCGGCGTCGTGGTGGACGGTGTCGGCTTTATCGCAGATGAGAAGAACGACGGCCCGGCGCGCGGACAAGGCGGTGAGCGGCTCGTAGGTGGCATTCAGAAGCAACACCCGGCGCTTCAACCAGTTGGCGGCGTCGTTCTGGACCTGCGTGAGGTGTGGAATGTGGTGAGCAAGCTCACCGGTGCGATGGGCACCCGGATGGTGGTCGGACAAGATGTGCAGCGGAGTAGCCCCCGACCCACGATTGTGGACGTCGGCGGGCTGGAGTTGTCGGTGCGTCCTGGCCTCATGTGATCGGCCGTGCCGCTGCTTCATGGTGACCCCGGTTTCTTCGTAATCAAGATCATGTGGTATCTCGGCAGAGACTGCCACCCAGTTGACCATGGAACGCCTGCTATTGCACGGTGATTTCGCACAATGTCGGATGAACTGTGGTTGAAGGGCAGCCCGTTTGTGACGCGGGCACAATGGACGGCGGGCCGTAGCGATCGCTTGCGGGTCGCTCGAAAGGATCAGTAGCGATCGCTTGCGGGTCGCTCGAAACAACACAGCCTGGCCCCGATCGAGAGGATTCGATGACTTCCGGCGAGCAGACAGCCACGTCGTTCTACGAGGCGATCGGCGGGGCGGAGACGTTCCAGCGAATCGTCGCGGCGTTCTATCGCGAGGTGGCCGACGATGAGGTGCTGCGCCCGCTGTATCCGGAGCAGGACCTCGGTCCGGCCGAGCGGCGCCTGCGCATGTTCCTGGAGCAGTACTGGGGCGGGCCGCGCACCTACTCCGACGAACGCGGGCACCCGCGGCTGCGGATGCGGCATATGCCGTTCAAAATCGGTCCGGTGGAGCGCGACGCATGGCTGCGCTGCATGCACATCGGCGTGGCGGAAATCGAACCGGAAATTCTGGACGATGAACATCGCAAGGCGTTGCTCGACTATTTGGAGATGGCGGCAAATTCGCTGATGAATGCGGCTTGGTGAGATGCTTTCGTCCAGTTCGGGGTCAGGACCAGGGTTTCGGCTCATGTTGTGCAACGCTGAAAATTTGCCGAATGTCGCAGAACACAGTTGAGCCTGGGCGAATTTACCGAAAATCTTTGGCACTATTGCGGATGTGACTGATACACCTACCGCGCCGGCGTCGGTGGATCGCACCGCCCAACCTTGGTGGCGGTCGGCCGTGTTCTACCAGGTCTATCCGAGATCCTTCGCGGACTCCGACGGTGACGGGATCGGCGATCTCGGCGGAGTTCGCGAGAAGCTCGGCTACCTCGAACTACTCGGGGTGGACGCGCTCTGGATCTGTCCGGTGATGCGTTCGCCGATGGCCGACGGCGGCTACGACGTCGCCGATCCGCGCGATATCGACGCGCTGTTCGGTGGCATGGCGGCGATGGACGAGTTGATCGCCGAGGCGCACGACCGCAATCTCAGGGTCACCATGGACCTGGTGCCGAACCACACCAGTGACCAGCATCCGTGGTTCGTCGCGGCGCTGGCCGCCGCGCCCGGCAGCCACGAACGTGAGCGCTACATCTTCCGCGACGGCCGCGGTCCCGACGGCGCCGCGCCGCCGAACAATTGGCCGAGCATCTTCGGCGGACCTGCCTGGACGCGCGTCACCGAGCCCGACGGAACCCCGGGCCAGTGGTACCTGCACATCTTCGCGCGTGAGCAACCCGATCTGAACTGGCAGAATCCCGAGGTCGCCGCGGATTTCGAGCAGACGCTGCGGTTCTGGCTCGACCGCGGCATCGACGGCTTCCGCCTCGATGTCGCACACGGCATGGCCAAACCGGACGGCCTGCCCGATATGGAGCGCGTCGAGACCAAGATGCTCGTGCACGATGACAGCGATCCGCGCTTCAACAATCCCAATGTGCACGAGATCCACCGCCGCATCCGCAAGGTGCTCGACGAGTATCCGAACGCGGTCTCGATCGGTGAGGTGTGGGTCGACGACAACACCCGCTTCGGCGAGTACGTCCGACCGGACGAACTGCACTTGGCCTTCAACTTCCGCCTCGCCGAAGCGGAATTCCACGCCGACACAGTGCGGGCGGCCATCGACAATTCGCTCGCGGCCGTCGCGCCGGTGGGCGCCTCGCCCACCTGGACCCTGTCCAACCACGACATCGAGCGCGAGGTCACCCGATACGGCGATGGTCCGGTCGGGGTCGCGCGGGCCCGGGCGATGATGCTGGTGGAGTTGGCGCTGCCCGGTGCGGTCTTCATCTACAACGGTGCCGAACTCGGACTGCCGAATGTGGACGATCTGCCGGAGGCGGTGCTGCAGGATCCGGTCTGGGAGCGCTCCGGACATACCGAGCGCGGACGCGACGGCTGCCGGGTCCCGATTCCGTGGGAGGGTGCGGCGCCACCGTTCGGCTTCACCACGGCCGCGCAGTCCTGGCTGCCGATACCGCCGGAGTGGGCGTCGTCGTCGGTCGAGGCACAGTTGGAGGCGCTGGGCTCCACGCTGTCGCTGTACCGCTTGGCAATCGAATTACGCGGTGTCCGACCGGAATTCGCGGGACCGCGGATCGAGTGGTACGGCAGTCCGGCGGGTTGTCTCGCCTTCCGGCGACCGGGTGGACTGGTCTGCGTACTGAATACCTCGCCCGAGCCGATCCCGCTGCCACCGGGTGATGTGCTGCTCGCCAGCGCCCCACCGGTGAACGGACAATTGCCCGCGAATGCCGCCGCCTGGCTGGTGTGAACGAGCGCAGCGAGCCGACGGAAGTCACAGCCTGCATCGCGCACGACGGAGCCGATCGCCAGCGAGGCACAGTCGTGCGCGGACAACACGAGTCCGACCAGAACGCGAACTACTACAGAGGATCGTCTACCGTAAGTCCCGTGAGTGAGCGAAGCGAGCGAACCATGTGCCAGCGCGCCATGCGTATGACGGAGCCGAGCGTCAGCGAGGCGCAGTCATGAGCGTTCTCGAGACAGTGCTGATCTTCCTCGGCATCCCGCTGGTGATCTACGGCGCGATCGCCGGATTGTCGTTTCTCGGCAAGCCACTGCCCGGCGAGAAGCCGGTCCACTTCGACCTCGGTCAGAAGTGGACCCAGCCTGCCGTGCTGTGGAGTGCTACCGACGAGGTGACCGGATCGGGCCACCACGCTGACTCGTCGCATGGGCACCATGTGGCAATCGAATCCGCCGAGGTGGAGCTGATCGGAGGCCGGGCAAGTGGCAAGTTCTAATTGGCCTGCGGTAATCGAATCCGAACTGCCGCACGGTTCGGTGATCACCAGCAGCGGTCGCGTCTCTGGTGTGCACGAGGCCGGCGCGGTGTTCAAGGAAGCCCCGTTCAGCGATGACGAGCGGCTCACGATGGACAACGTACTCACCGAGGCGACGCGCGCGACCAAGGTGCGCTTCAACATCTACATCGGCGATCTCGGGGCGGATCCGGCCGCCGGTGCAGACGCGGTCTTCCCCACGACCCCCGAGGCCGCGCATTCGGTGCTCATCGCGGTTTCGCCCAATGACAAGGCCATCGAGGTGCGCTCCGGCCGCGAGGTCGCCGATCGCGCCAATGACCGCGTCTGCCAGCTCGGCGTCACCGCCGCACTGAGCTCGTTCCGGCAGGGCGAGCTCATCGACGGTCTGGTCTCCGCGGTTCGCGTGATGGCCGCGGCCATCGGTCGCTGATTCAGTAGTTGTATTCCGCGTGCTCTGGCGCGTTCACCGATGAGGTGGACGCGCCAGTTGCGTTTCGGCTGTCGAAACGTGAAAGGGGCGTGCGCACTGGATGGCACGCCCCGTCTCAGTGTCGCGAGGGCATTCAGTTCTGGGCATCGAAGGCGCGGGTGCGCAGCGAGCGTTCGATACCCGCCTTGCCCTCGCTCACCAGGCGGCGCAGGGCCGGCGGATGGTCATCGGCGAGGAATTTGTCCGCCGCCGCGACCGCTTCCTCGCTGATCGCCCAGGCCGGGTAGAGCCCGACGACCACGGTCTGTGCGACCTCGCTGGAGCGGCGCTCCCAGACGCCGGGAACATCGGCGAAATAGCGCTCCACGTACGGCGTCAGCAGCTCACCCTGGCCATTGGGCGCGAAGCCGCCGACGATCGAGCGGGCGGTGATATTCGGGACCGAATCGTCGGACATCACCGTCGTCCAGGCCTGCTCCTTCACCTCGGCGATCGGACGGGCCGTCGCTGCGGCCGCGGCATGGCGCTTACCGGCGGCGGTCGGATCGTTGGACAACTCTTGATCGATCGTGGGCGTGGCCAGACCGTCGACGTCGATCTCACCGCCCGCGGCCAGCGCGGTGACGAGCCGCCAGCGCAGATCGGTATCGACGATCAGACCGGGGAGGCCGACCTTAGCCGGATCGCCGTCGAGCAGTTCACGTAGCACCTCGGTATGCCAGGCCGACAGCTTGGCGCCGGTCAGCGCGTTGACGAAGGCGAGTTGGTGGTCCGAACCCGCCACGGCCTCGCGGGCGAGCTCCAGCACCCGGTTGGCGTATTCGGGCCAGCCCGTGATGGCGGCCCATTCCGGATCGGCGTAGCTGCCGATCGCGGTGTTCGCCTGCATCAGGAGTCGTTGCACCACACCGATTTCGGATTCGGCGCCGATGCCGCGCTGGACCAGAGCGACGAAATCGCGGGCCCGCAATTCGGCCTGCCTGGTCATCTCCCAGGCGGCAGACCAGGCCAGCGTGCGAGGGAGCGGTTCGGCGATATCGGCGATGCGGTTCACCAGCACGTCGAGCGAGTCGGCATCCAGGCGCACCGAGCAGTAGGTGAGGTCGTCATCGTTGACCAGCACGAACTTGCCGCGTGGCACACCGACGAGTTCGGGGACGTCGGTGCGCTCGGCGGCAGCGAGATCGAGCTCGACGCGCTTGGTGCGCACCAGCTTTCCGTCCTGGTCGTCGTAGACGCCGACGGCGAGGCGATGGACGCGACGTTCGCCCGCCCCGGGTGCGGCGCCCTCCTGTACCACGGCGAACGAGGTGAACTTGCCCTCGGCGTCGACCTCGAAATCCGGGCGCAGGATATTCAGGCCGGTGGTCTTGAGCCACTGCGCGCCCCAGCCGGACAGATCACGGCCAGAGGACTGCTCCAGCGCCGAGAGCAGATCGTCGAAAGTGGCATTGCCGTAGGCGTGTTCGGTGAAGTAGGCGCGCAGACCGGCGAGGAACGGCTCCAGACCGACATAAGCGACGAGCTGTTTGAGCACGGAAGCGCCCTTGGCATAGGTGATTCCGTCGAAGTTGACTTCCACCGCGTGCAGGTCCGGGATGTCTGCGGCAATGGGATGGGTGGAGGGCAGCTGGTCCTGCCGGTAGGCCCAGGACTTCTCCACATTCGCGAAAGTGGTCCAGGCACTTGTGTATTCGGTTGCTTCGGACTGGCACAGCACCGAGGCGAAGGTCGCGAACGACTCGTTCAACCACAGGTCGTCCCACCACTTCATGGTGACCAGATCGCCGAACCACATATGCGCCATCTCGTGCAGTACGGTCTCGGCGCGTCGCTCGTAGGAGGCGCGGGTCACCTTGGACCGGAAGACGTAGTCCTCCAAGAACGTAACGGCACCGGCGTTCTCCATCGCGCCCGCATTGAACTCCGGGACGAACAGCTGGTCGTACTTGCCGAAGGCATACGGCACACCGAAGTTGTTGTGGTAGAAGCCGAATCCCTGCTTGGTCTCGGTGAACAGGCGCTCCGCGTCCATGTGCTCGGCGAGCGAGGCGCGGCAGTAGATGCCGAGCGGAACTGTGCCGTGATCGTCGGTGTAGGCGTCGGTCCATTCCGCGTACGGGCCCGCGATGAGCGCGACCAGATAGGTGCTCATCCGCGGGGTGGTACGGAACAGGTGCTTGCCGGGATCGGCGATGAGCGTATCGACCGCGGCTGCGTTCGAGATGACCTTCCAGCTCGGTGCGGCGGTGACGCTGATATCGAAGGTGGCCTTGAGATCCGGCTGATCGAAGCAGGCGAACATCCGCTTGGCATCGGCGGTTTCGAACTGCGAGTACAGGTAGACCGAGTCATCGGTGGGGTCGACGAAGCGGTGCAGGCCTTCGCCGGTATTGGAGTATTCGCAGTCGGCCTCGACGACGAGTTCGTTGCGCTCGGCCAACCCGGTGAGGGTGATGCCCTTGGCTTCGTCGTAGTCGGCGATGTCGATCGGCGTGCCGTTGAGCACGGCGGAGCGGACCCCGCGGGCAACGATATCGATGAACGTGCTCGCACCCGCGGACGCGGTGAAAGTGACCGTGCTGCGGGAGAAGAAGGTCTGCTCGCCCGGCTGCCCCGCCCCGTCGGTCAGGTCGAGCTCGATGCGATAGTTCTCGACCTGCACTGTCGAGGCGCGTTCGATCGCCTGGTCGCGAGTCAGGTTCGGTGCGGACATTGGACTCCTTCGTGGTTCGAAGAACATGCACGGGCGGCCCCCGGCGGGCACAGCACTCACCACAATGCCACCTCGGTAAGGTTGCCCGCGCGGGACTTTTTCCCATAAACCCTATCGACCAGGATCGGAGCTGCGACGTGAAGCACATCCACGCCGGAAAGGTGCGCGACCTCTACGAGGACGGCGACACGCTGCTGCTCGTGGCGTCGGACCGGGTATCGGTCTACGACGTGGTGCTGCCGACGCCGATCCCGGATAAGGGCGCACTGTTGACCCAGCTGTCGAACTGGTGGTTCGAATACTTCACCGATGTGCCCAACCATGTGGTCTCCGCGACCGATGTGCCCGCGGAATTCGCCGGTCGCGGCATCCGCGTCAAGCCGCTGAAGATGCTGCAGGTCGAATGCATCGCGCGCGGCTATCTGACCGGGTCGGGGCTGAAGGAGTACGAGCGCACCGGGACGGTTTCCGGCGTCGCACTGCCGCCCGGACTGCGCGATGGCGACATACTGCCCGAGCCGATCTTCACTCCGACCAGCAAGGCCTCCGAAGGGCACGACGAGCCCATCACCTTTGCGGATGTGGTGAATCAGGAGGGCCGCGAGGTCGCTGAGCAGTTGCGCGAGCTGACCTTGCGGATCTACACCCGCGGTGCCGCGCACGCCGCAGTGCGCGGTGTCATCGTCGCCGACACCAAGGTCGAATTCGGTTGGGACGGTGACGTTCTCACCCTCGGCGACGAGGTACTGACCTCTGACTCCTCGCGCTTCTGGCCCGGCGCCGAATGGGAACCGGGGCGTCCGCAGCGCTCCTTCGACAAGCAGTTCGTCCGCGATTGGTCCACCTCCACGGGCTGGAACAAGGAGTACCCGGGGCCAGAGGTCCCCGCCGAAATCGTCGATGCCACTCGGCAGAAGTACATCGAGGCATACGAACTCATCACGGGGCAGAGTTGGGGCGGAGAGTCCCGCTGATCATCAGGGCGACTCGGGCCGGCTCGCTAGCTACCCGGCACTGCGTCTCGATGTCGTTTGCAACCCGTTGTGGGGCCACCACTTTCAGGCGGTATTGCCGATGACCGGACTGCGGCCCTGTCCTCGGTCATCGCTGACGACCAGTTGCTAACGGCCGAGCCCGAGCAGCAGTTCGCTGAGTTCGGCCGGCATGGTGATCATGCAGTCGTGGCCGGTCGGCAACTCCCACACCTGCGCAGCGGAACCGTTGGGCTGGATCGAGGCAACGGGTCGCCGGGTGATGCCCTCCGGCGTTGCGCCGACGCAGTGGATGTGCGTGCGCGGGATCGCGTTCACGAACGGGTTGTCCAAGCGGACCGGTTGCTGCAGGCAACGCACCGGCTGATCTGAGAGCATCGTGCGCAGCCAGGCGATGTCGGCCGGGTCGGTGACACCGAACAGGCCGAAAGGTGACGGTTGCTCGGGCAGCGGGGGAATGCGCCAGCCGCTGCCCGAGCTTGCGGCGAGGTCGATCAGGCGCTGGCTTATGGGTTGGACGTCGATCGCGGTCTCGCCGTCCTCCGGGACCATCGCGTCGAGATACACCAGGTGCGCGATCCGGTCCGGAATCTGGTTGGCCGCCGACGAGATGACCAATCCCGCATAGCTGTGCCCCACGAGGACGACGTCGGTGAGGTCCTTTTCTTTGATCAGCTCGATGACGTCGGCGACGTGGGTGTCGAGCCCCACTTCGGGGCCCAGTAGATGCGCCTTGTCGCCGTAGCCGGTCAGCGAGGGCGCGTGCACCTGATGCCCGGCCGATTCCAGCAGCGGTACCACTCGCTGCCAGCACAGGCCGCTGTGCCAGGCGCCGTGGACCAGCAGAAATACAGACATGATCGTCCTTTTCGATGTGCGGTAGTGCACCGACATTGGTGGTTACTTTTCTTGCCTCGGTACACTTTAGGAACCACAATCAGTGTGGTGCGCGCGATATAGATCGCGCAATAAGGCACATTTCGGTGCCCCGGTTCCTGGGAGGTAACCATGACCGCCACAGCGGGCGAGCCGCCACAGAGCCACGACGATGCGTGCCGAACACGGGAAGTGCTGGACATCGTCGGGGACAAGTGGTCACTGCTGGTCGTGCGACATCTCAGCCAGGGACCACGCCGGTTTACCGAACTCAAGCGCGCCATCGACGGCATAAGCCAGCGCATGCTCACCGTCACCCTGCGCGCCCTGGAACGCGACGGCATCCTGACCCGGACCGTGCGCAACGTCATGCCGCCCCACGTCAGTTACGAACTCACCCCGATGGGCACGAGTCTCCGCGCAGCGGCCCTACCCCTGTTGGAGTGGAGCATTACGCACCTGGCACACATCGACGCCGCCCGTGCCGAATACGACACACGCGCCGACGCCACGTCCACCTAGGAGTCTGCTGAATGACCGTGTGCTGTCCCCGGTCAATCTGCGGGCCGACCGGGACAAACGTGTGGTGCAGGGTAAGAGCGGTGTGGATCCGGAGCTGATGGATGCTGCGGCGTTGGTCGGTCGAGTCCCTTTCTCGAAGGGGCGAGAAAGCGCTGCCGGGACTGTGACGACCATCACAGACCTCGCCGTGTCGAGAACATTGCGCCAGCTCCGTCCCAGGGGCACGAGCGGCCACGACGGGGCCGCGTAGCACAGGAGGAACGATGATCTATCGGATGGATCACATCGGCGTTGTGGTCGAGGATCTCGCGGCTGCTATCGCGTTCTTCGTGGAATTGGGCCTGGAACTGGAGGGCGAGGCAGCAGTCGGGGGTGAATGGGCGGATCAGCTCCTCGGGTTGGACGGCGTTCGAGCGGATATCGCCGTCGTGCGGACCCCGGATGGCCACGGCCGGGTCGAGCTGTCGACGTTCCATACGCCGGTGGCCACCAGCACTGCACCGAGGGCGCCGGTGAACACCCCGGGCATCCCTCGACTCACGTTCGTCGTCGACGCTGTCGAGGACGTCCTCGACCGTCTGCGCGCCCACGGCGCCGAACTCGTGGGCGCGGTGGCACGGTACGGGGACATCTACCGGTACTGCTACGTCCGCGGCCCCGAGGGCATCATCGTCGGGCTGGTCGAGGAGCTCAACTGAAGTAGATCGCCAGTCAGCATGTTCCGTACCAGAATTCCGTTCCAGGAAGGACTTTCCGTCATGGCTGTCGCCGATGACCTTGACCACGCCACCGACTCGCAGTGGGACTGGGTCGCTGAGCAGACTCGTACGTATCTGGCCTCGGGTGGCACCGAGGGACACGAGTCGAACGGCGTCTACACGCTCGTGCTCGCCACGACCGGACGCAGGTCCGGCATTCCGCGCCGCACGTGCCTGATCTACGGCACCGCAGGCGAGGACTTCGTCGTCGTCGCCTCCAAAGGTGGTGCCGACGAGGATCCGGCGTGGTACAAGAACCTCCAAGCGGACCCGAGCGTCGGAGTGCAGGTCGGCGGCCGTCGGTTCACCGCTCGCGCCCGGGTCGCGTCCACGGCCGAACGTGCGCCCCTCTGGCTCCAGATGGCGCGCATTTTCCCGCTGTACGACGAGTACGCACAGAAGACCGACCGCGAAATCCCGATCGTCCTGCTCACTCCGCAGGACTGACCCGGCGACTGCCGTGAATGCCTTTCGATCAGACTGTGGAACTCTCGTGTTTCGCAATCGCGCTGCGGCATCTGCCAGGCCAGGCGGATGGTGCGAATTTGTTCGGGGTGAGTGGGTGCCGGTGTTCGGTGGGCAAGGGTCGGTCAGGCGAGGTGTTCGGCCAGCCGGGTGAGGTAGGGTCGCTGACCTGCGCCCAGTTTGTCGTGCGCGGTGGCGAGGTCGAACCATTCGACGCGGTCGATTTCCGGGAAGGTGGCGAGGCGACCGGATTTGGGCGGCCACTCCATTTCGAAGGTGCCGGGGACAACGGCGGATGGGTCCAGATCGCCCTCGACGGCCCAGACGGTGAGGTTCTTGCTGGATTTGCCGCTGCCGTAGCGGACCTCGCCCAACGGCACCCGCTCGCCCTCGGGCACCGGCAGCCCGAGTTCCTCGAGGAACTCACGCGCCGCGGCCACCTCGGCACTCTCGTATTCCGGCTCGTACTCACCTTTCGGGATCGACCACGCCCCCGCATCCTTACGCGCCCAGAACGGCCCACCCATATGCCCGATCAGCACCTCGGTATCACCGGCGGTCCGACGGAACAACAGAATCCCAGCACTGAATTTGCCTGCCACACCGAGCAGTCTGCCGCCTAGCGCCGCCCTGGCGCGTACAAGACACGGCGGATCCAGCAGTCCTGGGGAACATCGAGCATGGCAGGACAAGCGATCACGTGGAGTCCCTTTGGTACAGATGGATCTTGTGGTGAGCCCCATCTACCAGGGACTCCACGGCCATATCCAGCATCCAATCGATTCGTCACCCAAGGACTTCCGTGACGGCACGCGAAACCCGTTGCTACATTGCTGAGATCACCTTAGTGCGAGGGTGAATTCTGTCCCGCTTCGCGATGTCGATGCGGCACAGTCAAATCGCATTCCGATGACCGGGACGGCAACGCGCGAATCCTCTCCGGGGATCGGGTTTCGCTCGACCTCTTCCGCCTTTCGGACCACCGCCTTCGCTAGCGATTGCCAGCAGTACATTGCCGCGGCACGCACGCAACGTCACTGGAGATGGCGCTCTAGCCAATGCCTTTGGCGGGGCTGTCGTCGCAAACAACCGGGGTCTTCGCGCCCTGCTGCTAGAAGAGGAGAAGAAATGTCCGTAGAAAATCGCGGTCGGTTCCGGGCCGGAGCGGGTGGGCGGAAGCGGTCCGGCATACTGTGCGCCGCTGTGGCGTTCAGTGCGGCGACAATGCTCGGTACCATCGGTATCCCGACCGCCAACGCAGAGTCATCGGGCCCGCTTCCCTCGTGCTATTCGCAACCTGCCGTCTCGGCGCCCGGCATCGAGGCGGTCCAGCAGCTCAAGCAAGACTATTTCCATGCCATCGATACCAAGAACTGGTCCGACCTGAGCACACACCTCGCGCCTGACGTCATAGTGGACACCACCGGCAGCGGCGGCCCCATCTTTCCCGACAGGGATTCGTTCATCGCCTTCCTGAAACTCACGCTCGGTAGCGCTACTACACACCACCAAGGCTACGACCCGCAAATCAAGATGACGTCCGCGACGACTGCCGCGGGTGTGTGGACGATGGATGACGTACTTGTCTGGGGCAATACGTTCGGGGTGCACGGTTACGGCCACTACTGGGAGTGCTATACAAACACCGACGGCCACTGGGTGGAGCAATATTCCAAGCTCACCCGTACCCGTATTGATCTGATCAACCCCGACGGCACGGTGATCGAGGCGGACGCTCCGCTCGATGAGGTCGTTCAGAAATTCCACGAAGCTACCGGGCTCTAGTGAGGTGATTTCACCGACTTTCAGTCGGTTCGGCGGTTTTCGAAATAGGTGAGGTCGAATGCGGCTACTGGACCAGCCACTGTCAGTCTGTCGTCGTGCCGGCGTCCAGACGGAGGTGGGCGGCGCGGAGGGTCAGGTAGTCGCGTTCGGGGGTACTGGTGGTGTGGTTGGCGGCGGAGGTGTAGCAGGTGATGGCGGCGGCGAAATCGCTTGCCATTTCGTATAGATGCCCGCGGACGGCGTCGAGGCGGTGGTTGCCCGCGAGTTGGTCTTCGAGGGTGTCGGCGAGTTCGAGTCCGGCGGCGGGGCCGTGCACCATGGCGGTGGCGACGGCGCGGTTGAGGGTGACCATCGGGTTCTTCGAGATGCGTTCGATCATGTTGTACAGGGCCAGGATTCGACGCCAGTCGGTGTCCTCGGCACGCAGCGCCTGCGCGTGCAGTACGGCGATCGTGGCCTGGATCTGGTAGGGGCCGGTGAGGCCCGAGGCGAGGGTGCTGGTCGTCAAGGTGATGCCCTCGGTGATCAGCTTGCGGTCCCACAGTGCGCGGTTCTGTTCGGCGAGCGGAATCAATTCACCGTGCGCTCCGGTGCGTGCGGCGCGCCGGGAGTCGGTGAGCAACATGAGCGCGAGCAGCCCGGTGACTTCGGTGTCGTCGGGCAGCAGTCGATGGATCGACTTGGTCAGGCGGATCGCCTCGTTCGAGAGGTCGGTCCGCTGTAGGTCGGGTCCCGCTGTGGTGGTGTGCCCCTCGTTGAAGATCAGGTACAGCACATGCAGCACCGCATCGAGCCGCTCATGCCATTGCGCATCACCGGGCCGGGCGAACGGGCGGTCGAGGGTGGCCAGTTTCTTCTTCGCACGCGTAATCCGTTGCGCCATGGTCGCTTCCGGCAGCAGGAAGGCATTGGCGATCTCTGCTGTGCCGAGCCCGCCGACCGCACGCAATGTCAGCGCGATGGCACTAGCGGAGGACAGGGCCGGATGGCAGCAGAGGAAGAACATGGCAAGCGTATCGTCACGATCGACGGCCTCGGCATCGGGCACATCGCGCTCGAAAACCGTTGTCTCCCTATGTCGCCGGGCCACCTCGGCGCGCACCACATCGGCCATTCGCCGCTGCGCGACCTGGGTCAACCACGCTCGCGGATTATCCGGCAACCCATCGGCGGGCCATTGGGTCGCCGCCGCGAGCATCGCCTCCTGTAGCGCGTCCTCGGCGGTGTCGAAATCGCCGAATCGGCGTACCAACGTGCCGAGGACCTGCGGCGCGAGTTCGCGCAACAGTTCCTCGATGGGCAGCGCTTCGTGCATGGGTAACTATTGTTCGGTCGCCGGGGCACCCATCACCGCGCGCACCTCGATGTACTCACCGATCGGCTTACCGCCGGGGCCGGGGCCCGCCGAAGCCTGTGCGGCGATCTCCAGCGCACGTTCCGGACTTTCCACATCGACAAGCCAATATCCGGCCAGGAATTCCTTGGTCTCCGGGAACGGTCCATCGGTGACAACCGGCGCCGATCGTCCGTCCGAACTGACCAGTCGTGCCTCGTCCGGCCCGGCCAGGCCCTGCGCATCGACCAGTTCACCGGTCTTGGCCAGCTCCGCGCCGAGCGCCCGCTGGAAGTCTATATGCGCCTTGATCTCCTCCGGCGTCCACTCGGTGATCGGGACGTCGCAGCTGGCGGCGGGCCCATAGGTCTTGAGCAGCATGTACTTCATTTCCGGTCTCCTAGCCTGCGGTGCGCCCGAGCGGCGCGCTCGCGATGAGGTCGGAGCTGGATGCGCCGATTCGACGCAACCTTGATAGTGATCTGCATCACAGCGATGTCGAGGTGTCGGCGAGCCGTTCCGGATCGACCTGCTGGCCGATCAACTCCTTGATCCGGTCGGTCACATCCCAGACGTTCACATTCATCCCCGCCAGCACCCGGTTCTCGGCATCGAGCCAGAACGCGACGAACTCGCGCTTCGCCATATCACCGCGCACGACCACCTGCGCGTACTCACCGGTGGCGGCATATCCGGTGTACTCCATGCCCAGGTCGTATTGGTCGGTGAAGAAGTACGGAAGGCGTTCGTAGGAAGCCGACTTGCCGAGCATGGTCTGCGCCGCGACGGCGGGCTGATTGAGCGCATTCGCCCAGTGCTCCACCCGAATTCGACGCCCGAGCACCGGATGCTGCGCGTCGGCGATATCGCCGACCGCCACGATGTCCGGGTCACTGGTGGCCAGGCTCGCGTCGACGAGTACGCCGCCGTCGGTCGCGAGACCTGCGTTGGCGGCCAGTTCGATATTCGGTCGCGCGCCGATCGCGACGAGTACCGCATCGCCCTCGATCACGGTGCCGTCGGCGAGTCGGACGCCGCTCGCCAGATCCACCCCGCCCTGACCAGCGGTGATTGCCCCGGCCTGATGAGTGGTGATCGCCTCGACCTGGGCTCCGAATCGCAGGTCGACGCCGTGGTCGCGGTGCAGATCCGCGAAGACCCGACCCATCTCGGGTCCGAGCGCCGCCAGCAGCGGCAGTTCGGCGGATTCGACAATGGTGACCTCGACCTGGGCGGCGCGCGCGGCCGAGGCGACCTCGAGCCCGATCCAGCCCGCCCCGATGATGACCAGCCGCCGGGCCGAGCCGAACAGCTCGATCAGACTGTCGGAGTCGCCGATGGTGCGCAGCGTGTACACCTCCCGCGCATCCATGCCCGGAATCGGCAGGCGGCGCGGTGTCGAGCCGGTCGCGAGTGCGAGCTTGTCGTAGCCGAGTGTCGAACCATCGGGCAGCGTCACGGTTTTCGCGCTCGGATCGATCGCGCCGACTTCGGTGCCGAGCCGGACGTCGATATGGTGATCGCGGTACCACTGGCCCGGGTCGACGGTGAATTCCTCCAGCGATTTCTTACCGGCCAGATGTTCCTTGGACAACGGTGGTCGCTCGTAGGGCAGGTAGTTCTCGGCGCTGATCAGCGTGACGGTTCCGGGGAAATCGTTGGCGCGCAGTGCTTCCGCCAGTTTGGCCGCGGCCAACCCGCCGCCGACGATGACGAAATGCTGATCGGAGGTCATAACGGACTCCTTTTCGGGAGGGAACCGGACGCCTGCGTGTCACCCTACTGGGACCAGAGGCCACCTTTGGAGAAAATCGGGCCTCCGGTCCGGGAACGAATCGCGCGCCCGTGTGGTTGGCCACGGATAGTGGCGCGGCGAATCCGTGCGTTACGAGCGTGCGATGGAGAGGAACTGGTCTGTGAGCGAGACGACCACCAAGAACGTTGCCGATTTCTGGTTCGACCCGCTGTGCCCCTGGTGTTGGATCACCTCCCGCTGGATCCTCGAGGTCGAGCAGGTCCGCGATATAGAGGCCCGGTTCCACGTCATGAGCCTGTCGGTGCTGAACGAAGGCAAGGAGGGGCTGCCGCCGCAGTACGAGGAGCTGCTCGCTACCGGCTGGGGCCCGGTCCGGGTCGCCATCGCCGCCGCGAAGGAGCACGGTGACAAGGTGCTCTCCCCGCTCTACACCGCGATGGGCACCCGCATCCACAACCGTCGCGAGGAGTACTCGCGCGAGTCCCGCAAGGAATCCCTCGCCGCGGTGATCGCGGATTCGCTCGCCGAGGTGGGCCTGCCCGCCGAACTCGCCGCGGCCGCCGAGGGCACCGAATTCGACGAGGCGCTGCGCAAGAGCCATCACGCCGGCATGGATAAGGTCGGTCCGGATGTCGGTACCCCGACCATCCATATCAATGGCAATGCCTTCTTCGGTCCGGTGCTGTCGCGGATTCCGCGCGGTGAGGAGGCCGGGAAGCTGTGGGATGCGGCGGTCACCTTGGCCGACTACCCGCACTTCTTCGAGTTGAAGCGGACCAGGACCGAGGATCCGTCCTTCGACTGAACGCGGACCTACGGCACGGGTTTCGGCGGCAATGCCGGAACCTCGCCGTAGCTGCTCGGATACGGACCGGCCGGTGGCGCACCGGCCGGTCGGCGCGGTCGCCAGAACAGCTTGCCGTGCCTGCTGCGGTCCCGCAGTGCCCACATCCGCCAGGTCAGCACTGGATGCGAGGACATGGCATTGCTGATCCAGACGAAGAAGCCCTTCTCCACCGCGGCCCGGTCGGCCATTTCGTCGAAGCCGACGAGTTTGTTCAGATACTTACCCGCGGCGAGGGTGCCCATGGCCCTAGGTGCGCCGCCATGCCGGTTGCAGTAGCCGTGGTTGTCGGCGGTGTACTCCTGGGACCGGATCAGCGAGCTGCCGATGATCGGCAGTGACGGCGCCACGAACATGCCGAGCTGACGCCAGTACGAGGTGTGCCCGGCCGCGATATGTCCGACCTCGTGACCGATGATGAAGGCGAGCGCCTCGGGTTCGCGTGCGGCGCCGCCGATTTCGAATAGATCACTGTAGACCGCGACATAGCGCCGAAACCCGTGACCGGAGGCGAAGGCATTGATCTGGCCGTTGCCGAGCACGACGTAGGCATCCGGCACTTTGGCCATCCCGAATCGGGCCGCCGCCTCGACCACCAGCTGGTAGCCCTCCGGAAACTGGGTCGGCGACATCTTGACGCCATTGACTCGCATGGACGCGTAGCTCATACCGCGCAGGAACCACACCACGATCGGCGCGAAGACCAGGATGACCAGGTAGATATTCGGCTGCTTCCCATCCAGCACGAGATCGATGCACGCCGCCAGCGCGATCAGCATCGCGAGCGTGGTGATCACACAGACCACGACGAGCAGCGGAATCTCCCATGGGTGCCGTGCGGGCATGCCGTACGGGGACAGGCCGCGCGGCTGCCGCTGCGGGGGCGTACCGGGTGGGACCGGAGCCACACCGTAGGGACCTTGGGCGTATGTCGTCGGACCGTATTGGGGTGTCGGGTAGGGCGAACCGGGATAGGGCTGGGGTGTCGTTGGGTACTGGGGTGTCGACGGGTACTGCGATGTCGATGGGTACTGGGGCGAATCGTGCTGGGCGGAAACGTGCCCGGCCGAGGTGGCGGTCGCGTCCTGAGCCTGCGCCCACCCGCCCAATGCGGGATAGGGGTCGGCGGGTTGGCCCGCCTGCTGGGGCGGCTTGGATTCGGGCGGCTGCATGCTGAGAACTCTATTCATTTGCCGGGGACGGGGTTCGGCGCCGTTGGCGTTGCGGACACCAGGGGTGGCGCATCTGTCGATTCGCCGCGGCCCCTAACAGTGTTAATCGCGGTGGCGCGGCGTCGCATGTCCCCTCTCGCGGCACTGCGAAACACGCCTGACACAATCGCAGCCATGCGCGTATACCTGGGTGCCGACCATGCCGGTTTCGAACTGAAGAATCACGTCAAGGCCCATCTGGAGCAGGCGGGCCACGAGGTCGTCGACTGCGGCGCCCTCGAATACGACGCACTCGACGACTACCCCGCTTTCTGCATCGAGGCGGCCCGTCGCACCGTCGCCGATCCGGGCAGCCTGGGGCTGGTCTTCGGCGGCAGCGGCAACGGTGAGCAGATCGCCGCGAACAAGGTGCCCGGCGCCCGCTGCGCGCTGGCCTGGAGCGTGGAGACCGCGCAGCTGGCCCGCGAGCACAACAATGCCCAGCTGATCGGCATCGGCGGCCGCATGCACTCCACCGAGGAGGCGCTGGCGATCGTGGACGCGTTCGTCTCGACCAAATGGTCCGAGGAGCCGCGCCACCAGCGCCGCATCGACATCCTGGCCGAGTACGAGAAGACCGGTGTGGCACCGGCGGTTCCGGCCAACTGAGCGCGTAATCCGTCGTCGCGCAAGGTAGGCCGAGCGGCGATGCGAGGCAGACCGGATAGGATCTCTACTTTCGATGCCTGAGGGCTATGCGCTGCACCGGCTTGCGCGGCTGTGGCAATCGCGCTTCGCGAGCAGTGTGGTGTGCGTTTCGAACTCGCGGCAGGGGGTCGCCGCCCCTGCCGCGCGCATCGGCGGACCGGAGAGGATTTCGAGCTTCGATGCCTGAAGGGCACACGCTGCATCGGCTCGCCCGACTACATCAGCGGCGCTTCGGCGGGGGTGTGGTGCGGGTTTCCAGCCCGCAGGGCAAGTTCGCCGCCGGGGCCGCGCGGGTCGACGGTCAGGTGCTCATCAAGACCGAGGCATGGGGCAAACACCTTCTGCACCACTACGAGTCGGGTCTGGTCGTACATGTGCACCTCGGCCTGTACGGGGTGTTCACCGAGGTGCCGCTGCCGATGGGGGAGCCGGTCGGGCAGGTGCGGATGCGGATCGTCGGTGACGCGTCGGCCGATGATCGCCTGTACGGCACCGATTTACGCGGCCCGACCGCCTGCGAGGTGTACACCCGTGCGGAGGTGGCGGCGCTGACCGAGCGGCTCGGCCCGGATCCGCTGCGCCGCGGCGCCGATCCCGAACGGGCCTGGCGCAGAATTCATCGCTCGCGCAGGCCCATCGGCGCACTACTGATGGACCAGCAGGTGCTCGCCGGTGTCGGCAATGTGTATCGCGCGGAACTACTATTCCGGCACGGCATTTCGCCACACCGACCGGGCACCGCGCTGACCGCCGACGAGTGGGACGCGATGTGGACCGACCTGGTCGCGCTGATGCGGGTGGGCGTGCGGGTCGGCAAGATGGTGGTCGTCCGCCCCGAACACGACCACGGCGAACCGTCCTACGCGGCCGACCGCCCACGCACCTATGTCTACCGCCGCGCCGGCGCGCCCTGCCGCCTCTGCGGCACGTCGGTCGCACACAGCGTGCTGGAGGGCCGAAACCTCTTCTGGTGCCCCACCTGCCAGGCCAGCTGACAGGTCTGCTCTACCGGAAGTAGCGGTGCACCATCTGGGCGATGCATACCGGTTTGTCGGCGCCTTCGCGTTCCATGACCGCGTCGACGGTGACTTGGACCGCGCCGTCGCCGAGGTCGGTGGCGTCGGCGAGGGTGGCGCTGAGGCGGACCTTCGAGCCCGCGGGGACGGGGGATGGGAAGCGGACCTTGTTGAGGCCGTAATTGATTGCCATCCCACGGTTTTCGATGACGAGGATTTCCGACCAGAGTGGAATGAGTAGCGACAGGGTCAGGTAGCCGTGGGCGATGGTGCTGCCGAAGGGGCCGGTTTTCGAGCGTTCGACATCGACGTGGATCCACTGCTCGTCGTGGGTCGCTTCGGCGAACATGTCGATATCGCGTTGTGGGATCTCGAGCCAGTCGCTGGTGCCCAGGTCGGTGCCGATGAGGTCGAGTAGGTCGGTGGGGTTGTCGACGGTGGTCGCCATGTGGCGCGCTCCTTCGGTTGTTGCGGATTTACGGTGTCGGCCTGCGCATTTGGCGAGCGTCGTCGCGGAGCAGTAGGCGTTGGAGCTTGCCGAGGGCGTTGCGCGGCAGCTGCTCGCGGAAGATGAAATATTTCGGGATTTTGTATCGGGCGAGGTTTGCCTCGAGATGGGTGCGAATCGCGTCTTCATCGATGACGTGACCGGCGCGGACGACAATGTACGCCAATCCGACCTCACCCCAACGCTCGTCCGGCACGGCGACCACAGCGCAGTCGTCGACGCCCTCCAGACCCGCGATGGCTGCTTCGACCTCGGCGGGGTAGATGTTCTCGCCACCGGAGATGATCATGTCTTTGACGCGGTCGACAATGTGCGACCAGCCGTCATCGTCGATGCGGACGATATCGCCGGTGCGGAACCAGCCGTCGATGAATGCCTCTTCGGTGGCGTCGGGTCGATTCCAGTATCCGGCAAAGACATTGGGGCCCTTGACGAGTAGTTCGCCCTGGCCGGGTCCTTCGATGATCTCGCCGGACGGGGTGAGCAGCGCGACATCGGTGAAAAAGTGCGGAACACCCGCGGATACCGGATGCGCGTCGGCGCCGTGGCGCAGTGCCATGAGCACGCCGGGCGCCGCCTCGGTCATGCCGTAGCCCTGTAGGGCCTGGATGCCGCGGGCCAGCCACGCCTTGGCTACATGTTCGAGGACGGGGGAGCCACCGAAGGCGATACAGCGGACGCTCGACAGATCGGTGGTCTCCCATTCCGGCGCTTCGCACAGCATTTTCAACATGGTCGGGGCGAGCGGGAAAACCGTGGCCCGGCAGCGCTCGATGGTGGCGAGGAACTCACTGGGATCGAATTTCGGTATGACAACGACGGTTCCGCCCGCGTACAGGGTGGGCAGTGTGATCTGCCCCAGGCCGAGTACGTGGAACAGCGGCGCGGAACACAAGCTGACATCGTCGCGGCCGAGACTGAAATGAGCGAACTGGTTGAGGGTGTTCCAGACGATATTGCTGTGAGTGAGCACAGCGCCCTTGGGGCGGCCGGTGGTGCCGGAGGTGTAGAGGATCAATGCGGGATCGTCGAGTCCGACCGCGTTGGCGGGCGGTGTTCGGCCGGTGTGCTCGATGATCGCGTTCTCGTACTGCTCGCCCAGGTGCAGCAGTTGGGCATTGGCGGAGCTTCGTGCGAGCGCATCGATGCCGGTGTCGGCACCGGTGACGAACACCGTGGGGTCGGCATCGTCGAGCAGACCGGCGATCTCAGCCGCCGCCAGCCGAGTATTGAGTGCGACGAAGATGGCTCCGAGATGCATTGTGGCGAAAAGCGTTTCGAAGGTCGCGATATCGTTGTGCCCGAGGTAGGCGACCCGGTCGCCCGGCCCGACGCCGAAGTCGGCGAAGGCTGCGGCGAGAGCATCCACGCGATCGGCGAGGGTGGCGTAGTCGACGCGGCGGTCCTCCTGGATCAAAGCGATGGCATGGGGCTCCATCCGGGCGCGCCGACGCGGCCACGAGCCTATTCCCTGATCCATCATCTCGACCTCAATCCCAGTGCGGTGATGGCGTTCTCACGCAGGATCAGCGGCCGGACCTCGTCCTTGATATCGAGTTGCTCGAAGTCCTTCATCCACCGATCCGGTGAGATGAGCGGAAAGTCCGAGCCGAACAACACCTTTCGTTTGAGCAGGCTGTTGGCGTACTTGACCAGTTGCGGCGGAAAGTATTTCGGTGACCACCCGGACAGATCGATATAGACATTGGGTTTGTGGGTGGCCACGGCCAACGCTTCGTCCTGCCAGGGAAACGATGGGTGCGCGATGATGATCGTCAGATCCGGAAAGTCGACGGCCACATCGTCGAGCAGCATCGGATTGGAGTATTTGAGCCGGATGCCGCCGCCACCGGGGAGCCCCGATCCGATTCCGGTCTGGCCGGAGTGGAACAGGGCGGGCACCCCGAGTTCGCTGATGGTCTCGTAGAGCGGGTAGACTGCACGATCGTCGGGCCGGAAAGCCTGCACGCTCGGATGGAATTTGAAGCCGCGGACCCCGTGCTCGACGACCAGTCGCCGGGCTTCGGCCAGTCCCGCCTTTCCTCTGGCCGGATCGATACTGGCGAACGGGATGAGGACGTCGCTGTGTGCGGCGGCAGCGGTGGCGATGTCTTCATTGCTGATCCGCCGGTGGCCCAGTGCGGCTTCGGCGTCGACGGTGAATACCACCGCGGCCATGCGGCGCTGCCGATAGTAGGCGGCCATCTCGTCGATGGTGGGCGGTCCCGACTCGGCGCCGAAGTAGGCGTCGGCACCCGCCCGGAGCGGGTCCGGTAGCGAATAGTGGCCGCAGCCATCGGTTTCGGCGTGTGTGTGCACGTCGATCGCGACGAGTTGGTCGAGATCCAGACTCATGACAGCTGCGGCGCGGTGGTCGGGATCTTGGGCAGCGGGATGCCGTAGGTTTCGAGCTGCTCACCGATCGAGGAGTCGAATGCCTCGGCGATCGCGTCGGCGGTCCAGCCGCCGTCGAGGAAGGCACTGCGGATTTCGCTCGGATGCGACCAGAGCGACAGCCGGTCGCCGCCGATGCCTACGCATTGGCCGGTGATATGGGCGGACGCCTCGGAGGCCAGGAAAACCACCAGTCCGGCGACGTCCTCCGGAGTGCCGAAGGAGGCGGCGCGGCGCACTACCGACGGGATCGGCTCCCCATTCTTCATTCCCTCGACGTAGGGAGCGAGGAAAGGAATGGTTTCGGTCATCGCGGTCGCCGCATTCGGGATGATCGCGTTTACCGTGACTCCCGCCTTCGCACATTCCATCGCCCACGTACGCGCCATTGCCGCGATACCGGCTTTGGCTGCCGCATAGTTGGTTTGACCGAAATTGCCGCGTTGACCGGCCGGGGATCCGGCGAGCACGACCCGCCCGCCGTGACCGGCCTGACGGAAGTGCTTGACCGCTTCCCGAACACAGGTGAAGGTGCCGCGCAGATGGACGTGGATGACGGCGTCGAAGTCGTCGTCGGACATATTCCACAGCACTTTGTCGCGCAGGATGCCCGCATTGGTCACCATCGCATCCAGTCGCCCGAACGCGTCGACGGCCGCCGCGACGAGTGTTTGCGCGGCCTCGGTGGTGCCGACTGCGACCGGTACCGCGAGTGCTCGACCGCCCGCTTCGGCGATTTCGGCGGCGGCCTTCTCAGCGCGGTCGGCGGCCACGTCGTTGACCACGACCGCCGCGCCCGCGGCGGCCAAAGCCTTGGCGTAGGCGAGGCCGAGACCTTGGCCGCTGCCGGTGACGATGGCGACTTTGCCGGTGAGATCCATATGCAGTGCTCCTTATCGGTGAGCGTCAGAAGATGAGGACGGGTTTGATCGTCTTGCCGGAGGTCATATCCGCCACGGCTTGCCCGATATCGTCGAACGGGTACCGGGTGATCAGCCTGTCGATCGGGAGCCGCCCGTTGCGCACCAGCGACACCAAAGCCGGTATGACAGTGTGAGTTTCGTTGTCGCCCAGGGTGAGTCCGACGACCCTTCGGCCTGGCAGCATGGCGTTGACGTCGAGCGCCACCTCGGCACCGAATGGTGGGGCGCCGACAATGACCAGCGTGCCGCGTGCGGCAAGGACATCCGCGCCGGTGCGCAGTACGGCGGTACTGCCGGTGGTTTCCACAACGGCGTCCGCGCCACCGGTGATCTCGGTGATCGCCGCGGCGACATCGGTCGTCGTCGCATCGATGATGTGCGTGGCGCCGAGTTCCCAGGCCAGTTCGAGGCGTTCGGCGACCTGGTCGACGGCGATGATCGTCGTGGCCGGTGACAGCGTGGCCGCCATGATCGCGGACAATCCGACCGCACCGGCACCGAGTACGACAATGCTCGATCCCGGGCGCGGCCGCACGACATTCCAGATCGCGCCGACACCGGTCTGGACGCCGCACCCGAGCGGTGCAATCGTTTCCAGCGGTACGTCGGGGTCGACGACGATCATGCTGCGCTCGTCGACGAGCGCGAGTCGGCTGAACGACGACTGCCCGAAGAAATGCCCGCCCAGGGGTGTGTCATTGCGGGTGATGGTGTGGCTGTCGTCCGCTCGCGCACCGCCGATCAGGTTGAGCGGCAACCAGGTTGCGCAATAGGCAGGGTGTCCGTCGCGACAGTTCGCGCATGCTCCACACGACGTGAACGACAGCAGTACGTGATCGCCGGGTACGACGCCGGTGACATCGGATCCGACGCGTTCGACAATGCCCGCGCCTTCGTGACCGAGGACGCCGGGGAGCGGAAACGGCAGCCCACCGCTGGCGACGCCGAGGTCGGTGTGGCAGACACCGGCAGCGACCATGCGCACGATCGCCTCGTGCGGTCGTGGTTCATCGAGTTCGATCGGGGTGAGGGTGAAAGGCGCACCGCCGGATTCGACGACGGCTGCCCGAGTGGTGGTGGTCATGAGGGGGGTCCTTGCGGATTCAATCGAGGGCGATGACAACGGATTTGACCTTGGTGTAGGACGCCAGGGCCTCCGGTCCGTATTCGCGTCCGAAGCCGGAGTCCTTGACACCGCCGAACGGCATGGCCGGGTCGAGCATGGCCCAGTCGTTGACCCAGACGATTCCGGCCTGCAATTTGTCGGCGACGCGGTGCGCGCGGGCGAGATCGCTGGTGTGCAGGCCGGACGCGAGTCCGTAGCGCGTGCCGTTGGCCAGCGCGACCGCTTCGTCCTCGGTATCGAATGCCTGCACCGTGAGCACCGGTCCGAAGATTTCTTCCTGCACTACCCGGGAATCGTTGGCGAGGTCCGCGATCACGGTTGGCTTGTAGTAATACCCGCCGTCCAGCTCGAGGCGTTCGCCGCCGCACACCACCCGGCCGCCCTCCCGGCGGGCCAGCGCGACATATTCCTCGACCTTCGTGACATGCCGTCGCGCGGCCATCGGTCCCACCACGGTCGCCGGATCACGGGGGTCGCCGACAGGTACGCCCGCGACGGCTTCGGCGAGGATGCCGACGATGGTCTCGTAGAGTGGCCGCGCGACCAGCAGTCGGGGACCGCCCATGCAGAACTGCCCGGTATTGAAGACGAAACCCTTGATGATCGCGCCGATTGCCTTCTCGATATCGGCGTCGGCGAACACGATGTGCGCGGCATTGCCGCCGAGTTCCATGGTCACCGGCTTCAAGGCCGCACCCGCCGCGCTCGCCGCGCGCCGACCGATCTCGGTGGATCCGGTGAACGCGATCTTGTCGACACCTGGGTGCTCGAGCAGTGCCGCACCGACGACCGGCCCTGGGCCGGTGATCACATTGACCACCCCCGATGGCACACCGGCCCGTTCGAACAGTGTCGCCATGAACAGCGCGCTGAGCGGCGTTTCCTCGGCCGGTTTGTGGACGATGGAATTGCCCGCGGCGAGCGCGGGCGCGATTTTGGAGGTCGACAGGATCAGCGGAAAGTTGAACGGAGTAATGGCGGCGACCACACCGAGTGGGTCGCGGCGGGTGTAGGCGAAGGCGGGCAGCGGCGTGCGGCGGGTGGCGCCGTCGATGGTCTGGGCGAGCGCGGCGCAGTACTCGTATTGTTCGATGGTGGTCGCGACGTCCACCGATCGGCACAGGGTGACGGGCTTGCCGACATCGAGACTTTCCAGTCGGACCAGCTCGTCGGCGTTTTCGCGCACCAGCTCGGCGATCCGGAGCAGGATGCGAGCCCGTTCCCGACCGCTGCGGCCCGCCCATTCGGCACCGGTGAATGCCGCGCGCGCGGCGTTCACCGCGTCGTCGACATCGCTGCGGTCGGCCTCGGCGACGGTGCCGATGACCTGACCGGTCGAGGGGTCGTCGACATCGCTGCGGCCACCCGATGCGGAGTTGCGCCATTTGCCGTCGATGAACAGCTGTCCGTCGATTTTGTCGTTCGTGCTCATGCTTCCTTGGTCCCGTCCCGACGATTCGGCCGCTCGGCCGAGATGCGCCTGCTCTTATCAACAGGAAACCTGATGGTTTAAGTGATGTCAGCCACTATTCGCCACTAACAGGATTCCTGTCAATGGTCTATCCTCGATTTCGCCGAACATCTCGGTTCGGCGCCCGTGACGACGCAGCGGTGAGGAGAATGCTGGTGACGATTTCGGAGGCGAAGCCGACCGTAAGCCGACTGCCGGGCAGTCAGACCTCGCTGCTGTACGCGGTGAAAAGGGTCGAGCTGGCGGTGCGGGCGCGCTTGGACGAGCTGTTGCGCCCGATCGGGATCACCACATTGCAGTACACCGCGCTGACCGTGCTCGAGCGGCACGATGGCTTACCGGCCGCGCAGCTGGCGCGGGATTCGTTCGTCACGGCACAGTCGGTCGCGGATGTGGTCCGCGCGCTGGAAAGTCGTGGACTCATTGCGCGCGAACGCAACTCACGCAATCGGCGCGAGCTGCTGATCCACCTCACCGAGGCGGGGCGGCGGTTGCTTGCCGATGTCGCCGACGAGGTCGACGCGGTGGAACAGCAGATGATCAGCGGTATGACGGCCGAGCAGGCCGACGATTTCCGCTCGGCGTTGGTCCGGGCTTGGCATGCGCTGTCCTGACAGGCCTCCGCAATGACCCAGTCGTCGGTCCTGGCCCGCGCACTGGTTCTGCTGGAGGCGTTCGATAACGCCCACCCGGTGTTGAAGCTGTCGGAACTCGCCGAGCGCACCGGTCTTCCGCAGACGACGGTCTACCGCCACGTTGTCGATCTCGTGCAGTGGGGTGCGCTGGATCGCGCCGCGAGTGGCGGATATCAGATCGGTCTGCGCATGGTGGAGATCGCCTCCTACTGTCCGCGCGCCAGGCCGATCCGTGATGTCGCGCTGCCGTTCATGGAGGACCTGTACGAGGCGACGCACCAGAATGTGCAGCTGGCGGTCCGTGATGGCACCGAAGTGGTCTATGTCGAATTCCTCGCCGGCCGCGACGCCGTATTCGTGCGCACACGTGTGGGCGCACGCTGGCCGATGCACGCGACCGGCGTCGGGCTGGCCATCCTGGCCTACACTCCCGCCGAGGTCGTGGCCAAGATCGCCGACCGGCCGCTGGCGGTATTCACCACGAAGACGATCAGTACGCCCGAGGTGCTGCGGCGGACACTGGCCGAGGTGCGCCGCACCGGGGTCGCGATCAGCGATGGACAGGTGACTCTCGACGGATATTCCGTCGCCGCACCGATTTTCGGTTCGGACGGCCAGGTCGCGGCGGCGCTGTCGATTGTCATACCGGCCGGGGATGCCCGCCGGGGCATGTGGGCTCCGGCGGTGCGCACCGCGGCCCACGGCATCACCCGGCAGTTGGGTGGCGGGCGCTGACTTCCGTTCGACGGAAGTGTGTCTTGGCTCACGCATCGCGCGGCCCACACGATGGACCGCACAGCCCGCCCCCGGGGATCACACTCAGGAGCATTCCGATGAGCCCGACAACCGCAATTGTCCGCAACCAGTGGTATGTGGCCGCCTACGGTCAGGAGATCGGTCGCGACTTGTTCGCGCGCACCATCTGCAACGAGCCACTGGTGTTCTACCGGACCGAGGACGGCGCGGTGGCGGCACTATCCGACCGCTGCATCCACCGCCGCTACCCGCTGTCGCAGTCGCGGCTGGTCGGTGACCGTGTCGTCTGCGGCTATCACGGCTTCACCTACGACCGCACCGGCAGCTGTGTCGCGGTGCCCGCGCAGACCCGCATTCCCCGCAGCGCCCGAGTCGCCTCTTACCCTGTGGTGGAACAGGATTCGTTCGTCTGGGTGTGGATCGGCGACCGCGAGTTGGCCGACCCGGGGGCGATACCGCGCGCACCGTGGCTGGTACAGGACGGCTGGACCACTATCCGCGGCCTGGAGACCATCCGGGCCAGGCATGCGCTGCTGATGGACAATCTGATGGACCTGTCCCACGAAACCTATTTGCACGGCGGCTATATCGGCACCCCAGAGGTCGCGGAGACGCCGATCACCACCGAGGTCGACCAGGCCGCCGGTGTGGTGCGGGTGAGCCGGCACATGGACGATGCCGAATGCCCGCCTTTCTATGCCAATTCGACCGGCATCACCGGGCGCATCACCCGCTGGCAGGACATCGAGTTCCAGCCACCGTGCCTGTACCGGCTGCATAGTCGCGTCGCGCCGCAGGGCCACTATCCACCCGACGGCTATCTGCCCGGTCACGGCGCCGACGCCGATCTCGGCGCGTTCCACACCGAAATCGTGTACGCCCTCACTCCGGAAACCGCGCATTCGGTACACGACTTCTGGATGGTGGCAAGGGATTTCGCGATCGACGACCAGGACGTGACCGATTACCTGCACAAGAGCAATCACACCGTGGTCATGCAGGACGTGGTGGCGCTGAACCTGGTCGAGGAGGTCATCGCCGCGGAGGAACGCGCCGGAGGCGCCTACCAGGAGCTGTCGATCAATATCGACACCGGCGCGCTGGCGGCACGTCGGCTCATCGCCGAGCTCGCCCGGACCGAAACGACCCGAGCATGACCGCCTGTCACCGCGTGCAGTGGTACCCGGGCAGCGATCAACTATTCGGTCGATGCCATTGCGGTGCAACCCATATCGCCGATGACCCGATCGAGATCTGGCAGTGGTTGCTCGCCCACCCCGACGGTCATCACACCCGCGTTGCCGATCCGCAGCCCATGACTCTGATCGGAACCGGAGCATGACCGCCGAACCGGAATTCGCCGTCACCGTCGCCGACCGCCGCACCCTCGCCGACGGCATCGTCGAACTCACCCTCTCCGTAACCGAGGGGCACGTCCCGAAATGGCAACCGGGCGCACACATCGACCTGATTCTGCGCCCGGACCTGGTGCGCCAGTATTCGCTGTGCGGCGATCCCGACGACCACGACCGATTGACGGTCGCGGTCCTACGTGAGCCGAACAGCCGTGGTGGATCGGCCTACGTCCACGACCGGCTGACCGTGGGCGAGCGCGTGCGAATCCGAAGCCCCCGCAACAACTTCCCGCTTCGAGACGCGCAGCGCTATCGGTTCATCGCCGGTGGTGTCGGTATCACACCGCTGCTGCCGATGATCCGCACCGTCGCGGCCCGCGGTGGCGAATGGAGCCTGCATTACGGCGGCCGTACCCGCGCGAGCATGGCCTACCTACCCGAACTGTCGGCGCTCGGGCCGATCGAGGTGTGGCCGCAGAGCGAGACCGGCCCGCTCGATCTCGACGCCATCCTGTCCAATCCGGATCCGGGAACCCTGGTGTATTGCTGCGGCCCGGAGTCACTGCTGGCGGCCGTCGAAAGCCGCTGCGCCGCAACCTGGCCCGCCGATGCCCTGCACCTCGAGCGGTTCGCACCGAAGCCGACCGAAGTTACTGTCGATTCCGCCTTCGATGTCGAATGCGCGCAATCCGGTGTCACCGTGCACATCCCGGCGAACACCTCCATCCTCGACGCTGTCGAACAGGCCGGCATCGCGGTCTTGTCCTCCTGTCGCGAAGGCACCTGCGGCACCTGCGAGACCGTTGTCCTGGACGGTATTCCGGACCATCGCGACAGCATCCTCACCCCACAGGACACCGACGTGATGATGATCTGCCGCTCACGCGCCCACACCCCGCTTCTCGTCCTGGACATCTAGTCCGACTATCGAAAGGTTCCCGTTATGCCCGTCGTCAGAGTCTCAGATACTGATGTCCACTACTCCGTGGCCGGTGCCGGACCAGGATTGGTCCTCGTCCATGGCACCAGCATGAGTGCCGAATCCAATTTCGGGCACCTCATCGCCGGGTTCAGCGACCGCAACACCGTTGTCACACCCGACTACGCGGGCAGCGGCGGTACCACTGCACCCGAGGGCCGACTGACCCTTGACCTGCTGGTCCAGCAGATCATCGCGGCCATCGAGGACTCCTCGACCGGCCAGGTCGACCTGGTGGGTTTCTCCCTCGGCGCGGTTGTCGCGGCAGCGGTCGCGGGACGGCGTCCAGATCTGGTGCGCAGCCTCGTCCTGGTGGCGGGTTGGGCGGTGACCGAGGATCCCCGGCAACTGCTCGTCCTGCACGGCTGGGCGGCGTCGCTGGAGGCCGGTCCGGAAATGGCCTCCGCATTCGGTCCGCTGCTGGCGTTCAGCCCGGCGTTCCTGAGCGGACTCGGCCACGCGGGTCTGGCGCAATTGCGCGCCACGAAACCCGAACCGGGAACGCTGCGGCAGATCGAGGTGAACCTCGAAGTGGACATCCGGGACGAGCTCAGTCGTATCGCCGCACCGACGTTGGTGATCGGATGCACCCAGGACCAGCTGGTGCCGGTCACCCATGCCCGCGACCTGCATGCCGCGATCCCGAACAGTCGATACGCCGAAATCGATAGCGGCCATGTGGTGTTCTTCGAGAAGCCAGCCGAACTCGTGTCGCTTGTACAAGGTTTCCTGCACCCGGCCAGCTGACTGGACCGGCCCTCTGGGGGTGACCAGAGGGCCGGTATCGGATCAGCCTGCGACGGCCTTGATTTCGGGTTTATCGGAGTCGGCGAGGGCGAAGCGGCGTCCGCCCGCGGTCTTCGCCGAATACATCGCGCGATCGGCGCTACGCAGCAGATCGGTGAAATCACAGGAGTCGCCCGGGGGACAGTAGGCGGTGCCGACACTGGCCGAGACCGGCACCGGACCGGCCGTCGTCCACACCGGATCCTTCAGCGCGGCCACGATCTGACCTGCGATTTCGCCGACGGTCTTGTGCAACGGGTTGGTGGCGAGCACGAATTCGTCACCGCCGTAACGGCAAATGACCGTATCCGGCGGGCAGATCTCGCGCAGTCTGCGGGCCAGTTCGACGAGCACCTCGTCGCCGACGGCATGTCCGTAGTTGTCGTTGATCTGCTTGAACCGGTCCAGGTCGATCAGCAGCAGGCCGACGCCGCGGTTCGGGTCGGCCGTCATCAGCCGCACCTTGTCCTGCAGCAGCGTCCGGTTGGCCAGATCGGTCAGCGCGTCATGGGTGGCTTCGTGCCGCAGCCGATGCTGCAGCGCGGCGATCTCCTGCACCCGCAACGACACCGCGGCCGAAATGTGTTGCTCCTGCTGGGCCAGCGCCCGCTCCTGCAGCGCCTGGGCATAGCTGTCGATGGCCTGACTGGCCACCAGCGGCCAGCGCGTGGCGACCAGCGACCCGGGCGCCCCCGCCGGGAAGCCGAGCAGCCAGCGGGTGGCCTGGGCCAGCATTCTGGTCCGTTCGAACGGAGCCTCGACCAGCCGCGCCCCCAAGTCCCGCGCCGCGGGCACCGGGAAGGGCTCGGACCTGGCCAGCGAAAGTAGCCGCCCGATGATCTCGACCAATACCGGCTGCAACTGTTGTGGTGACGCGTGTGATCCCGGTTCCGCGCAGACCGCACGCGCCCACGCGCCTGCCATCTGCGCTACTGGTGGTTCGACATCCGCAGACATCGCACTCACCCGCCACGGGTGATGTCGGTACCCGGGTGCCCTGTTCCCACACAGGTGCCGGCGTCACCCCGATCGTTCCCACTGCTACGCGGTTGTGTCCACCTCACTTGGTGCACGCTCACCGCCCCCTTTCCAGATACCCCCGTCCGGCAAAAAGGATCCTAGCAAGCCACTCGGCACTGAAAAACGCCGTTTTATAACGAGTTATCGGTCCCTCGCGAATGGCGATCGGGTATGTCATCGCTGTCGCACCGCCGGCGTTACACATCAATTTTGTTCGCCGGGAAGTCGCGGACCGACACGCCGACAGCATGCCGAAAGGGATGTTTCCGGCTCAGTGATAGCGATCGGCTACCGTCGACGGCGGGGATTCGGCGGACAGCGGCCGCGCTGAGCGCTTTAATGGGGGCTGATTGGCGTTTCCGCCGCCCGATTCGGTACAGTCGGTTCGCACACGACATCGTGGCGATCCCATCAGATGTCGTATGCCTGCGGGTGTAGTTCAATGGTAGAACCTCAGCCTTCCAAGCTGATGGTGCGGGTTCGATTCCCGTCACCCGCTCCACGCAGGATTCATCCTCGTCGGCACCGTCTTTCGCCGCGAGGCCACGGGGTGTAGCGCAGCTTGGTAGCGCATCCGCTTTGGGAGCGGAGGGTCGCAGGTTCAAATCCTGTCACCCCGACAAGAGTGCCAGTGTCCACGGACCGGGTTCGGTTGCGGTGGGCCACGTTCCGCGTTTCGCGTGTCACCCTCGGAGGTAGCTCGGCAAGGTGCTGGCGGGATGCGGCAAGGTAGCTGGCATCGCCGGTTCGGGGTGAAATTCCTACGATCCGATCGCTTCCCCGGCCCGTTGGGCGGTGCGGCATAGTGTGTAGCCGTGCCCGACCGTGACACGTCACCGGCCGCGACCGTTCTCGTGGTCGATGATGAGCCCAACATTCTGGACCTGCTCTCCGCCGCGCTGCGGATGAGCGGCTTCGATGTGCATACCGCCGGCAGCGGGTACGCGGCGCTCGCCGAAGCGGCGGCGCATCCGCCGGACATCGTGGTGCTGGACGTGATGCTTCCGGATCTGGACGGCTATGCGGTGGCGCGGCGGCTGCGGGAGACCGACAGTCGGGTACCGGTGCTGTTCCTGACGTCCCGGGACGCGGTCGAGGATCGGATCGCCGGGCTGGCCGCCGGTGGCGACGACTATGTGACCAAGCCGTTCAGCATCGAGGAGGTCCTGCTTCGGCTGCGCGCGATTCTGCGGCGCACCCTCGGCCCGGAGTCCGGCGACGATCGGGTGCTCAGGTACGCGGACCTGGAACTGGATGTCGATGCGCATGCGGCATATCGTGCGGGCACCGAGATCTGGCTGTCGGCCACCGAATTCAGCCTGCTGCAGTATCTGGTGGTCAACGCCGAGAAGGTGGTCAGCAAGCAGCAGATCATCGATCGGGTGTGGAGTGCGGAGACCGGCCGCGACGGACGTGTCGTGGAGACATTCATCAGCCAGCTCCGCCGCAAGGTCGATGCCCGGAATCCGCCGCTGATTCACACGATTCGCGGTGTCGGCTACACGCTGCGGCTCGGCGGCGGACGTTCGTGAGTGAGCGCGGCGAGCGAGCAATCAACACTGCCGGGCATCGCTCGGTCATGGCGGAGCCGAGCGCCAGTGAGGCGCAGTCATGAGTGAGCGCGGCGAGCGAGCAATCAACACTGCCGGGCATCGCTCGGTCATGGCGGAGCCGAGCGCCAGCGAGGCGCAGTCATGAACGAGCGGCGGGTGTGGAATCGGGCTCGCCGGTTGACCTTACGCACCCGGCTGCTGCTGGCCTTGGTCGCGATCGCCGGTATCGGAATGGCTGCCTTCGGCCTGCTCAGCGTGACCATGTTGGATCGCGCGCTGCTCGGCCGAGTAGACGACCAGCTGAATCACGTTGCCAGCGATATGACTTCGACCAAGCGGCCGCCGCCGCCCCCGCCATCCGGCCCGCCGGAGTACGAGCAGTTGCCGTCGGATTTCCGGCTGATGTTCTTCGATGTCGAAGGGCGTCAGATCGGCAAGCTCGGCGCACCGGCCCAGGTGAGCACCGTGCCCGGATTGCCCGCGATGGACGCGGCATCGGTACGCGCCCGCCCCAACAGTGCGTTCACGGTCGGTGACCAGAACAGCGATATCCGTTGGCGGGTGCGCACTGTCGTGCAGCCGGCGACCGAATGGCAGCCCGATGGGGGCACCGTCGCGATCGCGATGTCGCTGGCGACCACCGAGGCGACCACCGGCAACCTCCGCACGATCGAGTTGGTGGCGGGGGCCACGCTGCTGCTCGCCATCTGCGTGATCGCGGCGGTCCTGGTGCGAATCGGCCTGCGACCGCTGACCAGGATCGAGCACACGGCCGAGGCGATCGCGGGCGGGGATCTGGACCGCCGTGTCGCACAGACCGATCCGCATACTGAGGTCGGCAGGCTCGGCACCGCGTTCAATGTGATGGTCACCCGGCTGTCCACGGCACTACGTCAGCTCGCCGATTCCGAGCAGCGGATGCGGGCGTTCATCGCCGACGCCTCCCACGAACTGCGCACCCCGCTGACCTCGGTGCGCGGTTATGCCGAGCTGTATCGGCGCGGTGGTGCGTCGGACGAGGTTGGCGTGCGGGAGATGATGAGCCGGATCGAGGGCGAGGCGATCCGAATGGGTGTGCTCGTCGACGACCTGTTGCTGCTGGCCAAATCCGATCAGGAACGGGCGCTGGATCTGGCGGAGGTCGATCTGGTGATGCTCGCGATGGAAGTGGTGCGCGATGCCGCCACCCGAGCTCCGGATCGGGATATCGGTCTGGAGAGTCCGGATGACCCGGTTCGGATCGTCGGTGACGAGCATCGGTTGCGGCAGGTCGTGACGAATCTGGTCACCAATGCGTTGGTGCATACGCCCGTCGAGGCGGCGATCACCGTCACCGTCGGGATCAGAGCCGCGACGGCGTTGATCGATCCGGTCGCCGCCGAAGCGGGTGCGGAACTGCCCGATGGGGCCGAATTCGCGGTACTCGATGTGCACGACGACGGACCCGGCATCGCGCCGGAGAACGCACCGCGCATCTTCGATCGCTTCTACCGGGCCGCCGAATCGCGTTCCCGCACCGGCGGTTCGGGACTCGGTCTCGCGATTGCGGATGCGATCCTGGGGGCGCACGGTGCGCGGATCCAGCTGTTGCGCACACCCGGCGCGGGTGCGACTTTCCGGATCCTTTTCGCCGTTTCCTGATCATCGGCGGGTTCGGCGCGAACGGGTTAAGTTAATGATTGTTCTGGTTTCGGGTAGGAGACGATGTCGTTGCACCGCACCGGCGGTCGCTGCCTGTGGAGGCGGTGTAAGACCAACCCGGCAGTCGTCGGGCGCGGCAGTCGCCGATGAAACTCAGTCGGCGATGAGGTGGTTCACGGGGCGGCCGAGGCGTGAGGTGCCGCATTCGCGTTGGCGGCGAATCACATAGCGCCCCGGAGCGATTGCGCTGGCACCGTGTTCGGGATGGATCAGGTAGGCGACCACGTGGGTGTCGAACCGAGTTGATCATCGGATCGGCAGAAATCGGCCGTGATCAGGTACGGGTTGTGCTTGGATCGGTCGCATGTCCGATCGGAAGGACCCGCGCGTCGACGCCTACATCGAGCCGCTCCCCCAGTGGCAGCAGGCGATCTGTCATGAGGTGCGCGAGTTGGTGCACGCCGCCGATCCCGAGGTCGTCGAGACCATCAAACGCACCGTCCAGCCGTACTTCGTGCTCGACGGCAATATCTGCGCCCTGCTCGCGGCCAAGACCCATGTGAATGTCTTCCTCTACGACGGCGGCATCGTGCCGGACCCCGAGGGCATCATCACCGGCGGCCACGAAAACAAGACCGGGCGCACCGTGGCCATCCACGAGGGCGAAAAGCTCAATGCCCCAGCTCTGCTCGCAATGTTCGAGCAGATCATCGCCAATAACCGCGCGGGTGGTTGGCGCAAGTTGAAACGCGAAAGCTGAACTTCCGCACCGATCATCGGTGCGGAAGCATCCGTCAATAGCCGATTGTGAAGCGCCGCTGGATGAATCGCGGTAGTTCGACCTCATCGAGTAGGGCGACAGCGGCGTCCTCGATGGAGATGCGGCTGTTGCCGTCGGTATCGCGGATCGGCTGGTCGCCGCCGACCCGGTAGCGGCCGGTGCGTTCGCCGGCTGCGATCAATTCGGCCGGGCTGAGGTAGGTCCAGAGTCGGTTCGAGGTGCGCAGGATATCGAGAGCGGCGCGGTGGCCGCGTACGGCTGCGGCGTATTCACGGGGCAGGCCGAGTCCATCGAGGGTATCGGCCAGGCGCCGGTCGTCATCGGCGGTGATCCGGCCGGGCTCGTACTCCAGGCTCCCCGCGCCGCCGACCACGATCAGCCGCGTGCGCGGGTGCGTATGCAGCGCATCGAGCAGTGAACGCGCGGCACTCGCGTAGACCGTCGGATCGGCGATGGAGCGTGCGACGGTGTCATCGAAATCGGCTGCCGCGTTTCCGGGTTGGTAGCAGCTGATAAGGACGTCCATGCCGGGGAGGGCCGCGGCAATGGCCGCGCTGTCGAAGATGTCGAGGCTGCGCCAGTTGACGTTCGGCTGGCTGGTGGTGATCTGGCCGGCGTCCCTGGTGAACGCCGTGACGTGGTGGCCGCGGGCGACCGCCTCGGTGAGTACTCGCTGGCCGATATTGCCGGTCGCGCCGACTACTCCGATGAACATGGTTCTCCTCCTACTGATTGATACGGTGTGTATAAACTATACGGCGTGAAGTTTTTGAGCAACGTCTAGTTTTCTCACGCCGCTGTAGAGTTGCCGCCGTGGGCACTGCGACGCCGAGCCGGCGGGAGTTACGACGCTCCGAGACGACAGCGGAGATCAAGCAGGTCGCGCTCCGGTTGATGGCCGAGGGCGGACCGGGCGCTATCACACTGCGGGCGATCGCGCGCGAAATGGGCATGACCGCCAACGCGGTCTACAGCTACTTCCCGACCCGCGACGACCTGATCACCGCGCTGATCAACGATGTGTACTCCGAACTGGCCGATGCGGTCGAGGCTGCCCGCGATGCCCGACCCGCCGCCGACGCTTCGGGGCGAATCCTCGCGTGGGCCTGTGCATTTCGCGATTGGTCCGTGGCGAATCCGGCTGGTTTCCGCCTCATCTACGGCGATCCCGTGCCCAACTACCAGGCTCCTGAGGGCGGTGCGGCCCCGGACGCGGAACACCGAGTGTGCGCCGGTCTGACCGGCTTGGCCGCAGGCGCGTGGCCGCACGCCGAAAACTTCTACGCGGACAATGGTTTCGAGTGGTCGGACTTCGAACCGAAACTCGTCGAAGAGGTCAAGGCGGAGTTCCCCGGCCTACCTCCCGCCGCCGTCGCGATCGCCCTGCGCATCTGGGGCCACCTGCACGGCCTGGTCTCCCTGGAAATCCTCGGACATCTGCGCTCCCAGACCACCGATCCGGAAAAGCTCTACCGCAACGAAATCCGCCACCTCATCCGTTCACTGGGATTGCGGCCACCCGAGCATTGAGCCCGGTCGTGGCTCCGGGCTGCTGGGCGCCGACACGGTTGTGCTGCCGTTTCTGGCGGCCTTCCTGATCGGCTCGCGCTGCCAGTCGGACATACGGACTGGACTATTCGGCCGACCGTTGCGTTCTGTGTTGTCGCGGTGGCCGCGGCGATCCGCGAGGTGTAGGCGCGTGGCTTCGCATCGGTGTCGAGCCCGCGGACCGATCGCCGGCGCTCGCTGGTGCGGTATCAACTGGCGGCGCGAGTGCCGTTCAGCGTGTCGGCAGCCGGATCGCCGATGGCCACGCGGGCGGCGCGCTCGCTGAGCGCGGCGAGGAAGGGGAGGCGGGCGTCGCCGAGGGACATGGCGTGGTTGCCCAAATGGTTGGTGACGAAACCGATGCCCAGGCCGAGACCGGGATTGGCGATACCGCCAGAGCCGCCGATGCCGAAGTGACCGAGGGCTTGGCGGGTGAGGCGGGTTCCGACGATGGCGCGGTGGTAGCCGAGTGCGAAATGCGGTGGTGCGCCGAGGACGTAGTCGTAGCGGCTGTTCGGCGGCATTTCCGCGATGCGCCGCGTGGTTTCGGGACGGAGCAGGCGGCGGTGGCCGACCAAGCCGTCATTGGCGATTGCGCCGTACATCTTGGCGATGGCACGGGCGGTGAACACGCCGTTCCAGCCCGGCATCATCGCATCGTAGGGTCGCATGCCGAGGGTCATATCGGCCCAGCCGTCGTAGACCGCGCCGCGGGCGGAGTTCATCATCTTCACTGGGGCGAACGGTGCGATGAGCGTGTCGAACGGGACCCTGGCGATGCCGAGGCGAGGCGAGAGTCGAGCAAGTCGCTGCCGCTGATTCTCGGGTACGCCGAACCAGAAATCATTGTCGCCCAGTGGATCTCGAAGTTCGCTGCGGACGAGGTCGATGAAGTCGCGGCCGGTGGCGCGCTGCGCGATTTCCGCGACCAGGGTGCCGAAGGTCAGGCCGTGATATCCGGAAGCCCGCCGCCGCAATGGATCCGGCGCGGATGCGGCCATCGCGGTGGCCACGGCATCGTGGTCGAGCAGATCGTCCGAATCGGCGACCAGACCGCGGGTGCGCTGCATTCCGGCGCGATGGTTCAGCACCTCGCGGATCGTAATATTGCCCTTGCCCTGCGCCGCGAATGCCGGCCAATAGTCCGCCACCGCCGCGTCCAACTCGAGCACACCACGCTCGATCAGCCGATGCGCGACCGTCGCGGTGACACCCTTACCGGTCGAATAGGACAGTGCCATGGAATCGGCTCGCCACCGCCGGTCGCTATCTGCCCACCCTGCCCAGATATCGAGCACCGGCTCTCCGTGGAGGTACACCGCCAGCGCGCCGCCGCCCTGGCTCTTCCGCCGGAACATCGAAAGGAACTTGGCCGCGACGGCGGTGAATCGATCGTCGACCAGCATGTGGCCGGGCACGCCCGCGCCATCGGTGCTCGCAGCTGGCATGGTCAGACTCCTTTGTCTGTCAGATAACGCCACACAGGCTGCTGCTAACAGTTGCAAGCAGCCTGCTAACTTACTGTAACCAGCGTTACGCGATAGATGCAATGGCAAGCACCGGTGGGCGGAATAGCGCGCGGCCCGACGAGGTTTGGCTGACCCGTGAAGATTGTTGTGATCGGTGCTACCGGAACCATCGGCTCGGCCCTCGTCGACGCCCTCGAGGCGAACCCGGATCATCAGGTTGTTCGCGCTTCGCGGCGCGGACCGGTCCAGATCGACCTGGCCGACCCGGGGTCGATCGCCGCGTTGTTCGATGCCGTGGACAATATCGACGCGGTCGTCGCCGTAGCCGCCAGCGGCCAACTCGCAGAACTCGCCGACTCGACCGACAACGAGTACTTCCTCGGCCTGGAAGGCAAATTCCTAGGCCAAATTCACCTGGTCCGCCACGCTATCCGGCACCTCAATGACTCCGGATCCATCACGCTGACCAATGGCATCTCGACCTTCTCCGAGCCGGGCCTGTCCTTCGCGGCTGCGGTCAATGCGGGTCTCGGCGGCTTCGTGCCCGCGGCGGCGCTGGAACTGCCGCGCGGAATCCGCTTGAATTCGGTGAGTCCGGGCTGGATCTCGGAGACCCTCACCGCACTCGGGCGTAACGGTTCTGCGGGCACTCCGGTGGCCGATGTTGTCCGGGCCTATGTGGAGCTGATCGAGGGATCTGCCCACGGCCGGGTGGTCGAGCCATGACCAGGTACCGGCCGTGGGGGTGATCCTTCACAGGCGTGGGTCGACCGGCTCCGATTCGAGGGCGAGGACCGCGAACACCGCTTCGTGCACGCGCCACAGCGGTTCACCTGCGACGAAACGGTCCAGCGCTTCCAGGCCAAGCGCGTACTCGCGCAGCGCCATTGAGCGCTTGCGGCCCAGACCGCGGGTGCGCAACCTGTGTAGGTTGTTGTCGCGCAGGTACTCCGGGCCGTAAATGATCCGGAGGTATTCGGGGCCTCGGCATTTCACGCCCGGCTGAACCAGGTGGTCGCCTTCGTTACGGACCATCGCGGCGTACGGCTTCACCACCATGCCCTCGCCGCCCGCCGTGGTCAGCTCGGTCCACCAGCTGGTGGCGGCGGCTTCGCTGTCCGGATCGGTCAGATCGACGATCGTTCGGCCGGTCGGGGTGAACAGGTCGGGATCGGCGGCGACCAGCCGGTCGGCCGTCGATAAATGCCAATCATGATCGCGCACTGCATAATTGATTCCCGAGCCCGCCAGGATATGGAACGGTGCGATGCGCAGACCGGCCAAGCCGTCGACTTGCCAGCAGTAGCGGCCGTAGGCGGTGGTGAAGGCCACCGCGTCGGTCTTGCGCGCGGCGGTGCGGTTCGCGAGATCGGTTACATCCAAGCCGCGGGCTGCGACGTCGGCAAGCAGATCGGCCGCGGTGCCGAGTGCCGCACGGGCGGCCGCACCGACGGCGGCGTACTGATTACGCAGCAAGCCAACGGCTTTGGCCGACCACGGCATCAGCTCGGTATCGAGCAGCAGCCATTCGGTGTTCAGTTCATCGAACAGGCCCGCCGTTTCGGCCGCGGTACGAACCCGGGCGAGCAGCTCCTCGGTCCGCGCGGTGTCGTCGAAGAACGGACGCCCGGTGCGGGTGTAGAGCGCGCCGGTGCTGCCGTCATCGACACCGAACCGATCGGCCGCGGCCTGCGCTGAGCGTGTCACGAGGACGATTGCGCGCGAGCCCATATGCTTCTCCTCGCACACCACGCGCCGCACACCTTCGGACCGGTAGTAGTCGAAGGCTTCGGCGGGATGTTCGAGGTAGCCGTCCAGCTGGGTGGTCGCACAAGGCGCCATGGTCGGCGGTAGGTACACCAGCCAGCGCGGGTCGACGGCGAAGCGGCTCATCACTTCCAATGCGGCCCCGGCGTTTTCCTCCTGCACGCCGACGCGGCCGTGCTGCCGGGTTTCCACCACGCGGCGGCCCATCACATCGTCCAGATCGAGCACGCCGGGATCGCGATGCACCACACCGTCGGGCGTCGCGATGGTAGTGGCCTGCAGCGGACGTACCGGTTCGTACCAAACCCGTTCGGCCGGAACCGAAACCGGCACGCGCTCCGGATACCGCAGAGCCGAGAGCTTGCCACCGAAGACGACCCCGGTATCCAGGCACAGAGTGTTGTTCACCCAGCGCAGATCGGTGACCGGCGTGTGGCCGTACAGCACGGTGGCGCGACCGCGATAATCCTCGGCCCATGGATAACGCACCGGCAGACCGTATTCGTCTGTCTCCCCGGTGGATTCGCCGTACATCGCGAAGGCGCGAACCCGCCCCGAAGCGCGCCCGTGGTACTCCTGCTTGAGCCCGGCGTGCGCGACCACCAGTCGGCCGTCGTCGAGCACATAGTGGCTGATCAGGCCACGGCAGAAGTCCAGCGCCGCCTTGCGAAAATCCTCGTCCTCGGCCTCCAATTGGGCCAGTGATTCCGCGAGTCCGTGCGCGATACGCACCTTCTGGCCGTCGAGTGCGCGCACCAGCTTGTTCTCATGATTTCCGGTGACGCACATCGCGGTTCCCGCGCGCACCATCCCCATGACGAGTCGGAGCACACCCGGCGTATCCGGCCCGCGATCGACCAGATCGCCGACGAATACCGCGGTTCGCCCGGCCGGGTGACTCGCGCCGACGGCCCGGCCGGCGTCGTCACGCGCTAGGTCGTAGCCGAGTTCGCCCAGCAGCGTTTCCAATTCGGTGCGGCAGCCGTGCACGTCGCCGATCACATCGAACGGCCCCGTGAGCTCACGCTTGTCGTTCCATGCCTTTTCGTCGACGATGGTCGCCGAGTCGATCTCCTCGACACCGCGCAGTATGTACACCTTCCGGAAGCCCTCGCGTTCCAGACCGCGCATGCCCCGGCGCAGTTCGCGCTGCTGCCGGGACACCACGTGCCTGGGCAGGTGCGACCGGTCGGGACGTTGCGTATTGCGTTCGAAGCACACGCCATCCGGGACGTCGAGCACGATCGCTACCGGCAGCACATCGTGCGCTCGCGCCACCGCGATCAGCTCCTGACGCGCCTTGGGCTGCACATTGGTGGCGTCGATAACGGTGCGTAGGCCGCGCCGCAGCCGGATACCGGCGATGTGGTGCAGCAATGCGAAGGCGTCCGGCGTCGACGACTGATCGTTCTCGTCATCGCTGACAATCCCGCGACACGCATCCGAGGACACGATCGCGGTCTGCCGAAAGTGCTTGCGTGCGAACGTCGATTTGCCCGATCCGGTACTGCCGATCAGCACGACGAGGGAGAGCTCCGGGACGGATAGCTCGGTCATTACGCGGCTCCTCTCGTACTGCTATCGGTCGCGGCCTTCGTGAACAGGGCCAGCTGGGTGGGCGGGCCGAATTCGGGATGTTCGACACCGACGGGCACCAAGCGCACCGTGTACCCGTACCGTTCGGCCACGCGAGACCCCCAGTCCGCGAATTCCGCACGGGTCCACTCGAATCGGTGATCGGAGTGCCGGAATTTGCCCGCGGGCAGCGTCTCGTACACCACATTGTGCTCCGCATTCGGCGTCGTTACTACCACGGAACCCGGTGCGGCCGAACCGAATACGGAGGATTCGAGCGCACCCAACCGCGGCTCGTCGATGTGCTCGACGACCTCCATCAGTACGGCAGCGTCATAGCCGCGCAGGCGCGCATCGGTATACGTCAACGCCCCCTGCAGCAACGTCAACCGCTGCGCCACCCGCTCCGGCATCCGATCCAGCCGCAACCGCCGCTTGGTGATATTCAACGCTCGCATCGATACGTCGACACCGACGACTTCGGTAAAGGCCTTGTCGACCAGTAGTTCTCGCAACAATGCCCCCTCGCCGCAGCCCAGATCGAGCACCCGATGTGCCCCGACCTCCCGCAGCGCGGCCAGGACCGCCGCCCGCCGCATCACCGCCAACGACGGTGCACGCTCTTCGCTATCGGCTACCGGCGCAGCCTCCGTCGACGCGGGGGATTCCACGGCGATCTCGGTTGCTACGGCCGCGCCATTTTCAGCGGGCTCGTCCGCCCCGTCGACCCCCTCCTCGACCGCATCGAGCTCCTCGGCCTCGACATCGTCCACCTCGGCCAACCGCGCCAGCGCGGTCCGCACCAGCGACTGACGGCGCGCTAAGTACCGCCGCGTGATCCAGCTCCGTTCCGGATGCTCGGCCAACCACCCGGCCCCCGCGCGAATCAGCTTGTCGACCTCGTCTGCGGCCAGCCAGTAGTGCTTGGCCCCATCGAGCACCGGCAGCAGCACATACAGGTGCGCGAGTGCGTCGGCAAGGCGGATGGTTCCGGTGAGTTCCAGTCGTACGTAATGCGAATCGCCCCACTCCGGAAAGGCCGGATCGAGGGGGAGTGGTTCAGCGATCACGGTCCAGCCCAGCGGTGCGAAGACCCGCTCGGCCGCTTCCGGGCCGCCCTTGCACGGCACCGCGGGCAATGCGATCCGCAACGGCAGCGCGGTCTGCGCCAATCCCGGCCGTTGATCGCAGCGTCCGTGCAGTGCGGTGCGGAATACCGCGCCGAGCGCCACCGACAGCAGCGACGACGCCGCATACGGCCGATCGTTGACATACTGTCCGAGACTGAAATCCGGTGTGCTGCGCGAGCGCCCGCGCACCAATCGGATCGGATCCACCTCCAAGAGCAGCGCCGCGGTACAGCGCGCCGCGGTCGCCTCCGAGTACATCACATGCGCGGTGCCGTAGGACTGCTCGAACGCCTGCACTCGGTCCGGGTTCTTATGCAGCAAGAAGCCCAGATCGGTCGCGGGCCAAGCCGCGCCTTCCGGCGGTGTGCAGGTGATCGTCAACAGCATCTTGCGATCGTCGCCGAGCCGCACACCGCACGCAAGGAAGTTTCGCGGGCCTTATCAGAGACTGAGGTTCGGCCAGGTCCAGTTCGCGACCGCCGGAATGTCCTCGCCGTGTTCTCGAGTCCAGGCACGGGCATTCCAGCGTGCGTCGACCATCTCCTGCCGCAGTCCCGCCGCCTTCTCCCGCAGGGTCGGCACCCGATCGATCACATCCATGACCAGGTGGTATCGGTCCAGATCGTTGAGCATCACCATATCGAAAGGTGTTGTCGTGGTGCCCTTTTCTTTGTATCCGCGCACATGCAGCTCACTGTGGTTGGTGCGCCGGTAGGTGAGTCGATGGATCAACCACGGGTATCCGTGGAATGCGAAGATCACCGGTCGGTCCCGGGTGAACAGCGAGTCGAACTCGCTGTCGGACAGGCCGTGCGGATGTTCGTCGGATGGTTGCAGCCGCATCAGGTCGACCACATTCACCACTCGCATACGCAGTTCCGGCAGACGCGCACGCAGAATCGCCGCCGCCGCGAGCGTTTCCAGCGTCGGTACATCCCCGGCACAGGCGAGCACGACATCGGGCGTGGTGCCCGGATCGTCGTTCTGTCCGGCCCAGCCCCAGATTCCGGCGCCGCGCGCGCAGTGCACGGCGGCATCGGAAACCGAAAGCCAGTCCGCTTGTGGCTGTTTCCCGGCGACCACCACATTGACGTAGTGCCGTGAACGCAGACAGTGATCGTAGGTCGACAGCAGCGTATTCGCGTCCGGCGGCAGATACACTCGCACGATCGATGGTTTCTTGTTCAGCACCACATCGAGGAACCCGGGATCCTGATGGGTGAATCCATTGTGGTCCTGTCGCCAAACATGTGATGACAGAAGGTAATTCAAGCTCGCGATGGGGCGCCGCCACGGTACCGCCGCACTCGCGTCCAACCATTTGGCATGCTGGTTGAACATCGCGTCGATGATGTGGATGAATGCCTCGTAGCAGGTGAACACCCCGTGCCTGCCGGTCAGCAGATAGCCCTCGAGCAGCCCTTGGCACATATGCTCGGACAGCACCTCGATCACCCGCCCGGTGCGGTCGAGATCCACATCGAATTCGCCGATTTCGGCCTGCCAGTTACGGCCGGTGACCTGCAGAATGTCCTGCAGTCGATTGCTGGCCAATTCGTCGGGGGCGAAGGTCAGGAAGTTGTTCGCATTGCGCGCGGTGACGTCGCGCAGCCAGGCGCCGAGCACCCGGGTCGCCTCGTGCTGGGTCGCTCCCGGCTCGCGCACCTCGACGCCGTAGGACCGCCAATCGGGCAGCCGCAGATCCCGAACGAGCATGCCCCCGTTGGCAATTGGATTCGCGCTCAGGCGTCGATCGCCGTCCGGCACCAGGTCGAGCAGCTCCGTGACCGGCCTGCCCGACTCATCGAAGAGCTGTTCCGGCTGATAGGACCGCAACCACTGTTCGAGCACGGCCCGATGCCCATCATCGGTGCGCGCACCCGCCAATGGCACCTGATGTGCTCGGAAAGTGCCCTCGACCGGATCGCCGTCGACCATCGGCGGGCAGGTCCACCCCTTCGGTGTGCGCAGCACGATCATCGGCCAGCTCGGGCGCACCCCATCGGTCCCTGTGCGTGCGGCCCGCTGAATCTCGGTGATGCGATCCAGGGCGGTGTCCACGGCAGTGGCCATCTCCTGATGGACGGCCGCGGGGTCGCTGCCCGAGACGACGATCGGCTCGTAGCCGTATCCGCGCATCAGCGACAGCAATTCGGATTCCGGAATGCGCGCAAGGATGGTCGGATTGGCGATCTTGTACTGATTCAACGCGAGAATCGGCAGCACCGCGCCGTCGCGCATCGGGTTGAGGAATTTATTGGCGTGCCAGCTGGTGGCCAGCGGTCCGGTCTCCGCCTCACCGTCGCCGACCACACAGAACACCGTCAGATCCGGATTGTCCAGCGCCGCCCCGAACGCGTGCAACAGCGAATAACCGAGCTCGCCGCCCTCGTGGAAGGAACCCGGCGTCTCCGGCGCACAGTGACTCGGCACTCCGCCGGGGAAGGAGAACTGTGCGAACAGCGCGCCCATCCCCGGCTCGTCCTGCGGCACATGGCTGTACAGCTCGGAGTACGTCCCCTCCAACCAGGCGCAGGCATTCGGTCCCGGCCCGCCGTGACCTGGCCCGGCCACGAAGACCGCGTCGAGATCGCGTTGCCGAATCGCCCGATTGGCGTGCACCCAGACCAGATTCAGGCCGGGCACGGTGCCGAAATGTCCGAGCAACCGCGGTTTGATGTGCTCGGCCCGCAGCGGTTCGCGCAGCAGCGGATTGCTCATCAGATAGATCTGGCCCACCGCCAGATAGTTCGCGGCCCGCCACCACGCGTCGAGTGTTTCCAGTTCCGCGCGCTCGAGCGGCCCTGGCACTTCCGCGAGCCGATACGGTTGCGGCGCGACGGTCGCACCGCCGCCGCTTTCGACATTGTCGGCCGAGGTATCGCCCCCGACACTGGCCATCTGGGTCATGCGCCGACTCTCCTCACTCGGGCATCGGCGGCGGCACCTGGAGGGACCGCCGGTTACCAGGTCCTGCACGGTTGCCGACGTTGGATTGATAACGCCGGATGGAGAATTCACAGCCAGCCTACCCACGTGTGTCCGTGTCAATCGGTTCTCACGGTCTCGCGTCGAGGCGGGGGGCGTCTGGTGCCGGAAGTCACCTGATCGGATGCCGTCGGTCGTCGCACTATCGGCGGGTGGCTGGGTGGGGCGAGCAGCGGTGGATTATGGTCCGCCGCATGCAAACACTGCGCAGGATCATCGGTATCGGCACCATCGCCGCCGCGACATTCGCGCTGGCCGCCTGTGGCTCGGACGACGACAAGGGCTCGAGCACCACCACGTCTGCGGCCACGTCATCGGCCGCGGCGTCGGCGCAGCCCACCTTCGGTCAGCTGCCCGCGCAGAACACCGGCGCCGAATGCACCGCCGACGACATCGTGGTGGTCGGCGGTTTCGGCGCCACGCCGAAGATCACCATCCCGGACACTTGCACCCCGCCGACCCAGCTCGTCGTCAAGGATCTGGTCCCCGGCACCGGGCCCGGCGCGGTCGCCGGTCAGCCGCTGACCATGAACTACACGCTGATCACCTGGTCGGATAAGAAGAAGCTGGACAGCTCGTTCGACCGCGGCAAGCCGTTTCAGCTGACCCTTGGTGCCGGAAAGGTCATTCCGGGTTGGGAGCAGGGCCTGGTCGGCGTGCAGGCGGGTGCGCGGCGGCTGCTGATCATCCCGCCGAACCTCGGTTACGGCGCGGGTGGCAATGGCATCAAGCCCAACGAAACGCTGGTCTTCGTCACCGACGCGGTCGCCGTCGGCAAGTAATCTCGCCGCGGCGGTGCTGCCTGCAGCCCGTCGCGACGGGTCAACTAACCTGGTCGAGATACGCACGTTAAGCCGTGCGGCGATTTCGCTCGTGATAACCCCAAGCAAGTCGGCCACAAGCAAGTCGACCAGGACCAACGAACAAGGAGCATGTCCGTGAAGAGCACCGTCGAGCAGCTGAGCCCGACCCGGGTCCGGATCAACGTCGAGGTGCCTTTCGAGGAGCTGAAGCCGGACTTCGACAAGGCCTACAAGGCGCTGGCGAACCAGGTGCGCATCCCCGGCTTCCGTCCGGGTAAGGCCCCGGCCAAGCTCATCGAGGCCCGCCTGGGCCGCGGCGCGATCCTCGAGCAGGTCGTCAACGATGTGCTGCCCGGCCGCTACAGCGAGGCCGTCACCACCTCCGAAGTCAAGGTCATCGGCCAGCCCGAGATCGAGATCACCAAGATCGAGGACGGCCAGGAGCTGGCCTTCACGGCCGAGGTCGACGTGCGCCCGGAGATCGCCCTGCCCGCCTACGACGGCATCGAGGTGACCGTCGACTCGTTCACCATCGGCGACGAGGACATCGAGGAGCAGCTGCAGTCGCTGCGCCAGCGCTTCGGCACCCTGACCGGTGTCGAGCGTCCGGTCCAGGAAGGCGACTTCGTCTCCATCGATCTCTCGGCCACCGTCGACGGCGAGGACGTGCCCGAGGCGGCCACCACCGGCCTGTCCCACGAGGTCGGCTCCGGCCAGCTGATCGAGGGCCTGGACGAGGCGCTTATCGGCCTTTCGGTGGACGAGTCCAAGGAGTTCACCTCGACCCTGGTCGCCGGTGAGCACGCGGGCAAGGAAGCGGTCATCACCGTCACCGTGCGCTCGGTCAAGGAGCGCGAGCTGCCCGAGGCCGATGACGAGTTCGCCCAGCTGGCCAGCGAATTCGACACCCTCGACGAGCTGAAGGAAGACCTGCGCAACCGGGTCGAGCGCGTCAAGAAGGTCGAGCAGGCCGGTCAGATCCGCGACAAGGTGCTCGAGACCCTGCTCGAGCAGGTCGAGGTGCCGCTGCCGGAGGCGGTCGTGCAGGCCGAGATCGACGCCGTGGTGCACGATGCCGTGCACGGCTTCGACCACGACGAGGCCAAGCTCGCCGAGGCGCTCGAGGCCCAGGGCTCGAGCCGCGAGGAATTCGACAAGGACACCAAGGAGTCCGCCGAGAAGTCGGTGAAGACCCAGCTGCTGCTGGATGCCATCGCCGAGGCGGACAACACCCAGGTCGGCCAGGAGGAGCTCACCGAGCGGATCCTGTTCCAGGCGCAGCGCTACGGCCTCTCGCCCGAACAGTTCATCCAGCAGGTGCAGCAGGCGGGCCAGCTCGGCGCGGTCTTCGCGGACGTGCGTCGCGGTAAGGCGCTGGCCGGTGTGGTCGGCAAGGTGAAGGTCACCGACTCCGACGGCAACGCCGTCGACACCGCCGAAATGTTCGGTGCCCCTGAGGGTTCCGAGTCCGACGGCAACGAAGAGACCGCCGCCGCGAGCGCCGAATAATTCCATGGAAGGACAGCGCGATCGACTGCCGTGTGGTTGTGTGATTGCGCTGTGAAGGAGCGTAGCGAGTGAACCAGAAGCACAGCGCGCTCTCGCGCACAGCGCAATCGAGCGTCAGCGAGATTGCGCTGTGAGCGAAGACGGGCGGTACCGGGAGTTCGGTGCCGCCCGGCTTCGTTAATGTTTGTGACAGCGAACCAGTGATGGCTGTGTAGCAATCAGAGCCGGTGAGAAGAGAAGGCAGGTATCCGTGACAATGAACAAGGCAGGGGTCGTCATGAGTTCCCCCACTGCTGGTCTCAACCTCAGTGATTCGGTATACGAGCGCCTGCTGCGTGAGCGCATCATCTTCCTCGGCACCCAGGTCGACGACGACATCGCCAACAAGCTGTGCGCGCAGATCCTGCTGCTGTCGGCGGAGGATCCGACCAAGGACATCTCGCTCTACATCAACTCGCCCGGTGGTTCGGTCACCGCGGGTATGGCCATCTACGACACGATGCAGTTCGCCGAGTGCGATATCGCCACCTACGGCATGGGTCTGGCCGCATCGATGGGCCAGTTCCTGCTCACCGCGGGCACCAAGGGCAAGCGCTACGCCCTGCCGCACGCGCGCATCATGATGCACCAGCCGTCGGCGGGCATCGGTGGTTCCGCGGCCGATATCGCGATTATGGCCGAACAGTTCGCACACACCAAGCGGGAGCTGAACGAGCTGCAGGCGATGCACACCGGTAAATCCATCGAGCAGGTGACCGTCGACGCTGACCGCGACCGCTGGTTCACGGCGAAGCAGGCCCTCGAGTACGGCTTCATCGACCACGTGATCAGCCACGCGGATCAGGCCAACGGCGCGAAGTAAGTCGGCGCCGCAGACCGCTCACCCACCCAGACTTTGGAGACGAAGATGGCCAATCTGTTCGACCCGCGCGCCGGTCTCGGCGGCACCGCCCCGGCGAGCCCGCAGTCGCGCTATATCCTGCCCTCGTTCATCGAGCACTCGAGCTTCGGTGTCAAGGAGTCCAACCCGTACAACAAGCTGTTCGAGGAGCGCATCATCTTCCTCGGCGTGCAGGTCGACGATGCCTCGGCGAACGACGTCATGGCGCAGCTGCTGGTGCTGGAGTCGCTGGATCCCGATCGCGACATCACCATGTACATCAACTCGCCCGGTGGTTCGTTCACCTCGTTGATGGCGATCTACGACACCATGCAGTACGTGCGCGCCGATGTGGCCACCGTCTGCCTGGGGCAGGCCGCTTCCGCCGCGGCCGTGCTGCTCGCCGCCGGTACCCCCGGCAAGCGCGCGTGCCTGCCCAATGCCCGCGTGCTGATCCACCAGCCGTCGCTGGAGGGTGGCATTCAGGGGCAGGTTTCGGACCTGGAGATCCAGGCCGCCGAGATCGAGCGGATGCGTCGCCTGATGGAGACCACGCTGGCGCGCCACACCGGTAGGGATGCCGACACCATCCGCAAGGACACCGACCGCGACAAGATCCTGACGGCCGAGGAGGCCAAGGAATACGGGATTATCGACACGGTCTTCGATTACCGCAAGCTCAGCGCCCAGAAGTAGTGCGCCCAGAAGTAGTGCGGACAGAAGTAGGGCGGACGCGCCGGACGCGGCGCGTTGATCGCTCGTAAGTTGCTCTATGTCAGGAAAATCCGGCCGGGCCGCATGCCGCTCGGCATGTGCCCCGGCCGGACTGCTTCAGGGGAGCCGACCGGCCGGAAGGGTGTCGGGCGGAAGGGTTTCCGAGGCGGGCGGCCAGGAGTGTCGGATGGCCGTCGATCGGGGTGAACGTGTTCCATAGTGGTAAGAACTCGGACGACCCCCGTGAGAAACATGCTCGAGTTGTCGACCTCCGTCGCACACACCGGGTACGGTCGACCTAGGGACCTTTGCTCCCGGTTGACGGCAGTGCTCGAACCGTCGGAATCGCTCGAGGTGTTCGTGAATACACCCGAGGGTGGCGGATTGCTGGCAACCTGGATAGACGGTTGCAGGCGGACAAGGAAGTAGGGACCCACGAGATGGCGCGCATCGGAGATGGCGGCGATCTGCTGAAGTGCTCGTTCTGCGGAAAGAGCCAGAAGCAGGTCAAGAAGCTCATTGCGGGACCAGGGGTGTACATCTGCGACGAGTGCATCGATCTATGCAACGAGATCATCGAGGAAGAGCTGGCCGAGTCCAGTGAGGTCAAACTCGATGAGCTGCCCAAGCCCGCCGAGATCCGGGACTTCCTGGAGAACTACGTGATCGGGCAGGACACCGCCAAGCGCACCCTCGCGGTGGCCGTCTACAACCACTACAAGCGCATCCAGGCGGGTGACAAGGGTCGCGACAGCCGCGGCGAGACCGTCGAACTGGCCAAGTCCAATATCCTCATGCTCGGCCCCACCGGCTGCGGCAAGACCTACCTGGCGCAGACGCTGGCCAAGATGCTCAACGTCCCGTTCGCCATCGCCGACGCGACGGCGCTGACCGAGGCCGGATATGTCGGTGAGGATGTCGAGAACATCCTGCTGAAGCTGATCCAGGCCGCGGACTACGACGTCAAGCGCGCCGAGACCGGGATCATCTACATCGATGAGGTCGACAAGATCGCCCGCAAGAGCGAGAACCCGTCGATCACCCGCGATGTCTCCGGTGAGGGTGTGCAGCAGGCGCTGTTGAAGATCCTGGAGGGTACGCAGGCGAGTGTGCCGCCGCAGGGCGGGCGCAAGCATCCGCACCAGGAATTCATCCAAATCGACACCACCAACGTGCTTTTCATCGTTGCGGGTGCGTTCGCGGGGCTGGAGAAGATCATCTCCGATCGCACCGGCCACCGCGGCATCGGCTTCGGCGCAGAGGTGCGCTCCAAGGCCGATATCGATACCGATGACCACTTCGCTGAGGTAATGCCGGAGGATCTGATCAAATTCGGTCTGATCCCCGAATTCATCGGCCGCCTCCCGGTCGTCGCCTCGGTGACGAATCTGGACAAGGATTCGTTGGTCAAGATTCTCTCCGAGCCGAAGAACGCATTGGTGAAGCAGTACGTACGGCTGTTCGAGATGGACGGCGTCGACCTGGAATTCACCGATGACGCGCTGGAGGCGATCGCCGATCAGGCGATCCTGCGCGGCACCGGCGCCCGCGGTCTGCGCGCCATCATGGAGGAGGTCCTGCAGCTGGCGATGTTCGACATCCCCAGCCGTGACGACGTCGCCAAGGTGGTCGTGAACGCCGACACCGTCAACGACAATGTGCTGCCGACCATCGTGCCGCGCAAGGCACAGCGCGCCGAGCGCCGGGAGAAGTCGGCGTAGCACCGCAGTACGCATACCTCGCGAGTGGGCCGGAGAAATTTCCGGCCCACTCGATGTGTATCGGGCCGGCGGTTTGGGTATCCGTAGGGCACGGTTGAGTAACCAGCCCAGTCCTGGTCCTGGATGATCGGGGCGAAAAGTTTCCCGCCGCAAGGTGTCTGCCCGGCGGATTCGACGGACCGAGGTCCTCATGTCGACAGTTCTAGTTTCTTCAGATCAAAGTATCGCTGCCGCAGACGGATCCGGACCCCAGCGGTCTGCCGACCGTCTGTGCGTAGTCGTGTCACCGCCGGTGGATTCGGTCACCTTGTGTGCCGTCGGCGGCGAAATGGATTACCTGACGGCCGAGACCTTTCGGCAGTCCCTGCTGGAAGCGTTACCTACGGCGGGCGCGGTGGTCGTTATCGATCTATCGCAGGTGACGTTCTTCGGCGTTGCCGGGCTGCGGGCGTTGATGGAGGCCCGATCCTGGCTCGGCCACAGCGGCCGGCAACTCCAGTTGATCACGGGTCCGCGCTGCGTGGATCGGCTACTCGAGGTCGCGGGGCATGCCGCGGTCTTCGATGTCATCCCGAGCCTGGCCGCGGTTGCGCGGCCGAAACCGCTGGAGTTGGCTCGCGCGAGCGCCTGATACCGAAAACGCGGGTGCGGCAGTCGAATTCGGCTGCCGCACCCGCGGTCTGTATGGACCCGTGCGGTGGCTTCAGGACGCTTCGTTGCGCATATCGTCCTGGCTCCAGTAGGCGCGCATGGCGACGATTTTGCCCTCGTCGTCGAAGTCCATCGCATCGATGGGCGAGAGTGTGAAGCGCTGATCGCCGAACTTGGTGACGAGAGTGAACATGAAGGCGGCGTGGTTGCCCGCGATTCGAACCGAATCCGCGTGCAGCTGCGTTTCCCGATCGAGGTTTCCGAGCACCTCGTAGAACTCGCGAATGGCGTCGTGGCCGCGCTTGGGTTCGGTGCCGATCGGATCTTCCACCACCGCATCGGGTGCGTAGAGGTCGACGATCGCCTCGGTCGGGCCGGAACCGACCAGCTTGACGTACTGTTCGATCACATCGCGGATCTTGGCTGCCATGGAAACCTCTCACGAATTGAAACGTGTTCTAATTCGGAGCGTAGCAGTGTCCGGTGATCGCGTGGCATGGAATCCCGTTGGGCGGGGCAGACGTACTGGCGCAGATGGCCCCCCGCGCCAGTACTCGTCGATCGATACCCCTCGGATATCTTGTTGGCGCGCTAGTGATGTGGGATACGGTGACGGTCGGATTCCGCATCACTGAGGTTGCCGATCGCGCCCGGACTCGGAGTCCCCATTGACTCCCTGGTTCGCCGTTGAACCTTCTGTCCCGCACTTGTGCGTCTGCTTTTGGTGTCGCTATTCACCCTCCATGTGTTACCGCGCCGCCGCCTTTTTCTGTGCCCGAAGGCGGTGCGCTCGGTCCGGTCCGATCACTGTTGGTGAAGCCTCAGGGGCCGACGGCGGCCTCGCTGAATGCCGCCGCGGGGTTCATGACCGGATTCATTTTGTCCTTTTCGCCTGGTCCGGGTGGGTCTGGAGCCTGGTGGGGCCCGGGTGGTTCAGAAAACTTGTCGCCATTTCTCGCTGTCGGAACCCGGTGTGTCGAGCTTGTGTGGTGCTCGTCGTGCTGTTTACTCGGTCCGGTCAACCAGATGTTCGAGTGACGAGTGAAAGCGGAGGAGACATGGCACTGCCTACCATGACCGCGGAACAGCGCACTGAGGCGTTGGCCAAGGCGGCTGCGGTCCGCAAGGCGCGCTCCGAACTGATCGGCAAGGTGAAGGCCGGCAAGGTTTCGGTGGCCGACCTGTTGAAGAAGGCGGACAGCGACGACCTGGTCAAGAAGACCAAGGTCGCTGCCGTGATCAAGGCGCTGCCCGGTGTCGGACCGGTCAAGGCGGCCAAGCTGATGGACCAGGCGGAAATTCCCGAGGACCGCCGCATCGGTGGACTTGGCGCGCGCCAGCGTGCGGCGTTGCTCGAAGCGCTGAAGGACTGACACGTCGTCCGTAGCGATTGCTTGCAGGTCGCTCGAAAGGGTCAGCAGGACCATGCTCAGGAAACGAACGCTCACGTCGGTGGCGTGGCTGTGCGTCGAGAACGGCCGCTTGCTCGCGGTCCGGACCGAGGGACGCGACGCCTTCTATCTGCCGGGCGGCAAGCCCGAACCCGGAGAAACCCTGGCGGGAGCGCTCGTTCGGGAGGTTCGCGAGGAAGTCGGCGTCGAATTGGAGGCGCACCGGATAACGCCCGTGGTGACCATTACGGCCCCAGCCCACGGGCGTCCCGGAACGCTGGTCGAGATGCACTGCTTCCGCGCACCCGGTCACGGCGCGCCGGCTCCGGCGGCGGAGATCGCCGAGATGGCGTGGCTCGGGCCGGACGACGGACACCTGTGCGCGCCGGCCGTTGTGCAGGCCCTCAACCATTTGACCGAGGTTGGTGGGTGGCACGCGGCCTGAACGCTCACTTCGCACGGAGAACGCCCCACAGCATGCGCTGTGGGGCGTTACTGTTTCGGCGGTCTAGCGGTTCGTACGGCGGCGGGGGCGTTGGAAGTTGATCGGGGCGGGATCGCGCAACTGCGGCCCACGCGGGGTGACCAGGATCAGGGCCAAGCCGAGGGCGACGATCAATGCCGCACCGATGACGCTGAGGGTGAAACTGCCCCCACCCATGTCGGCGGGTTTGTGAAAGGCGTGATAGATCAGGTGTGGCACGCCGAAGACCAGCCAGCCGAGGCCCGCGACCTGGGCAAGTGCGCTGCCGCCGAGGAATAGCGCGGCCAGTGTCACCGCGGTCAGCGCCAGGAAGAACGAGCCGACATCGGAGGCGAGATGGTGGTTGTACGGGCCGTCCGCGCCGATCCACTGCATACCGAAACCCGGGAAGCTGGTGTACCAGGAGTGCGGCGCGAAGACCGCCCACAGTCCGACGACCGCGCCCTGAAATGCCAACACCCCCAATATGATTCGCACGGCGAGCCAGCGATTGCGCTGCTGTTGGAACCGCATCCGCACACGTAGCCCGCCGGATTTGCCATCTACCGTGATCCGCATCGGTCTCTCCGTTCATCGCCGAACCAGGGATCTGGTGCTGCAACCGTAAGTCGGACCTCGGGTCACGATCAATAGGCGGCGACCTCGTCGCTGACGGTCAGCCGGTCGGAGCGGGAATAGATGTTCATGGTGTCCCCGCGCAGGAAGCCGACCAGGGTGAGGCCGGATTCGGCGGCCAGATCGATGGCCAACGAGCTGGGGGCCGAGACGGCGCCGAGCATCGGGATGCCCGCCATCACGGCCTTCTGAACCAGCTCGAAGGAGGCCCGGCCGCTGACAATGAGCACGAGATCGTTTGCGGGGATACGGTTTTCGAGTACCGCCCAGCCGAGCACCTTGTCGACAGCGTTGTGTCGTCCGATGTCCTCGCGCACAGCGAGTGCGGTGCCGTCGGGGGTGAACAGTCCCGCAGCGTGCAGACCGCCGGTGGCGTCGAAAACCGTTTGACGGGTGCGCAATTGGTCCGGCATGGCGGCGAGGGTCTCGGTGTCGACCGTGATCGAGGTTGTCGGCAGCGGGAATCTGGTGCGGGTGCGGACCTCGTCGAGCGCAGTCTTACCGCAGAGTCCGCATGCGCCGGTGGTGAGGAAGTTGCGGCCGTGCACCGGGATAGGGGTGCGCAGTTGGACATCCAGCACGTTGTAGGTGTTCTGGCCGTTCTCGTCGGCGCCCGCGCAATAGCGGGCGCTCACCACATCCTCGGCGGCTTGAATGATGCCCTCGCCCAAGAGGAAGCCGTGCACCAGTTCGATATCGCTGCCCGGGGTGCGCATGGTGACGGTGAGTGATTGTCCGTCCAGGCGCAGCTCCAATGGTTCTTCTACCGCAACGGAATCCGGGCGTTCGATCACGCCGTTCGGTGAGATGCGGCGTGTCTTGCGGCGCGCGGTCACTCTGCTCACGACCGCGCCTCGCTGGCGCTCGGGTCCTGCCCCACATGAACGTGCGGCTCCAACCGGATGGTCACAGCCTTGGAAACTGGTGTATTCGACCGTGCCGCAACGTGATCGAGCGGAACGAGGGGATTGGTCTCCGGATAGTAGGCGGCGGCATTGCCGCGCGGGGTCGAGTATTCGACGATGCGGAAACCGGTCACCTTGCGTTCGGTGCCGTCGGTCCATTCGGAGACCAGATCCACCAGATCGCCGTCTACGAAACCGAATTCGGTGATGTCGTCGATATTCATCAGGACAACTTTGCGGCCGCCATGCACCCCGCGATAGCGGTCGTCCAGGCCGTAGATGGTGGTGTTGTATTGGTCGTGGCTGCGCAGGGTCTGCAGGATCAACCGTCCCGCGGGGACTGGTGTCCAGGTCAATTCGTTCACCGCGAAATTGGCTTTGCCGGTGGCAGTGCGGAATTCGCGGGAGTCGCGCGGTGGATGCGGCAGTACGAAGCCGTTGCGATCACGCACCCGCTTGTTGTAGTCGTCGCAGCCGGGCACCACACGGGCGATCGCATCGCGGATCTTGTCGTAGTCGAGTTGATACTGCGCCCACGGCACCGGATGATCCGCGCCGAGCAGCGTCTGCGCGAGTTCGCAGACGATGGCGACTTCACTGCGCAAATGCTCGCTCACCGGCTTCAGCCGACCGGTTGATAGATGCACCATCGACATCGAATCCTCCACCGAAACTTGCTGTTTCGCACCATTCTGTAGGTCGAGATCGGTGCGGCCGAGGGTGGGCAGGATGAGCGCGGTCGTGCCGTGCACGACGTGGCTGCGGTTGAGCTTGGTGGAGACCTGCACGGTCAGCGCGCAACTGCGCAGCGCGGCCTCGGTCACCCCGGTATCAGGGGTGGCGGAGACGAAATTGCCGCCCATGCCGAAGAACACCCGCGCCGCGCCCGCGCGCATGGCGCGGATCGCATCAACGGTGTCGTAGCCGTGTTTGCGCGGGCTGGCGATGCCGAGTTCGCGGTCGAGTGCGTCGAGGAAGGTATCGGGCATCTTCTCCCAGATGCCCATGGTGCGGTCGCCCTGCACGTTGGAGTGGCCGCGCACCGGGCACACGCCCGCGCCGGGCTTGCCGATCATGCCGCGCAGCAATAGCAGATTGGTCGCTTCCTCGATGGTGGCGACGCCGTGCTTCTGCTGGGTCAGGCCCATTGCCCAGCAGATGATGATGTTCTTGGATTCGGCCAAAAGTGTTGCGGTGCGGTACAAATCGTCGTCGGTGAGTCCGGTTGCCGCGCGCACCGTGCCGAGATCGACCGCGCGCACATTCTTTTCGTACTCCGCGAAGCCAGCGCAGTGCGCATCGACGAACTCGCGGTCGACCACCGTGCCCGGTGCGCGGTCCTCGGCCTCGAAAAGCAGTTTGCCCAACCCCTGGAACAGCGCCATATCGCCGCCGAGCCGGATCTGCAGGAAGTCGTCGGCAATGGCGACACCGCTGGTGAAACCCGTGAGCGTCTGTGGGTCGCGGAAGCCGAGCAGTCCGGTCTCCGGCAGCGGGTTGACCGCGATGACCTTGGCGCCGTTAGCCTTCGCGCCCGCCAGCGCGCTGAGCATGCGCGGATGATTGGTGCCCGGATTCTGGCCCGCGACAATGATCAGATCGGCCTTGCCGAAGTCGTCGATCGAGACCGAACCTTTGCCGATGCCGATGGAACTGGTCAGTGCGGCGCCGGAGGATTCGTGGCACATATTCGAACAGTCCGGCAGATTGTTCGTGCCGAAGCTGCGGACCAGCAGCTGGTAGAGGAATGCGGTCTCGTTGGCGGTGCGGCCGGATGTGTAGAACACCGCTTCGTCGGGGGATTCCAGCGCGCGCAGGTGCTCGACGATGAGCTGGTAGGCCTCGTCCCACTCGATGGGCAAGTAATGGGTCGCGCCTGGGCGCAGCACCATCGGATGGGTCAGCCGACCCTGCTGGCCGAGCCAATAACCGGATTTGCTCGCCAGTTCCTCGATCGAATGCTGCGCGAAGAATTCGGGGGTCACGGTGCGCAGCGTCGCCTCCTCGGCGACGGCCTTGGCGCCGTTCTCACAGAATTCGGCCGGTCGGCGATGCCCCGTCGGCTCCGGCCAGGCACAGCCCGGGCAGTCGAAGCCGTGCACCTGGTTGAGGCGGGCCAGCGTGCGCGCGGTGCGCAGCACACCCATCTCCTCGACCCCGCGTTTGAGCGCAACGGCAACGGCCGTCACACCCGCGGCCTGCTCCTTCGGCTGGGTGACGGTCAATTCGGACTCGTCGATGTCCTGTGTCGGCCCATTGCGGTGCATGCCCGATATTGTCCTCTCCCCGCGAAGTTTGTCGCGGACCTACCCGTTTGTCCTGATTCCGGACGCTCCCGTCGCGGTGGTGGGGTCCCTGCCCGAGGGGTGCCATCCGGTTCGGATCGTATGCACTCGTGGCCGGTTCGGCAGGGTTTGCGCATTGCCGGGTACAGCGGTGACGCTACCTGGTAGCCGGCGGTTTTAGCTGGGTTCGAGCTCAGCCAGAAGGCTCCGCGTCGGCGGCTGTCGGCTTACCATAACTACTGATCAAATCGCTGATCTGAGGCATGTGCGATGGGGACGCTGGCGGCTATTCCGACGCGTGCCGGCGGGGAGCGTCGACACGCGACGTCTCGGCGTGTGCGGTGGGGGATTCTCTGTTCCGCCGCGCTATTGGTCGCGGCGGCGCCGGTCGGGTTCGGCAGGGTAGCGGCTTTCGGGGTTCCGGCGTCGGAAGAGCCGACTTCGTCGGTGGTTTCGCCGGCACCCGCGCCCGGACACCACGGGCCGGGGACGCGGGATGGGGCCGGGGCACAGACCAGCACGGCGGTGCCGAATGACAATTCGGACGGTGGTGGGACGCGTGACGGTACCGGGACGCACGACGGCACCGGGACGCAGACGACGACCAGTCCGGTGCCGACTGATCCGTGCGCCGGACGGACGTCGGATGGGTGCTCCGGACCGACTTCCACTCCCGAACAACCGCGGCTGCCCGATATTGTGCTGCCGCCGATCACCATCACCTTGCCGCCGAATCCACAGCCGCCGATCCCGGCGGACCCACCTGCGAATTCGTCCACGGTGCCGCCGCAGCAGCAGATACCGGCGGATCCACGGCCACCGGAAAATCCGTCGAAGAGGCAGCCCACGGTGGTTGTGCCGACCGTTCGGCCTGCGGATCCGCCGACGCCCGCCGCTACGGCACCGGCGCCCTCGATTGCGCCGCAACCCGCCGCGCTCGAGCTCACGCCCACAGCGATCGGACTCGGTGGCGATGTCACCGCGGCCGGATCGGGGTGTGATCCGCAGTCACAGGTCAGCTTGCTGGTCGGGCAGACGCCGGTGGGTAATGCCGTCGCCGGGGCCGATGGTGGTTTTCGGGCACCGCTGGCGTTGACGTCGATCGAAGTCGGGCGATATGAGGTGACGGCGCGCTGCGGGCGCACGCTGACCGCGCCGTTGGATGTTGTGCTGGTCAGCCGGATCAGTTCCGCCACTTCGACATTGACGCTGATTCTGTTCTTCTTGTTGATCGGTGCCTGGTTCTACGGGCATCGGCTCGTCTCGCACCTACCCGCGCGGAGGGAACCATGATGCGAGTCCGTGTCTCGGCGGCGACGCGAATTATCCTGCTGCCCAGTGTGTTCGCGCTTGTGCTCGTCGGGCTGTCGGTGGCACCGGCAGCGGCCGAACCGCAGGGTGTCGATATGTCGGCGACCATCGACGATCGCGATATCGCCGAAACCTCCGCCACCGAACCGCTACGGCTGCAACCGAACAGCATCATTCGGGTGGCTATCGCGTTGACCAACAACAGCGATGGGGCGTTGCATATTCGGCAGGTCGACCTGGCCGGGCATGTGCTCGGACTGACCTTCTTCTCGTACTCGACCGCCGTCGAATTGACCATCGCACCAGGAAAATCCGAGGCACTGAAGTATCGGCTCGATCTGACCGGACTCGAAGGTCAGGCGACCGGACTGATCGTCGCGGATTTGGCGGTGATCGGCGAGGATGGCGCGCAGGTCGCCTCGATACCGATGGACACCGATGTGCGCGGCTCGTTGTATTCGGTATACGGACTGTTCGGGATTGCGCTGGCGGTGCTGACCATGCTCGCCATTGCCGACGCGACGTTGGCCATTGCCCGGCACCGGCTGTCCACTAACCGGTGGCAGCGCGGCTTGCGGTTACTGGCGCCGGGTATCGGCATCGGCTTGATATTCGGGTTCACCGCGTCGGCACTGCGGTGGTGGGTTCCGGATACCGGGCTGTGGCTCACGGTTGCCGGTGTGGCGGCGTCGGTCGGCTTCCTACTCGGATACTGTTCGCCGACACCGGAAGTCGGGGATCTGCCGCCGACCGAGGAGGTCGACGAAGTCGCCGATGTGGAAACCGTGCGCTTCCCGGATGGGGCGACATCTTGACATCTGAAACCGGCCGAATGCGGGCCGTGCTGCCCGCGTATGACATCGGTGCGCAGGTCGGCAGGGGCGGATGCGGTGTGGTGCTCGCGGGTACGCACCGTCAGTTGGGGCGGCCGGTTGCCATCAAACAGATTCCACCGCAGTTCGCGCATGACGAGCAGGTGCGGCGTCGGTTCGTCGCCGAGGCGCGGTTGCTTGCGGCAATCGATCATCCACACGTGGTGCGGGTTTTCGACTACATCGAGGCCGATGAGCTGTGTCTGTTGGTTATGGAGTATCTGCCCGGTGGGACCGTTGGGAGTCGGTTCGCGACCGAGGGATACGACGCGGCTACCGCGGTCGCGGTCGGGCTGGCCTGTGCCGCGGGGCTGGAAGCGGCACACCGGCACAAGATTCTGCACCGCGACGTCAAGCCGTCGAACCTCATGTTCGGTACCGGCGGTGCGATAAAGCTGACCGATTTCGGGATCGCCAAGATCGTCGGTGGCGATGAGACATTGGTTACCAGGACCGGTGAGATCGTCGGGACTCCGTCCTATATAGCGCCGGAACAAGCACGCGGACAGCCGCTTTCGCCCGCCACCGATGTCTACGCGCTGGCGACCATGCTGTATCAGCTGTTGTCCGGGGTACTGCCGTTTCCGCCGAATGAGGACCATTTGGCAACGCTTTTCGCACACGCCTTCGGTACTCCGATACCGCTCGTCGAGGTCGCGCCGGGCGTGCCGGAGCCGATCGCCGACGTGGTGATGCGCGGTCTGGCGACCGATCCCGCCGATCGTTTCGATACCGCCGAACTCTTCGGGATTGCTCTCGCCGAACTCGCCGCCTCGTGCTGGGGTGGCGATTGGCTTACGCCCGTGGGTATTCCGGTCATCGGCGCGGACACTATTGTCGCCGCCGCGACCGGGAGCAGTCGCGCCGCCGGGCGATCCGGTGTTCAGACGCCGAGAGCGAAGAGTGGGCTCGAGCAGTCCGCTGTCAGGCACCGGACAGGCGTGCTTGCCGCGGGCTTCGAATCTCGCGCGCCGGTAACAGCTGTCCCCACCCAGCCTCCGACCGGTGCCTCACCGCCACGACCCGGCCCCGCTGCGGTAGCGTTCCCTTCGTCGGCTCCGACCGAAATCTCGTCGATGCCGGACATAGTGGGTTCGGATCCGGCTCCGAGTGCGCCGTTATCGCCGGTGCCACCAGCGCGTGGTGATATCACGGGTGGTTCCGAGCAGTTCGGCGCGGCGGCACGCGGCGCGCCAGGGGCTCCAGGGGCGCCAGCGCCGGAGTGGTCCACGTCGGAGCCGCGCGCATCCGGGTCGCCCGGGGCGCAGCCGCCAGCGCCGGAGCTGTCAGGGGCGAGGAGGTCCGCGCCGGGCACGGATGCGTCGGGAGATGCGACGTCAAGGCCGCGGCCCGTGCCGGGGTCGCCTACCTCGGGAGATGCGCCAGCAGGACCGCCTTTTTATGGAGCCGGGCAGGGTTCCTCGGGGTATGGCGGGTCGGCACGACAGGTGTCGTCGTCCGGAAGGTCGTGGCCTGGGCCTTTCAGGGCGGAGCCCTTCCGGCCGCCGATGGTTCGCGTGCGTCCGGTGCATAGGGCGCAGGACAATGGAGTTCGGTTGGCTGATGTCGATCGCCGAGATCTGGTGCCGATCCGCGATGTTGTCAGCTTTGCTTCGCCGTGGCCGATGTTCGGGGTTGGCGCGTTGCTTGCGGTGGCTGCTTGTGCGGTTGCGGTGATCGGGGTGGGCGCGCCGACCGCCGGAGGGGATCTGGTACCCGGGACTGTCACCGTTGCCGGTGTCGATGCGACGGGTCCGAATCCGATCGAGGTCGATCTGTCGGAGCCGATTCCATTGCAGGTCAACGGAATCGACGTCGACTCGGCTGCGCTCACGGTGGAGGTATTCGGTGTGCGGTTGGGTGGGGATCCGGTGCCGCTGCGGCCCGGCGGCGCGGCCACCCTGCCCGATCCGGTCAACGCACATGTGCTGGCCGGGAAATTCGACGGCGAGCTGACCCTGCTGCGCAGCGGAACGGAAATCGCCACGCAGCGAATCGAATTCCGCAGCACCCAGCGCCCGACACGCACCGCCGCAGCGGCCGCGATCGTGGTCCTCGCCCTGTTCGCCGTTGCCTACCTCGAGTCCAACACCCGCACCTTACGCCGTGCCCACGGTGGACTGGCCAACATCATCGGCCTGTCCGCGAGTTCAGCCATCCTCGCGGTCGCCGTGGCCGGTGGCGCCTGGATTCTCCACGACACTCCGCCCACCATCAGCACCCTTGCCATCACCGCCGTACTCGCCGCCGGAGCTGGCCTCGCCGCCGCATCGGCCGCACGCCGAATCGGCAAGCGCCACAGCTTGCTCCGCCGCGCACGGCGCGATAAACGTTGAAGCAGTAGCCCTGGAACGGAGGCCGGAGGCTTTTCGGTGGCGGTGTGAGCTGCTCAGGAACGGCGCCGTTTGCTGGTTGCCTCGGTTGGGTGCTTCGGGTGGGCCTCGGTGCGGTAGGTGAGGATGCGTTGGCCGATGCGGAGGCTCCATCCCGGGTGCAGTTCGGTGGGCGTTGTGCCGATACGGGTCCATTCGTCGGCGCCAGGGGCGGCGATGAATGTGCCTGCGGGGGTTGCGGCGTCACGGACGTAGACCTTCCCGCGGTCGACCGAGACGTAGGCGTGCACCCGCGAGACGTGGCGATCGCGCGGGACCGCGAGGGGTGTGGCAGTGGCGGCACGCACTGTCTCGTCGATCATTGGGCTGCGGCCGACGACATACGGTCGGTCCAGCGGAAACGCGGAGCCATCCGCCAGAACCAGCGCGCCTACGGGCGGTCGCGCCCCGGAGTTCTCCTGATTATTCGCCTCGCCTACTGGTCGTAGCGGCCGCGGTCGTACCCCTTGCAACGCCGGAATCTTGTGCAATGCAATCGGTTCCGGCCGCGCTGCCGAACCCGCCCGCGTTCCAGCGGCGTCCTCTCGTTCCCGGGCGGGCATGGCTTGGGTGCCGATTTCCTCCGGCGCATCTGCCTGCCCGGATGCACGCGACGGTGCCGAACCACTCGGCCGCGCCTCCGATGATGCTGCGCCGAGTCGAGCAGCGGACGTCGATCTCGCGGGCCCGACCTTATCGGCCGACGCGCCGAATCCCACGCTCTGCGCCGCCGATCCCCTCGCGGACCGGACAGAGTCCACCGATCCGGTGGGTCCTGCCTTTTCGGTTGGCTTGTCGTGTGCGGTGGACTTGGTAGTGGATCGCTGTGCGGATTGGCCAGAGTCCACCGATCCGGTGGTTCCCGCCCTCTCGGTTGGCCCGTCGTACTCGGTGGCGGATCCTGCGGAGCGCCCCTGCTCGTTGGGGGCGGTCGACCGCGCAGCGGGGTCTCGGCTGGACTCCCCTGTCGGACGGGCAGATCCAGCCTCGCGTGTGACGCCTGCGCTTTGGGCGGAGCCTGCGGCTGGTGTCGATTCGGTCGCGGATTTTGCGGTCGGGACGCGCAGGGCTTCGAATCCGGCCGGAGCGGTGGGCGGGGGTTCGGCGGGGGAGGGGTTAGCGGTGGTGCGGGCTCGGGTGTTCGCCGATTTTCCGGTGCGGCGGGTGGCTATGCGCAGGACGAAGCCGCTGCCGGCGACGATGCCGGCGCGCAGGTCGGTGCGTGGGAGTTCGTGGATCGGGAAGGCGATGTCCGCGCCGACCGCGATCCGGCGCACCGGTTCTCGCACGATTTCGTCTACCCAGGTGAACGCGCGGGCTCCGGAGAGTCGGCGGGATCCTTCCGCGCCTTGGATCTCCGCGCTGACCTGTCCGCGCAGCAGAATGACGGTGCCATCAGCAGTCGGTGCGATAACTCCGAACGGTGGCGCCTCGGAATTGCCGCCGAAAACCACTGCGGCCAGCCGCTGCGCGATCGCGGCCCCGGGATGGCGCGCATCCGCGACGGCCTCGATCGCACCGAGTATCCGGTCGGTCGAAGGGGTCTCGTCCGCGAGATAGACGACAACCGCGCCGAAGCGTGCGATCAGACCATCACCCGGCGCAATCCCCACCGTCGACGCGTCATTCCGCACTCGCGCCTCCTTCCCGGCCCACTACCGGCGTCCAGCATAGAACGTGCCCAGCACCCGAAACCGGCCGCCGAAGAACCGCAAGCGCGCACACGCTGTGATTCTTACCGGCCTTGATCGACGAGGTGTCGTACACCACTGAATATCAAAGACTCCATCCCGCAGATGCGGTCTTCTGCGAGCGGCAAACCGCTGCGCGCGGACACTGCGCGAACGACCGGCGGTACGGCGGGATTCATACTGCCGGGTCGGTGCGCGATGAGCCCGGACAGGTGTCAGCCGGTGAACTCGGATGCGTGGTCTTCGAGCCAGGTGGTGAATGGCCGGGCGGGGTGGTCGGTCAGGATGGAGACGGCGTCGGTGATCGGAGTGGGGACGCCGTCGCAGCGTCGCCAATAGTCGAGCAGGCCGTCGGCGTAGCGGCCAGGGATGAATTCGGCCATCTCTTGCTTCCACGCGTCGGGGGTGACGTGGGCGATGGTTGCGGTGCGGCCGGTGACCTCGGCGATCAGGTCGATCTGCGCGGTGAACGTCAAGGTCTGCGGACCGGTGAGGGTATAGATACCGCCACGGTGGTCGGGTTTCGTGAGCAGCGCATGTGCGCACTCGGCGACGTCGAGTTCGTGGATCGGATCGGTGTAGGCATTGGGGTAGGGGAGGCTGACGGGGCGTTCGGCCTTGATCGCGAACGACCAGCCGCGGGCATTGCCGGCGAAGGCGCCGGGACGCAACACGGAGACGGTCATCGGTGCGTCGGCCAGTCCGAGTTCGGCGTCGAGGTGGGACTTCGCGACCGGATTGGTGGTCGCAGCCGGATCGAGCACCGCGGACGAGGACAGCAGCACGATGTGATCGACTCCGGCTTCGGTTGCGGCGGAGACGAATTCGGTGATGCATTCGGGTTCGGCATACAGGAATACCGAGGTGACGCCGTCGAGTGCGGCGGCGAAGGTGGCCGGGTTGCGCAGGTCGCAGGTGATGGCGGGTACTCCCGCGGGAAGCTGCTCGGGCCGGCCGGAACCGACGCGGACAGGGTGGCCGTCGGCGCGCAGCAGGGACAGGAGCTTGGTGGCGACCGCGCCGCGGCCTCCGGTAATGAGAATCATGAGAAGTCCTCGAGTCGAGAGTGATTCAGTGCTGTGGCTCGGCCTGGGCATGTCGCGGCAGCAGCCGCACCAGACCGAGGCTGATCAGCGTGATGGCCGTGACGAATACGAGGCTGGCCGTGAGTGCGTGCGCCGCACCGGAGCCGACCGTGTGGAAGTACACCGTGGTGATGGCGGCGGCGCCGATCGCATTGGCGAGTTGCTGTACGGCGGAGAGCGATCCGCTACCGCTGCCGGTCTCGGACGGGTCGATATCGCCGATGGTGACAACGAAGATGCTGCCGAAGCAAGTGCCCATACCGAGGCCGAGCACGAGGATCGCCACGGCGAGAGCCCAGGGGGCATTAGTGATTGCGGTGGTGAGTGCGAGAATCAGTAGCAGGCCGGTGCCGAAAAGGGTGATCAATAGGCCGATCAGGATGAGATTGCGACCGAGTTCAGCCAATAGTCGGTGCGCGGCAATCGACGCGATGATTATGCCGACGGCCAGCGGCGCCAGGCCGAGCGCGGCTTCGGTCGGGCGATAACCGAGGCCGTTCTGCATGAACAGCGACAGCACATACAACAGCCCGGAGACCGCGGCGAAGAAGGCGAGTCCGAGGATCAGACCCGAGGTGAAGCCCCGGTTCCGCAGTAACGTCGGCTCGATCAGCGCAGCGACCGCGGTGACCTGCCGACGGGCGAACAGCGCGAAGGCCGCGACTCCCGCCGCTATCGACGCGAACGATGAAGCGGTCCAGCTGTGGGCCGAGCCGTCGATCAGACCGAATAGTGTGCCGAGCATCGCTGCGGCGAGCAGAACAGCGCCGAGTGCATCGATGGTGACGGTGCGATCGCCCTGTTCGGTTGGCAGTAGGCGATAGGCGGCGGCGAATGCAAGCCCGCCGAGCCCGATATTGATCAGGAACATGGCACGCCAGCCGAGGCCGAATAGATCGGCATCGACGAGAAATCCGGCCAGGATCGGTCCGCATACTCCGGACAGGCCGAGGGCCGGACCGAAAACGCTGAATGCCCTGCCGCGCTGTTCACGGGGAAAGACGCTGGTCAGGATGCCGAAACCCTGCGGGATCAGCATCGCGCCGAAGGCGCCCTGTACGAGTCGCGCGGAGATCAGCGTGGTCGGATCGACGGCGAGGCCGCAGGCGATCGAGGCGAGGGTGAACCCGGCCAAGCCGATCAGGAACAACCTGCGTTTGCCGAAGCGGTCGCCGAGTCTGCCGCCGACGACGAGCAGAACGCCGAGGGAGAGGGCGTATCCGGCACCGAGCCACTGGATCAGCGCTGGTCCGCCGTGCAGATCCCGCGCGATGGTCGGCGCGGCGATATTGGTGATAGTCGAGTCGAGTAGGTCGAGGATGTCAGCCGCCAGAATGACGGCCAATATCGCCCACATTCGGGGGCTGACCTTGGTATCTGGTGGCGCCGCTTGCTGTGTTGGGGTGGTCATGTCCAGCTCTCGAGGAAGATGTGTCGGCAGCGAACAATGATCGTCACGAACAGTGTTCGATGTGATGGAAACCCTATGCGGCGAACGTCGTTCGTGTCAAACGCTGTTCGTCGAGGCGTATGCTCCGAAATATGAGCGCCGCACCCGTCAGCCGCCGGGCCCGTCCCGCGAAGGCACCCCTCAGTCGTGACGTCATCATCGATACCGGTCTGCGCATTCTCGACCGCGACGGCTTGGCCGCCCTCACCATGCGCCGCGTCGCCCAGGACCTCGATACCGGCGCGGCCTCGCTCTATGTCTACGTCGCCAACCGTGACGACCTGATGGCCGCCATGCTCGACCAGGTGCTCGGTACGGTGCCCGAGCCCACGGGCGACACTTGGCGCGACCGCCTGACGACGCTGGTCGAAACGACCGTCGACGCGATGTCGAAACACGAGGGACTCGCACTGGTCGCGCTCGGCTCGATCCCGACGAGCCCGAACGCGCTGCTGATCGTGGAGCGGCTACTCGCCCTGCTCGCCGAGGGCGGCGTGGACCCGCAGACCAATTCCTGGGCCGTCGACCTGATCTACCTGCACATATCAGCGCAGGCCGTGGAGCAGAGCACGTACAACACCAAGGACACCAACGAGCAGGACTATGTCGCCGAGGTCGCCCGTCATTTCGCCCAACTACCTGCCGACCGCTATCCGACACTGGTGGCCATGCGCGAACAGATGCTGGCGGGCGGCGGCGACGATCGGTCGCGCTGGGCGCTGCGTGCGCTGGTCAACGGCATCCTGGCGACTCCGGTCGAATGAATGCCGTGGGAGAATCGTCTATGCGGATGATTCGACCGGCGGTCGAGGACGACCTGCCGATACTGCAAGATATCGAGCGCGTGGCGGGCAAACCATTCGCCGACATCGGCATGATGGCCGTTGCCGATGACGATCCGCCGTCACTGGATACGCTGCGGGAATTCCAGCACGCGGGCCGCGCCTGGATCTTTCCCGATGCCGCTGGCCGCCCGATCGGCTATCTGATCCTCGGGATCGTCGACGGTAACGCCCATATCGACCAGGTTTCGGTGGATCCGGATCACGCGGGCAAGCGGATCGGCAAACGGCTCATCGACCATGCCGTGCGCTGGGCGAAAGCCCAAGGGATGCAGGCGATCACGTTGACAACCTTCATTGATGTGGCCTGGAACGGCCCGTACTACGAACGCCTCGGCTTCCGCTTTCTGACCGCCGCCGAGGAGACCGCGGAATTACGCGAAATCCGGGCCGCCGAGGCCGCGCACGGCCTCGACCTCTGGCCGCGCGCCGCCATGCGCGCCGAACTCGACACCTGGCAAATGGACTGAGCTAATACTGCCGCGCGAAGGCGGCCTCCGCTGCGGGCAGGGCCGCCGCGCGGTCCTCGGGGACGAGACCGATCCGGGTGCGGCGGTCCAGCAGGTCATCGGTGTCGAGGGCGCCTTCGTGGGTGATCGCGAAGGCGAATTCGGCTGCGGTGACGTCGATTCCGGGCGCGACCTGTTCGGCCAAGGCGGGATTCCGATCGGCAAGTTGGAGTACGGACGCGGACTCGCTACCGTAGCGCTCGACCAGCACGGTCGGGGCGTTGATGCGATCGCGGGCCGCACCGGAGACCGCGCCGACCAACGGAAGTCGCTTGGTTCGGCACGGACCGGCGGTGAGGTTGCCGTGCGCGATCGCCGCATCGAGAGCGTCCTCGGCCATCCGGCGGTAGGTGGTGAGTTTGCCACCGACAATCGTGATGACGCCGGTGGGGGAGTGCAGGACCGCGTGCTGACGGGAGATATCGGCGGTGCTGTTGTCGGCCGTCCGCAGCAGCGGGCGCAGTCCGGCGTATGTGCCGCGAACATCATTGCGGGTCAATGGCTCTCGGAGTGCGGTGTTGATGGTGTCGAGCAGGAAATCGATTTCGGCGTCGGTGGGCTTCGGCTCGTCGGGAACCGGGCCGGGGGCATCCTCATCGGTGAGACCGAGATAGACCCGGCCGTGCGCGGCGGGCAAGGCGAAGACGAAACGGCTGGTACTGCCGGGGACGGGGACGGTAAGCGAAGCGGTCAGTCCGCCGAATGATTCGGCATCGAAAACGAGATGGGTGCCGCGGCTCGGACGCAGTTCGATACTCGGGTCGACCTGATCGGCCCAGACGCCGGTGGCATTGATGACCGTGCGGGACCGTACGGTCATGGCTTCGCCGGTCAGGGTGTCGCGCAGGGTGGCCGAATCGCCGGTCACGTCGAGGGCTTCCAGGCGGGTGAGGATCATCGCGCCTTGTGCGGCGGCCGTGCGAGCCAGCGCGACTACCAGCCGCGCATCGTCCACCAGCTGTCCATCCCAGGCTTGCAGGCCGCCGCGCAACCCGTCGCGACGCACGATCGGTGCCAACCGCAGCGCCTCGGCGGTGGATACCCGACGCGAACGTGGCAGTGTCGCAGGCGAAGTGCCGGCACTGCGGCGCAGTACGTCACCGGCGACAAAGCCGGCGCGGATCAAAGTGCGTTGTGCGATACCGATTTCCGGGAGCAGCGGTACCAGCTGCGGCAGGGGGCGAACGAGATGCGGTGCGGTGGTGGTGATCAGAATCCCGCGCTCGACCGCGCTTTCGTGTGCAATGGCGACCTGCCCGCTGGCCAGATATCGGAGCCCGCCATGCACCAGCTTCGAACTCCAGCGGCTAGTGCCGAATGCCAGATCGTGGCGCTCCACCAGCACGGTTCGCAGCCCGCGCGCAGCGGCATCGAGCGCCGCACCGGCTCCGGTCACGCCGCCGCCGATCACCAACACGTCGATTTCGCCGCCGTCGCCGAGCAGCGTCAGTTCACGGTTGCGGCGTGCGGCATTCAGCGCGGAATTGCCGTGGGGATCAGCCGAATTCGTAGTCATTACAATCCTTTTCGACGGCGGGCAATCGCCGGTGCTGAGGTATTCGGGCCTTTGTCATTGCGCCTTCTCGACGGGGGTCAGATAACCGTCGATCGCACGGGCCAACTCGGTGTCCAGCGCCGCACCGACCAGCAACGGCGCGACCGTACCGGCCGACTGCACCGCCGACTGCGCGATGAGCAGCAGCATGGTCGCCATCTGTTCCGGGTCGCCCGCGCGAATCGTGCCGTCCCGGTGGCCTTCTCGAATGCTCGTACTGAACAGGTCGATCAGAGCGCGCTGGTTGCGCCCGAGGCGGCCGAAGACATATGTCAGCATCAGATCGGTATCGGTGCGGAAGATCTTGCCGAACAACGGATTCGAGCGAATCGTCGCCGCACCCGCGACCACCCCCGCGACCAGCCGCGTGCGCGCATCTCCCGCGGCAGGCATGGTGTCGGCGACGATCGCGTGCAATTCGCGCACCAGCAGTTCGGCCACCAGCGATCCGGTATCCGGCCAGCGGCGGTAGACGGTGGGCCTACTGACACCGGCGCGGCGGGCGACTTCGGTAAGTGTGGTGCGGCGCACCCCGAACTCCTCGACGCAGGCCCTGGCCGCGTCGAGGATCGCGAGATCGGTGGCCGAGAGCGCGTCATCGGGGGTGGACGCTGCGGAGGTCATCGGGTATCACCACCGGGTGTCGGCGGCACCGAAGTGCCGGAAAACGGATGCCTGATCATTACTGCTTGACAGTCTATGTCAAACTGTAACGCATGGTCGAGACGCAACAGCACACCGACGAAATCGGACAGTCCGAGACCGGTGCGGCTGCCGCAAACCTGGGCGAGCCCACGTATGCGGCGGGTATGGTTTGGGACGCCTGGGGCATCCCCGCCGGACACAAGCCGCTCTCGGCTTCGATTCGGGACCTGTTGACGCAGGTATTCGGAGTGTCCGGTGACCCGGTGGCGCGCCGCGATGAGGGCGATGTGCCGCTACGCGAGTCGACGCTGACGCCGACTCAACGGGACGGGTTGGTCGCGGTGGTCGGCGTGGGCAGCATTTCGGTCGACCACCACGATCGGCTGCTGCACGCGGGCGGTAAGAGCACCCCGGACCTGTTGCGTCGTCGCGCCGATGGTCCGCAGGACGCACCCGATGCTGTCGTCTTCCCCGCCGATCACGAGCAGGTACTCGCGGTGCTCGGTTACTGTGCCGACAATGCCATCGCGGTCGTACCCTTCGGCGGCGGCACCAGCGTGGTGGGCGGCGTCGATCCGGTCCGCGGTCGCTTCGACACCGTCATCGCGCTGGATCTGCGCCGCCTGGACGGTATTTCGGAGATCGACCCGGTCAGTGGCACCGCCACGCTCGGCGCGGGACTCACCGGACCCAAGGCTGAGGAACTCCTCGCCGCACATGGACTTTCGCTCGGTCACTTCCCGCAGAGCTTCGAATTCGCCAGTATCGGTGGATTCGCCGCAACCCGGTCCTCCGGTCAGGCATCGGCGGGCTACGGCCGCTTCGACGACATGGTCCAGCATCTCAAGGTCGCAACACCCAGCGGAACCATCGAACTCGGCCGCGCACCCGCCTCCGCCGCAGGCCCGGACCTGCGTGAATTGTTCGTCGGGTCGGAGGGTGCGCTGGGTGTGATCACCGAGGTGACGCTGCGGGTGCATCCGGCCCCGGAAACCATCGGCTACCAGGCCTGGTCGTTTCCGGATTTCGAAACTGGCGCCGCCGCACTGCGTTCAGTGGTGCAGGCGGGTGCCGCGCCCACGGTGCTGCGGTTGTCCGATGAGGTCGAGACCGGAGTGAACCTGGCGCGCTCCGCCGATATCGGCGGCGAGGCGGTGGCCGGTTGTCTGGCCGTCACCACCTTCGAAGGCACCCAGGCGCATGTCGCGGCCCGCGGCGCCGAGGCGGGCGCATTGCTCGCGGCGGGGGGCGGGACTTCGCTGGGACAGACCCCGGCTCAGGAATGGGAGCACGGACGTTTCGCCGCACCCTATATGCGCGATGCACTGCTCGATCACGGTGTGCTGTGCGAAACCCTCGAAACCGCGACCACCTGGTCGAATCTGGCCCAGCTCAAGGCGAAGGTGACTGCGGCACTAACGGATTCACTTGCTGGACAGGGCACCCCGCCGCTGGTCATGTGCCACATCTCGCACACCTATCCGACCGGAGCGTCGCTGTACTTCACCGTCATCGCCAAGCAGTTGGACGATCCGATCGCCCAGTGGCATATCGCGAAACGTGCGGTCGGTGACGCGATCGTGGCCGTGGGCGGCACCATCACCCACCATCACGCGGTCGGCACCGACCACCGCCCCTGGATTCCGGAGGAGATCGGCGATCTCGGCGTGCGCGTACTGCGCGCGGTGAAGCGGGAATTGGACCCCGCGGGCATCCTCAACCCGGGAAAGCTGGTCCCGTGACACAGGCTTCGCGTCCGATGCGTGCGATCACCGTTGTGACCAACCCGCAGTCCGGTGTCGGCAGAGGACACGAGGTGGCCACGGCCGCGCTGGCGCGTTTCGCCGCCCGGGGGGTCGAGGTCACCGAGGTCCGCGCGGCATCGGCCGCCGAATCCATACGCCAGGTGCGGGATTCGATTACCGGCAGCGCCACGCCGGATGCGGTGGTCTGCATCGGTGGCGACGGATTGATGAATGTCGTGCTGGAAGCCATTGCGCAGACCGGCGTAGCGCTGGGCCTGATACCCGCGGGCACCGGCAATGATCTCGCGCGCGAGATCAGTGTGCCCACTGACGATCCCGTCGCAGCAGCAGACCTGATCCTCGGCGGCCGCACCCGCACCATCGACCTCGGTCGCATCGAATCGCCCTCGCCCGGATTCACTCCCAAGTGGTTCGCCACCGTTACCGGCACCGGGTTCGATGCGCGAGTCACCCTGCGCGCCAACGATATGCGCTGGCCCAAGGGTCCACTCCGCTACACCTTCGCCGCACTGGCCGAGATCTCCGGGCGCTTCACCGTGCCGTACCGAATCGAGCTGTCCGGTGTCGTGCCCGGCGCACTCGACAATCCCGATACCGACACCGTCATCGAGACCGATGCCGTCATGGTGGCCATCGGCAATACCCGCACCTACGGCGGAGGCATGCGGGTCTGCCCGGATGCGGTAATGGACGACGGGCTACTGGATCTGACTGTCGTAGGCGCGGTTTCCCGCCTGGATATGCTCCGCATGCTGCCAGCCCTGTCGGCCGGTAAGCGAATCGATCATCCGAAGTCGAAGCAGTATCGCGTCGCCCAGGTGACTCTCACCGCTCCCGGCGCTCCCGCTACCGCCGACGGCGAACCTGCGGGCACTCTTCCCGTAACCCTCCGCGCGGTGCCCGGCGCGCTTACCGTGCTCGTCCCCTGATTCGGCAAGCCGCGAAACCGACCGGGCGTAGGCGGTCGATGGTGGTTCGGCCGAGGACAGCGGTCGACTCCGGTGCGGCAGGGGTGTAACCCCCTCATCCGCCAGCGCGAGCGTCCGGCTGTCTGGGCTGCAGACGCGCCGTCAGGGGCGGAAAAGGTGCCATTGCGGCAGCCGCATATTGAACTCGTCGAGAAGCTGAGAATTGGTTGTGGATTCCGAGCTCGGGCCCGTTTCGGCGGTAAGCTCCACCTGTGGGCGGAGTCTTCGGTGTCCCTCATCCACCGAAGACCCCGCCTTTTCTATGCGCTAGCCCTTTTAGGAGCTCAGCGGGCATCCCACTAGAATGCCGGGGTGACCAGCGCAACCCCTGACAACCCGCGTAATCGTGCCGATGCCCTCCCCAAGAGCTGGGTTCCCAGCGAGGTGGAGGCCGAGATGTACGAGCGCTGGGTAGCGGCTGGTTACTTCGCCGCCGATCCCGCCAGCGATAAGCCCGGTTACTCGATCGTGCTGCCCCCGCCGAACGTCACCGGCAGCCTGCACATGGGCCACGCACTCGACCACACTCTGATGGACACCCTCTCGCGCCGCAAGCGCATGCAGGGTTACGAGGTGCTGTGGCTGCCGGGTATGGACCACGCGGGCATCGCCACCCAGACCATCGTGGAGAAGCAACTCGCGGTGGACGGCAAGACCAAGGAAGACTTCGGCCGCGAGCTGTTCATCGACAAGGTCTGGGACTGGAAGCGCGAATCCGGCGGACAGATCCAGTGGCAGATGCGCGCGCTCGGCGACGGCGTCGACTGGAGCCGCGACCGCTTCACCATGGACGACGGGCTTTCCCGTGCCGTGCAGACCATCTTCAAGCGCCTATACGACGCGGGCCTGATCTACCGGGCCGAGCGCCTGGTCAACTGGTCGCCGGAACTGCGCACCGCCATCTCCGATATCGAGGTCAAATTCGAGGATGTCGAGGGCGAACTGGTTTCGCTGCGCTACGGCTCGCTGAAAGACGATGAGCCGCATGTGATCGTCGCCACCACCCGGGTGGAGACCATGCTCGGCGATACCGCGGTGGCGGTGCATCCGGAGGATCCGCGCTATAAGGATCTGATCGGCAGCACCCTCGAGCATCCGATCACCGGACGCCAGATCCCGATCATCGCCGATGACTACGTCGATCCCGAATTCGGCACCGGCGCAGTGAAGATCACGCCGGCGCATGACCCCAATGACTTCGAGATGGGCCTGCGGCACAACCTGCCGATGCCGAACATCATGGACGAGCGCGCCCGGATTACCGGCACTGGAACCGAATTCGACGGTATGGACCGGTTCGAGGCGCGGGTCAAGGTGCGTGAGCGGCTCGCCGCCGAGGGCCGGATCGCCGCCGAGAAGCGGCCCTATCTGCACAGCGTCGGACATTCCGAGCGCAGCGGCGAGGCGATCGAGCCGCGGCTTTCGATGCAGTGGTGGGTCAAGGTGGAATCGCTGGCCAAGGCCGCCGGTGACGCGGTTCGCAACGGCGACACCGTGATTCACCCGACCAGCCAGGAACCGCGCTGGTTCGAATGGGTCGACAATATGCACGACTGGTGCATCTCGCGGCAGCTGTGGTGGGGCCACCGCATCCCGATCTGGTACGGCCCCGACGGCGAGGTGGTCTGCGTCGGTCCGGACGAGACCGCGCCCGAGGGCTGGGTGCAGGATCCGGATGTGCTCGACACCTGGTTCTCCTCCGGCCTGTGGCCCTTCTCCACCATGGGCTGGCCCGATTCCACCGAGGAGCTCCAGAAGTTCTATCCGACAAGCGTTCTCGTCACCGGTTACGACATCCTGTTCTTCTGGGTGGCCCGAATGATGATGTTCGGCACCTTCGTCTCCGACGATCACGTGCTCACCGCGGGCAAGGGCGGTGCGAAGCAGGTGCCGTTCAAGGATGTGTTCCTGCACGGCCTGATTCGCGATCAGCACGGCAAGAAGATGTCCAAATCCCGCGGTAACGGCATCGACCCGCTGGACTGGATCAACTCCTACGGCGCCGACGCGCTGCGCTTCACCCTGGCGCGCGGTGCGCAGCCCGGCGGTGACCTCTCGGTCGGCGAATCGCATGCCCTCGCCTCACGCAGCTTCGTGACGAAGCTGTTCAACGCCACCAAGTTCGCGCTCATGAACGGTGCGCAGCAGGGCACGCTGCCCGATCGCGCCGAACTCACCGACGCCGACCGCTGGATCGTCGATCGGCTCGAACAGGTTCGCGCCGAGGTGGATTCGGCCTTCGACGCCTACGAATTCGGCAAGGCGTGTGAGGCGCTGTACCACTTCGCCTGGGACGAGCTGTGCGACTGGTATCTGGAACTGTCCAAGGTGCAGTTCGCCGCCGGTGGTTCGCGCGCCGAGTCGACCAGTATCGTGCTCGGCAATGTGCTCGACGCGGTGCTGCGGCTGCTGCATCCGGTTATCCCGTTCGTCACCGAATCGCTGTGGCGGGCGCTGACCAGCGGCGAATCCGTCGTCATCGCCACTTGGCCGCAGGCCACCGGTGTGGCCACGGATGTGACCGCCGCACAACGTATTTCGGATGCGCAGCGCTTGATCACCGAGATCCGTCGCTTCCGCAGCGATCAGGGTCTGGCCGATAAGCAGAAGGTGGCGGCCAAGCTGATCGGCCTGGATACCGCGGGCCTCACCGAACTGCACGATTCGGTGACCAACCTGGCCCGGCTCACCGAGCCCGGCGCCGAATTCGCCGCGACCGCCTCGGTCGAGGTGCGCCTCAGTGGCTCGACCGTGACGGTCGAGCTCGACACCTCCGGCGCGGTCGACCTGGATGCCGAACGCCGCCGCCTGGAGAAGGATCTCGCCGCGGCCGAGAAGGAATTGGCAACCACCACAGCCAAACTCGGTAACGAGGCCTTCCTGGCCAAAGCGCCGGACCAGGTGGTCGACAAGATCAAGGGACGTCGCGATGTCGCCGAGGCCGAGGTCGCGCGCATCGGCGCCCGGCTCGCGGAACTGAGCGGCAAATGAACGACGAACCAGAACCCCAGTACGCCGACGACGAAGATCGGAAGCGACGACTCGGATCCGGGCCGTCCCCGGTGGATCTGGCTGAAATGGCGTTGGTCGAGGCGGAATTGGATCGGCGCTGGCCGGAGACCAAGATCGAACCATCGCTGAGCCGCATCGCGACGCTGATGGATCTGCTGGGCTCACCTCAGCAGAGCTATCCGGCCATCCACATCGCGGGCACCAATGGCAAGACCTCGGTGACCCGGATGATCGATGCGCTGCTGACCGCACTGCACCGGCGCACCGGCCGGATCACCAGTCCGCATCTGCAGCTGGCCACCGAGCGGATCAGCATCGATAATGTGCCGATCAGCCCGGCCGAGTACGTGCAGACCTACCGCGAACTGCTGCCCTATATCGAAATGATCGATAAGCAGTCCGCCGCCGCCGACGGTCCGGCGATGAGCAAGTTCGAGGTGCTCACGGGCATGGCCTACGCCGCCTTCGCCGAGGCCCCGGTGGATGTCGCGGTCGTCGAGACCGGTATGGGCGGCCGCTGGGACGCGACCAATGTCATCGACGGACAGGTCGCGGTGATCACCCCGATCGGTCTGGACCACACCGATTTCCTCGGTGACGATCTCGCATCCATCGCGGGGGAGAAGGCCGGGATCATCAAACGGGCTCCGGAGAGCCTGGTGCCGCGCGATACCGTCGCCGTCATCGCCGAGCAGGAACCCGAAGCCATGGATGTGCTGCTGCGCCGGGCGGTCGAGGTCGATGCCGCGGTGGCGCGCGAGGGATCGGAGTTCCGGGTACTGGCCCGCCAGATAGCGGTCGGCGGCCAGCAGCTCGAATTGCAGGGCCTCGGTGGGATTTACGACGAAATCTTCCTGCCGCTGCACGGTGAGCACCAGGCGCGCAACGCGGTGCTCGCGCTGGCGGCTGTCGAGGCGTTCTTCGGCGCGGGTGCTGATCGGCAGCTCGATGTCGAGGCGGTGCGTGCTGGTTTTGCGAGCGTCACGAGTCCCGGCCGGATGGAGCGCATGCGCAATGCCCCGACCATCTTCATCGACGCCGCGCACAATCCGGCGGGCGCGCGCGCACTGGCCGCGACGCTGACTGCGGAATTCGACTTCCGCAAGCTGGTCGGTGTCGTCGCGGTGCTCGGCGACAAGGACGTGGCGGGCATATTGGACGCGCTGGAGCCGATATTCGACGAGATCGTGGTCACCAACAATGGTTCGCCGCGCGCCATGGATGTCGAACGCCTCGCCGACCTCGCCGTGCAGCGCTTCGGTGACGAACGGGTGGTCACCGCCGAGACGCTGCCCGACGCGTTGGAAACGGCCATCGCAATCGCCGAGGAGGTCGGTGATGCGGGCGAGATGGTTTCCGGTGCGGGCGTCGTGGTGACCGGCTCCGTGGTCACTGCCGGTGCGGCGCGCGCCCTATTCGGAAAGGACCCGGCATGAGCCGCACGGTCCGAATGCGGCAGCATGCGTAAGCACGTGGGACCCGCGAATGCCGACAAGGAGACAGCGTGACTGAGCCAACCGGCGACGCCGCCGAGCCCGACCGGGCCGACGGCGAGCCGCGGGTCCCTCAACCCGCCACCGACCCGTGGAAGGGTCTGCGCGGCGTCATGGCCGGCACGCTGATCCTCGAGGCGATCACGGTGCTGCTCGCACTGCCCGTGGTCGGGTCCGTCGGCGGCGGTATCGGCTGGTTCTCCGGCGGCTACCTGGTCGTCCTCGCGCTGGTGATGATCCTCGGCGCCGGATTGCAACGCCGCCCGTGGGCCATCCCGTTCAATCTCGGGCTGCAGGTCCTGTTGATCCTGGGCGTCTTCGTGCACCTGTCCATCGGCGTCATGGGCGTCTTCTTCGCCGTCGTCTGGGGATTCATCCTGGTGCTGCGCGCCGACGTCAAGCGCCGAATGGAACTCGGCCTGCTGCCCAGCCAACGCATCCAGGGCTCTTCCTAGCCGCCGGTTCGGTAACCGGCGGTATCGCCCATTAGGCTGAGCGCCGTGACTGAGCAGACGTTGGTACTCATCAAGCCGGACGGTGTGGCCCGTGGCCTCGTCGGTGAGGTGCTGGCCCGGATCGAGCGCAAGGGCCTGAAGATCGCCGCCCTGGAGCTGAAGCAGGTATCCGACGAGTTGGCGCGTGGCCACTACGCCGAACATGCCGAGAAGCCGTTCTTCGGTTCCTTGATCGAGTTCATCACCTCCGGCCCGGTCGTCGCGGCCATCCTGGAGGGGCCGCGCGCCATTGCGGCCTTCCGTCAGATCGCCGGCGGCACCGATCCGGTCGAGAAGGCCGTCCCGGGCAGCATTCGCGGCGACTTCGCACTGGAGACCCAGGAGAACCTGGTGCACGGCTCCGATTCGCCAGAATCGGCCAAGCGGGAAATCGCGCTCTGGTTTCCCGAGTTCCCCGCCTGATACGAGGCCCTGAGGCGTGAGCTGCGCGAACAGACAGCACAGCCGGCGTCGCCGCGGGACCTAGTCGCGCACCAGCGAGGCTAAGTCGTGCGGCGCTGGCGAGACGTCGCCGCACTGTGTGGGATACTGGGAGTGGTTGCTCACGATACCGACTGTTCGCGCAGGTACGCGGACGATCGGTGCCGGACGGTAACCGGATGACACTGCGGTTCGATGCCGATCATCGCTGCTACGAACAGCTGGCCGCTTGCTGGGGCCGGAGGTTCGCGTCGGCACGCTGGATGAGCGCTCGCGCCGTGGAGTTCAGCCAATAGCCAGGCGCCGCGTGACCAGTTAGCCCGATGACGAACATAATGGTGTTAACCGGGCATGCGGGGCGAGACCACTTGACCTTGCGCCAACCGCGTGAGGTGAACGGACAGTGCCCCCGCGTCGGCCGCGTCACTCCTGCCAGGAGGGACGCGCCCGGGGACCCGAGGAGACTTCGTGGCCGAACAAGAGCCGCTGACAACAACATCACAGGATGCCGAACAATTGCCGGAGCGAATCCGAGTTCACGCGCTTGCCAAGCGGCTGGGAGTAACCAGCAAACGCATCCTGGCCAAGCTCGCCGAGTTGGGTGCCGACGCACGTAGTGCGCAATCGAATGTCGATCGAGCGGTAGCGGAATCTGTCCGCGAAGCGCTCGGCACGGTGGAATCCGAGGCCGTCGAGCCGGATGCCGCCGCGCAAGAACCGGTTGCGGCCGAGCCGGTGGCGCCCGAGCCCGAGCCGGTTGCCGCCGCGCCCGAGGCGGCCGTGCGTGAGCCGGGGCCCATCTTCTCCGCGCCGGACGAAGTGATCGACCAGTCCGGATCGCTGCCAACTGGGGAGCAGCCCGCGGCGCATCAGCCGTCGGTGCAGTTGTTCACCCATTCGGTTCCGCGGGAGCCGCATGTCACGACGCCGGTCGTCTTCGAGGCCGCGGCCGAGGTCGCCGCACCGCTGTTCCTGCCGCCGGACGCCGCGGCCGCCGAGGCGGCGCGTCGGCAGCGTCGGGCCGAGCGCGATAGCCGTCGCGCCGAGGAGAGCGCGGTCGAAACCGTCGAGGAAGAGACCGAAACCGCCGAGGACGAGTCGACCGAACAGCAGGGCGAGGCGGATCAGCCGCGTCGTCGTCGACGTGGCCGTCGAGGGCGGGGTCGGGGCCGGGGTGAGCAGCACACCGACACCGAAATCGATGGTGAGGACACCGAAGCCACCGACGAGAGCGCCGAGGACGAGCCGGCCGCCGCCAAGAGCGAGGCCGAAGCCGAGCCCAGCGACGACACCGAGACCGAGGACGACGAATCCGGTGTGCCGGAGGGTTCGAGCCGTCGTCGCCGTCGCCGTCGTCGCCGCAAGGTGGCGGGGGACGGCGCCGATAGCGACAGCGCCTCCGATGACGATCCACCGAATACCGTCGTGCACGAGCGTGAGCCGCGCAATAAGAGCCGCAGCCGCGCCACCGTCGACGAGGTGCAGGGCATCACCGGCTCCACCCGGCTCGAGGCCAAGCGGCAGCGGCGGCGCGACGGCCGCGAGGCCGGTCGCCGTCGCCCGCCGATCCTGACCGAGTCGGAGTTCCTGGCCCGCCGCGAGGCGGTGGACCGGGTCATGGTCGTGCGCGAGAAGACCTTCCCGCTCCCGAGCGAAGCGAGGGACAATTCAGCGCAGCATACGACCGCGACCCAGGTCGCGGTGCTCGAGGACAACATCCTCGTCGAGCACTTCGTCACCAATACCGGCTCGGCGTCGATGGTCGGCAATGTCTACCTCGGCAAGGTGCAGAATGTGCTGCCCTCGATGGAGGCGGCCTTCGTCGATATCGGCCGCGGCCGCAACGGTGTGCTCTACGCCGGTGAGGTGAACTGGGAGGCCGCCGGTCTCGGCGGTAAGGAGCGCAAGATCGAGCAGGCGCTCAAGCCCGGCGATCAGGTGCTGGTCCAGGTCTCCAAGGATCCGGTCGGGCACAAGGGCGCCCGGCTGACCACCCAGATCAGCTTGGCCGGACGCTTCCTGGTGTACGTGCCGGGCGGTTCGTCCACCGGTATCAGCCGCAAGCTGCCCGATACCGAGCGCAAGCGACTCAAGGAGATCCTGCGCGATATCGTGCCCGCCGACGCCGGGGTGATCATCCGCACCGCGTCGGAGGGTGTCAGCGAAACCGAACTGGCGCGCGATGTGGAGCGGCTGCAGGCGACCTGGCGCACCATCGAGAAGGCCGCCGAGGTCAAGGACAACGGCTCGCCCAAGACGCTGTACGAAGAGCCGGACCTGTTGGTCAAGGTCATCCGCGACCTGTTCAATGAGGACTTCTCCAGGCTGGTCATCGAGGGTGAGCGGTCTTGGAGCACCGTCGAGAACTACATCCGCACGGTCGCGCCGGACATGCTCGCCCGGGTCTCCCGGCACGAGAACAATGGTGTCGACGTCTTCGAGACCTACCGGATCGATGAGCAACTCGCCAAGGCGCTCGATCGTAAGGTGTGGCTGCCCTCTGGCGGCACCCTGGTGATCGACCGGACCGAGGCGATGACCGTCATCGACGTCAATACCGGCAAGTTCACCGGTGCGGGCGGCAGCAATCTGGAAGAGACGGTCACCAGGAACAACCTGGAAGCGGCCGAGGAGATCGTGCGCCAGATGCGGCTGCGCGATATCGGCGGCATGATCGTTGTCGACTTCATCGATATGGTCCTGGAGTCGAACCGGGATCTGGTGTTGCGCAGGCTGACCGAGGCATTGGGCCGTGACCGCACCCGCCACCAGGTCTCCGAGGTGACCTCGCTCGGCCTGGTGCAGATGACCCGCAAGAAGCTGGGCACCGGCCTGGTCGAGGCGTTCTCGTCGAACTGTGAGCACTGCCACGGCCGGGGCATCATCGTGCACACCTACCCGGTGGAGCTCACCGGCGCCGAGGACAGTGCGCGCGGTGGCCGCGAGACCGGGTCGCGGCGGCGGCGTGGCCGGGACAAGGGTGCGGCACCGAGTGCACCCGCTGCGGCCAGCAATGGCACCGCGCATGTTGTCGAAGACGAGGCGGAGATCGCCGTCAAGCGCGCGCATCCGGTGGCGTTGGCGATGGCGGCGCATCAGTCGGAGGATGCGGCGCACCCGGAGGACGTTGCGGTCGCGGAAGCCGTTGCGGATGTCGTCGCCGCAAGCGATGAGGCGCCGGTCGATGAGGTCGTGGTCTCCGAGTCCGTTGCTGCGGTCGCTGAGGAAGTCGCGGAGGCGGTAGCCGAGGAAGTCGCGGAGGCGGTCGCCTGGGAAGCCGCGGACGCGGAGGTGGCGGCCGAGGAAGCCGCTGCGGCTGTATCCGAGGAGTTCGCTGCGTTCGCTGCTCCGATCGATGCTCGGAATTCAGAGTCGACCGTGGTGGCGGACGAAGCCGCTGAGCCCGCGAAAGAGCCGGTCGTGGCATCGGCCAACGGTGTGCCCGAATCCGCACCCCGTTCGACCGGCCGCAGACGTCGCGTCGCGCGTTCGGCCGCCGCACCTGCCGCCGACAGCACCGGCGCGGTGTTCGTGCTGCCGACGGCCGATCAGGGGTCCGCGGGGCCCGTGGTCGACTACACGGCGGATGTGCCGGTCGTGGTGCCGACGCGCAAGCCACGCCGCCGGGCCGTCGGTCGTCCTGCCGGGCCACCGGTGGACGACGTGAACTGATTGCCACGATCCGAAAACCTGGGACCCCCGCCGCATTCCGCGACGGGGGTTCCTGCCTTTCGCGGGCACCGGTTTGGTCGGGGTGGTATCCGTCCTGTAATCTTGGACAGTCGCTGCCCGGCGACAGCGCTTATCTGCGCTGTGTTTGTGACTCGGCTCGAAGCCGAGAGCCATCAGGTTGCTGTGGCGGCGGTGACTACCAGACCAGAGTGCTGTGGTTTCCAGCCGGAGTCATCCGGGCGGGAGCACGCAGCCGCGCGAGCACGAGCCGCGCGCTTTACAGGAAGAAGGGCAGCCGACCGATGGCAACGTACGCGATCGTCAAGACCGGCGGAAAGCAGTACAAGGTCGCGGTCGGTGACCTGGTGAAGGTCGAGAAGATCGAGGGTGCGCCGGGTTCGTCCGTGGCGCTGGCCCCGGTCCTCGTGGTGAACGGCGCCGAGCTGACCACCGATGCGGACAAGCTGGCCAAGGTTTCGGTGGCGGCCGAGGTCGTCGAGCACACCAAGGGCCCGAAGATCCGCATCCACAAGTTCAAGAACAAGACCGGCTACCACAAGCGTCAGGGTCACCGTCAGCCGCTGACGGTCCTCAAGGTCACCGGCATCAAGTAAGCCTCCGCGCTTTCTCGAATTACTTCACAGGAGTTCAGAAATGGCACATAAGAAGGGTGCATCCAGCTCCCGCAACGGTCGCGACTCGAACGCACAGCGACTCGGCGTCAAGCGTTTCGGTGGCCAGGCCGTTTCGGCGGGCGAGATCCTGGTTCGCCAGCGTGGCACGCACTTCCACCCTGGTGTGCTCGTCGGCCGTGGCGGCGACGACACCCTGTTCGCCCTGGCGGCGGGCAAGGTCGAGTTCGGCACCAAGCGTGGCCGCAAGACCGTCAACATCGTGGTTCCGGAGCCGGTCGAGGCCTGACCGCCTCTGCCGATTCCGGAAAAGCTGAGCGGGTCAGGGTGCATTCCCTGGCCCGCTTTTCGCGTTCTCGAACGATCGCGTTCCCATAAAGCAGGTTCTTACGAGCGACCTGCGAGCAGTCGCTACGGCTACCACCGAGGAGGATGATTCGGACATGTCCAAATTCATCGACCGTGTCGTATTGCACGTGCGTGCGGGCAAGGGTGGTCACGGCTGCGCCTCCGTGCGCCGCGAGAAGTTCATGCCGCTCGGCGGACCGGACGGCGGCAATGGCGGACGCGGCGGGGATGTGATCCTCGAGGTCGACCCGAATGTGCACACCCTGCTGGACTTCCATTTCCACCCGCACGCCAAGGCGAGCAACGGCAAGCCGGGCGAGGGCAGTAACCGCGACGGCAAGCAGGGCACCGATCTGGTGCTGAAGGTGCCCGACGGCACCGTGGTGCTCGACGACGACGGCAAGGTGGTCGTCGATCTGGTCGGTTCGGGCAATAAGTTCATCGTGGCCCGTGGCGGACGCGGTGGACTCGGCAATGCCGCGCTGGCCTCCAAGGCACGCAAGGCGCCCGGTTTCGCGCTGCTCGGCGAGGACGGTGATGAAGGCGATCTCGTCCTCGAGTTGAAGTCCGTCGCCGATGTGGGGCTGGTCGGGTTCCCGTCGGCGGGTAAGTCCTCGCTGGTGTCGGTGCTCTCGGCCGCCAAGCCGAAGATCGCGGACTACCCGTTCACCACGCTGGTGCCCAATCTCGGTGTGGTCTCCAGCGGTGACACCACCTTCACCATTGCCGATGTGCCCGGGCTGATTCCGGGCGCGAGCGAGGGGCGTGGGCTCGGGCTGGATTTCCTGCGGCATCTGGAACGCTGCGCGGTCCTCGCGCATGTTGTGGATTGCGCGACGCTGGAGCCGGGACGCGATCCGGTCTCCGATGTCGATGCGCTCGAGGCCGAACTCGCCGCCTACCAACCGGCTCTGGATGCCGATACCGGGCTCGGTGATCTGGCCGATCGGCCGCGCGTGGTGATCCTGAACAAGGTCGACGTGCCCGACGCCGCCGAGCTGGCGGAAATGGTCACGCCCGAATTCACCGCTCGCGGCTGGCCGGTCTTCGAGATTTCGGCGGTGAGCCGAGCTGGCCTGCGTCCCTTGACCTTTGCGCTCGCCGAGCTGGTCGAGCAGTATCGGAGCGCGCATCCGAAGGCCGCGCCGAAGCGTCCGGTGATCCGCCCGATCGCGGTGAACGAGTCCGGCTTCAGTGTGATCGCCGATCCCGAGGAGCCGGGCGGCTTCATCGTGCGCGGGCCGCAACCGGAGCGTTGGGTACGCCAGACCCAGTTCGACAACGACGAAGCCGTCGGTTACCTCGCCGACCGCCTGGCCCGCCTCGGTGTCGAAGACGAACTCGTGAAGCAGGGCGCCGAGCCCGGTGCGCCGGTCACGATCGGCGATGTTACCTTCGAGTGGGAGCCGCAGATCTCCGCGGGCATCGATATGGTGCCCACCGGCCGCGGCACCGACATCCGTCTGGAGCACAACGACCGGATCAGCGCCGCCGAACGCAAACACGCCTCCCGAGTGCGCCGCGGTCTGGTCAAGGACGACGAGGAATAACGTGGACGCCGTGGGCTTGTGGTGTGCGCCGGGGTCTGGCACGGCGTTTCGGCGAGCGCTGCGGCTCGGGTCGCCCGTTCAGCGCGCGTCGGAATTCAGTGCGGGCCAGTGCGTTCGGGCAGTATCGCTCCCGGCGGGTTCCGTTGGCCTGGATGGTGCGGCGAGTTCGATCGAGTCGGTTGGTGCAGTGAGCTCGGTTGGTCCGGGCCTGGTTCGGTCTGTTGATGCGGCGGCTGGCTCGGCGGTGGCGGCTTGTGCCTTGCGGTCGGCCGGTGCGCCCAGGCCAGTTCGGGCGATCGACTTCGTGGGTTCTGTTGTGGTACAGGGAGTTCGGTTGCGATGCAGGTGAGTTCGGGGATGGCCGAGGTGATGTCGCAGTCCGGGCTGAGTGAAGCCAGGACGGCGATTGCATCGGCGCGCAGTGTGGTGGTGAAGATCGGGTCTTCGGCGCTGACCAGCCTTAAGGGCGGACTCGACATGGCGCGCCTGGATCGGCTTGCCGATGCGGTGGAGGCGCGGATGCAGGCCGGATCCGATGTGGTCGTGGTTTCGTCCGGTGCGATCGGTGCGGGTATCGCTCCGCTCGGATTGACAACTCGCCCAAGGGATTTAGCTACCAAGCAGGCTGCGGCAAGTGTCGGTCAGTTGGCATTGGCGCATGCGTGGGGCACCTCGTTCGCGCGGTTCGGGCGCACGGTCGGGCAGGTGCTGTTGAGCGCCGACGACTTCTCGCGCCGGGAACATCACCGCAATGCCCAGCGCACCCTGGACCGGTTGCGCTCGCTCGGTGCGGTCGCCGTCGTGAACGAAAACGATACCGTCGCAACGGAAGAGATTCGCTTCGGCGATAACGACCGCCTAGCCGCGCTGGTCGCGCATCTGGTCGGCGCCGACGCGCTGGTGCTGCTCTCCGATGTCGAGGGCCTGTATGACGGCGATCCGCGCAAGGGTGCCGCCAACTTCATCCCCGAGGTGCGCAGCAGCGCCGACCTCGACGGCGTCATCGCGGGCAGCGGCGGCGCACTAGGCACCGGCGGCATGGCCTCCAAACTCTCCGCGGCCCGGCTGGCCGCCGACGCGGGCGTGCCTGTCCTGCTGGCCGCCGCCACCGAGGCCGAAATCGCGCTCAGCGCGGGCACCGTCGGCACCGCCTTCGCCGCCCGCCCGGTTCGCCTCTCCGCCCGCAAATTCTGGGTCCGCCACGCCGCCGATAGCCGCGGCGCCATCCTCATCGATGAGGGTGCCGTCCAAGCCGTCGCCGACCGCCGTCGCTCACTGCTCGCCGCAGGCATAACCGGCGTCCGTGGCCGCTTCCACGGCGGCGACGTAGTCGACCTCATCGCCCCCGACAACCGCATAGTCGCCCGCGGCGTAGTCGAATACGACAGCACCGAACTCTCCGGCATGCTCGGCCGCTCCACCACGGAACTCCCGGACACCATGCAACGTCCGGTAATCCACGCCGACGACCTGGTCAAGGTTTAGCGTCTGTTTCCTGCGGCAACCGGAACGTAGTGATGTACCGCGACGAGCGATGACGACGGCCTCGGTCAAAGTTTCGCCGGTTTGCGCCGCCAGCTCCCGCGCCAGCCGATCGGCTTCCGGATGCTCAGAGCCATATCATGATTCTCGACGAATAGGCGGAATCTGGACACCGATCTGATTTGTCGAGACCAGTCGGATTCGTGCTTTTCGGGAGCTACTCATCGCTGACCGCTGTCTGGGGTTGGGATGACGCCAGGTTGGTTGCTGGTTGGTGGGGGTTGGGAGGGGCCGGTTCGGTCGGGGATGGGGCCGGTGATGCCTGGTTGGCCGCCGGGGTCGGGGAGGGAAGGGGTTGGTGCCGACGGGCCGGGGGCCGGGGGCGCGGGTGGAGGCGCCTGTTGAGTTGGGGGTGCTGGTGCGGGTTCCGGAGGTTGTGGCTCCTGCGTTGGGGGCGGGGCCTGTTGGGGTGGGGCCGGAGGGGGTGCTTGTTGGGTTGATGGTTCCGGCTGTGGGGCCGGAGTGGGCTGTGGCGCCTGGGATTCCGATGTCGGAGGTGCTGGGTTTGGTTGCGGCGCTGGAGATTCCGGCGTGGCAGGTACCGGTGAGTCTGGGGCGGGTTGAGGGGGCGGAGCCGGGGTGGGCTGTGGTGCCTGTGACTCCGGGATTCCAGGGGCGGGGGTGGTGGGTGCTGGTGTCGTTGGGTCCGGAGTTGGTTGCGGTGCTGGGGATTCCGGCGTGGCGGGAATTGGTGCGGGTTCCGGAGAGCTGGGTGCCGGGGTGGTGGGTGCTGGTGTCGTTGGGTCCGGAGTTGGTTGCGGTGCTGGGGATTCCGGCGTGGCGGGAATTGGTGCGGGTTCCGGAGAGCTGGGTGCCGAGGTGGTGGGTGCTGGTGTCGTTGGGCCCGGAGTTCGTTGCGGTGCTGGGGATTCCGGTGTAGACGGGCCCGGGGGGCTGGGTTCCGGGGTTGGTTGCGGTGCTTGGGATTCTGGCGTGGAAGGTGCTGGTGTGCCCGGGGTCGGGGTGGGTTGTGGTGCTTCGGGCTCCGGGGTGGGGGTTGGCTGTGGTGTTTGGGAATGCGGGGTGGAGGGCTCGGTTTCGGGGATCTGCGCGCCGGGCTGGCTTGGTTCGCGAGTGGGCGAGTGCCGGGGTGCCAACGTCGCGTCCGGAGTGCCCGGCAAGGAGGGCGGGCGGGGGAGGGCCGGGACGGCGGTGCCTGCCATTTGGTAGGCGGGTTTGTAGATCATGTTCATGGCGAGGACGGCTTCTTGGCGCAGTGCTTCCTGCGCCATTTGCGCATTGATCACATGGGCGGCTTCGAGCAGTCGGGCTATGGCGCCGATCGGACCCGAATTGCCCGGTGGGACAACGGCGATCTTCACCGCTTCGGCGGCCGCGGCCACCGCGCCGAGGCGGGTGCCGACCTGTCCCATGATCGCGGCGAGTTCATCGACGGAGTCGGCGTAGCTACGGGCGCAGGCGTAGGCGGCTTCGGCGGCGACGCCCTCCCAGGCCATCGAATTCATTACCCGATCCGAGCCGGCTCTGGTCAGTGGAAACGAACTCGCCAGTGTCCCTGCGACTTCCAGCCAGGTGACCGATGCGTTGAGGATCTGCGCGGCGTCGATCTGCTGGGTCTCGGCGTAGATCTCCTCATGCTTCATCGACTCGAAATGCTCCATCGAGCTGATGTAATCGGGATCATTACCGCTCATCGTCGCGCCTCGCTGACGTTCGACCGCGTCTTGCGCGTGGCGTGGTGTGTCTTGTTTTGCTGATCGGGTGGCTGATAGCCGTTCTGCGCGGAATCACAGCTCATCGCGGTACCCGCGTTTCGATCGCCCGCAATGCCGCGGCATTCGCCGCATCGGCCTCCTCGAACAGCCCGCCGCTGATCAGGAAGGCCTCCTTCATGCGGTAGGCGGCTTCGATGTAGTGGTCGAGCAGGGTGGCGGCGTCGCGGGCCTTGTGCGCGAATCCGGCCTGTAATTGCTGTGCGGAGATGAATCCGCCGAAGCCGCCCAGTTCGCCCGCCGATTCGAGGCGTCGGCGTAGATAGATGAGCCGGTCGGCTTGGTTGTCGTACATTTCGGCGCAACGTCGCGCCGCATCCGGGTCGAACTTGACGGTGCCCGCCTGTGCCTCCTGTTTGAAGCGGGCAATATCGGCTCGGCTGCTCTCGATCGTCATGCACCACACCCCCGGGGATCGGTCGGTCCGCCTCAGACTAACCGTTAGCCATGCCTCCGGATGAAATAGTTCCGGTCGGTTACGGCTTATCAGGCCGGCGCGGGAATACGTTTCTGCAGCTGGGTCGCGAGTTGCTCGGCCGAGGCGGGCACGATGTGCACGGTATCGCCCGCTTTGATCAGATAGCGCCCGTCGCCCTTGACATCGATCCAGGTGTAGTGGATCGGCGGCTGCGGGGAGGGCTGGTCCAGTCGCCCTTCGATCCGGATATGTCCCTCGGCGGTATGCGGCTTGAGCAGCAGCCGCCGGATCGACGGCACCGCCCGCTGCGCTACGACCACCGTCTCGTCGTCGCGGATCGCTTCGGCGGATGCCGCCCGCGCCGGTTCGTGTCCGGCCGGGACCGCGGGCAGCAATGCGGCGATCCGAGCACCGAGTTTGGCACTGAGGCCGATCGAAAGTCGTACGCGCCCACCGAAATCCGGTCCGGAACCAGGTTCCTGGATGGCCAGGACGGCACGGTCGTAGATCGCACAGGCCAGCAGCCGGATCTCGGTGCCGGGACCGTGCCCGCCACCGATCGCCACGATCCTGGTCTGAGGTGTGGCCATGATCCGCAGGCACGCCGATAGGTCCGGATCGCTGCGCGGCGGTAGTCGCTCCTCCAGCTGTGCGCGCAATTTGTCGGCTTCGGTCTCGGTTCGTGGTGTCTCGAGAATGCGCAGCGGATACGGGTGACGGTCCACTTCGGTTTCGCGCCAGATATGGGCGAACTCGTCCGGGGTGAAGGTCCAACCCACGCCGAATCACTCCTAACAACCCACGAACGTCATCGCGCCGCTAGCGACTGCTTGCAGGTCGCTCGAAAGGGTCAGCTTACTGGTGCCTCGAGGCGTTCGAACCAAGTCTTTGCCAAGCAGTACCCAAGGTTTGCGGGCTAACGTCGAAAGCAAATCTCGGATATATCCAGACAGCCCCTTCGGTTTTGCGCTGCCTTGTGGTGCCGGAGCGCCTGCTCCGGTGCGGTGAATGGGGTGATGGGAGAAAAGTCTTGCAGCTACTCGGACCGTGGACCGACTCGACGACATTTGCCGCGCTAGGCGGGGGTAAAGCGGGTGGGTTGTACACCTTGCACAATGGTGGCTTCCGCGTTCCCGACTGGGCGGTGCTCGGCACCGACGTCTTCAACCGGTTCCTTATCGAGACCAACACCGACGTCGATTTGGCGGCTATTGTGTTGAATGTCACATCATCGGACGACCTCGATTCGGCGCTGGCCGCCGGTGCGGAACTACGCGCCGCGATCGTCGATGCGCCGCTGCCGCAGCCGGTCCTCGAACTGATCGACAATGCTTACAGCCGCCTGGGGGCGGGCGCGATCGCGGTCCGATCGTCGGCGGTCGTCGAGGACGGTCCCGGCCATTCCTATGCGGGCCAGTTCGATTCGTTCCTCAATGTCAACGGCGTCGATGCGGTCGCGGCGCGCGTGCGTGACTGTTGGGCCTCGGCCTTTTCCGAACGGTCCATCCGCTATGCCTTCGCGCACGGACAGCCGCGCGCCGATGCCATAGCCGTTGTCCTACAACGCCTTATCGATGCGCGGTCCAGCGGAGTGATGTTCACCGCGAACCCGATCAACGGCGCCGCGGACGAATTGGTTGTCAGTGCGGTGTACGGGCTCGGCGAGGGACTGGTGTCGGGTGCGGTGGACGCCGATTCGGTCGTGGTCGACAAAACCTCCGGCACCGTGCTGGAAACGACTGTGGGGGACAAGGATCGCAGCTATGCGCCCGCGGGAGCGCAGGGCTGTGCGGTGCTCGAGGTCGAGCAGCAGCGCCGCGAGAGCGCTGTGCTCGCCGATGCCGAACTGGCCGAATTGGTGGAGTGGGGACGCAAGCTGGAGGCCGATTTCGGTGCGCCGCAGGACATCGAGTGGGCCATCGGTGCCGACGGCCTCTGGTTCCTGCAGTCGCGTCCGATCACCACGGCGGTCACCGACGGCGCGGCGCGCGGTGCGGCACTGCGCGGGGCCGGTGAGGTGCTCGCCGACGGCGAAGAGCGAATCTGGGACAACTCCAACATCATCGAAAGTTTCAGCGGTATCACGTCCCCGCTGACCTACACGACCGCCGCCGACATTTACGGCCGCGTCTACCACGGTTACGCGAAGTCGCTGCGGGTGCCCGATGCGCAACTGCGCCAGACCGATCGATGGACTCCGGTGCTACTCGGCTACTTTCACGGCCGGGTCTACTACAACCTGCTGCACTGGTACCGGATGGTGGGCATCGCGCCCGGGTATCCGTTGAACAGGAAGGTGCTGGAGGCCGCGCTCGGCGTCGACGAACCGTTGCCCGACGAGATCGCGAAGACCTTGCGCCCGTTCACCTTCCGTACACGGCCGGCCCGACTGCGGTCGCGTGCGATTACCACGGTGACCTATGTGCGGCGACTGTTCGGCATCGACGATATGGTCGAGCGCTTCATGACCGACTTCTACCGCGTCTACGACGAATACGACGCACTCGACTACTCGACGCTGACCGGCGCACAGGCCTACGCGGCCTATCGCAAGGTCGACCGGGACCTGGTCGAGCGCTGGGGTCCGCTGATGGTCCTGGACGCAATCTTGTTGACCTGCACCGGTCTGATGTATCTGCTCACCAAACTGCTGCTGCCGAAGGCGCCGGAGTGGTTCCTGTACGCCGTCGTCGGGCCCGGCGCGGATGTCGAATCCGCCGAACCGGCGCGCGCTATGACCGAGCTCGCGAAGTTTGTCCGCGAGGATTCCGAGCTGGTGGCGTTGATCAATTCGACTGCGGCGGAGCAGATTTACGACGACATCGGTGACCGCACCGAATTCCTGGCCAGGCTCGAGGACTACATCGATCGCTACGGCTACCGCAGCCTGGACGAGCTGAAGCTGGAAACCCCGGATCTGCGTGAGGATCCCGCGAGCTTGTTCATCATGCTGCGCAGTGCGATCGGCCGCGTCGGCGAGGCGGCACAGCACAGCCGCAGTGCGGAGGCGGACGAATACCTCGACGCCAACCTGCACGGCTTCCGTCGGCGGATCTATGAGCGCCTGCGCGGCAAGGTGAATCGGTGCGCCGCGCATCGGGAGCGGCTGCGGTTCTGCCGGACCAGGGCCTTCGGCATGGTCAAGCGGATGATCCGGGTAATGGGCCGAGATCTGGTGGCGCGCGGCGTCATCGACGAATTCGACGATGTCTTCGCACTGACCGTCCAGGAACTGCGCGGCTGCTACGAGGGCGCCGACACAGACAACCTGCGCGATCTGGTCGCCACACGGAAAGCCCAGCGCGCCAGGGACGCCGAGTTGGTCGCTCCGGCCCGCTTCGTCACCGCAGGGCCGACATTCGGGCGCGCGGAACTCGCGCGCCAGGGCTGGGTGCCGGTCACCGACACTCCGGCGGCAACCGTCGGCACGGTCCTGCCCGGCACGCCCTCGGCATCAGGCATCGTCGAGGGCACTGCGGTGGTCGTCGACGAGCCACGCGACGTGGCAGGCGGCATTCTGGTGGCATACCGCACCGATCCCGGTTGGGTGGCCGCGCTGCCCTCGGCATCGGCGTTGGTGATCGAGCGCGGCAGCCCCCTCACTCATGTCGCGATCGTGGCACGGGAGTTGGGAGTTCCGACCGTGGTCCAAGTCAAGGACCTGACCAAGAAGATACGTTCTGGTATGGGAATACGGGTCGATGGCACGAACGGTACCGTGACTGTGCTGTCGGGAGGAGAGCCGCGCGATGATGCCGGATAAAGACGTTGCCGCAGTGCGTAATTGGCTTGCCGATCCGGCGCGTGACGCCGGGATCCACCTGGCCGACGAGGCCGACGGCTGGGAATACCGCAGCTATCACGATCTGGCGGAGCTGAGCTGGTCGATCGCGGCGCGCATGCGTGCACACGGTATGGGCAGCGGCGACGGCGCATGTGTGATCATGCCGACCGGATTCCCCTGTGCCGCCGCATTTTACGCGGTATGGGCCTGTGGTGGCGTCTTCACCCCGGTCGCGCCGCCGATGTTCGGCGACCTCGACCAGATCATCGCCCATATCGCGGCGATTCTGGAGCAGGCCCAGCCGCGTTTGGTGGTGACCTCGACCGAGTTCGAGCAGTTGGTGCGCAAAGCGGCGGAGGCGGCGGGACGCACCGATGAGCCGCTGGTGATCGATGCCGCGAATCTGGGTCCCGCGCCGGCGGAGCGCGAGTTCGGCGAGCCCGACGAATGCGCGCTGCTGCAATTCACCTCCGGATCCACCGGCACGCCGCGCGGAGTGCGGGTCAGCTGGCACAACCTGGCCAATAACATCGCGATGATCTCGTCGCTGATCGACTGGCGGCACGGCGAAACCATGGTCTCCTGGCTGCCGCTCTATCACGATATGGGCCTGGTCGGCGCATTTCTGACCACCGTGACCAATCAGGGCGAGTTGTATCTGATGCGCCCGGACCAGTTCGTCCGCGATCCGGCCCGCTGGTTGCGGGCCATGTCGCACGCACAGCACACGCCCTCGCCGTCGTTCGCCCTCGGTTATGTGGCCCACCGCGTCGCGCCGGAGGAGATCACGGATCTGGATTTGTCCGGCTGGCGCACACTGGCCGTGGGTTCCGAGCCGGTCGAGGTGGCCGATCTCCAGTCTTTCGCGGGACTGGCTGGCCGACAAGGCTTTTCGACCAACGCCTACACCCTTGCCTATGGTCTGGCGGAGGCGACGTTGATGGTGACTTCTTCGGCACGCAACCGACCCATCACCGCGCTGCGGCTGGACAATCCGAATCTGCGCTTCGGCCAACCGATTACGATCCTGGCCGAGGAATTGCTCGACGATACCCACCGTGTCGAAGGCTCCGGTTGGATCACCGGACTCGGCTATTCGACGCCCGAATCGACCGTGCGCGTGGTCGATGAAGACGGCCGGGAGCTGCCCGATGACACCCTCGGCGAGATGATCGTCGTCGGAGATTCGGTCGCGCTGGGTTACTCCGGCGAGCCCGACATCGGTTCGTCAACGCGGATCGTCGAGCGTGTGCTGTTCACCGGCGATGCCGGATTCCTGCACAACGGCGAGGTTTTCGTACTCGGCCGGATGGGGTCGAGTCTGAAGGTCCGCGGCCGGTCGGTGTTCATGGAGGACATCGAATCCCGAGTCGCACAGGAAACCGGAATCACCAAGGGCAAGCTCGCCGCCGTCGCGATCACCGAGGCCGGTGCCCAGGGCATCGCACTGTTCGCCGAATCGGCACCGGGCGGCTGGATTGCCGAGGCGCGCAGGATCATTCGCGGTGAACTCGGGCCCGCACAGACGGTGCATATCGTGACCGGCCCGCGCGGCATCATCCGCCGCACCTCGAGCGGCAAACCGCGGCGTCGGTATATGTGGCAGCTTTTCGCGGACGGTGCGTTGGCGGGCGCGGTGGTGCACGCGACCGAGGACGCTACAGAATCGGAGCTGCGCACCGACAGCCCGGCCACCGACGATGTTGTACCCGAGCCTGCCCTGCCTGCCGAACGAGTGCGACAGTTGCTCGATCGTGCATTGGAAAGTGTTGCGGTACCGCGAAATTCGACTGTGCTGTTCGAGGGGTCGCTGGCGGAAGGGTTCGGCAATGCCGGATCCGATGTCGACTTCCTGGTTGTCGCACCCGGTGACGAGGACCTGCCGACGCTGCCGACGGTGCTGTTCATCGATGGCCGTCGCGTCGAGGTGCGGACCAGGTGTGAGGCGCAGCTGCGCAATCAGCTGGAACTGGCGGCGAGTGGTTCGGACAAGATCGACGAGGATCTGCTCAACCGGTGTCAGCGATTCTTGCGCGCGACCGTGGTACAGGCCGGGGAACCGAATGTCGCGGAATTGCGTGCACTGCTGCCGCATTCGCACTTCACCGCCCTGATAGCCGACTGGTGGACCCGGCGTGCAACGCAGGCGCTGCGCTATGCGGTCGCGCTGCGGGGGCTACACGCCGACGCCGAAGCCGCCGACTGGGCGCGCGACGGACTGCTCCAGGCAATGAAGGGCTGGTCCGCCCGCAAGGGCGAGAGCTACCTGGAAACCAAGTGGCTGCCGCAACAGCTCGACCGTATCGGAACCGACGCGCTCATCGATCGCTACCACGACCTCACCAAGTCGACCGAGGTCGCATGGGAACACGTCTGGCAGTTGGCGGCGGCGCTCGGTGTCCCCGAGATCGCCGATGATCCGCACCAGATTCTGTTCGCGCGGCGCCCAGGAGTCACCACCTGGACGATCGGCGGTCGCATCCACGTGATCCGCGACGACCGCGACGTCTTCGCACTCTCGGACAGCGCGGCCCGCGCCTGGCGTTCTGTGGTGTTCCGGCATTCGTTGCGCGATGTCCTCGGCCGCGCCGATCACGACATCGCCGAGGATCTGCTCGAGTTCCTCGGGCTCGGTCTGGTCGGATTGCAGTGGCGCGGCGGGGAACTCATCGAACCTGCGCTAGCCATGTGTAAGCCGGTCAAGCCGTATACCCCGGTGCCCTACGCGGCCGCACCCGCCCTGGGGCTGACCGGTGCCGCACGCGACGATGTGATCGCGACGCTGTCACCCCTACCCGCAACCAGATTCACCGAATGCGCGCTGAATTTGGTGTGGTCCAATGTCGTCCTGGAGAACGCCAGGGAGGATCTGGCGGGTGCGGTCAAGAACTCGCAGGGCGCGGTCGCCGATATCGCCGCACACCGGCTCATCGCCATGGCGGTCCGTGTCCTGTTGTCCGCATTCGGGATTCACCCGCTACCTGCCGATGTCGCGCCCGCACAGACCCTGCGACGACTGTTGCCGGGCCACGCCCTGCGTCGTGATGATCTGCTGGCACAGCTGGAATCGGCACGGCGGGTCCGTTTCTCGGAGATAATCGGAACAGGCGGAGATACTTTCGCGGGTCTCGCGGTGCTGGACGATTTCGTCACACTGGTCCGATCGGTCGCGGCGGGGGCAGAGACGACAGCGGGATTCCCGGCCTCCTTCGATTCGCGTGAGCAGTGGCGGCGCACCCTGGCGATCGGTTACGACTGGCTGCGCATCGCCGGGTACCTGAATACCGACCTACCTCTGGACGAGGCCCGCGATCTGCTGACCTCCGGTGGCCAACAACCGCATCTGCGGGAAGGAGAGTCATGACTGCGGATAAGGTGCGCCGGATCGTCCTGGCCATGGCCCCGCAACCGCCCGCCGAATTGTCCGACGAGCACCGCCTCGTGGAGGATCTCGGCTTCGATTCACTGCGTCTGATGGAACTCACTGTTGTCCTGGAGCGGGCGTTCGAACTGCCGCGCTACCGGCCAGAGGAGCTGGTGGGCGTGCGCCGGGTCGATGCGGTGATCGCCCTGGTCGCGGGCAGTTCGGCGGCTGGCGAGGTGCCACTATGAGCTCCGGCGATACCGTGCTGGTGACCGGTGCGGCCGGATTGGTCGGCGCCGAGGTCGTGGCCAGGCTCGCGGCCGCGAGTCGGCCGGTCGCCGCTGTGCTGCACAGCAATTCGACTATCGTGCGCAATGACGGCACGCTGATCGAGCCGGGTACCGCAGTCGCGGGCGACGTGCGCGTGCCCGGATTCGGTCTCTCCGAGCGCGATACCGAAGACCTCGCCGAGCGAGTCGGCATCATCGTGCACTGTGCGGCGACAACGGCATTCGATGCATCGGCCGCGGACTACGAGGAACTCAATGTGGTCGGCACCGCGAATGCCATCGCGCTCGCACGTGAGTGGGAGGTGCCGCTGGTGCATGTCAGCACCGCATATGTGTGCGGTATGCGCGGCGGCACCATCGCCGAGGATGAACTCGATGCCGGTCAAACTTTCGGAAATGGCTACGAGGACAGCAAGTTTCGCGCCGAAAAGCTGGTGCGAGCGGCCGGGGAGCAGGGCCTGTCGTGGGTGATCGTGCGCCCCGGCATCGTTACCGGGGCCAGCGATACCGGCACGATCCGGGAGTACAAGAACCTCTACACCGTGGTGAAACTCATGGTCGAGGGCAAGTTGCGCGCACTGCCCGGCCGCTACGACGCGACGCTGTCGCTCGCGCCGGTCGATCATGTCGCCGACGTAATCGCCGCGGCCGTCTTGGATTTCGACTCCGCGCGCAATCGTACGCTGCACGCGCTCGGCCGCGATACTCTTTCGCTGCGCGAGGTCTCCGATGTGCTCGCCGAATATCCGTCCTTCGAGGTCGCCACCTTCGTGCCGGCGGCGACCTTCGCCGAGGACGATCTCGAGCCGATCGAGCGGGAGTACTACCGCCGCATCGGTTCGCTCTACACCAACTACTTCCGGCGACGGCTGGTATTCGACACCGCCCGTGCCGACGTGCTGCTCGGCAAGCCGTCCCCGGCCAGCGGCAAGGAGTATCTGCGGGTGCTGCTGGACTACTGCCTGGAATCGGGATACCTGGGCATGCCGCTGCCTTCGATAGCGGACATCCTGGCCGGCAACGACTTCGACGGGGCCGCCCCATGAGTGCGATGACGCCCGAGTCGCTGCGGGAACTGCTGAGCACGCTGACGCCATCACCACAGAAGGTCGACGCCTATGTCGCCGACACCTATGTCCAGGAATCGGTCGACCAGCTAGATCGACTCGGCCTCGACGTGGCCGAATTCGCCAGGGAGCATTCGCTACTGCTGCTCAAGCCGGATGCGATCGTCGCTCGTTCCGTCGAGCCGACGCTGAACTGGCTGGCCGACAACGGGTTTCGGATCGTCAGCGCATTCCGCGTCCCGGTGGACCGGCATCTGGCGCGCGCGCTGTGGTATTTCGCGTGGAATATCGCCTCCCCCGAACGCCGCCGTCTGGCCGATCTGCTGGTCGCCATCTCGGATGTGCTCGTACTCGTCGTGCACGCCCCAGACGGTGAACTGCCCGTACCGGTGCGGCTCACCGAGGCGAAGGGCGCTACCGATCCGCGCAAGCGCCGCCCCGGCGAGCTGCGGTATCTGCTCGGCCGCCACAACTATCTGCTCAACCTGGTGCATTCGCCCGACGATCCCGCCGACGTACTGCGGGAACTCGCCATCTACTTGGACGAATGGAGTCGGGCAACGGTGATCGCACAGGCCTGCACCGGAGCGGACCGCACAGCGGACGCGGTCGCGGTCGCCGAGGAACTCTATGCGCGCACACCCGCGCGCAGCTTCGATCGGGCGGACGCGCTCGACCGGGTGCTGCGCGATTCGGCAGGGAGCGGTAGGGCGGCCCCGCCCGGCTTCGATCCGGCTTCGGATGCGGACTGCGCGCAGTTGCTGTATCAGTCCTGGGCCGATGGCCGGGAGCTGGATCCGTGGTCGGCGATCGTACTCGGATCCTATGTACTTCCCATGCGGACCGGCACCGCGTCGCAGACGTTGCGGCCGGTGTCCGCCGAAGAATGGTTGGAGGGTCGAACGTGACCACAGATGCGGCCGCCGTGCAGACGGCGAGCCATACCCGCACGATCTCCCGGGAACTCGCACACCGATGCGCGGTCTCGGAGGTGTTCGTCACCTCATTGGACGCCGTGGGCGAGCACACCTTCGTCGCCGGAGCTCAACTACCCAGGATGCACGCGTATTACGGCGATCATGCCGGATCGCTTGCGGTGCGCCATGATCCGCTTGTGGTCATGGAGGCGGCCCGGCAGGCGGCCATCGCATTGACGCACAAGTTCTACGGTGTGCCGAACGAAATGGCCTTCGTGGTGCGCACTTTCAACGGCACCGGATCCGACACCGCCGCCTGGGAGGTGCGTACCGCGCCCGCCGATCTGGTGATGCATGTGCGAGTTCCGCAGCGTCACCAGCGCGGTGGCGCGCTGCAGGGCGTCGATATGGTGCTCGAGATCGAATCCGACGGCGAGCCGATGCTGACGGTCGACGGGTCCTTCTCCTGGGTGACCGCGCGACAGTGGTCGGCACTGCGTAGCGGATTCCGGGAAAGCCTGGGGCTCGGTGCGTTTCGCGGTGCCTCGGCACTGACCGAGCGCGCCGCACCCGCCTCGGTGGGCCGGGAGAACTGGCGCAATGTGGTGATCGGCCCGCCGGTACGCGACGGCGCGATCGCACGGGCGAGGTTGGTGCCCGATCTCGGCCATCCCTTCCTGTTCGACCACCAGCTCGACCATGTGCCCGGCAGCCTGCTCATCGAGGCCTGCCGCCAGACCGCATTGTCGATGGTCGTGCGCGATCTGCCCCAACTCGAGTGTGTGGCAAGTACTTTCGACCGGTTCGTAGAACTGGACCTGCCCGTGGAATGCATCGCCGAGATCACCGATGAAGGGGCGGGCAGTACCGTGATCCATTGCGAGATCCACCAGGCCGATGCCGTGGCCGCTCGGATAGATCTCGAATTCGCCGAGGATGCACTGGTTTCCGAGGCCGATCCCGAAGGAGTCTGATGGGCGAGGAGTTCACGGGCACCGACCTGCTGACCACCACCCGCGCATTCCGCCGCCGCCTCGACCTGACCCGTCCGGTCGCGCGCCAGGATCTGCTGGACTGTCTGGATATCGCGGTGCATGCGCCGAGTGGCACCAATCGTCAGCCGTGGCGCTTTTTGGTCGTCGAGGATCCGGCGACCAAACAGCAGATCGCCGAGTATTACCGAAAGGGTTTCGCCGCTTACCTTTCCGCGAGTACACCCCGTCCGGACCAACTCGGTGATCTGGCCTCCGGGCAGCACCTCGCCGCGCATCTACACGAGGTGCCCGCCCTGGTCATCGTGTGCTCTCTCGGTCGTCCACCCGCGAATGCGTCGGCGCTGCTGCTGGCCAGTTTCTATGGCTCGATCTATCCGGCGGTCTGGAACTTCATGCTCGCGCTGCACGAACGTGGGCTCGGCTGCACCATGACGACCGCGCACCTGGCCTATGAGCGTGATATCGCCGATCTGCTCGGGATTCCGTTCCAGCAGGTCACTCAGGTCGCCATGTTGCCGGTCGCTCATCTGCTGCCCGGCACCCAGGGGCCGGGACTGCGGCGCACGCCTGCCGCGGAGGTGACCATGTGGGACCGGTGGACGCAAGCGTGAGCGAGCGAATGTTGTCGCAGCGTGTACTGAAGCCGAGCGCCGGCGAGGCGCAGGCATGAGCGAGGTCGCTGGCACGTCGTCCCCGGGTGTCCTCGATTCCGTCGTTCGCATCGGGCGCTTCACCGCGGTCATGTACAAACCGCACTACGTTCTGTACGGCGTGCTGTGGGTGCTGGCGTTGGAGGGCACCGCAGCCCTTGTGTCACAACCGGATTCGGGCTGGCATCCGACGGTTTCCACAACTTTGCGCATCGTCGTCGTCGCGTTCGTCCTGCTGTATCTGCGCATGGTCGACGAGCAGAAGGACCTGGACTACGACCGTGTGCACAACCCGGACCGTCCCTTGGTCACCGGCGCGATCTCGGCCGCCGAACTGCGTGCCGCCATGGCCGCGATCGCCATCGGTGCGATCGCCGCCGGCCTGACGCTCTCGGTAATCTCCGCGCTCATGATCGCCGCAGTCCTCGCCTACGGCCTGGCACTGTGGGGTCTCGAGCGGTTATCGGCGACCATCCGAACCGATATTCTGGCGAATCTGGCCGTCACCTATCCGGTTCAACTACTGGTCACCGCCTATGTCGTCCTCTCTGCCGCTGACACCGGCGAGGTCCGCGCAATCTGGAAGACCGCGGCAGTTGCCCTGATTTTCGCGGGCGCATTCCTGCAATTCGAATTCGCCCGCAAGACATCTCGCACGCCACGCCCCGACGAGCACTTCTACTCCAATGCGCTCGGTGCGACCGGCAGCACGGCCTTCGGGCTGCTGTGCGCCGCCGTCGCCGCCGCTACCGACATCGTCCTGGTCCAGCCATGGACGAAAACGGCGGTCGTCGACTGGATTCCGTTGGCGCTCTTACTGCTTCCCATTTGGGGTGCGGTGAAGTTCGTACGCGGCAGCAAGCCGGATTATCCAGTACTCCCGGCCGTCCTGTTCATCCTGACGCTGTACATAGCGCTGATCATCCAGGCGATCACTCTGACGTAAGTCCGAGCGCAGCAGATTTCAGCCGATCGGCAAGCACGCCGACCCGAGATCGACGCCCGTTCCGACGCGCACCACAACTGAGCCCTCCGACTCGGGCGTGTAATTTCCGCCCACGTACTTCGCCCGCAACGTGTGATTACCGGTCGTTGCGGGCTTCCAATCGACCTGGGCCGTCAAGGAGACACCATTCGACGGCGTCGCCTTGTTCACCGTCGGTGTGACACTGCCGAGAAACGTCGCGTCATCCCAGAACTCCACCGGCGGAATATAATTCCCGAGCCCGAGCGCCGAACTCCCCGCCACCGTTGCCTTCAGCTGCGCCGTGCACCCGGTGGCCGCCTGCCCGGATAGCGTCACCGCGGTGGTGACATCCCCTGGTGCGCCGACGGCGGTCCCGGCGGCCAGCAACGACGCACCTCCCAATGCAACGACTGCGGCGAGAACCGCGAATCCGGACGAGATACGACGAACAGCTGTGATGGCCATGTTGGCTCCTGCACTCGCGATAATCCGACCGAACCAGTGTCGGCACAGCCTCGTCCCACCGCAAGATCTGAAAGGCCTCAGCCGCCGTAGAGCCGGATGAAATCCTGGGTGGGTTCGAGCGACGCCATGACCGCACCCTCCCGAATTGTGCTACCTACGAGGCTAGCGACGCTCTCACCACGGGAACGCGAAGTCGCGGCCCGCGTCGCCGCCGGTAAGAGCAACCGCGAGATCGCGACCACGCTGGTGTTATCCGAGCGCACCGCGCAGAACCACGTGCAACACATCCTGACCAAGCTCGGATTCGCCAACCGTAGCCAGATCGCGGCCTGGGTAAGCATGAACCTCCACCGCTGACCCACCAGGACCTGCGAAGATGCTTCATCGCGTGGCCGAAGTAACGGTTGTGTTGCCATGGGCTCATATGGCGTTGATTCCGCCGGAATTGGGAATTCTTGGTGACACGTCCCGTGAGCGGAATGAGGTGCCACATGAACACAGTGGTATGCGGCGACTGCTGGCGTCGCGAAAACTTGACGTTCGCACAGCGACTGGACCCGGCATTCATCCGGCCCGGATTTGCCCATCTTTGCCCGGAGCACCGTGCCTGTCGAGCCGAAACGCTCGGTCGGCCCGAGGCCGGACAATCGGCGGCGTGAATCCCCGAAATCAACGCGCCTCCCAGCGAATTTCGCTGGCGATCAAGGCGCGTCGGGCTATGAACCGGTACGTCCGCGTTCGCGCTCCGCGGCGGTGGCGAGGTAATCGCCCAACTCGCGCCGCAGCGTGACATCGAGCGACCGGGCAAGGGTGGCGTGCACCGAGGCGACGGCCAGTTCGCGCATTTTGTTGAGCATCGTTGTGGTGTCGGCGATTTCGCTGCTGGTCTCCGGCATCCAGCCGGCCCCGTGTTCGTCGACGATGTGCTGTTTGGCGGCCGTGATCATGATGTGGGTGATGTCATCGATGTGGTCGGCCACCTTGGCGTAGATCTCGATGAGCGTGCGCAGTTCCAGGCCGTACTCGTGCAATTCGGCGAATGAGGTGAGCAGTGCGGTATCGGTGAAGGCGACGGTATCGCCCTCGATCCGTACCAGCTTCATCTCCGCGAGCCGGTCGACGAGTTCGTCGGTATCGGTGCCGAGGATCGTCCCGATCAGTTCGCGGGGCACCTCGAAGGTTTCGTCCTTGGCCCAGCTGGCGGTCACCGCGTGTTGCAGACCGAGGACCTCGGTGAGGTCTTTGCCGGTTTCCCAGCTGGTGATGAAATCGGCGATATGGGCGGTGGTGAAGCCGCGCTGCAGCAGCGCATCGATGAGTCGCAGTCGCTCCAGATGCGAATCGTCGTAGATGCTGGCGCGTCCGTCCTTGCCGATCGGCGGCGGTAGCAGCCCGCGTTCCTGGTAGGCGCGCACATTCCGGCTCGTGGTGCCCGCGGCGCGGGCGAGATCATCGATCCGGTACTCCGGCACCGGTATCACCTCCCATAGCGACTAGGGCACGCTGCACCGGCGGCCAGAATGCGGTCGAGGGGAGTCTAGCGTCCCGGCCACCGGTGCCCGTCACTCAGGAAATCGCCGCGATCCGCTGCTGCGTCGTGCGCGCTGCGGGTACGACGTGATAGTCATCGAGGTCTACGGTCCGCAGCTGGCCCACGTACTGGGTGGCGAAACCCGGGTACATGGTCGCGTTGAAACCGTCCTCCGTGAGATACCAACTGCGGCAGCCGGAGTTCCACGTGGTGCTGCCGAGGCGCCGCTGGATCGCCGCGTTGTACCGATCCTGCCGGTCCAGGCGCACATCGAGCATGCGCAGATTACGGTCCAGGATGGTGCCGATCGCGCTCACCAGATAGTCGATCTGGGCCTGCATGTACACAAGCGCCGAATTGTGTCCCGGTCCCGAATTCGGCCCGAAGGTGAAGAACAGATTCGGGTACCCGGATACCGCGATGCTCTTGTAGGCATACGCGCCGCGGCGCCACTCCTCGGCGAGTACCCGCCCGTCCCGGCCGACGACCGGGATGGGCGTGCCGGTCTTGGAGACATCGAATCCGGTGGCGAAGACGATGCAATCGGCCTGGTGCTCAATACCTTCCGCAGTGCGAATGCCGTATTCGGCGATGCGGGCGATCGGCCAGGTGATCAGCTTGCAATTCTCGCGCTGCAGCGCCGGATAGTAATCGTCGGTCATCAGCAGCCGCTTGCATCCGGCACGGAAGTCCGGGGTGAGCTGGCGGCGCAGCCACGGATCCTTGACCTGTCTGCGCAGCTGAGCCCGCCCGACGAGTTCGACCACCCTGGTCAGCGGGGTATTCCAGACCACACCGAGCGCGACGGATTCGTGCCCGTAGAACCAGGCCAGGCGCGAGAGGGATTCGGCCGCGGGCACCCGGCGGTAGAGCTGCTTGGTCAGCGGGGTGGTGCGCCGATTGACCCGGGGCAGTACCCAGCCCGGCGTCCGCTGGAACACTTTGACCGAGGCCGCCTGCTCCACCAGTTCCGGAATGATCTGCACCGCACTGGCTCCGGTGCCGACGACCGCGACCTTCTTACCGGCGAAGTCGTAGTCGTGATCCCAACGGGCACTGTGGATCTTGTGGCCCCGGTAGTCCTCGATGCCGGGGATGTTCGGCAGACTCGCATTGGCCAGTGGGCCGGAGGCCAACACCACTGCTCTGGCGCGGACGGTCTCCGCGCGGTCTTCGATCGCGATGTCCCAGCACCCGGCGTCCTCGTCGAACGCGATCCCGGTGACGTTGTGACTGAAGCGGAAGTGCTTGTGCAGTCCGAACTTTGCGGCCATCGACTCGATATAGCCGAGGATTTCTCTACTACCCGAGTAGGTGTGCGACCAATTCGGGTTCGGGGCGAAACTGTAGGAGTACAGCCGCGACGGAATATCGCATGCCGCACCCGGATAGGTGTTGTCACGCCAGGTTCCGCCGATCTCGGTGCCACGTTCGAAGATCGCGAAATCACCGATTCCCTTTTGTTTCAGGCGAATCGCGGCACCGATACCGGCGAAACCGCCGCCGATAACGGCGACATCCAGGGTATGCCCCCCGCCCCTCATCGAATCGCTGCGCGATGCCATATCCATCTGTTCCTTGTTCATGCCGCGGGCTCGTAGGTGAGTTCCTTGGACCAGGTCGGCTGCGGGCGCAACAACCGCTCGGGCACCCGGGCGGTGATCTTGACCAGTGCGTCGGCCAGCAGGTGATAGGGGTGGCCGCGATTGACCACCCAGAAGGCGTGCCTCTTCACGATCTGATACATCGGCAGCCTGCGCGCGAACTCGCTGCGCTCGCCGACATTCGCGTAGCGCTTCATCGCCGCGTACAGCTTCTCCTCGTCGACGCCCATTTCGACAATGTTGTCGCGCATCTTGTTCAGCAGCGGCACATAGCTCAGCACGCCGATGATGAGCGACGGCTTGGTCCAGCCGCCGACCAGATCAATGAGCAGCTTGCGCATCTGCCCGTGCCCCAGCAGATCCATTACCGCGAAATCCACGGCCAGATGCCGGGATTCATCGGCATTGATCTTCTTGAAGGCCTCCTGACAGATCGGATCCTCGATCTCGTCCATGATGAACTTGATCAGCGCACCGTCCAGCGCCACCTCCAGCATCGGGATCACCGTGCCGAGGAACGACAGCGACATATCGTCGGAGTACTGGTCCAGGAAGTCGATGACCAGTTTGACGTTGACATTCGGCTGCGGAATCTCGTCGCCGTCGAGCATGCCCCAGCGCCGCATGAGCGCGAGTTCGGCGTTGGCGTGCTTTTGCTCCTCGGCGTGGAAATAGCGGTAGATCTCGCGCAGCGTCTCATTGGGCGCCTTCTTCGCCATGGCGGCGAAGCCGCGCGCACCGACATTCTCGATCCACATCAGATCGGCCATGAACGGTTTGAGTTTGGCGTGCAGATCGGGTGAAATCGTTTCCGCGCCGGGCGCATCCCAGTCGATATCGGCCAGCGCCCACTGGCGATCCTTGATCTTGCGGAGCATATCGTCGAAATCCATAGCGTGGCGATCGCTTGCGGCTCGCTCGAAACGGTCAGCGTTGGCCATGATCAGACTCCCGTCTTATCGGAGACCGAAGACCGGTCCGTGATGGTCGAGTCCTCCTGTGGCAGTAGCCGATCCAGGAGACCGAGGGCAAAGGTGTACTGGGCGGGGAAATAGCGCTTGAGCCGCCAGATGAGGTGCGCGTCCAGTTGCGGTAGCACATACAGTTGGCCGCGGTCGTGGGCGTCGAGGGTGGTGCGTGCGACGCTGTCGGGGGAGAAGCCGGTCAGGCGCATGAGGGTGTCGGCCAGTCGGGCCGATTGCGGCGTAATGCGGCCGTCGCGAGCGACATTCGTCTTGACGAAGGTCGGACATAGCACGGTGACCGCGACTCCGGTGCCGCTCATTTCGGCGGCCATGGTCTCCGAAAGCGACAGCACCGCGGCCTTGGACGCGTTGTAGACCGCCATTGATGGTGCGGCGGCGAAGGCGGCCGCCGAGGCGACATTGATGATTCCGCCGCTGTGTTGATGGGGGCGTCCGGGCAAGCTACCGCCGCCGGGCCCGTCGCTCCCGCCACCACAGGCGGCGCGCAGTTGCGGTGCGAAGATCTCGCATCCGTGCACCACACCCCACAGGTTTATGCCGAGTGCCCACTCCCAGTCGTCGAAACCGATTTCGCCGACCGGCTTTCCACCGATGCCGACACCGGCATTGTTGACCACCAGCGTGACCGGGCGCTCGAAGAGCGTTTCGGCAAAGCGCGCAAGGACTTCCACGTCTTCACGTCGCGAAACATCGCAGCGGAACGCATGCGCGGCACCGGGATGGTCGCGCTCGATGAGGGCGACTGTCTCGTCGGCGCGGGATTCATCGATATCGGCGCAGATCACCTGTCCACCGCGCTCGGCGATTTCGAGTGCGAAGGCCCGGCCGATGCCGCTGCCCGCACCGGTAACCACCGCGCGGGCGCCATAGCTGCGGCGCGGTCGGATCCCCACGGGGATGAGCCTTTCCAGTCCGAACATGTCAGCTCACCTTCTTCGTGACGGTCTGGGAAATCAGTGCGGTACGCAAGAATTCGGCGGCCCGATCCAATGCCTTGTCCGCCTCCGGCACCAGCAGCGGCAGCGCCTGGAAGACGTGCACCTGGCCCGGCCAGATCTCGAGTGCGCAGTCGCCGCCCGCATCGCGCACCATCGCGTGCAGATGTCGGGCGTCGGCAACGAGCATTTCGGCCCCGCCCGCCTGGATCAGCAGTGGCGGCATGGCCATACCTGGCGGAATTTGTAGCCGCAGGCGCGGTTCGTCGGCAGGTAGGTCGCGAGTGTAAGCATGGGGAAGTCGGCTGGCCGCGCGGGCTGAGATCACCGGATCTCGTTGCCGCCGTTCCTGTTCGGTGGCCAAACCGAAGGTGAGATCGATCAGCGGGGAGAACATCGCGACGGCGGCGGGTTGCGGCCGGGCGTGGCGGTTGTTCTCGATCAGCAGATCCAGTGCCAGATGCCCACCCGCCGAATCGCAGGCGATCACCAGGTCTTGTGCCGCGAAACCGCGGTCGAGCAGCCAGCGGTATCCGGCCTCGACATCATCGGCGGCGGCCGGAAACCGATGCTCCGGCGCGAGCCGGTAGTCGGTGAGGAAGACCGGCAGTCCGGTCTTCTCGGACAGTTGTGCGGCTAGGCCGCGGTGGGTACGAGCCGAGCAGAGGACGTAGCCGCTGCCGTGGATGTAGTAGATGGCGCGCTGTCCGAAATCCACGCCTGGTGCGCGGACCCATTCACCGCGGACAGTTCCGGACCTGACCTGGACGACGGATATGCCACGCGGCGGTGGACCCGCCGTGGCCATGATCGTCGCGATCAGTTTGCGTGCGAACCACACTCCCGGCGCGTTCAGAGGTACCGCATTGTTCAGCGGCCGCAGCCCGATCTCGCATGCCGCGGCAGCGAGTCTGGACCGTGCCGAGGGCACCGTCGCAACGTCGGGGACCGAGGTCCTCGTTGACCTTGTCATGAGCTAAGCGTCAGGCATGAATGTGCCAGTTGTCAATGGCACATTTAAGGCAGGCTTCTTGTCGGTGCGTGGCAGTTGTCTCCTGAAGATCCACACCAAGGGCTCACTGGCGGCATGGCGTTTCGTCCCTCAACGCTGCCGCGGTGGGCGGGGATCAGTGGGAGCCGCGCCGCGGCTCACCAGTGCTGTCGCCGAAGCCGACACCAATCGGCTCCGATCCGCAATGGTCAGTAACCTCGTTCGGTATCGATCGGCGCGAGCAGAGCGCGTCCGGTGGTGAAGCGCTGCACATTCGCGCCGACGTGGTCCGCGAAAGCCGCGAGTCGCAGCTGCGGTGGATTCGAATCATGTGGTGTGACAATGGCATTCGGCAGCACCCAGAGCGGGTGACCGTCCGGCAGCGGTTCGGGATCGGTGACATCGAGGCCGGCGCCGCCGATCGCGCCGGAGGCCAGTGCGGCCACCAGTGCGTCGGTATCGATGAGGCTGCCGCGCGCCACATTGATCACCCAGGACGATGGCTTCAATCGGGCCAGTTCCTCGGCTCCGACCAGGTGTTTCGTCTCGGGCGTCGCGGGGGCGGCGATCACTACGTGATCGGTGCGCGGCCAGATGCGCGCGAGATGTTCGGCCGGAAGTGTTTCGACGGTATCTGGAATTCCGGGCCCGGTCACCTGGCGGCCGGAGCGGTTGACGGCGACGATGTGCGCGCCGAGCGGGACGAGCATGGGAATCAGTGCGCGCCCGATTCCGCCCGCACCGACGATGGTCACCGTCTTACCGTGCAGTGTGCCGACATGCGGGAAGAAATCGTATTGTCGCCAACTGCCTGCCCGCAGGTGTTCCGGCAGGTACCGGACCCCGGCGAGCAGCAACATCAGCGCGTGCTCGGCCACACTCGCGGCGAAAGCGCCTGCGGCGGAAGTGAATCGAACCTCCGGATGCCGCGCGAGAATGCCCGCGGTGAACCAGTCCTCGACACCGGCCGCGGGCAACTGCACCCATTCGATGGACGCTGGCAACTCGTCCGGGAATTCACCGGGACCGCCCGCCCAGATCAAGGCCCTGGCCTGAGCTAGATCCGCGACGGTCGCGCCACCCTCGACCACCGCCTTGCGCAATAGCGTCGGCGCGGGCATCGACGGTCCGATCGCAACCGGCACCGGAACCTCGGCGGGGCTCATGGACGACCTCCTGTCCCGGGCAAAACCACTGGCACGGCGCCTGCGGATGCTCCTTAGCGAACCGTAACACCATGTGCCCGCCTGACCCGCGCACCCTGAGCTCGCAAACAGCCCCGTACACCGGATGTGTCGCCGCGACAAATGGTGTGTGGGCGGTCAGTCCTCGTCGAGATCGACGTCCAGATTGTCGCGATCGGCCCACTCCAGCAGTTGGTCGATGCGGAACACCGCCTCGTCGATGCCCTCGTGCAGATCGCCGAATTCGGCGAAGCGCGCGGGGACCGTTTTCATGGTGAAGTCGCGCGGGTCGATGTCGGGTATCTCATCCCAGCGAATCGGCGTCGACACCGTCGCCTCCGGGACGCCACGGACCGAATAGGCCGCGGCGATGGTGTGGTCGCGAGCGTTCTGGTTGTAGTCGACGAACAGCATTTTCGGATCGCGATCCTTGCGCCACCAGGTAGTGGTCACATCGTCGGGTGCGCGGCGCTCGACCTCCTGCGCGAAGGCCAGTGCCGCCCGGCGTACCTCGGCGAAGCCCCACTCCGGCGCGAGGCGCACATAGATGTGCAAACCCTTGCCGCCGGAGGTTTTCGGCCAGCCGACCGCGCCCAACTCGTCGAGCACTTCCTGCGCGACGCCCGCGACTCGCTGCACCCGTGACCACGGGCAATCCGGCATCGGATCGAGGTCGATGCGCCATTCGTCGGGTCGCTCGGTGTCATCGCGCCGCGAGTTCCACGGATGGAACTCGACCGTGGACATCTGCACCGCCCAGATGACATCGGCCAGCTTGTCGACGCAGAGTTCGTCCGCGTGTCGGCCATAGCGCGGAAAGAAGACGCGCACGGTCGGGATCCAGTCCGGCGCGCCAGCGGGCAGCCGCTTCTGATGCACCTTGTCACCCGCCAGCCCCTTGGGGAACCGATGCAGCATGCAGGGCCGGTCCCGCAGCGCGCGGACGATGCCGTCGCCGACGCTCAGGTAGTACTGCACCAGGTCGAGCTTGGTCGCGCCGGACTCCGGGAAGTAGATCCGGTCCGGGTTGGAGATGCGGACGGTGCGGTCGCCGACATCGAGTTCGACAGCGGGCGACGCGGACTTACTGGCCACCCGTCCGACGATAACGGCTCGGTAGGTCCGGCGTGGGTATCCCGAGTGATATCCGGGGTGATATACAGCCAAACTATGCAGGTGGAACTGTACAGGTGAGACTGAATAAACTAGGGTCGATGACATGGACGAGAAGATTTCCGAATCGGCCGTCCGAGCCGCCAGTGAGGTGCGGATTGTCCTCGGCCGACTGTGGCGGCGCATGCGCGAACTGGCCGCCGATGACGACCTCACACCGTCGCAGACGGCGGTATTGAGTCGCTTGGATCGAGACGGTGCGGCATCCACCAGTGATCTGGCGGCGGCCGAACGGGTGCGGCCGCAGTCGATGGCAATCACCGTCGCGGCGCTGGATCGCTACGGATTCGTCGAGCGTCGTCCGGATCCCACGGACGGGCGCAGACAATTGCTGTCGTTGACCGATGCGGGCGTTGAGCGACTGAAGGGCGATCGACAGGTGCGTCAGGAGTGGTTGGCGCGCACACTGCACGGGCGGTATACCGAGGCGCAGCGGCGCACCATCCTCGAGGCCCTGGCACTGCTCGACGATGTGGCGCAATCATGACGGCTGTCGAAGAGCACTCCGAATCAGCCGCTGACGCAAAAGGATTCGATCACCGGCGGATCGAGCCGATGATCCTCGGCTCGATCCTGAATCCGATCAACTTCTCCATGCCCGCGGTGGCGCTGGTGCCGATCGGGCGTTCGGTGCGCCGCGGTCGGATACGAACGTAATTCAGCTCAGAAAGGGTTGCCCATGCCGGTTACTACGCTCGACGAACGCACCGCCCTGGTCGTCATCGACCTTCAGCACGGCATCGTCTCCGCACCGCGCCAACCACATTCTGCCGCCGCGGTAATCGAGAATTCCGCCGCGCTTGCCCACGCCTTCCGCGAGCACGGCCTGCCGGTCGTACTTGTTCGCGTCTCGTTCGCGCCCGATGGTGCCGATCAAGTCAAGGGGCGCAACGAATTTACGTTCCCTGGCGGAAATCCGCCCGCGGGTTGGGACCGGATCGTGGACGACCTCACCGGTCATCCGGAGGATATCCACGTCACCAAGCGCAACTGGGGTGCGTTCTACGGCACAGACCTCGATCTGCAACTGCGTCGACGCGGCATCACCCAGATCGTGCTCGCCGGAATCGCCACCAGCATCGGCGTCGAATCCACCGCCCGCGCTGCCCACGAGCACGGCTACCACGTCACCCTGGCCACCGACGCCATGACCGACTCCGATGCCGAGGCCCATCGGCACAGCGTCGGCAAGATCTTCCCGCGCCTCGGCGAAACCGGCAGTACCGCCGAGATCATCGAACTGCTCGCCGCGACCCGCTGATCCGCGGCTTCGCCGGTTGTGAACACCGATGCCATTCGGGGCGAACGGGCGCACACTGGCGAGATGATGACCAAGCTGATGCGAGCGATTCGGCGACTATTCGGTCGGGGCGCGGTGCCCGCGGGCGGTGGCCGGGGTCCGGGCGGGGCCGGTGGCGGCGCCGCGGGCGTCCGCGAGCCGCGCCGGCCCATACCGCCGGACGACCGACTGAGCGACACCAAACGGATCGAGCCGGACCCGCCCACGCTTCGACTACCGGACGCACGTCAGTAGGGCGCGGCCGGTGACCACCCACGCAGGCTCAGTCGGGCTCGCGCAGCTCCGGCATAGGTGGTAGCTCGATGGTGTCGGCTATCGGGTCGATGCGCAGGTTGTCCAAGGATTCGAAGAATGCCTCGGCCGAGCCGTACCGCGCTTTGACCTCTTCCAACAGCCTTTTTGCGGGCAGGTTCGAGTACATGGGCATATCGTGACCGATAATTCCGGTCCGAAACGTCGGTTAGCTAAATATTCGCCAGTTTGTTAGTTGTCGATCGGCGAACACCACGCTCCCGGACGTAGCCGGTGCGAGGTACCAGTGCTGTCCAGATAGCTCCTGAGGTATCGAGATCCGTCGAGTGCAGTCACATGGCTGTGCCGCGGGGCGTGTCGTGCAGCGTTTCGACTGCGCTCGGCGAGCTAGCCGGACCTGAATGCGCGGCAACGTATCCGGAGGGGCACTAGGTCTGTGTGGCGAGTGCGAACGGCAAGACCGCCGGTGCACCCGCGTTGCGCAGTGCATGAGCGGCCACAGTCAGCGTCCAGCCGGTATCGGAGAGCGCGTCGACGAGCAGGATCGGACCGTCCGCCGAACCCAGATCCGGGATCAGCCAGGAGTCGAACAGCCCCGCTACCCGGTGGGCCGAGTTCGCGGCGGAGACCGGCGGCCGGTCCGGACGCAGTTGCAAGGTACCGAGGTCACGCAGGCGGCCGACCTCGGCGAGGCGGGCGGCGAGGGTGGCATTGAGCACCGGATAGCGATGTGATTCGAGGGCCATCACCGAGGTCGGGCGGGTCGTCCAATTCCATTCGCGCAGCACCGCGATGCAGGCGTCGAAGACCGCATCCGGAACCGGATCATCGGGCGCGTCCAGCAGGGCGCGCAGGCGCTGACCCCAGCCGAGATCGGTGAGCCGACCGAGCGCACGTCCGGTCTCGGCGCCGTTGGTAATCTTGCCGGACAACGGAATACCGAGTTTGGCCATCCCGGTGGGCCACTGCTTACGCGGGGCGAGATCTAGGCCGGGACGGTCGAGTCGGGCGCGGGTCGCGGCGATGGCCGAGGAGTCGATGGTGGTATCGAGGCGGGTGCCGGTGCAGTTGTCGCAGCGGCCGCAGCCGGGGGCGTTGGCCTCGAGTGCGGGCAAGCCGGGATCGTCGAGTTGGCGGCGCAGGAATTGCATCCGGCAGCCGGTGGTGCGCTGATAGTCGATCATCGCCTGCTGTTCGACCTCGCGGGCAGCCGCGAGACGTGCATAGCGCTCGGTGTCATAGACCCACGGCTGTCCGGTGGCGATCCAGCCGCCGCGGACCCGCCGCACGGCGCCGTCCACATCGAGCACCTTGAGCACCATTTCCAGTCGCGAGCGGTTCAGCTCCACCATGGGCTCTAGTGCGACGGTCGACATGGCCCGGTCGAAATCCAGTGCGTCGAGTACCGAGCGCACGATGTGTTCGCGCGGAAAGGCAACGGAGGCAAAGTAGCTCCAGATCCTGGCGTCCTCCGGACCGGGCAGCAGCACCACCTCGGCACGATCGGTGCCACGACCGGCGCGACCCACCTGCTGGTAGTAGGCGATGGGGGAGGACGGTGCGCCGACGTGCACCACGAAACCCAAATCGGGTTTATCGAAACCCATGCCGAGCGCCGAGGTCGCGATGAGTGCCTTCACCTCGTTGTTCAGCAGCGCCGCCTCCAGTGCCTCGCGTTCGGCGGTATCGGTTTGCCCGGTGTAGGCGGCGACATTATGTCCGTGCGAATTCAGCACATCGGCGAGGTCGTGCGCGGCGGCGACGGTGAGGGTGTAGACGATGCCGGAACCGGTCAGTTTGTCGAGGTGTCCGCTGAGCCATGCGGTGCGCTCGACGGCGTCGTCGAAGTGCACCACCGACAGGTGCAGTGATTCGCGATCCAGGGTGCCGCGCAGCACCAATGGGGGTGGTAGGCCGACGGAGTCGGCGGACGCAGAGTCGGTGCCGATCTGGGTGGCGACATCGGTGACCACCCGATCGTTGGCGGTCGCGGTGGTGGCGAGTACCGGCACATCGGAGCCGAGATCGGCGATCAGGGTGCGAATGCGGCGGTAATCGGGTCGGAAGTCGTGACCCCAGTCCGAGACGCAATGCGCCTCGTCGATCACGACCAGTCCGGCGTCGGCGGCCAGCTTGGGCAATACCTGGTCGCGGAAGTCCGGATTGTTCAGCCGCTCCGGGCTGACCAGCAGCACATCCACCTCGCCCGCGGCTACCCGATCGTGGATCTCATCCCATTCGGTGACATTGCCGGAGTTGATGGTCGCCGCGACGACGCCCGCTCGTTCGGCGGCCGCGACCTGGTTGCGCATCAGCGCCAGCAGCGGCGACACGATCACCGTCGGCCCGCGCCCCGCCCGCCGCAGCAACTTGGCCGCGATGAAATACACCGCCGACTTACCCCAGCCGGTGCGCTGTACCACCAGAGCCCGCCGCCGCTGCACAATCAGCGCCTCGATCGCCGTCCACTGATCCTCGCGCAGTTCCGCCTGGGGGCCAGCGAGGTCGCGCAGTAACTCCTCGGCCCGTTCCCGCAGGTCAGGTGCGGTGAGGTCGATCGCTGAAGTACCGGCCGCGGTGGTCATGCGCTCCATCGTGCCTGATGCCACCGACATCGACAGCAACGGCCGTGCCGCACGGTATCCGTTCGACGAAAGGCTCTACCGGTAGACACCTCCAGCGCCGCCGGGTCGGCGCACCGCACGGATTCGCGACGAAACGTTCCGACGGCGCGGCGACACGCCCGTGATAGCGGTGGGCATACAGCTCACCGGTGACACCTGCGGGCACAGCGGCCGAAAAGACGAAATATCGCTGGGCAACGGGCAATCGGGTGAGACGATTGCTCCGCACCGTGGGACCCCGCAGGAGGTAGCGATGACCAACTACGATCCGCCGCCGGGTTGGTCTCCGCCCGGCGCCCAATTCCGCAGTACCGGTGGATTCGGGCGCACCGTTTTCGGCATTCTGGTCGGCCTGGTGGTGACGCCGGTCGGGATCGGACTCGCCGCGCACGCGGCGCTGGATACCCGGCAGTGGGTCATCCTCGGGTCCGCGGCAAATCGGGCCGGATCGACATTCCAGATCGTCGGTGGGGCGCTGTTGCTACTTCTGGTGGCCGCCCTTGCCGCGTACTCACCGGCCGGGACGGTGCTGGCCGGACTGGTCTGGGGTGTGGTGCCGGGCTTCGTGTATTTCCTGTTCCCGGATGACACCTGGCGAATCATTCATGACGACCTACCGCTGTTGTCCGATGAGATGCGACAAGCGCTGATCACCTGGGTGACCAGCGGTTTCCCCTTCATCCTCGGCGTGCTGCTACTCGGTGCGGGCGTCGCGGGCACGATGCGGCGGCGCTGAATACGTCCAGGCCGAATTACGGTAGTGCTCACCGCAATTCGGCCAGGTCTCAGCCCTTCACGCACAGCACCTGACGCAACGTCGCGACGATATCCACCAGATCACTCTGCGCGGCAATGATCTCGTCGATGTCCTTGTACGCGGCCGGGATCTCGTCGACCACACCCGCATCCTTGCGCGATTCCACGCCCTCGGTCTGCGCGATCAGATCCGCGACGGTGAACTGCCGCTTCGCCGCATTCCGGCTCATCCGCCGACCGGCACCGTGCGATGCGGACTGGAAAGAGGCGGGATTTCCCTTGCCGCGCACCACATATGAGCGCGTGCCCATCGAACCCGGAATCAACGCCAGATCACCTGCGCCCGCCCGCACCGCGCCCTTACGGGTCACCAGCATCGGCACGCCGTCGATCTCCTCCTCCGCCACATAGTTGTGGTGGCAACTGATCGGCTCGTCGAAACGCACCTCGCGTCCGGCGAATTCCGCGCGCACGGCACCGCATACCAGCGACAGCATGACCGCGCGGTTGCGTGCGGCGTATTCCTGCGCCCAGGTCAGATCGCGCCGGTAGGCTTCCATTTCCAGTGTGCCGGAAAGGAATACCGCCAGATCGCGATCGGGCAGGTCCTTGTTGTGCGGCAGTGCGCGCGCGACGGTCATATGCCGTTCGGCGAGTTCCTTGCCGATATTGCGGCTACCGGAGTGCAGCAGGATCCACACCGAATCGTGCTCGTCCAGACACACTTCGATGAAGTGATTGCCGCCGCCCAGCGAGCCGATCTGCTTGTGCGCCTTGGACTCCAGCGCCTGTACGCCCGGATTCAGTGAGCCGAACTCGGACCAGAAACGCCCCCAGCCGCTGACGTGCTTTGCCAGCTCGCCATGTGAGGCGGCGAACTGCGCGCCCAGCTTCGCGACATCGACCGCATCCTTATGCGCCTGGAACCCCACCGGCACCGCAGCCTCGATGTGTGAGCGCAGCGAATGCAGATTGTCCGGCAGGTCGGCGGCGGTGAGGTCGGTCTTCACGCTCTCCATGCCGCAGCCGATATCCACCCCGACGGCCGCGGGCGCGACCGCATCGCGCATAGCGATCACCGAGCCGACCGTCGCACCTTTGCCGAGGTGCACGTCGGGCATGACGCGGACGCCGTGGACCCATGGCAGTTGCGCGATATTCCGCAGCTGCCGCAGCGCGGCCTGCTCGATTTCGTGCTCGTTGGCCCACATGAGCGTCTGCGCCCTGGTGCCGCGCAGCTCGACGGGAAACATGGGAAGGTTCCTTTCTCGTTTCGGTCTGTTCCCCATCAACGCTAGATTCCCGCAGGTCCATGCGCACTTCATTATCGGTTGGCCATTACCGGACGAGGACGCCGCGCTCCACAACCGCTATCGTGCGGGGCGGAAAGTTCGACGAGTGAAAGCGTGGTGAAGCACGGTGAGCATCCCTCAGGGTGGATGGTCGGGTCCACCGCCGGCGTCGCGGTCCGGCAACCGCACTGTCGTCATTCTGGTGGTGGTCGCCGCATTGCTGTTCGTCGTCGTGGGCGTGGTCGGCGTGGTTGCGGTGCAGAAGAGCGGCGTCATTACCGGTGTCGCGACAGCCGCCACCTCCGGGAATACCCCGGCGGGCGTGACCGCCGCCGGCACCGTGCGCGTCGGCGATTCGAATGCGAAGGTCGTCGTTCGCGTGGTCGCGGACCTGCAGTGCCCCGCATGTAAACAATTCGAGAAACGCAACGCCAAGACCCTCGAGGACGCCGCCGAGAACGGAACGGCGATCGTCGAATACGACGTCATCGCATTCTTGGACCGTGCGTCGAGCACCGAGTACTCCTCGCGCGCCGCGAACGCATCGTTTTGTGTCGCCGGACAAGACCATTCGAAGTATCAAGGCTGGTTCGCCGCGATGTTCGAACAGCAGCCCGCCGAGGGCGGCAGTGGCCTGTCCGACAGCAAGCTCGTCGAGATCGCCAAGAACGCGGGCTACACCGACCCGTCGGTCGCTCAGTGCATTACCGATCGCAATTACGACAGCTATGTCCATGACAAGACCGAGCGGGTGCTCAACGGCGATGTCAATGCCACCCCGACCGTCTTCGTCAACGGTAAGAAACTCGATTCCAGCCAGCTGTCGAACGGACTCGAGGCCGCCATCGCGGCCGCGCGCTAGGGGTAGGTGCGCGCGGCGTTTCCGTGGGCGATCGCTATGACCAGCCCTTCGGCATCAGCCAGAGTGATGGCGTCCTCAGCGATCCATTCGTCCAGCAGGCGGCCGAGGCCGCGCCGCCACAGCAGTGCGCCCAGGTAGTGCAGCTCGGGAAGTCCGTAGCCGTCGGAGGAGTAGAGCATCGACCGGAACGGTGCGAGTTCGAGCGCTTCGCCGAGTACCGCCGCGGCGCGTTGTCCCACGTAGGGAATTGTCAGGCCGAGGTCGAGGTGCACATGGTCGAAGGCGTGCGCGAGGTAGGCGGCGTTGCGGTGGAACGGCCAGCAGTGCAGCAGCATGACCGATAGTCCGGAGCCCGCGGTGGCGTGCAGGAATTCGGTGAGCAGCAGCGGATCGGCGTGCTGGAGACGCAGATCGGTGTCGCCGAATCCGGTGTGGAACTGCAACGGCAGGCCGAGCTCCGCGCCGATGCGCGCGCCGAGTCCGACCAGCCAGCCGAGCGTTGCCGGATCGGTGAGGCGCAGTTCGTGGATGACCGTCGACGGCAGGGTATCGGTGACGGGAAAGTTCAGACCATAACGATAGGCCACGATTGTCTTGAGGCCGACGGCATTTCGGGCCCGACTACGCAATGTGGTTTCGATATCCTCGAAAGGCATTGCCACGGTGCTGACTTCGGTAATCACCTGTTCGGCTATCTGTTCGAGCCGGATGATCTCACGCACCTTACCAGGGGCGAGGGCGGCGAATTCCGCTCGGCCACCGCCGAATCCGGTATCGAGAAACCATCGGGTGGTGCCGGAGGCGCGCAGCAGTCGGGTGGTCGCTGCCCGCCAACCGAGCTCGGCCCTGCGGGAGATGTAACGCTCCGGATCGACATGCGGCTCCAGGTCGAGAACCGGTGCGCACCAACGCCTTACCGCAAGACCGATCGCCGAATCGAAGCTGCCGCGCTGCCCTTCACCGAGCAGTCGCTCGAAGCCAGGGCGGTCCAGATCCGCGGCGACGACGCCGTGACAATGGTGATCGGTCAGCGCGACACCATCGGTGAGCACGCTAGAACCGCCATCGGGTCATCTCGACCACCTTGGCCGGGCTGATATCCCGATAGCGTTCTGCCTCGGCGCGGCGCACGGTGAGCAGCGCATCGTGCAATTCGACGCCGAGTGCATCGGCGAGCACCTTGGATTCCGCGAGTGCGTCGGCGGCCTCCATCGAACTTGTCGGCAACCGCCGCACACCCGAGAGCATGAGTTGTTCGGCATCGAACCCCATTGGGTCGCCAGTGATTTCGGCGGGCAACCGCAGTTCTTCGGCGACACCGGCGAGTCCGGCGGCAATGACCGTACCGACGGTCAGATACGGATTACCGGTCGCGTCGAAACACTTGACCTCGGCATTGGCCGCCCAGTCCTCGGTGCCCCGCACGCCGGTGATGAAGCGCAGTGCCGCCTCCCGCGTCTCCCTACCCCAGCATTGCCAGATCCCTGCCCATCGCGAAGGTTGTAGCCGGAGGAAGCTCGCCGGATTGCCCGCGCCGACCGCGACCAGCGCGGGCAGTTCCCGCAGCACACCGGCCAGGAACGCCTCGCCAGCGCGGCGCATGCCATAGGGGCCCTCGCCCTGGGCCAACAGCGGTCCTTCGTCGTCGTGTAGCGAAAAATGCAGGTGCGCACCGGAACCCGCTCCACCCCGCTCGATACACGGCGCGAGCAGCGCGCGCCAACCGTATTGCGCGCTCACCTGCCGGATGGTGTGCCGGACCAGGATCGCGTCATCGGCCGCCGCGACCGGATCATTGGGTGCGACCGACAATTCCAGTTGCGAAAGTGCGTATTCCGGATGGAATTGATCGACGGCGACCTCCTGTCGCTCCAGGGCCGCGACGAGATCGCTGGCGTACTCGCCCACCTGGCTCAATCGGATCATGCTGTAGGCGGGCCCGTATATTACTGGGACGAAATCGTTTTCGATATCCCCGCGCCCGACCGACCACTCCGTCTCGAACGCCATCGACAGCCGCAGTCCGGCATTCTCGGCCGCCTGGGCCTGCCGAGTCGCGAAGGCGCGCTGACAGCCGACGAAGCGAGTGCCGTCCTGGCTGAACTTATCGGCGGGCGCCCAGGCCCACCCCGGCTGACAAGCGAGTTCGGTCAATCGCGTCAGATCGGGAATCAGCCGCAGATCACCATCGGGGCCGCCCAGATATCGCCCGACGGACATCAGATCGTCGAAGGTGAAGGTCTCGAAACAAGGCGAAACCCCGATCCCGAACCTGGCGGCCTGCGCCAACCGCGCCTTCGGGACCGTCTTCACCCTGGTTATCCCGGCATTATCCACAAAAGTCAGAGCAACCATATGGGCCTCGAGGTGCCCGATCAACGCATCATGGGCACCCTCGGCCGGTATCCGATCCGGCATGGTGGGCATGAGTCCCAAGATAATCCGCCCTCGCCCGCTTCGGGACGGACTCGGGCTAGCTCGTCGCTGCGCGGCCAGTTCGTTGGACGGCACACTGCTCTCGTCGTCGCGGCTTATGATCGACCTGTCGGGACCAGCTCGTTTTCGCCTCGAGAGGTAAATACATGAGTCGCTCGTGGTGCGGTCGGGATGGCAGGCCGCCGCAAACGCGCGAATTTCCGGGAAATCTGCGCCGATGATCGGGTGAGCGGTCGGTGTCCGAGCGCAATTCCGAGGGGACGCAACGCGACCTGACTTTCGGTATCGCAGCGGAACTGGCTGCGGCCGGGTTCGCCGACGCCCAAGAGATCGGCCGAGGCACATTCGGCATCGTGTACCGGTGCACCGAGTCCGCAATCGAGCGGGACGTGGCGGTCAAGGTTCTGGGCTCCACGGTCGACGATGAGGACCGGACCCGATTCCTGCGCGAACAGCGGGCGCTGGGGAAGTTCTCGAACCACCCGAACATCGTCCAGGTGCTGACGACCGATGTCACCGCGACCGGGCGGCCGTTCATCGTGATGCCCCTGCACCCCAGAGGCTCGCTGGCCACCCGGATTCGCGCGGACGGGCCCTTGCCGTGGCAGGAGGTATTGGGTGTGGGCGTGAAGCTGGCGGGCGCACTGGCGACCGCCCACGCCTCAGGCGTCATCCATCGCGATGTCAATCCCGGCAACGTCTTGATCAGTGACTACGGTGAACCGCAGTTGGCGGACTTCGGTATCGCGCGGGTGGGCGGCGCGTTCGAGACGGCGCCAGGCACGGTCGCGGGTACTCCGGCCTACACGGCTCCGGAGGTGATCCGCGGCGAACCTCCGACGGTTCTCTCCGATATCTACGGGCTCGGCTCGACGCTGTTCACCGCTCTCACCGGCCACGCCGCGTTCGAGCGCCAAGCAGGGGAGTCGATGGTGGCGCAGTTCGTGCGCATCACCTCAGAACCCGTCCCGGACCTGCGATCCGCCGGTGTACCGGCAATGGTGTGCGCCGCCCTGGAAGCCGCGATGGCCACCGATCCGGCCGACCGCCCGGCATCAGCCAGGGACTTCGGTGAGCGGTTGCGTACCGCGCAGTTCTCCTGCGGGCTGCCGGTGGACACGATGGCCGCCCCGGCGCACGACGGATCCGGCGCAACGGGATCGGTCGCGGGCGTTCGGCCGCTCTCGCAGACAACCTCGAGCGCCGTATTGCCGCTGGAATCGGCCCCGAAGACCCGGTTCCGCCCACCGACGACGCTGCGTCGGCTGATCAACCGCCCGCGGTTGCTGGAGACTTTACGGGAGGGGCAATCCAGGCGACTGGTCCTCATTCACGGCCCGGCCGGTTTCGGCAAGAGCAGCCTGGCCGCACAGTGGGCGCACGCCCTCGCCGCGGAAGGCGTCCGGGTGGCCTGGTTGGCGATCGCGGAGGACGACAACAATGTGGTGTGGTTCCTGAGCCACTTGGTGGAGGCGATTCGGCAGGTTCGTCCCACGCTGGCCAGCGAACTGACGCAGATTCTCGAGGAGGGTTCCGCCGGCGCGGCGCAGCAGGTGATGGCGGCCCTGATCAACGAGATCCACGACAGCGCGGAGCCCGTCGCCGTCGTGATCGACGATTGGCACCAAGTGACCAGTCCGGCGACCCTCGCCGCGATGGAGTTCCTACTCGACAACGGGTCCGACCACCTGCGATTGATCGTGACCAGCCGCAGTCGCACCGGTCTTCCATTGGGGCGCATGAGCGTCCAGGACGAACTGGTGGAAATCGATCAGAGCGCACTGCGTTTCGATTCTGGGGAAACGACGAACTTCCTGGTCGGCGCGAAGAGATTGCACCTTTCCGACGCCGATGTCGACCGGCTGCGCGAGTCGACGGAGGGCTGGGTGGCGGCGCTGCAGCTCGCCTCACTGTCGCTGCGCGGCAAGGAGGATCCCGGGGGCTACCTGGACCAGATCACCGGGCAGCACTACGCCATCGGCGAATATTTGATGGAAAACGTCGTCGGCGCGCTCGAACCGACGATGCTCGACTTCGTCATTCGGACCGCGGTCACCGACACCATCTGCGGAGATCTCGCGGAGGCGCTGACCGGCGTGCTGTCAGGGCAGCAACAGCTCGAGGAGGTGCGGCGCCGAGATCTCTTCCTGCGCAGCATCGATGACGAGCTGCAATGGTTCCGCTATCACGCGCTCTTCGCGGACTTCTTGCGCCGCAGACTGGTCCGGCAGCATCCCGGCTTGCTCGAAGAGCTGCATCTGATCGCGTCGAACTGGTTCGCCGGGCACGAAATGCTCACCGAAGCCGTGGATCACGCACTCGCGGCCGGCGCCGCCGAGCAGGCGAAACAGCTGGTGCAAGAACACGCCGACACGCTGATCGAAGATTCCCGCATGGCCACCTTCCTGGGCCTGGTAAAGAAGCTGCCCGCCGCGATCGCGGTTACCGATCCACGGCTGCAACTGTCGGTGGCCTGGGCCAACATCTCGCTCCAGCGCCCTATCGCCACCCAGACCGCGCTGGATCGCGTGGACGCGGCACTGGCAACCGCCGCACCGGACGATCCCGGGACCGCGGACCTGCGCGTCCAGGCCGATGTGACGCGAGCCGCGGAATACCTTGTGACGGACCGGTTCAAGGATTTCCCGGATGCCGCCGAGGCATGGCTGCGGCAGCCGGTGCGGCCGTTCCTCGCCAGCGTCGCGGCCACCACCGCGGAAGCGGCCGCCTACTATCGTTTCGACTTCGCGGGTGCCCGTCGCTGGCACGCATGGGCCAAGCCCTACCGGACTCGCATCAACGGTCCGGCCGGCGTGGTGTACGGCGCCTGCATCGCCGGCGAAGCTGCCGCCGAACAACTCGATATCGCCGGAGCCGAGGAGCTCTTCCGCTCCGCGTTCACCCTCGCCCGGAGTACCGGCAGCCAATCCCACGCGATCCGGATGGCCAGCGGCCTGCTCGGCGAATTGCTTTACCAGAAAGGGGAATACGCCGAAGCCGCGGAGCTGCTGGCACTCGGCCCCGGCCTCACGACCGGCGCCGTGGAATTCCTGGTCGCTACCTACGGGACCGGTGCCAGGCTGGCGGCAGTGCGCGGCGACCTCGATGCCGCGCGACGACGGTTGGACGAGGGGCAAACGGTCGCGGAGCACATCGCCCTGCCACGGCTGACCGCCCGCATTGTGAACGAGCGGGTACGACTGGGTCTGCCGATCACCGACGAAGACCGGCAGACGCTGGAGCACCTGCCCAGCTACCAGCGGCAACCGAACCACCCGCTCGCGGTCACCGCCGAACTCACCCACGAGTCGGCCATTCGTCTCCTGCTTGCCCAACAGTCACCGTCCGCCACCGAGCGCGGCGTCGCCGCCGCCGAACAGATCGTCGCCGAGATCCGCACCCAGCCTCGCCCCCGCGCGCTTCTGCAGGCTCGATTGCTATACGGCGGTTGCCTTTCCGTCGCCGGACGTAGCGAACAGGCGATCGCCTGCCTGACTCCGGCGCTTTCTCGGTGCGCCGAACTCGGTCTCGTCCGAGTGGCCGTGGACAGTGCCCCCGCGATCGCGCCCGTCGTGGAAACCCTGCTCGCCGCCCCGCAGGCACCCGACCGGCCTCCCCGGCCTTTCCTGCAACAGATCCTGAAAGAGATCGATGGAATCAGCGAGCGGACATATCACGAATAAGGCGTCGGCTTGTGACTGTGCCGCTTTCACCTGCTTTCGGTCGATTCCGCGCTGCCGGAAGCTGCGTTCGACTTCGCTTCCGCCACAGGGGATTTAGTTTGCTCACGCAGTGTGAGTCGACGGACCCGCGGGGTGGTCATTCGCTACGGTGATTCGGCATCTGCGGCTCTACTCGGCTTTTGCCGATCTCCCCGAAACCGTTGCGGCAGAACTCGTTCCACGGCTGCTCACGAACCAGGAACACGGCGCAGTCATTTCCTGGTTGTCCCCGACCGACATGGTCGGACGGATGCTTCGACCCAAGTACAAGAAGCGCGGCCTGTTGGCGGCGTTCGATGCTCCGTCGGAGGACAGCGAGCGCGTCGGGAGCGGTGCCCCCGGGCTCGGTGAAGTCGTGATTCGGGCGTGACCTCAGGGGCGACCTTTCCGGAGCGATCGAAGCGTCTCTCGCAACTGCTCAGCGGTTTCCTTGCGATGCAGTCACGTTATGCCGCAGCGTATCCGGTGAATTCCTGCGCGGTTACGGTGACCATGCGCCCACCCATTGCCTTCACCGCCGTGCGAAAGTTGGGTCTGCCACTGGGCGGTAACGGCATCGACCACGCGCTCGAACCGTCTCCAGCGTCGATCGCGTGCACGGTGGTGCCGTCGGTCAGGATGAGGTGGCGTGCGTCGGTTATGCCGTCGTAGCGGGCAGTGTTCGCGAACGGCGTCGGCTGCTGCCAGATCCGGTGTCCATCAGTGAGATCGAGGCCCGCCAGCTCTGATCCATCGAGCGATCGGACGATCACAGTGTTATCGACTACTCCTTCTACGGCGGTCATACGTCCTGTGTGCTCGTCGATACCGATCTGCGCATTGGTCCAGAGGACTCGGCCGGTCGTTCGCTCGTAGGCACTTTCTCCGGTGAGGATCGGCGGCGGCGTCGTGGTCGCGGTCGGGTACCACTCGAGGAGGAAGCTCGCGTTGCTGACCTCGGTGATCGAGTGGCCATTGCGATCGAGAAGCGTGACTCGTCCCGCGCTCCAGCCGCGGTCGAACACCTGCGAAGCGACAATGCCGCCGTCGAACGTATAGCCAACGGGGGCGGTGAATAGCAACTCGCCGGTGGACAGATCGTAGACGCGAACGCCATGGTCGTGCCCGTCCATGAAGTAGTCCTGCACGATCCTGGGCCTGACCGGGTCGCCGGGAACGGGCGTCGGATACGTCCGCCGCCAGATGGCGTCGATAGCGGAAACGGTCCCTCGCGTGACGACGGCGGTCATCCAGTCCGCGGTTCGGCCGGTTACCGAAACGACGCCGTCGTGCACCGCCACGTCCATGACCTCGAAGTCCGTCGCATGGTCTTCGAGTACCGAGCCCGTGGCAGCCTCGACGATCAACACCCGATTCGTGCCGTGGCAGGCGATCTTTCCGTCGAACACCTGCTCACGGCAGCCGAGGAGTTCGCCGACATCGGTCGTCCATCGCACCTGGCCGGTGTCCGGATCGATGCCGTGCATCCGCACTGGACCGACGGTTAACCCAGCACTTTCGCCCGGCGCAGCCCCGCCGGGCACCGCGGTTGCCGCGACGATCATCGTCCCGGTGTCCATCGGCGAGCCATAACCGTAGTAGCGACTCAGGGTCTGCGGCGCGGCCAGCAAAACCGCACCGGGCTCCTCGGACAAGTCGGCCGCGCGCAATGTCCACTGCGGCACCGGAGTGGAGTCGAGCCGGGGCGAAATCCGGAACCGGCCACCGGCAGCCGTGGATACCTCCTGCGGCCGTACCGGCGATCGGTTCACCCACACGACCACAGCGATACCCGCCACCACAGCCACGACCAGCACCGTGATCCAGATCCTCCGCTGATCGATGAGCCATTTTGCAGCGTTGTTCACTCGGAGGTCTCCTTCATGGATCCATCGGGACCAGGCACTGGACGGCCCGATCTGCAAGGTATCGGCTTGTCAAAGCTGAGAATTCAGACCGGACTGAGGCCGATGGTGCCGGTTCAGCATGCGGCGTGGATCCGGGAAGACGCGTTGGGGCAGTGTCAGTGCGTATGCGGCGTCGACTGCTGTCCGTCGAACCAGCGCACTACGCCGGGATTCGCCGGATTCGGATACCACCCCGGTGTCATCGATTGCGCGGGGTGGCTCGGTCTGCGAGATCCGGACTGCACGATGAGCAGGACGAGCCCGACGCCCACTCCGGCGACCACCAGTGCCACGATCAAGAGCAGCAGGAGCTCCGTGCGGCAAGTATTGAGAGGCCGCCGGTCCGGGCCGTGGCTGGAACCGCTTTCGCACCGGTCAGTAGGCTGTTACCCATGACGGCTGGAACCACGACCGAGCAGGATATCCGCGAGACGGTGCACGATGCCGCGCGCAATGCTCGGGTCGCTTCGCGGGCGCTCGCACAGCTGACCACGGCGCAGAAGAACGAGGCGCTGCATGCGGCGGCCGACGCCTTACTAGCGGCGGCCGATACCGTGCTCGCCGCCAACGCCGAGGACATCGCGACCGCGCAGGCAGCGGGGACCGAGGAGTCACTGCTGGACCGGCTGCGGCTGACGAAGGCGCGCATCGACGGCATCGCGTCCGGGCTGCGCCAGGTGGCCGGCCTGCCCGATCCGGTCGGTGTGGTCGTGCGTGGGTCGACGTTGCCGAATGGGCTGGAGATCCGTCAGGTGCGGGTGCCGCTCGGCGTGGTGGGCATGGTCTACGAGGCCCGCCCGAATGTCACCGTCGACGCATTCGGCCTCACGCTCAAGTCCGGCAATGCGGCGCTGCTGCGCGGTTCCTCCTCGGCCGCGCACTCCAATGCTGCACTCGTCGCCGTGCTGCGGGAAGCCCTTGTCGCACTGGACATTCCGGCTGATGCGGTACAGCTGCTGCCCAGCCACGATCGCTCCAGCGTGACCCATCTGATCCAGGCCCGCGGCCTGGTCGACGTGGTCATCCCACGCGGCGGCGCGGGCCTGATCAATGCGGTGGTCCGCGATGCACTCGTGCCCACCATCGAGACCGGTACCGGCAACTGCCACGTCTACGTGCACGAAGCCGCCGATCTGGAGATGGCCGAGCAGATCCTGATCAACGCCAAAACCCGTCGTCCCAGCGTGTGCAATACCGCCGAGACGGTGCTCATCGATGACGCGATCGCCACCACCGCGGTGCCCCGGCTGATCGAGGCGCTGGAACGCAACGGCGTCACCGTGCACGGTGACCTGCCCGGACTGGTGCCCGCCAACGATCAGGATTGGGGCGAGGAGTACCTGACCCTCGATATCGCGCTCAAGGTCGTCAAGGATCTCGACGAGGCCGTCGAGCACATCAACACTTGGGGCACCGGCCACACCGAGGCCATCGTCACCGGTGAACTGGCCGCGGCCCGCGAATTCACCAACCGGGTCGATGCCGCCGCCGTCATGGTGAACGCGTCGACCGCCTTCACCGACGGTGAGCAGTTCGGCTTCGGGGCGGAGATCGGCATCTCCACCCAGAAGTTGCACGCCCGCGGTCCGATGGCGCTGCCGGAACTGACTTCGACCAAGTGGATCGTTTGGGGCGACGGCCAGATCCGGCCGGTCTAGATTTCGTTCGGTGTAAGAACCGCCGAGCGCTTGCTTCGGGCACTCCCGTAGCGTTAGGGGTGGGTTTCAATGGAAGGACGCTACGTGGGTACCGAAAGCGCAGTGCAGGAGCCGATCTTCACCTCGGTCGACGATGTGATCGAACGGCTGGCCACGACCGGGTACCTGGCCGATAAGGCGACGGCGACCTCGGTATTCCTGGCCGATCGGCTCGGCAAGCCGCTGCTGATCGAGGGCCCGGCCGGTGTCGGCAAGACCGAACTCGCCAGGGCGGTCGCGCAGACGGCGGATGCGGAGCTGGTGCGCCTGCAGTGCTACGAGGGCGTCGACGAGGCCCGCGCGCTGTACGAATGGAATCACGCCAAGCAGATTCTGCGGATCCAGGCCTCCAGCGAGAACGACTGGGAAGAGACCAAGGCCGACGTCTTCACCGAGGAATTCCTGCTGTCGCGCCCGCTGTTGACGGCGATCCGTCGCGCCGATCCGACCGTGCTGCTCATCGATGAGACCGATAAGGCCGATGTCGAGATCGAGGGTTTGCTGCTCGAGGTGCTCAGTGATTTCGCGGTCACGGTCCCCGAACTCGGCACGATTACCGCGAGCCGCAAGCCGTTCGTGGTGCTGACCTCCAATGCGACGCGCGAGCTCTCCGAAGCGCTCAAGCGCCGCTGCCTCTACCTGCACCTGGACTTCCCGGATGAGGAACTCGAGCGCCGCATCCTGGCCAGCCGGGTTCCGGAGCTGTCCGCCTCGGTCGCCGCCCAGTTGGTTCGGATCGTGCACGTGCTGCGCGGCATGCAGCTGAAGAAGCTGCCGAGCGTCGCGGAGTCGATCGACTGGGGACGCACCTTGCTCGCGCTGGGTCTGCAAGATCTCGACGACACGACCGTGCGCGCCACCCTCGGTGTCGTGCTCAAGCACCAAGCCGACCACCAGCGTGCGCTGGCCGAGCTGAAGCTGGCCTGAGCCATGGCGGCCGGATCGCAGCCCACACTCGATGCGCCGCACGGGATTTCGGGACATCTCGTCGGTTTCGTCGAGGCATTGCGGGCGCGCGGCATCCCGGTCGGTCCCTCGGAGACGGTGGACGCGGGCCGTGTGATGTCCGTGCTGGATCTGATGGACCGTGACGTCGTGCGCGAAGGTCTGGCCTGTTCGCTACTGCGCCGCACCACTCATCGCAGCACCTTCGACGGCCTGTTCGACCTGTGGTTCCCGGCGGCCATCGGTGCGCGCAGCAGCACTCCGGATGATCTCGAACTTCCGCGCACGCCGTCCGGCGAGATCGATATTCCCGCGTTGCGCGGACTGCTCGCGGCCCTGCTGAGCAGGGAGGATTCGACGCAGCAGCAAGAAATGATCGCTGCGCAACTGGTCGAACAACTCGGGCAGTACGAATCCTCGCGCGGTCCGTCCTTCTCGGCGTACCGAACGTTGCGCGAGGTGCAGCCGGAAACGCTGCTGGCCAGGATCCTGCAGGGTTTGGCTGTCGGACCGGATACCAGCGAATTCGATGCCGAGGTCGCCCGCCGCACCGGTCGGCAGCGCATCGCCGGATTCCGCGCCATCGTGGAGGCAGAAACGCATAGGCGGGTGGCCGAGAATATCGGCAGGGAACGCGTCGCGAGCTATGCCGTCTCCCGGCAGGTCGAGGACGTCGACTTCTTGAGGGCCTCGGAAACCGAGCTCGCGGAGATGCGGCGCAGCACGCAGCGACTGGCCCGAATCCTGGCGTCCCGACTTGCCGTGCGGCGCAGGCACGCTCGTCGCGGTGAGATCGATCTGCGCAAGACACTGCGCAAATCCATGTCGACCGGCGGTGTGCCGATCGACCTTGTCAATCGCAAACCGCGACCGGGTCGCCCCGAACTGGTGCTGCTCTGCGATGTGTCCGGCTCAGTGGCCGGATTCAGCAACTTCACCCTCTTGCTCGTCAATTCGCTGCGCGAACAGTTCTCCCGGGTGCGGATATTCGCGTTCGTGGACCGGACCGATGAGGTGACTCGGTTCTTCGATCCGCACACCCAGCTGGACCAGTCCATGGCCCGCATCTTCACCGAGGGCAAGGTGGTCGGCCTGGACGGGCACTCCGACTACGGCCATGCGCTGTCGACCTTCGTCGAGCAGTGGCCCGATGCGGTGACCTCCCGCAGCTCGCTGCTGATCCTCGGCGATGCCCGCACCAATTACCGTGATCCGGATCTGAATACGCTGCACGAGCTGGTGCGCACCGCCAAGCACGCGCATTGGCTGAATCCGGAGAAGGAAAGCAACTGGGGCACAGGCGATTCCGCCGCCAACAGATATCGCGAAGTGATCGAGATGCACGAGTGCCGCTCGGCCAAACAGCTGACCGCGGTGGTGTCGCGGCTGCTACCGGTGTGACGCGATTGTGACCGAAGTCATTATCGGTCTGCGTTAACACCATCAGCATTCGTTAAGAGAACTATTGGCGCTGCGCACCAGGATTCGCTCCATGGTGAACAACGCGCCGGATGGGTCTGGCCGCAGCGGTAGTGGGGATTATTCGTTCCAGGTCGATCTGCGTGGAATCGTCGATCTGCTCTCGCATCACTTGTATTCGAGCCCCCGGGTCTACCTCCGTGAGCTACTGCAGAACGCGGTTGATGCCGTCACGGCGCGCAGGCAGCGTGATGCGTTGGCGCCCACCGCGATTCGGTTGCTCATCGACGAATCAGGTCTGCGGATAACAGATCACGGTATCGGTCTCACCGAGAGGGATGTGCACCGTTTCCTCGCCACCATCGGGCAATCGTCCAAGCGAGACGATATCGAGGGCGCGCGTCGAGAGTTCCTCGGGCAGTTCGGCATTGGGCTGCTGGCGTGCTTCACCGTGGCCGAGACGATCCGTGTGGTCACCCGCTCGGCCCTCGACCCGGACGCCTCGCCCGTCGAATGGCTGGCCGCAGCCGATGGCACCTACTCGCTGCGTCAGCTCGATCCGGCAGTGCGGCAAGAGCCGGGAACTACGGTGCATCTCACACCGCGAGCCGGTGCGCAGGAGTGGTTCACACCTGGGCGGGTGCTGGACCTGGTCCGCGATTATGGATCGCTACTGCCCTACGAAGTGACGGTCGAGGCGAATGGTGCCGGACTGCGCGGCACCGATGGTCCACCGGTATGGCGGCGCAGCTACGCATCTGCGGCGCAGCGACGCGCGGCGCTGTTCGAATACGGCGAGCGCGTCCTCGGTTTCACCCCGCTTGATGTGATCGATCTCGATGCCGAATTGGCGGGGGTCAGCGGGATTGCCTTCGTGCTGTCGCAGCCGGGCAATCCCGCCGAAAGCAGTGCGCACCGGGTGTATCTCAAGGGCATGTTGCTCGGTGACGCCGTGCGCGGACTGCTGCCGGACTGGGCCTTCTTCGTGCGATGTGTCATCGACACCGACAGCCTGCGTCCGACCGCCTCGCGTGAGGGCCTCTACGAAGACGAACGCCTCGCCATCGTCCGCGACAGCCTCGGCGACCGAATCCGTGACTGGCTCACCGAAATCGCCGCCGAACAGCCCGAGCGGCTCGCCGCGTTCCTATCCGTGCACGCACTCGGCGTCAAGGCAATGGCGCGGCATTCACCGGACATGCTGCGGATCATGGTGCCGCACTTGCTGTTCGAGACGACGGACGGCCGGGTTCCACTGACCGAATTCGCGCGCAACCATCCGACCGTGCGGATGACGGCGACGGTGGAGGAATTCCGTCAGGTGGCAGCCACGGCTGCTGCGCAGGGCATCGGCGTCGTCAACGGCGGATATGCCTACGATGCGGAACTCGTCGCGCTGCTGCCCACGATCCTGCCCGGAGTCACGGTGACCGAGCTGGACGCGGCTGCCGTCACCGCCGCCCTCGACCTGGTGGATCCGGCCGAGGAACTGGTACTGGCCCCGGTGCTCGCCGCCGCGCGCACCGCACTGGATCCGCTGTCCTGCGATGTGATTCTGCGTGCGTTCCATCCGGTTTCGGTGCCCGCACTGCATCTGGACAGTCGGGGCGCGCGCAATGAACGAGCACGCGTCGAGACCACCGTGGGCGCGGATGAGATCTGGACCGAAATCCTCGGCGCGCTGGAGGCGAGTGCGCCCCGAGCGCAACTGGTATTGAACCACAACAGCCCGGTGGTCCGACGATTGAGCCGGATCGACGACCCCGCCTTCCTGCGAACCGCGGTCGAATCGCTCTACGGCCAAGCGTTATTGATGACACACCGACCGTTGCGACCGGCCGATACCGCGCTGCTCAATCGCGCATTCGGCGAATTCCTCAGCTGGGCTACCCGACGTGCGGCGGGCGAGACCGCGGAGGAGGCCTGAAATGGAAACCTCCGAGATCCAATCGGCCCTGGCGCAGAGCCGTTCGCTGCCGCACGGACGTGGCCGCACCGAACGCCTGGAAACGCTTGCCGCCGCGGCGAAGTCGGGTCCGGACCGGGCACTGGAGGGGAGTGTCCTGTTGGAACTGGCCCAGGCGTATGCCTATGCGGGCGAACGCGATCTGGCGCCGGTCGCCTATGGCAGGTTGCTGCGGATCTATGACGACTTCCCGGCCGAGCTCGGTCCGCTTGCGCATTCGGTGCACTGGTATCTGAAATGGCTGACCTGGGGGCTGATCGAGAACCCCGCGGTGCCGTTGCAGACCACCTACCGCTGGCTCGACGAGCTCGAAAGTCGTTATCGGCAGCGGGGATACAGTGTGCGCCCGGTGCTCGCATTGCGCTCGGACCTGGCGCGGGAACTGGGTCAGCACGATATGGCCGCCGAACTGCTGGACGCGGCGTGTGCCGCAGCACGGGACAGCATGTCCGATTGCGATGCCTGCGAACGCAACCACTGGGGTGCGAACTACGCGCAGGCCGGTGACGATGAGTCCGCGCTGGAGAGCTGGCGTCCGGTCATCGACGGTGCGCGCAGCTGTGCCGAGGAGCCGCATCGGGTGCTCGGGCAGGCGTTGCTGCCGATGCTGCGCACCGGGCGCACCGTCGAGGCGCGCAGTGCGCATTTGACGGGTTATCCGCTAGTGCGCCACCTTCCGGATTTGCGGCGTTCGGTCGGCGAGCACATCGAGTTCTGCGCGTTGACCGGAAACGAGGCGCGTGGTCTGGAGATGCTGGCCGAACACGCGGCGTGGCTGACCGATCCCGGCGCGGACGTCGCCATTCGGCTGGCCTTCATATCGGGAGTGTGCGTGCTGTTGCGGCGGCTGAGCGAGTTGGATCTCGGTGCACTCGCAGTCGGGGCGGGGACGGTGGATTCGGTACGCACCGAGTTGAGCGTCGAAATCGGCGAGCTGACCGCGAAGTATGACGCGCGTAATGGTAATACGGTGGTCAGCGATCGGGTCGCGGCACGGCTCGCGCAAGGACCGCTGGTCGGCCATCTTCCGCTCGGTATGCGAAATACCTTGCCGCGCACGGTTGCCGCCGTGGCCCCCGCGACTTCCGCCACGGTCGACGAACAAGCCGAGGACGCACTGCAGCTGGCCGAACTGGCCGCGGTACGCCTCGTCGACTACCCGAAGGATGCCGAACAGTATCTGCGCCGGGCGCTTTCGATCGGCGCGACCGCGCTGCCCGCCGAACACCTCGCCCGCCTGAGTTCCCAGCTCGTGATGGTGCTCTCCGGACAGCCGGGCCGCGAATACGAACTGGCCGATGCCGCGCTCACCGCCGCCGCACGCTGGGAACCGATCTCGACCGCGGATGCGATACACCTCACCTTCGTCGCCGCGCGCGCCTGCCACCGGGCCGGACGGCACGGGGAGGCGGCCGCCCTGTTCGAACAGCCACTGGCCATTGGAGAGCAGCCGTACCCGCCCGCCGAAATGGCGATAGTGCGCAGGCAATACGGCGAATCCCTGCGCAAGCTGAACCGATTTCGTGATGCGGCAAAGCAATTCGTCGAGGCGGCCCGTCTCGTGCACAACGATCCCGACCGCGTCGAACTCGAAGCCGAGCTCGCCTGGTCGGCGGCCGCGGTCTTGGACTACTGCGGCGAAGACGAACAAGCGGTCGTTGCCTTTCTCCGCGCCGCCCACCTCTGGGGCGCCCTCGACCGCATCGGCCCCCGGGCCAAATGTCTACGCTCCGCGGCCTGGCTACAGCTCTACGGCGCCGGTATGGAATCCGACCGCCCATGGCTCACGACCATGCGCGACCTGCTCAGGGAACTGGAGAGCCTGGCCGAAACGTCCCCATCACCCGAGCTGACCACCGAACTCCTCAACACCCGCACCCAACTCGCCGACATGCAGCGCGACGAGGACCGCTGATCACCTGGCGACCAGTCCGCCGAGCAGTGCCTCGACCTGGTCGAAAGCGATGGCACCAGCGAGCGGATTCGAGTAGCTGCGAGTCGAGACGATCAACCCGTCACGCACCCGGGAGACGTTGATGATCAGCAGGTCGAACCGCTTGCCGGTGGCCAACACGGTTCCGTTGATCCGATACTCGGCGATGACGACCTCAGGGTCGGCCGTCTCGTGAATGCGGACGTCGTCGACGGAATCGAAGCGCTGAATCCGAGCACCCTCCACCAGATGAGCGCGAAACGCCTCGCGCCCGACCTCGGGATGCTCGGCACCCGGCGGCAGAAACGGCAATTCGAACACCGCATCGTCGGCATACACATCGGCCATCTCCGGCGTCGGGCCGTCAGCGGTCAAGGAAAGCAGGCGTTCAATGGTCTCACGAGGGGTGGTGGACATGGCATACTCCTATTCGACAATTAACCGGGGTTATCACCCCGGTTAATATACGGGGCGGCCGCCCCGGCTGTCTCGCGATCGCAGCGGTTGCTGTTTGCCGCAACGGAATTCGCGACCCACAGCGGTTAGCAACGTTGATCTGCGATTGCCTCCGACCTTCGCGGCACGCACCGGAATGACCCTGCTGGCTCGGGCTCGCCGACGTTTGCGGATGATAAGAAAACTGTTAGGTGGCATGGGCATTGTTGCGGGGGACACCGAGATCGGCTCGGTGCGACGTCGATTCGGAGCTCCGGATGAAGAAGACCGCCGCGGTTATCGGTGCGCTGGCCAGCGCCGCAGTACTCACGGCCTGCGGGCCGGACGACTCTCCGACGACCGGGGGCGGATCGTCGGTGCCCGCGACCTCGGCCGCGGCGGGAGCGTCGACGACCGTCGCCGGATCGCCTCGAGCCGAAACCTTCACCGCGACAACACTTCGTCTCGAGGGCACGGGCTACAAGATCGACGTGCCTCAGGTGAGAGGTGGAAAGGCCAATGCCAGAGCCGAATTCAATGAGGCGATGCGGGCCGGTGCACAGGAATGGATCGATCGGATCAACCGGCCGGGCGATTCGGTCACCGGCGGTGACAGCCAGGTCCTCCGCATCGGTTCGCAGGTGCTCAGCGGGCATCTGGTTGTCGTTATGTACTCCGAAGGCGCCGCGCACCCGAACAGCTTCGACGCCGCGCACGTCACCAATATCGATACCGGCAAGGCCATCACCCTGCCCGATCTGTTCACCGACCTGCAGCAGGGCTTGAACACGCTCTCGACTCAGGCCGAGGCCCAGGTACAGCAGAACCCGAGGGCGACCGGCTATAGCAACAGCCTGCTCACTCCGGTCGCCGAGCATTTCCAGACCTGGGTGGCCACGCCCGAGGGCATGCGGATCTATCTCGGTGAAATTGCTTCGCACGCCGCGGGCAATATCGATGTCATCGTGCCGTGGTCCGCGCTGGACGGCGTGCTGAAGCCGGGGATGCGCGCGATCCTCAGCAGCTGATGAACCTGCCATAGCTTGCGGTGGTAGCTTCTCGGGCACGAACGCGAGCTATTCGGGGAGGCGTAATGAGGAAGACCGCTGCCGCTGTCCTGGTCAGCGTCCTGTTCGCCGTACTCACGGCGTGTGGGTCCGCCGACCGGGCCGAGGCACCAGCGGCACCGGCCTTCACCGCGACCTCGATTCGACTCGAGGGGACCTGGTACTCCTTCGACCTGCCGCAGGTCGACGGCGGAACCGACGATGCGCGCACCGACTTCAACGAAGGCTTGCGCGCCGAGGTGGAGCCGTTCCTGCGGGATGCGGCGCAGACCCGGAAGGTGAGCGGATTCCACAGCGAGGTCGCCCATATCGGGCGCCATGTGCTCAGCGGTGTGCTGGGCATCGAGGTCGACGACGGCTATCTGCATCCGACCACCTTCAAACGCACGCATGTGACCGATATCGACACCGGCAAGGCGCTCACCCTGCCGGAACTGTTCACCGATGTGCCGAAAGCCCTCGATCGGCTCTCGGCACAGGCCGAGGTGCAGATCCCGAAGACCCGCGTCGGCACGAACCCCTACGACAAGCAGCGCATCGCACCGGCGGTGGAGAACTTCAAGGACTGGCTGGCCATGCCCGATGGTCTGCGCGTCTACCTCGGGGAGATCGCCTCGCATGCGGTGGGCTATATCGACATCACGATCCCATGGTCTGAACTGGACGCAGTGCTGAAGCCGGATCTGCGGGCAGTCGTCAGCAGTTGACCGTCCGGCCCCGGCTCGGACCGAACCGACCGGTTAAGCTCGGCTCTCATGCAGGAGAACGGGCGCCGTCGACGCAAGCTGGGGGTGATGGGTGGCACCTTCGACCCCATCCACCACGGCCACCTCGTCGCCGCCAGCGAGGTCGCGAACCGATTCGAACTGGACGAGGTGATCTTCGTCCCAACCGGACAGCCGTGGCAGAAGGCCGACAGGCAGGTCAGCCCGGCCGAGGATCGCTACCTCATGACCGTGATCGCGACCGCTTCCAACCCCCGATTCTCGGTCAGCCGGGCCGATATCGACCGGGGCAAGGTCACCTATACCGTCGACACCCTGCGCGAGATGCGCACCAAGCATCCCGAAGCCGAGCTGTACTTCATCACCGGAGCTGACGCGCTCGCCAACATCCTGACGTGGCAGGATTGGGCGGAGTTGTTCGAACTGGCGAAATTCGTCGGGGTGAGCCGACCGGGGTATGAGCTGAACATCGATCATCTCGAGGAGCATCTGCGTGACCTACCGGTCGATGCGGTGACCATGATCGAGATCCCGGCGTTGGCGATCTCATCGAGTGAATGCCGTCGCCGCGCCGCCGAGAATCGGCCGGTGTGGTACCTCGTGCCCGACGGCGTCGTGCAGTACATATCGAAGCGGCATTTATATGTGCCCGTAGGAGTGGAAGGTAGATAATTGAGCGCATCTGTCGAGTCGGTGGAGATGGCGCAGGTCGCCGCGCGCGCGGCGGACGAGAAGCTGGCCACCGATGTCGTGGTGCTCGACGTGTCCGAACAGTTGGTGATTACCGACTGCTTCGTGATCGCCTCCGCGCCGAACGAGCGTCAGGTCAATGCCATCGTCGATAATGTCGAGGAGAAGCTGCGCGCGGCCGGGCATAAGCCGGTCCGGCGCGAGGGCACCCGCGAGGGTCGGTGGGCGCTACTGGATTACGTCGACGTCGTCGTGCACATCCAACACAATGACGAACGCAATTTCTATGCGCTGGAACGGCTCTGGAAGGATTGTCCGGTGGTTCCGGTGGACGGGCTCGCGGCCGGGACCGAGGTGTTCAAGCACACCGAGTCCGAGGGTGTGGCGGTGCGTGGTGAAGCGGGGGAAGAACGCGAGTGAGTAAGTATGCCGGCGTCCGCACGCTGATCCTGCTGCGGCACGGGCAGACCGAATGGAATGCTGCCGACCGGATGCAGGGGCAGATCGACACCGATCTCACCGAGCTGGGTCGTCGTCAGGCGAAAGAGGCCGCGCGCGAACTGGTTTCGCGCAATGCGATCGCCATCGTCTCCTCCGATCTGCGGCGCGCCTTCGATACCGCTTCGGCACTGGCCGACCACACCGATCTTCCGGTGGTTCCGGATCCGCGGCTGCGTGAGACCAACCTCGGCGACTGGGAGGGGTTGACCCACCTGGAGGTCGACGCCGACTACCCGGGCGCGCGGGTGGCCTGGCGCTTGGACGCGGCCTACACCCCGCCCGGCGGTGAGAGCAAACTCGAGGTGGGCGCACGGTCACTACCGGTTGTTCGGGAATTGTTCGCCGAGCGGCAGGATTGGCCGGGCCGGACTATCATCCTGGTGGCGCACGGCGGGCTGATCGCCGCCCTCACGGCCGCGCTGCTCGACCTGCCGCCGCGGAACTGGCCTGCCCTGGGGGGTTTGGCCAATACCAGCTGGGTGCAGCTGAGCAGTCACGGTCCGAGCATCGATCAGCCCGGTTGGCGCCTGGATGTGTGGAACGCAGCGGCGAAGGTGGCCCCGGATGTCCTCTGAAGAACCGGTTCGTCAGGTACCGGATGAATTGTTCCGTCGGGTTTCGGCGAAACCCGAACGGGCGATCCCGGACGCGCTATTCGGACCTCTCCCGGTGCAGAACGGCGAGGCGCGGGAACCGGCCGAGTCCGACAGCGACGAATCGGTCGCCGCCGACTCCGGGGAAGGTAACGAGGAGCCCGCCGCATCCGCGCCCGAATTCACAACTGGTGCGGAGCCGGCCGAACCTGCGAGTGAACCACCGGAAGGTGTTGCGGCAGTTTCCGATACGGATATCGTGGCCTCGGTCACCGACGAGTCGTTGACCGACGCTGCTTCCACCGACGAGTCCATAGCTCCCGCAGCGGAATCCGCGCCCGAGGTCATGGCCGCGGTTTCGACAAGCGGTGACGAGTCCACAGAGGATTCGGGTGTCGACGATCCCGAATCGGCATCCGCGCTCGAAACGATTATCGGCGACGAGGTTTCGGCCGCCGCGGCCGAACCGGCCTCGACCGATGAATCGGATCGCCCGGTGCTGCTGGTGATCGCGGACTCGCTGTCCTATTTCGGTCCCAAGGGCGGCCTGCCCGCGGACCATCCGAAAATCTGGCCGAACCTGGTCGGCGCCGAACTCGATTGGGATGTCGAGCTGATCGGGCGGATCGGCTGGACCTGCCGCGACGCCTACTGGGCGTTGATCGGCGATCCCCGGGTCTGGGCCGCGGTGCCGCGCGCGGGTGCGGTCGTCTTCGCCGTCGGCGGCATGGACACCCTGCCGTCGCCGCTGCCGACCGCGCTGCGCGAGTTGATCCGCTATGTGCGCCCGCCGGTGCTGCGTCGCGGGGTCCGCGGCACCTACAACTGGCTGCAGCCCAAGCTGTCGAAACTCGGTCGCCCGGTCGCATTGCCGCCGAAGGTGAGCGTGGACTACCTGGAGCAGTCGCGCGAGGCCCTGGCACAGCTGCGTCCGGATCTGCCGGTCGTGGCGGTGCTGCCGTCAGTGCACAACTGTGCCGCCTACGGGCATGTGCACAGTGGCCGGGAGCGTGCCGTCAAGGCGCTGCGCGCATGGTCGGCCAAGACCTCCGTCCCGCTGGTCGATCTCGGTGAAGCGGTGCGCGAGGACGTCTTCTCCGGCGATGCGAATCCCGATGGCATCCACTGGGGCTGGGCCGGACATACCGCGGTGGCGAACGCGATGGTGAAGACCTTGCAGGAGGTTCGGTAGTCCGTGGCCGTTGTGGTGGTCACCGATTCGTCCGCCAGCCTCCCTGCTGAACTCGTCGGTGAGTTGGACATTGCCGTTGTCCCGCTGCATGTTCTGGTCGGCGACCGTGCCATCCGCGAAGGCGTCGACGCCATCGATATCGACTACGGCTCGGATACCGTGACGACCTCGGCGGCCTCACCCGGTGAGCTGCGCGCGGTCTACGAGCAGGCACTGGAGCGCAGCAACGGGGACGGTGTTGTCGCGGTACATCTTTCGCGCCAACTCTCCGGTACCTGGGAAGCGGGACGGCAGGCGGTCCGCGATATGGACGCCGCCGATCAGATACGGCTGGTCGATTCACTCGGCGCTGGTCTGGCTACCGGTCTGCCGGTGCTCGCCGCCGCCCGCCGCGCGCGCAGTGGCGCGACATTGAATATCGTCTACGACACCGCCGTCGCCGCGGCCAGCCGATCACGCACCTTCGTTCTGGTGAACCGCACCGAACAATTGCGCCGCGGCGGTCGATTGAGTAGCGCCGCAGCATTTTTCGGCAGCGAACTGGTCAGCAAACCGCTGCTGCAGATCGTCGAGGGCCGTTTGGAACTGCGCGAAAAGGTGCGTACTCGCTCCAAGGCCTACGCCAAACTCGTTGCGGCTGCGGTTGATGCGGCGGGTGACGATGGCGCCGCCGTCGCCGTACAACACCTGGGTGCCGAGGACGCCGCGAATACCGTCGCCAGCCAACTGCGGGAGCTACTGCCCGGTATCCGTGAACTGATTGTCGCGGAATTCGGGCCGACGCTGGGCGTTCACCTCGGCGTCGGTGCGGTCGGTGTGTTGGTCGTCCCGGGTGGCTGCGCCTGATCGGCTACGGTCCAGCACTCGCGGACGTGCCGCATGTCCGGTCGAATGGCGTGGTGGGCGTAATAATTTCTGCGTGATCGCAACCCCTTCGGTCGGCACCGGAGGTGACTAACGTCGCGGCATGACGAGTTCCGTAACTCCGATCAATCCGCCGCTGACCGTCGAATCGGTCGAGTGGGAGCATCCGGACGCGGTGATCCTGCGCGATGAGATGGCCTCCGAGGCTCTGAACTGATCGCCGATGCCACGATCCGCAATGTGCGGCGGCGCCGCCCGGCGACACCGCCCGACCCGACCTCGGCAGCGGGATAACATCAAGTGCCGCAAGGGCGCTCGGCGATATCGAGTGGGATGGCGCAGCTTCGATATCGAGGCGATGCACGGAAGCTACGGTGAGGATGTGGGCGACGAATGTCCGATCTGCGATAAGCATCGAGGGATCGGCGCGCTGGTCGGCCCGGTGATCTACGCGGACGACCTGGTGTTGGTGACGCATCGGCCGCTCACCGAGGGCATGCCGGTGCCGGGCTACCTCTTCGTGGAGACCCGGCGGCACGCACCGACGTTATCGACCTTGACCGACGCCGAGGCGCGGGCGGTTGGCTGGGCCGCTCGGCGCGCCGCGCACGCGTTATATGTCGAGCTGGCACCGGAATTCGTATTCTCCGCGATCACCGGACTGAGCGTCGCGCACTTCCACCAGCATGTATTCGCTCGCCCGCACGGCACCCCCGCCTCGGTGCCGTGGACGAACGCCGATGCGTGGCCGGACGCGCCACACATCGATGCGTGCGCACTCGGTGAACTATGCGATCGCTTGGCGATCCACTTCGTCACCGAGCACTGAGGGTCACAGCTCGATGCTGTGCGCGGCGATGAGTTCGGTTATGCGGCGAAGCAATTCGTCAGCAGGTAGCGGATCGAGGCGCTGTCCGTCCCGAAGCCGCACCGCGACAAGGTCATTCGCGACCTCATTCGGACCTATCACAATTTGGTAGGGGACCAGGCGAGCTTCGCGAATGCGCGCGCCGAGACTGCCCTGATCGGCGGTTTCGGCGCGCAGTCCTAGCCCGAGACAGCGTTCGACGAGCGCTTCGGCGGGCGCCGCCTCGGCCGCCGAAATCGGCAGGACAATCACCTGGGTCGGGGCCAGCCAAGCCGGGAACGCACCGCCGTGCACCTCGATCAGGTGCGCGACGGCCCGCTCGACGCTGCCGATAATGCTGCGGTGCACCATGACCGGGCGGTGTTCGGCGCCGTCCGCACCGATGTAGTGCAGGTCGAATTGCTCCGCTTGGTGGAAGTCGACCTGCACGGTGGAGAGGGTGAATTCGCGGCCGGCGCTGTCGGTGAACTGGATATCGATCTTGGGACCATAGAACGCGGCCTCGCCCTCGGCTGCTTCATACGGCAGGCCGGAGCGGTCGAGAACGTCGGTGAGCATGGCGGTCGATTGCTGCCAGAGTTCCGGGGCCGCAACGTATTTCCCGCCCGGACCGGGCAAGGACAGCCGGTATCGAGTGGGGCGGATGCCCATGGCCGCGTGCGCCGATCGGATCAGGTCCAGCGCGCCCGCGACCTCGTCGGCGACCTGATCTACGGTGCAGAAGATGTGTGCGTCATTGAGCTGGATCGCGCGGACCCGGGTCAGTCCGCCGAGTACGCCGGAGAGTTCGGATCGATACATCCCGCCCAATTCGGCCATCCGCAAAGGTAATTCGCGATAGCTGTGCGAGCGGGAACGGAACATCACCGCGTGATGCGGGCACAGGCTCGGGCGCAGCACCACCTGTTCGCCGCTCAACTCCATCGGCGGGAACATGTCGTCGCGGTAATGCGACCAGTGCCCGGATATTTCGTAGAGCTCCCGCTTTCCGAGTGCCGGTGAGTACACGTGCCGGTACCCGGCCCGACGTTCCGCGGTACGGATGAATTCCTCGAGTGCGTGGCGCACAGTGGCGCCGTCGGGCAGCCAGTACGGCAGGCCGGATCCGATCAGTGGGTCGGTATCGAACAGGCCGAGTTCGCGGCCGAGTTTGCGGTGGTCGTGCACGGGGTCTCCTCGCGGACAGCGGGCGAGTGACCACAAGACGAAGCCCCGGGCACTCGCCCGGGGCTTTCGATCAGGACAACGATCAGCGCGCCGGGACAGTCTCCGGCGTCGTCGTCACAGCAGCGCGCTTCATATGCGCCACGGTAGCAGAACGGTCATGGCGCTGGCACATCAATTATTCCTGCGTTGTGCAAGGAGATTCACACCTGCTCGGCGAGGAAGTTCTCCCAGGTGAGCTTGCCGACGGTCGCACCATCGAGGGTCAGATTCTCCTTCCCGCGATACGCGCGCCCGACCTTGCCCGGCACCGGAACCGGTAGGAACAACCGCCGCTTACCCTCGGCCTTCAGGTAGCCGCGGATCAGCTCGGCCATCGTGTACACCGTCGGCCCGACCAGATCGGGTACCCGCCCGGCCGGTGCGCCGCGCGTCAGCTCCACGAGCCGGGCGGCCACCTCCCGCGAATCGACCGGCTGCCACAGCACCGCGCCGGGCGCGGGGACGACCGGGCTCTTCGCCATGGCTTGTGCGGTCTTCAGGGCGAGGTCGTCGAACTGGGCCGCGCGCAGGATGGTGTACGGGACGCCCGATTCGATAATGGCCTGTTCGGCCGCGAACTTGGCTCGGAAGTAACCGATCGGCAGCTTTTCGGCGCCGACCACGCCGATGTAGACGATGTGCTGCACACCGGCCTTGGCGGCGGCGTCGACCAGGTGCCGGGTCGCGATGTCGTCGCCCTTGGGGCCGCCAGCGAGGTGCAGGATGATCTCCGCGCCGTCGACCGCGGCCTCGACGCCGGTGCCGGCAAGCAGATCTCCGGTCACGAATTCGATGCCGTCGGTCGATTCGTGGGCATTGCGGCTGAGCATCCGGATCTTGAAACCGGCTTCTACCAGCAGCGGTGTGACGTGGCGGCCCAGAGTGCCGGTGCCGCCGGTCAGCAGGATGGTCGTCATGGTTCCTCCAGGGTTCGCATGTGCTGGTCGTTACCGGGATGACGACGCAGGCGGGCCCGGTGTGACAAAGCCGGAATTGTCCGCGCGCACCTCTAAGATTCGCGGGTGACCGGATACGACCACGATGCCTTCGACCACCTCGACACCTCGACCCTGCCGCCGCGTCAGCAGCGGATCCTCGCCACGATCCGGGACTGGGTGCTGCGGTACGGGTACGCGCCGAATACCAGGGAGATCGGCGATGCTGTCGGCCTGCGGTCCTCGTCCTCGGTCTCCAAGCATCTGAAGTCCTTGGAGGACAGGGGGTTTCTGCGCCGCAGCGAGACCATGTCACGGCCGATCGATGTGCGGATGTTCCTGCAGGCGTCGGTGGTTGCGGAGCAGGCCGATGATTCGGTCGCGGTTCCGGTCGTCGGTGATATCGCTGCGGGCACGCCCATCCTCGCCGAGGAACACGCCGACGACGTGATGACGCTGCCGCGTGAACTCGTCGGTCGCGGAACGGTTTTCGGGCTGCGCGTGCGCGGCGATTCCATGATCGATGCGGCGATCTGCGACGGCGATCTGGTGGTCATCCGCAAACAGTACGAGGCGCATTCCGGTGACATCGTCGCCGCGATGATCGATGGGGAGGCGACGGTGAAGGTGTATCGGCGTCGCAACGGGCATGTCTATCTGGAACCGCGCAATCCGGCCTACGACGTGATCGACGGTGATGAGGCGGTGGTGCTCGGGAAGGTCGTGTCGGTGATGCGCCGCGTGTGAGCCTGGAAATTCCGTTGCCCGGGCTAATGACCAGCTGTAGCGTTCCTTCGGTTTGTCCACCGATCGATCGAAGGAGTCGATGCCGTCATGAAAGCCGTCACCGAACGCGACATCAGGTCGTCGTTCATCAACTGTTCCAAGACGACCGCCAAGAAGTTGCCGGTGCCCCGGGACCTGGACAAGCGACCGTGGGATGACCTGGACTTCCTGGGCTGGAGCGATCCATCACTGCCCGGTCGCGGCTATCTCGTTGTGCCGCGCGACGATCGCATCCTCGGCATCGCGCTGCGCTACGAAACCGGTGGATCCGGCCGTACCCAAATGTGCGCGATCTGCCTGACCTCGCATACCGGTCGCGGCGTCTCGCTGATGACCGCGCACAAGGCGGGCGAATCCGGACGCCGGGGCAACTCGATCGGTACCTATATGTGCACCGATCTGGCGTGTTCGCTGTACGCGCGCGGTAAACGAACGCCCGCGCTCGGCAATCGGTACCGGGAAGATCTGATCACCGAGGAGACCAAGATCGAGCGAGTCCGGGACAACATGAACGCCTTCGTCACCAGGCTGTTCACCTAGATCCGTCGATTCGGTCCCAGCAATGAAATGGAGGTAGATGCCATGTGCCGACACTCAACAGAACTCTGGATGCTCAGGATTCCTCTCCGGTTGAGCAGGCCCGGAATCGGTCCGGACCCGCTCATCCGGAGAGGAATCGTTCGATAACCCTCGCCTGCCAGACCAGTCGGTATCATTCAGCTAATTGTCAGCAGCGTTCGAGTTCGCAAGGGGACCGGCGATGGCGACGAGGCGGGTGTGACGAGGCTGCCGCACTATGCGGCGATGCTGGCGCTGGCGGGTGCTCTCCCCGGCGACGGTGACCGCTGGGGCTACGAGGTCAAATTCGATGGCATTCGCGCCATCGGGTACGTCGATAACGACCTGCGGCTGATTTCGCGCAACGATAAGGACATCTCCGCGGCCTGGCCGGAACTCGCGGATATCGCACCCGGGAATCCGAGATTCGTCGTCGACGGCGAGGTCGTCACCTTCGCCGCCGACGGCCGGACCTCCTTCGAAGCACTGCAGCCACGCATGCACCAGCGCAATCCCGCCATGATCCGCGCGTTGCGGAAGTCCATTCCCGCGACGTACCTGATCTTCGACCTGCTCCACATCGGCGACCGATCCCTGATCGACCTGCCCTATCAGCAGCGTCGCCAACTGTTGGAACAACTCGGCCTACGCGGCCCGCATTGGCAGGTTCCACCGCGCTTACACGGCACCGGCGCAGATGTACTCGCCGAATCGAAACACCTTGGCCTCGAAGGCATTCTCTGCAAACGCCTCGACAGTCCCTACCTCCCCGGCCGGCGCAGCCCATTGTGGACCAAGGTCAAAAATATGCGCGACCAGGAGGTCATCATCGTCGGCTGGCGACCGGGAACCGGCAGACGCGCACGGACCATCGGCTCCCTCCTGATGGCAGTGCACGACGACTCCGGAAACCTCGTCTACATCGGCAACGTCGGTACCGGCTTCACGCAATCCGCCCTCGCCGACCTCCAATCCGAACTCCAACACCTACAACGCAATAGCCCCACCGTAACCGCCGACGTGCCCGACGCTATCTGGACAACCCCAACCCTCGTCGGCGAAGTGACTTTCACCGAATGGACCAGCGACGGCCGCCTCCGCCATCCCTCCTGGCGCGGCCTGCGTCCCGACAAATCCCCGACGGAAGTGAAGGCGCCATTATCGGATTAGACGCGTGGGCTCGACAGCGTGCGGACCGTCGACACAGTGCTCTACGGGGCGATCCGCCCCGATAGCGAACAGGAGGCAAGCTCATGAAGATCGCAGTCATCGGCACCGGACTCATCGGCTCCCAGGTGGTGGAGAAGCTCACCGCGGCGGGACACGATGCGACCGGGCACTCGCGCTCGACCGGCATCGATCTCCTCACCGGCGACGGACTCGACCAGGCGCTGCGCGGTGCCGAGGTGGTCGTCGACGTGGCCAACTCGCCGACCTTCGACGAGGCCTCGCTCGACTTCTTCCGCACCTCGGTGCCCCACCTCTTGGCCGCCGCGCAGGCGGCGGGCGTGCGCCACATCGTGACGCTCTCGATCGTCGGCGTCGACCAGGTGCCCGACCTCGTCTACTACCGGGCCAAGACACTGCAGCAGGACCTGGTCGAGGCCGGACCGATCCCGTACTCGATCGTCCGCGCGACTCAGTTCATGGAATTCGTTGTGGCGGCGCTGGACTGGACAACCGACGGTGATGTCGTGCGGCTGCCGTCCACCCCGATTCAGCCCATCAGCTCCGCCGAGGTCGCTGCCGCCGTCGCCGAGGTCGCCGCAGGCGCTCCGCTGCGAGGCATCCGCAATATCGGCGGCCCCGAAGTCTTCCGACTCGACGAACTGGGCCGAATCGCACTGGAGATCACCGGCGACAACCGCCGCGTCATCACCGACGAGACCGCCGGCCTATTCGCAGCCGTCAAAGGAGATGTGCTCACGGCGCCCAAAGGCACCCACCTCGCTACCACCCACTTCCGGGACTGGCTGCGGTCACGCTGACCTTGGTGACACTCGCCACCTCAGCCGAGAGCGCTTGTGATGACGGTGGTTACGACTTTGCGGGTGGCTTCGGGGGTGGGTGGGGCGGTGGTTCGGTCGGCGAAGAGGAGGTGGGCGCTGCCGATGAGGGTCAGGGCAAGGGTGTGGGTGTCGGCTTCGGGGGTTATGCGGCCCAGGGCCTGTTCGGCGGTGAGGTAGGTGGCGAGCATCGTGGTTGCTTCGGTGAGTACCGGGACGCCGGAGGGCCGGACGGGGCGCAGGCGGGCGCGGAGTTCGTCTCGGAAGGTGACGAGGCTGACTATGGCTACCGCGACCGATTCGAAGACGGTGGTCAGGGCTTCGGTGAGATTGTCGGTGACCGTGCGGGTGCCTGCGGATTCGCGCAGGGCGGCGGACTGCTGATCGATTCGGCCGATGCGGTCGAGGACGAGTTCGGCGAGGAACGCGTCGAAGTCGGCGAAGTGCCGGTGCAGGACGCCCTTGGCGCAGCCTGCCTCGGTGGTGACCGCGCGACTGTTCAGCGCATTCGGACCGTCTCGCAACAGGATTCGCTCGGCGGCAGCGAATAGCTGCTCGCGCGGATCGCGCATGGCCACCCCTGTCGGCACGGTATCTCCTTTTCTCGGGCGCACCCGTTGGCAAGTGGGCGCATGCCCACTATGGTGGGCGCATGCCCACTGTACCTCCGGAGCGCACCGCCTCCGACCAACGCGAATCCCATCGAGCCCGTGAGCTGGCCGAATCGTTCGGCTCGGATCCGCAGCGCTACGACCGGGCCCGACCCAGCTATCCGGCTGCCATGGTGGATGCGATCGTCGCCGCCAGCCCGGGCCTCGAGATCGTCGATGTCGGCATCGGTACCGGCATAGCGGCTCGGCAGTTCCGGGCCGCCGGTTGTCGCGTCCTTGGTGTGGAGGTCGATGCGCGGATGGCTGAGTGGGCGCGCAAGCACGGCTTCGAGGTCGAAGTGTCGGCCTTCGAATCCTGGGACCCCGCTGGCCGAACCTTCGACGCCGTCATCTCCGGCCAGAGCTGGCACTGGGTGCACCCTCTCGCGGGTGCCGCAAAGGCCGCCGAAGTGCTGCGACCCGGTGGACGGCTGGCCGTGTTCTGGAATTCGGGCCAGCCGCCAACAGAGTTGGCCCAAGGCTTCGCCGCGGTCTATCAACGGGTCGTGCCCGACTCGCTTGCTGCTCGTTGGGCAGCGGGGGCGACGACGGCGTCTTCGTCGCCGTCGATCAAGGCGAGCGAGGGGATTCAGGCGGCGGATGGCTTCGGTGATCCCGAGCAGTGGACGTTCGATTGGGAGCGGACCTACACCCGGGACGAGTGGCTGGATCAACTGCCCACGACCGGCGGTCATGCTCAATTCTCTTCTGCCACACAGGAAGAGGTGCTGGCAGGCGTCGGGGCCGCCATCGACGCGGCTGGTGGTTCCTTCCCGGTGCAGTTCACCACGACGGTATTGACAGCACTGCGGAACTGACCTATGCCTCAGTTCGAGCCCCGTAACGTGCGCCCGCCGACGCTGTTGTCGGACAGGCATTCGCGCCTTCGCGAGCGGGGTTATCCACAGGCATGGAGTTATCAACAGACTTTTTATTTCGCCTGGTCGGCACCGATTCTCGGCCGTGCGGTGGGACTAGCGTCGCCGCCATGTCCCGACATGACGAGCGCGAGCGGATTCGCCGACGACTGACCGTGCTGACCGAGCGGGTCGGTGCCAGCCGAACGATCGGTGCCGGGAGTCCGGCGCGTAACGACCGCCGAGGCGCTGAGCTCTGTCGAAGTTCGCCACGTTCGTCGAAGTCCGGAAAACGATCGGGGCGAAGTGCGCCGCTGGTCCGCGGTGGACGCTGGGATGACCAGGAGTTATCCGACGCTGTGGAGTCCGATACCGATTTTTCGTCTACCAAGGACGCCCGGTCCGATCTCGATGATGAGGAGGACTGGGCGGACGCGGTCGGCGAGGTGCGGGCACCGGGTTGGCTGGATGAGCCGCGGCACCGCTCGGCATGGCGGGAACATCTTGTGCCGGAACGGTTTCGGGGTACTCGACTGGATCCGGGGTGGCGGGGACTGGTGACGCTCGTCGCGGTCGGACTGGCAGCAGTGGTAGTCGCGGCTGTCGTGGTGTTGCGTGAGCGACCGGTCGCGCAGGCGGTGCCGCTGCCGTCCGCGGTGCGCGTCAGCACCGGTACGGCACCGGCTGGGCTGTCCGCCGCAAGCATGGCGGCATCGTCCGGCGCGGCATCATCCGGCGCGGCATCGTCTGCCCTGCCGGTAACTACGAGTCCCACAACGGAATTGGTGATCAGCGTGGTCGGTCTCGTCCATCGCGGGGGCCTGGTGCGATTGCCCGCCGGGTCGCGAGTCGCCGACGCGCTCACCGCTGCGGGCGGTGCGAAGGACGGTGCGGATCTGAGCGGGCTCAACCTCGCGCAGCGTCTCCAGGACGGCGACCAGGTTCTCGTTGGTCCGAGCGGTCCGAACGCGGGGCCGCAGCTCGGCAGTGCCACGATCGGTGCAGGTGGACGGCCGCCGGGCGGATCTGCACCGAATTCCACTGCGGCGCAACGCCCGTCGAGCAAGATCGACCTCAATACCGCGACCGAAGCCGAACTCGATGCCCTCCCGGGCATCGGCCCGGTCACTGCTCGCGCAATCGTCACCTGGCGCACCACGAATGGACGATTCACCGATGTCGCCCAACTCGGCGAGGTCGACGGCATCGGCCCGGCCCGGCTCGCCCGCCTGCGCGATCTGGTGACGGTATGACCGCATTCGACGGTGGGACAGATGGGCAGGGCGATATCGATCGACGGGCTGCCGAGGATGGTGAGCCATCGGTGCAGGCAGCACGGGTGCTCGACGCGCGGTTGCTGCCCGCCGCGTTGAGTTGTTGGGGCGCGACGATTGTCGTGCTGACGGTGGGATGGGTGGCCGGTTTGGTGCTGGCGTCGGCGCTGGTGCTGCTGGCGATCGGCCTCTGGGTGGTGCTTTTGCGCGCGGTGGCCCATCCCAGCGAGCGGTGGCGGGTGGTCGCCGTCGCCGCACTCGCCGCGCTGCTGATGGGTGCCGGGTTCGCGGTGGCCGGGGCATGGCGCGAGCATCGGGTGGCGACGCATCCGTTGCGGAACACGGCCGCTTCGGTGCGTGTGGTCGTGATACCCACCGATGATCCGAAACCGGTGCGGTCCAGCGCATTCGGGGGTGAGCAGCGATGGAAGGTGCAGGCTCGGTTGCGCGAGTATCGGCAAGGCGGTGTGACGGTACGGGTGGGTGGCACCGTGGTGATCCTCGGGTCCGGCATGGACTGGGGCGAGCTATTGCCCGGGCGAGCGGTGGAGTTTCGGGCCAAGCCGGAACGGCCGTGGCACCGCGACCTCACCGTCGCCACGCTGCGGGCTCAGGGACCGCCGGTCGTGGTCAGTGCCTTGCCCTGGTGGCAACGGGTCGCGGCGGCGGTGCGCACCGACCTCGCGCAGGCGGCACGCGTACTACCCGAACAGCAGGCGGGGCTGCTGCCCGCGCTGGTGGTGGGAGACACTTCCGCGCTGCCCGACGAAGTCCGCGAGGAGTTCGAAATCGCTGGACTGGAACATATTTGCGTGGTCAGCGGGGCCAATTTCACGATTTTGTTGGCGGTCGTGCTCGGTGCTGTGCGGCTGCTCACCCTTGGGCCGCGCGCCGGTGCCGCGGTCGCGGCTGCGGCACTGCTGATGTTCATTGTTGTGGCACGTCCGGATCCGAGTGTGCTGCGGGCAGGGGCAATGGGCGCGATTACTCTGCTCGCCTTGATAACCGGACGTCGCAAGCAAGCATTGCCCGCGCTCTGCACCGCGGTCATCGGTTTGCTCGCACTGTGGCCAGAACTTGCCGTGCGAGCCGGATTCGGACTGTCGGTACTGGCGACCGCCGGACTGATCCTATTGGCACCCAGTTGGGCGGATTGGTTGCGCGATCGCGGCTGGTGGCGGGTGCCAGCCGAGATCGTCGCCGTATCGGCCGCCGCTTTCGTGGTGACGACACCGGTCGTGGTCGCGTTGACCGGGCGGCTCAGTCTGGTCGCGATTCTCGCGAACATCCTGGTCGAACCCGTAATCGCACCGGTCACGGTGCTCGGTGCGGTCGGCACCGTACTTGCTGCGGCCTGGCCGCCGCTGGCCGAACTGATACTGCGCTGCACGCAACCGCCACTGTGGTGGTTGCTGTTCGTGGCCGAACATGCGGCGAACGTGCCGGGCGCGGAGATCTCAGTGCGCGGTGGTCTCACCGGCGGGGCTATCGCTTGTGCGGCAGTAGTTTTCGCTGTGCTCGCATTGCGGTCGGCGATGATGCGCCGCCTCGCAGCTGCCGTGCTCCTCGGCGTCGCGGGCGTGCTGATTCCGGTGCGGGTCTGGCATCCGGGCTGGCCACCCGCTGGCTGGGTATTGGCTGTTTGTGATGTTGGTCAGGGAGACGGACTCGCATTGTCCGTCGGTGACCACACGGCGGTGGTCATCGATGTCGGACCGGACCCGCGCATCATGCGCACCTGTCTGAATCGCCTGCGCATCAACCGGATCTCGCTGCTCGTGCTGACACATCCGCACGCCGACCACATCGCCGGATTGGCTGGTGCCTTACAAGGCCGTGCGGTCGACGCCCTGGCAGTCGGGCCCGGCGAGCTCTCCGGAACAGCGGGAAATGTCGAATCCGCAATCACCGGCGACCGTCGAATATCGAATTCGACCAGATCGGAGGCGGATTCGGATGCGTCGACGGACTCTTCCCCCGAACCGCATTCGCCACGACATCGGCGCGCATCGGTCAGCGGACCGGAACAAGTCGCTGGTCTCGCGGCACAGGAACACATCCCGGTGCTGGAGTTGTCTTCGGGACAGGTATTGCGTTTCGGCGCTGTCGAATTGAACGTACTCGCCCCGGCCCCACTCCAACACCGCCCGACCGGCCCGCCTAGCACCGATGATGCCAATGACCGCTCGATCGTCATCGCCGCCACCACGCCTGCCGGCCGAATCCTGCTCACCGGCGATATCGAGGCCCCAGCGCAACAACGACTGCTCCACTCGGGTGCTCCTGTGCAGGCCGACGTCCTGAAGCTGCCGCACCACGGATCGCGAACAACCACGAAGGAATTCATTGCCGCCGTCCACCCGCGACTCGCCTTGGTCAGCGTCGGTGCCGACAACACCTTCGGCCACCCGAATCCGGGTGTGCTCGCGGATCTCGCCGACCTGGGTGTCGCCGTCGCGCGGACCGATCAACAGGGCGACGTACTGGTCCTGGGTGAGGGCCGTCAGCTGCGAACCCTGACCACCCGAAGAGCCAGATAGCTGTCCCGATAGTCTGCGCGCCGATCTGGACAAGCTGCTGGACCCCGGAGCTTCGGAGCGCAGGCTCGCCGTTGGATCCGTCCGGCCGAAGTCGGGACCGGTACCTGCTGGAGTGCAGCGCGTGGATGACGGACGGAATAGCTAGACGACCGGGAGGCCCGAGTTTCGAACACGGATGGTGAAAGGCGGAGGAGCCTGCGAGGTGTGAGGAGGTGTCGGTGACGAACCGTAGGATGCTCGCGTGAGCGAACGGACTGCGGCAGTGCACCTGGTGCTCGGTGATGAAGAGCTGTTGGTCGAACGGGCCATCGCGGGGATTACGGCGCAGGTGCGGGCGAATGCGCCCGAGCCCGATGCGGTGCCTGTTGATCGGCTGCGGGCCGGGGATGCCAGCACCGCTGAGCTAGCAGAGCTGCTGAGTCCTTCCCTTTTCGCCGAGGATCGGGTGATCGTGCTCGAGTCGGCGGCGGAGGCCGGTAAGGAGGCGGTCGCGGTGATCACCGCTGCCGCCGGGGATCCGCCCGAAGGTGTGGTGCTCGTGGTGCTGCATTCCGGGGGCGGTCGGGCCAAGGCACTGGCCCCTGCGCTGCAGAAGTCGGGTGCGCAGGTGCACGATTGCGCCAAGCTGACCAAGGCGGCCGAGCGGGTGGAGTTCGTACGCGGCGAATTTCGCAACGCCGGGGCGCGGGTTTCGAGCGAGGTCGTGCAGGTGATGCTGGAGGCGGTCGGCTCGGATCTGCGGGAATTGTCCGCGGCCTGTTCGCAATTGGTCGCCGATACCGGCGGCAAGATCGATATCGCCGCCGTGCGCCGCTACTACTCCGGCAAGGCCGAGATTTCCGGTTTCGATGTCGCCGAACTCGCGGTCGCGGGGGATCGCCCCGGTGCCATGGAGGCATTGCGCTGGGCCACCGACCGCGGTGTACCGCATGTACTGCTCGCCGACGCACTCGCCGACTCCGTCCATACCATCGCCCGTGTCGGCTCCGCGGGCCGCGGCGACCCGTTCAAGCTGGCCCAGCAGTTGGGCATGCCGCCGTGGAAGGTGAAGAAAGCCCAGGCCCAAGCGCGAGGTTGGAACCAGGCCAGCATCGGCACGGCCCTGCAAGTGGTCGCCACGCTGAATGCCGACGTCAAGGGTGGTGCCGCCGACGCCACCTACGCCTTGGAACACGCCCTCACGCAGATCCTGGACCTGCACTCCGCAAGCTGAGATAGCGCTGAACCTGCTCGCTGTCCGACACACCGATGCGGTGGGTGCGAATAGGGCTCGCACCCACCGCAAAGGGGAAACTCACTCGCGGCCTTCGATTTTCAGGTCGCCGAACGTCACTCCGCGGGTCATCGGACGCGCCAGCATGTCGTGCGGGAAGCCCAGTTCGATCGCGCTGGCTTGTTCCAGCCGGTCCAGCTGGGCGGCATCGAATTCCACCTCGAGCGCACCGAGGTTGTCCTCCAACTGTGCCGCCGTCCGCGCACCGATGATCGGTGCCGTGACGCCCGGGTTCTGCAGTGTCCAGGCGAGCGCTACTTGCGACGGAGTCTTGCCCAGTTGTGCCGCAACATCTTTCACCACGTCGGCGATTACCAGGCCGCGTTCGGTGAGCGAGCCGTTGGCGGCGGCCACGTTCTTGCGGGTGCCCTCGGGTGAGCTCTCCGCGTCGTGTGTCAGGTCGGCGCGGCTGTACTTGCCGGTGAGCACACCGCTGGCCAGCGGCGACCACGGCACCACACCGAGGCCGAGTTCCCTCGCCATCGGAATGAGATCGCGTTCGACGGTCCGCTCGATCAGGCTGTATTCGATCTGCAACGCGATCAGTGGCGACCAGCCGCGCAGGTCGGCGATGGTCTGCATGCGTGCGACCTGCCAGGCCGGTGCGTCGGAGATGCCGACATAGAGCACCTTGCCGGCGCGGACCAGATCGTCCATGGCGCGCAGGATTTCCTCGACCGGGGTCAGGAAGTCCCAGGCGTGCAGATACAGCAGGTCGATGTAGTCGGTGTTCAGCCGACGCAGGCTGGCCTCCACCGAACCGACCATGCTCTTGCGGTGATTGCCGCCGGAGTTGGGGTCGGTCGGCCGCCGCAGCATCGTGTATTTCGTTGCCAGCACCAGACTTTCGCGATTGGCGGCGCTGAATTCGCCGAGCAGCTGCTCGGAGGTGCCGTTGGTGTACTGGCTCGCGGTATCGATGAAGTTGCCGCCGCGCTCGACATAGGTGTCGAAGATCTTGCGGGCCTCGTCCTTATCGGCGCCCCAACCCCAATCGGCGCCGAACGTCATTGTCCCGAGGGACAGCGGAGACACCCGAAGACCCGAACGGCCGAGCAACCGGTAGGTATCGAGGGTGCGGGCTCCGGACATGTCGTGCTCCTGTCGTTAGTACTTCGTTTCCGGTGTCATCGAGTCTGGAACGGTGCGAGAGCTTGGGTAAGGGAAGGTCTTTCCTGGGAAAGCCAGTCCTAGTCAGCCGTAAGATCGAGGGCGATGACGAGCACGGTGAATGCGACACAGCGGAGCGAGCTCAGGTCCGGAGGCGGTAGCTTGCGTGACCACGAAGGGTCAGGGAGCTCCGCGAATTGGGCACAAGCACTCGCGGCCTTCCTGCGCGCTCGGCGCGAGCGCTTGAATCCCGGCGATCTGGGGCTGCCTCCGCGCAAACAGGCTCGGCGCACCCCGGGCCTGCGCCGGGAGGAAGTCGCCGAGCTGGCGGGTGTGAGCACCGACTACATCGTGCGACTGGAACAGGGACGCGGCCTGCGCCCATCCGCGGATGTCCTGGAGGCGCTCGCCCGCGCCCTGCGTCTGGATACCGACGAGCGCGCCTACCTCTTCGATCTGGCCCAGCAGCGCCAGCCGAATGCCGGGAAACCCAGCACCGTCCCCGCGCCCGCTCTAGAGCTGCTGGTGCACGATCTGTCGCCGCTGCCCGCGATGCTGATCAACCACCGCTACGACATCCTGGCGTGGAATCCGGAAATGGCGCGGTTGGTCGTCGACTTCGGCGCCCTGCCGCCGCGGCAGCGCAATTCCATGTGGCTGTGCCTGTTGGATCCCGCGATGCGCGATTTCTACTGCGACCGGGATCGGATCATTCGCGAGGGCGTCGCCGATCTGCGCGCCGCGTGGGCGGCCCATCCGGACGATCAGGAACTCGCCGATCTGGTCGCTGAGTTCACCGCACGCAGCGAGGAGTTCGCGCAGGGGTGGGCCAGGCACGACGTCCGGGTGCAGGGGCGCGGGGAGAAGCCGCTGCGCCACCCGGAAGTCGGGCCGCTGGTGGTCAATTTCGAAGTACTCATGCCGCTACAGGATCCGGACCAGCGCATCATCATCTATCGCGCGGCCGATGCGGACTCCCAAGCCGCGCTGGATCGGTTGAACGGCGATCTGGATTGAGTACCCAGAGATCCGCACCCGCTCGGTGCGGGTGCGGATTCGCGGGGATCTATTCGACCGAGCTGAGAACCAGCTCGATGTCGTCTTCGGACTCCTCGTACCGGCCCTCCCACTCCTCGTAGGCCGGAATTTCCTCGTCCCGGGTGACGATCCACTCGAGCGAGTAGCCGCCTTCCTCATCGGGGACCATGACGTTCTCGATCTTCAGTCCGATGCCTAGGACCTCGGCTGCGCGGATGATGTCCGGCAGATCTTCGGAGCGGACCGGCGTCTGATTGGCGTAGACGGTAACCATGCGCCGAATCGTAGCGGGAACCTCCGACATGTGGCTGCCCGATCCGAATACGGCTCGAGGAGTGGGATGCGGCGATGACCTGCGGATGCTGGCAGGGCCAGCACTTTCCTGCCGATTTGCCAGGAAAGTCTCGATGACACGGCACCTGCCGGGACGGTTCCGCTCAACGCCCAGGCAGCGGCATCGCTACCGTGACGGAAGATTGCTGAACTATTGCTGAAGAAATATCCGAATCCATGCCGCCGGACCGAAAAAGTGACCCTCGCAATAGTTGATGGGGACGACAAAAGCCGCCGTGGTCATCGTGGCCACGGCGGCTGCGTCAACGTATGGACGGTACTGTTGCGATCAGAGCTTGTTCAGCGCCACCGCGAGAGCCGACTTCTTGTTTGCGGCCTGGTTGGCGTGGATGACGCCCTTGGAAGCGGCCTTGTCCAGCTTGCGGCTGGCGTTCACGACCAGACCGGCGGCCTTCTCCTTGTCACCGGCCGCGAAGGCCTCCCGGACCTTGCGGATCTCGGTGCGCAGCTCGGACTTGACCGACTGATTGCGCAAGCGCGCCGCCTCGTTGGTGCGGATCCGCTTCATCTGGGACTTGATGTTGGCCACGCCTGTTTCCTCGTGTTCCTGTCGCTGGTGGACTGTGCTGAAAAGTTCGCGAGCGCGCGTTGGAAACCGGAGCAATCAGGTAACGCGACGCCGAAGATCGAGGGTACCAGCCCCCGCGTCGCACACGAAATCACCACCGCCCCGGCACGCGAAATCGCTACCGCGCGAACGGCTCGGCCGGCAACGCTACCGACCGCGTAAGGGGCGTAAAATCCGGAGTGATGCAAGAAATTTACTTGCGTCTCACACGGCATCGATGCTGCTGTAGCACGATTTTCGCATGACTCCCGGCTCGCCGCCACGTTCGGCACGATCTGCGCCGAATCGCGTCCGGTCGAACGGGCATGCGAACGGCAACGGTAGAGCAACCACATCCGGACTATTCGAGGGCTACCAACCCGGCCGGTACGCGGACGCCTTCGACGAAATGTTCGACAGCCAGGGTCGGGTGCGTCAGCCGTATAAGGGAATCTTCTCGGCGCTCGCGCCCATCGACGTGGCCGATCTCGCTGCCCGTTCGGACGCACTCGACCGCGCCTTCATCGATCAGGGCATCACCTTCTCGCTATCCGGACAGGAGCGTCCCTTCCCACTCGATCTGGTGCCTCGGGTGATCGCGGCCGCCGAGTGGGCCAAGCTGGAGCGCGGGATCAAGCAGCGGGTCACGGCGCTGGAGCTGTTCCTCGCCGATATCTACGGCGAGCAGAACATCCTGCGCGACGAGGTCATCCCGAAGCGGCTGGTCACCTCATGCCAGCACTTCCACCGCGAGGCCGCCGGACTGGTGCCGCCGAACGGAGTGCGCATCCATGTGGCCGGCATCGATCTGATCCGTGACGAGCGCGGCGATTTCCGAGTGCTCGAGGACAATCTGCGCGCACCGTCCGGGGTGTCCTATGTCATGGAGAACCGGCGCACCATGGCGCGGGTCTTCCCGGATCTGTTCTCCTCGCACCGGGTGCGCGCGGTCGGCGACTATCCGACCCATCTATTGGCCGCCCTGCGCGCAGCGGCCGCGCCGAACGAGGCCGATCCGACGGTCGTCGTGCTCACGCCCGGCGTCTACAACTCGGCCTACTTCGAACATTCGCTGCTGGCCAGGCAGATGGGGGTGGAACTGGTCGAGGGGCGCGACCTGTTCTGCCGCGACAATGTCGTCTACATGCGCACCACGGCGGGGGAGCGTCAGGTCGACGTCATCTACCGCCGCATCGATGACATCTTCCTCGACCCCATGCACTTCCGGCCCGATTCGGTGCTCGGCGTTGCCGGACTGGTGAACGCCGCGCGGGCGGGCAATGTGGTCATTTCCAGCGCGATCGGCAACGGCGTCGGCGATGACAAACTGACCTACGCGTATGTGCCGACGATCATCGAGTACTACCTCGCCGAAAAACCGGTACTGCCCAACGTCGATACCTACCGCTGCTGGCTCGACGACGAACGCGAAGAGGTGCTCGACCGCATCGCCGAACTCGTGATCAAACCGGTCGAGGGGTCCGGTGGATACGGCATCGTCATCGGCCCGGTGGCCACGCCACGAGAATTGGACACGATCCGGCGCAAGATCAAGTCGGATCCGCGGGGCTGGATCGCCCAGCCGGTGGTGCAGCTGTCCACCGTGCCGACCAAGATCGGCAACGAACTTGTCCCACGCCATGTCGACCTGCGGCCATTCGCGGTCAACGATGGTGACGACATCTGGGTGCTGCCGGGCGGTTTGACGCGAGTGGCGCTGCCGGAGGGGTCGCTGGTCGTCAACTCCAGTCAAGGCGGCGGCAGTAAAGACACCTGGGTGCTGGCCGGGCGCGCCTCGCCCGCCGACCGTGAGCTCGCGGGCGAGGAGCTGGTGAGCGATCCGCCGCAATCCGATCAGCGTGAGCTCGGCCGGGAATCGACCCCGACGCAGTCGAGTCGGCAACAGCAGCAACAACAGCAGGAGCAGCGGCTGGGACCGATGCGGCAGAGTCAGCACCAGCTCGGTGGTCCCGGGTCCGACCGACAACAGGTCGGTGTGCCCGGAAAAATCCAGCACCTTGCCGAATCCGGCAGCAGTCCGTCCCCGGGCAAGACCAACGACAAGGCGGGGTGATGCGCTGATGCTGGCTCGCAACGCCGAATCCCTGTACTGGATCGGACGGTACGTCGAACGGGCCGACGACACCGCCCGCATCCTCGACGTCGCGGTGCATCAGTTGCTCGAGGACGCCACGGTGGATCCGGACCGAACCTCGCGAGTTCTGTTGCGGGTGTTGGGTATCGAACCGCCCGAGGTCGAACTCGATGTCTGGTCGGTCACCGACCTGGTCGCTTTCAGCCATGCCCACGGCAATTCCATTGTCGACTCGATCGCCAATGCCCGCGAAAATGCCAGGGGCGCACGCGAAGTCACCTCCAGCGAGATGTGGGAGTGCCTGAACGCCACCTATATCGGGCTCACGGCCACCGAGAAGGCCGCGCGCAGTCTCGGCCCGCACGAGTTCTTCCACTACATCAAGGGGCGCGCGGCGATGTTCGCCGGACTCTCCGACTCCACCCTCAGCCGCGACGATGGTTACCGCTTCCTGCTGCTCGGTCGCGCCATCGAACGCGTGGATATGACCGTGCGCCTGTTGCTTTCGCGCGCGGGTGATCGCACCTCGTCACCGGCGTGGGTGACCGTATTGCGCTCGGCCGGTGCGCACGACACCTATCTGCGCACCCATCGCGGCGCGCTCGATGCCAATTTGGTCGCCGAATTCATTCTGCTCGACCGGCTTTTCCCGCGTTCGGTCTTCCATTCGGTGCGGGTGGCCGAGGCCTGCCTCACCGAACTCGATCAGCGCCCGAGCAGCCGGGTCGGTGCGCGCCACGAGGCGCAGCGGTTACTCGGCCGGGCCCGCAGCGAACTCGAATTCCTGCCGCCCGGTGCGCTTCTGGAGGATCTGCAGAATCGCCTGCTTTCGCTTCAGAAGACCTGTCGCGAGGTCAGCGAGGCGATCGCACTGCAGTACTTCCACGCCGCGCCATGGGTGGCCTGGACCGATCTGCGCAGCAGTCAGGATAACCATGCGCAGGTGGAGGGAGAGCTGTGAGCTGGCGGATCAGGGTGGTGCACACCACCGGTTATGTTTATGACGCCCCGGTCACCCGATCGTTCAACGAGGCTCGGCTCACTCCGCGCGCGGACAGCAGGCAGAACGTCATCCTGAATCGGGTCGAGACGGTGCCCGCCACCCGGTCCTATCGGTATACCGACTACTGGGGTACCGCGGTCACTTCCTTCGATCTGCACGCCCCGCATACCGAATTGGAGGTCACCGGATCATCCGTGGTGGAGACCGAACCGTTCGCCGGTCCGGTCGAGGAGTTGTCCTGGGAGGAATTGCTTTCCGAACACATCGGTGACCGTTACGACGAAATGCTTTCGCCCACCGCCTATGTGCCGCAGGACAAGAAGCTGGCCGCGATCGCGAAACAGCTCGCGCGTGGCGTTCCGCCCGCGAAAGCCGTTGTACGAGTGGCTGAATGGGTGCACGACGAAATGAATTACATAGCGGGTACCACATCGGTGCACACATCGGCCGTGCAGGCTTTCGCCGAACGTCAAGGCGTATGCCAGGATTACGCGCACCTGACCCTGGTGCTATTGCGCAGCATGGGGATTCCGAGCCGCTACGTCTCCGGATATCTGCACCCCAATCCGGCCGCCGAGATCAATACGACGGTCGCGGGGCAGTCGCACGCCTGGATCGAGGCGTGGACCGGCGCGTGGTGGGGCTACGACCCGACCAACAATATCGCCATCAACGAACAGCACATTTCCGTCGGTGTCGGCCGCGACTACGCCGATGTGCCGCCGCTCAAGGGCATCTTCTCCGGCGGCGGTTCGACCGATCTGGAGGTCGTCGTAGAGATCACCCGGCTCGCCTAGCCCAGCACCGTGGCGATCCCTTGCGGATTGCTCGAAGGGTTAGCGTTGTAGTGCTCACCCGTCTCGCGTAACGTCCAGTTTCACATCAGCCGTGATTTTCGTAGCAGGTCCAAGGCACAACCCCGTGCATACGGGGAAGATCCTCTCGGAAGGTGGCGCGTATGTCTCCCACTGCTCAGGAAGTCGTCGAGGAAGTCACCGAACTGGAGCCGACGCCGGAGGCCAAGAAGTGGGCCGCCGAGGCGCTCGGCACATTCGTGCTGGTCATGAGCGGTGTAGGTACCGCGGTGCTGGCCGGTGAGCGCGTCGGTGGGCTCGGCGTGGCACTGGCCTTCGGTCTTTCCCTGCTGTTCCTGGTCTACGCGATCGGGCCGATCTCCGGCTGCCATGTGAATCCGGCCGTGACCGTCGGGCAGTTGCTGCTCGGCAGGCTTTCGGTGATCTCCGCGGTCGGCTATGTGATCGCGCAGCTGATCGGTGGATTCCTGGCCGGACTCGTGCTGTTCGCAATCGCCAAGAATCTGCCCTCCTACGACCGCGCGGTCAACGGGCTCGGTGCGAACGGCTGGGGTAAGCACAGTCCGTCCGCGGTGCGCGGTCCGCTCGGACAGGTGGTGATCGAGAACGGATACGGCCTGTCCGCGACGATCATCATCGAGGTCATGCTGACCGCGCTGCTGGTATTCGTGGTGCTGGCCTCCACCGACCAGATCTCCGATATTCCGCTGGCCGGTCTGTCGATCGGTGTCACCCTGACGGTCATCCACCTGATCTCCATCCCGGTGGACAACACCTCGGTGAATCCGGCCCGCAGCCTCGCCGTCGCCTTCTACCAGGACGGCGCGGGACCGCAGGTCTGGGTGTTCGTGGTGTTCCCGCTCATCGGCGGCGTACTCGGCGCACTGATCTACGGTCTGCTGTTCGGCCGCTCCCGGGAAATGATCGCCTGACCGCCTCTCGTAACTTCGGGGCGCGATTCACGGTCAGTGCCAGCTGTATTCGGCGCACAGGCGGTGGGCGACCAGGTCGAAGGTCTTGCGGGCCAGGATCGCGCCTTCGCGACGGATGCCGTCCTCCGGGACATCGAGTACTCGATCGAGGCGGACCCAGCTCGACCTGCCCTCGTGATCCCAACTGCCACTGCCGATTCCGACCCAGTCGCGATCGTGGGCGCGTTCCGGATTCGACGACAGCATCAGCCCGAGCAGGGTCCTGCGGTCGCGGCCGACGACGAGCACCGGGCGGTCCTTGCCGTTAGCCGGGTCCTCCTCGAAGGGCACCCAGGTCCACACGATCTCGCCCGGATCGGCGCGACCGTCCAGCTGTGGGCAGTAGACGACCTGCCTGGCCCGCTCGGCGGTCGGCACCGGGGTCGAAGCGGTCGGCCGGATCACGACCGGGGGCGCCTTACGCGTCGCCAGCGACCCGACCGCGCGCTCGAGCAGCGATGAGCGCTGCAGCTTGTCGACCAGCTTCGGTCCCTGCTGCTTGACGATCTTGGGACCCTGCTGCTTCGCGATGAGGCCTAGCTGCTTGCCGATCGTGTTCCAAGTTCGGGCCATCCTTGGATGGTAACGGCGCGATCTCGTGTTCTCATCAGCGCTGCCTACCGCCGGGTAGCGAGAGTTCGCGCATTATGCGTCGGTACGCTGATATGTCCGTGTCGAAAACGGTTGCAGCACCGGATATCTGCTGGCGGAGACGGTATCGAGGTCGCGATCGGCGCCGATCCGGGTGACCGAGTCGAGCATGCGCCGCACCCGGTCCTGGAACTCGGCCGCGTCGCGCGCGCCGTACCAGACCAATGGATCGGTGAGCGCCGCCGCCGGAAACTGTTCCTCGACAATGGCATCGATGGCGGGCGCGTCCGGTGTGATCGCCCGTACCACGACGTTCTGGGAATAGCCGAACGTCGACTGCGTCTCGATGGCCACCGCGGTATGCCGTCCCTGCCAGTCACTCAGCCATTCCGCCCGCATGAGTTCGGCGGGCTTGCGCAGAAAGGCGAGGTTGCCGAAGCCCTCGGTGCGGGTCGCGACCGAATCGTCGAGCCGCATCGGCACCGACTCGGTCACCAGATAGCCGTGTGCCGCGGTGGCGAATTCGGCGAGAATCGCCGCCGCGGCCGTGGCCTCGGGACCATAGCTCTGCTCGACCCAGACCGTGACCGCCGCGGCGATCGGCGGATCCAGCGTGACCATCCGCATCAATGCGGCCTGGACCGCCGCATCACGTACATAGACAGTGACACCCGCAACCCCCAGGTCGACCAGTTGCGCGGCCACGGTGGTGCGCAGCGATTCACACCACGACTCGGTTGCCTCGGCATCGGATCGGCGCAGGACGAAGACCATTTTCTCCACCCGCCGAAAATACGTCGAATTCTCGGTTAGAGTCGGGCAATTCGTCGCGGGAGTAAGGATCCAGCTGTGCAACCGCAGGTTTTTCCGGGAACCTACACCGACGATCACGGTACCGATCGCATCATGTGGCGGATCGGGCCATCGCGGCACTGGGGTCCGAACCGGTTCGATATCCGCACGGTGATCCGTGGCGTCCCGGTGGCGGGTCCGGACTTCGACGCGCTCGGTCCCTATGACAAGAGCGCCGCGCTTCGGGCCGGACTGCCTGTCGACGAGTGGGACGCCATCTCGGGCTGCGTCTTCTCCGGCGAACTGCCCTGCTCGGTGCAGGTGCACGACCAGCGGCAACCCGGCGTGATCCACTTCCGGCTGATCCTGCCCCCCGGCGGGGCGGGGGAGTCACTCGAACTCGCCATCGACATCGACGGACTGACCTACCAGGGCACCGATAGATACTTCGAGGACGCGTTGTTCCGACTCGGACAGCAGTTCCCGGACGACATCCGCCTGCTGTCCTGCATAACATGCCTGTTCTCCGATTACTCGCCGTACGGCCACGGCCTCACCGGCATGTGGTGTCATCGCGATGCCAAGGACCAGTACCTCGCGGTCCGCACCAAGGACGACTATTTCGAGGTACCAGTGACCGAGCAGGTACCCGAGACCTACCTTTGCACCGACTACGCGCACCGCATCCCCGGCACCGGCTATCGCGGCTGAAAAGTGGTACGGAGCCCTGAACAGTGAACCGCTGACAGTGCCGCTACCTCGCGCATGGGACGATGGATAGCAGTTTGCCGATACCCATGAGGAGTGGAGTGCCCGCCAGCTTCGCCGACACGACGTTCACCGATCCCGCCCGGATCCGGAACTTCTGCATCATCGCGCACATCGACCACGGCAAGTCGACGCTGGCCGACCGCATGCTGCAGCTCACCGGTGTGGTCGAGGAGCGGGCGATGCGCGCCCAGTACCTGGACCGGATGGACATCGAGCGCGAGCGCGGCATCACCATCAAGGCGCAGAATGTGCGGCTGCCCTGGCAGGTCGACGGCACCGACTACGTACTGCATCTGATCGATACGCCCGGCCACGTCGACTTCACCTACGAAGTGTCGCGTGCGCTCGAGGCGTGCGAGGGTGCGGTGCTACTGGTCGACGCGGCGCAGGGCATCGAGGCGCAGACGCTGGCGAATCTGTACCTGGCGCTGGACAAGGATCTGACGATCATCCCGGTGCTGAACAAGATCGACCTGCCCGCCGCCGATCCGGACCGCTACGCCGCCGAGATCGCGCATATCGTCGGCTGCGAACCCGATGATGTGCTGCGGGTCTCCGGTAAGACCGGCGTGGGCGTGGTCGAGTTGCTGAACGAGGTCATCAAGCAGGTGCCCCCGCCCGTCGGCGATCCGGACGCACCCGCGCGCGCCATGATCTTCGACTCGGTCTACGACACCTACCGCGGCGTGGTCACCTATGTCCGTGTGGTGGACGGCAAGATCGTTCCGCGCGAGAAGATCAAGATGATGTCCACCGGTGCGACTCACGAGTTGCTCGAGGTCGGCATCGTCTCGCCGGAGCCCAAGCCCACCCAGGGTCTCGGCGTGGGCGAGGTCGGTTATCTGATCACCGGCGTGAAGGATGTGCGCCAGTCGAAGGTCGGCGATACCGTGACCTCCGCGCGTGGCGGTGCCACCGAACCGCTCACCGGCTATCGCGAGCCGCGCCCGATGGTGTACTCCGGGCTGTACCCGGTCGACGGTTCGGACTACCCGGACCTGCGCGATGCGCTCGACAAGCTCCAGCTCAACGACGCCGCGCTGACCTATGAGCCGGAGACCTCGGTGGCGCTCGGTTTCGGGTTCCGCTGTGGCTTCCTCGGCCTGCTGCATATGGAGATCACCCGCGAGCGTCTGCAGCGCGAATTCGATCTGGACCTGATCTCCACCGCGCCCAACGTGGTCTACAAGGTGGAGATGGAGGACGGCAGCGAGCACGTTGTCACCAATCCGTCCTACTGGCCGGAGGGCAAGGTGCGCCATGTGTACGAGCCGGTGGTCAAGTGCACCGTCATCTCGCCGAGCGAATTCATCGGTTCGATCATGGAGCTGTGCCAGGGTCGCCGCGGCGAACTCGGCGGCATGGACTATCTGTCCGAGACCCGGGTCGAGCTGCGCTACACCATGCCGATGGCGGAGATCATCTTCGACTTCTTCGACTCGCTGAAGTCGCGCACCCGCGGCTATGCCAGCCTCGACTACGAGGAGTCCGGCGTGCAGGAGTCGCATCTGGTCAAGGTGGACATTCTGCTGCAGGGCGAGGCGGTGGACGCGTTCAGCGCGATCGTGCACCGCGACGCTGCCCAGGCCTATGGCAACAAGATGACCACCAAACTGCGCGAACTCATCCCGCGCCAACAGTTCGAGGTGCCCATCCAGGCCGCCATCGGCTCGAAAATCATTGCCCGCGAGAATATCCGCGCTATCCGCAAGGACGTGCTCGCCAAGTGCTACGGCGGTGACATCAGCCGCAAGCGCAAACTGCTCGAGAAGCAGAAGGAGGGCAAGAAGCGCATGAAGACCATCGGCCGCGTCGATGTCCCTCAGGAAGCCTTCGTAGCCGCCCTCTCCTCTGATGCCGCCTCCGATAAGCCGAAGGGCCAGAAGTAGGTTCGCCACTCCGGCGGCGGTCGGCAAAATGCGGGATCCTGTCTCATAGGGAGGGACTATGAGGCAGGATCCGTTGTCAGGTGGGCAGAAACCGAGGCGGCGGGCTGTGACTGCGGTGCACGAAGACCCGACTCGTGTGTCGGAAGAGGGGCCCATCCTCACGACCGAGTTCGAGTCGATCGCTCGGGCCGTCGAGCGTGAGACCGCAGGCGTGCAGGTTGAACTCATCGGCGGACGACTGGTCGTCAAACGAGTGCCCGATGGCGACCATGGCCGGATACTCAACTGGCTGCTCTTGCTGCTGATGCCGTTGAATCCGGGGCTGTTTCTGCATGTCATCGGGCAGGGTTTGGCAGTTGGGTCGTACGGCAAGGGGCGAGCTCGTCCCGACGGCATTCTGGCGCCACCGGATGCCTTCGCCGGCGCGGGTGAGTGGGCCTCACCTGATGCCGTGGTGATGACGGTGGAAGTCACGTCTCATGATCCGGACACCAACCGGCGCGATCGAGTCGACAAGCCGATCGCCTATGCGCGAGCTGGGATCCCGATCTATCTGCTCATCGATCGCCAGACCGGCAAGGTAGTCGTGCACAGCCAGCCTGATGAGGATGGCTACCAGGACGTGCACAGCTATGCATTCGGGCGGGCGGTGAGCCTCCCAGAGCCGGTGGGCATCACGCTCGATACCGAGTCGCTCAAAGACATGGGCGACTGAGCTTCAGCTTGGTCGCGGGAGCGCGATCCGCACGTGCAAGCGAACGCCGCCTAACGGGCTGGGGCCGAGTTCTGCTGTGCCGGAGTGGAGTTCGGCTTGCTGGCGGACCAGGGCCAGGCCGAGGCCGGAGCCGGGCGAGCCGGGACCTTTGACGAAGCGGTCGAAGGCGGTGCGGCGCAGGGTTTCGGGGATGCCGGTGCCGTCGTCGTCGATGATGATCTCGACTCCCAAGGTTGCGTCGGCGACGTTGTGGTGGAGTGCATTCGAATTGGCCGGGGGCACATAGGCGTTCGGATCCGCGGCGTTCACCTCAGCCGGGCTTGTACCGGCGGTGTTCGGCTCGGTGGGGGTTGGACCGGCCATGCTCGGATCAGCCGGGTTCGCTTCGGCAGGGGTTGTACCTGCGGTGCTCGGACAGTCAGAGCTTGAATCGGTAGGGGTTGCGACGGCCACGCTCGGATTCGGGGTGTTCGCAGCGGCGGTGCTCACGCCAGCGGGGCCTGGACCAGCCACGCGCGGATCGGTTGGGTTCGTCGCGGTGGTGCTCGGATTGCAGCGACGGGCGGCGATCGTGATGGTGCGCGCGTGACCGTGCTGGACGGCGTTGGCGACCGCATTGGTGACGATCAGCATCAGTCCGCCTGGTAGGCCGGTCAGCGTTGTCGGGGTGCATTCGGTGAGATCGATGCGGACTTCGGGGTGTCGGCGGCGGGCGTCTTGCACTGCGCGGTCCAGGGTTTCGCAGAGTTCGAAGGGTTCGAAGGCGTCGGATTCGGTGAGTTCGCCGACGGCGAGTTGTTCCAGATCGGTCAGGGTGTTCTCGATCTGGCGTTCGGCGAGCAGGACATCGGCGAGTACCGCGCGCTGCTGGTCGGCGGGTAATTTCTTGGTGGCCAGGACTTCCAGGTCGGTGCGCATCGCGGTGAGCGGTGTGCGCAACTCATGAGCGCAGACCGCGGCGAAGTCCCTGGCACTGGCGAGTGCGCGGTTGGTGGCACCGTGTGCCGCCTCCAGTCGTGCGAGCATGCGGGTGATCGCGTCGGAAAGTTCCTCCGCCTCACGGGCTCCGCGGCCGCTCAGCGGCGGGAGCTGTTCGAGGGTATCGATGCCGTGCGTCGCGGCGGCCAGTCTGCGCAGTGGCCGCGCGGCGTAACCGGCCAGGAACCAGCCGAGCACTGCGGCGAGCAGCACGCCGGCGATGCCGATCCCGACGCCGATCAGCTGGCTGCGGCGGATGGCCGAATCAACCAGTGCGCGATCGGGATCGAGCCGCACCACCAATCCGGGCGCACCCGCCACGGTGGTGCGGACGCCGTCGGGACCGACGAGCACCGGCCCGGACACCGCGGGTCCCGGCAGTGGCGGCGGCGGAAGTGGCGGAAGTGCCGGAATCCCCGCGTGCGGTGGCACATCGAACCGTTGCACGACCGCGACGCCCATCGTCGACACGGTCTCGTTGAACTGTCGAGATCCGGTGGCGTCGAGCAGGGCGGTGTAGGCGATGCCGAGCGTGACCGCCACCAGCGCGGCCACGACGCCCGATACCAGTGCGACCCGGGCGCGCAACGATAATGACACCGTCGTCGCCCTCACCGTCCGGCTCCACACGGGGATGCGTACTCGTTCATAACTCCACTTCGTTGCCGCTCGATTCCGCTGTGCGCCAAGGCGCACCGTGTCGTTGGGTGCTCTCGCCGGAGCTCATTCATGGCTCCGGCTCGTCGATGTTGGGCTTCGCTGTGTGCGAGGGTGCACGGTGTTGTTGGGTGCTCTTGCCGAGGCTCATTCATGGCTCCGGCTCGTCGATGTTGGGCTTCGCTGTGCGTGAGGGCGCACTGCGACGTTGGTTCACCTAGCTGAAGCTCACGCATGGCTCCCACTTCATCAGCGGTCGATTCCGCCGTGCGCGAGGACGCGCTTTCCCTCGGCAGTCATTCACCACGACCGCCGTTTTCGCGATGCCCAGCGCTGGCTCCGACCCTCGCTCACGCTTCCTCCCGCAGTACAAAACCCACTCCGCGCACGGTGTGGATCACTCGCGCCGCACCGTGCGCCTCCAACTTCCGTCGCAGATACGAGACGAACACATCCACCACATTGGTGTCGGTGGTGAAGTCGTAACCCCAGACAGCGGAAAGGATCTGCTCGCGGCTGAGGACGATGCCGATGTTCTCGGCCAGCAGTGCGAGCACCTCGAATTCCCGTTTGGTCAGCTCCACCTGCTGTCCGCTCGCGAAGACCCGATGTCCGGCCCGATCGACCCGCACCTGTCCGACGTGGCGTTGATCGTTGCCGTGCGGCCGGATCGTCGCGGGCCGACGGCGCAACAGCGCATGCAGCCGGGCAACCAGTTCACCGAGGTCGAAAGGTTTGGTCAGGTAATCGTCGGCACCGCGCTCCAGAGCCGCGATGCGATCGCTGACCGCGGTTCGCGCACTGAGCACGCAGATCGGAATGTCGTTGCCCATCGCGCGCAATGCCGTAACCACGCCGGCCCCATCGAGATTCGGCATATTCACATCGAGCACCATGGCGTCCGGTTCGGCGCTGTGGACCATCGACAGCGCCTCGGCACCGTCCCCCGCGGTGACCACTTCGAAGTCCGAGAGTTCGAGTCCGCGCCGCAGCGACGCGAGAACTCGAACCTCATCGTCCACGACCAAGATGCGCTGTCCACCCGTCACCCGTCACCCCTCGCCCAATCGCTGCCCGACGCTTCCGTCATGGGGTCACGATAGAACCGTTGCTCGGTCAGCTGCCGCTGCTGCCGGTATGAGCCGGATGCGCGGGATGGACATGCACGACGCCGGGCCCGCCAGGTTCGATCATCACCTGCGGACCACCGGGTCCGACGATGACCGGTCCGGATGGATCGATATCCGGGCAGTCGGGCAGCGCGGCACCCGGCGGCAGCGGTGTGGCCGGAACGGCGAGTTCCTGACCCGGCCTGCGCTGGATCAGGACATGTGTATCGCCCGGACCGTCCAGCACACACGTCACGCTCGGGCCGCCCGGCGCAGGCAGCGGCGGCCGGGCCGAGGCGGTACCCGCGACCAGCGCGGCCGCGGTGGCGGCGAATGCGGTACCGGTGACGATGGTGAGAATACGGGCTCGGCCGCGTCCGAAAGGTGCGGTCATGATGCGATCTCCTTCGCGTCGATACCGGGTTGTCCCGGCGAGACCGACGCTAGAGAGCCGAACTTCACCATCTCTTGAGCAATCATTAGAGATCTCTTGCGGCGCATCGAACTTCGGGCTGTACGCCTGGCCGCCGCCGAGTTAGTCTCGTCGACACGGTTTCGGGCCGTGGGCCCGGAGCGCTCGAGCAGGTCCGATGGTGATACCTGCCCCCGTTCGTGATGCCCGCAGAAACAGGGCTTCCGTTCTGGTTTCCGCAATGGCAAGGTTATGTTGCTCGTCACAGTCGTACGCTCTGCGGACCTGCAGAATGTGACAGTTGGGTTTTCCGGAATATCGTTAGGTGATCTTCACTCGGTCTGCCCGGCGTGGTGAGGATGCTGGAAACCTGAGAGTGGAGCTTGCATGACGAGTGACCTGCCCTTCGACAGCGATGCCACCGAAGCTGACGATCGTGCGGGCGATACCGCCTATCGCGTTGCCACCGGCGTCGCGCGGGTAGCGCGGGCGGGCGCGTACGTCACCGGCGGCGCGCTGGTCGCCACCAATGGCGGTCCCGCACCTGTCCATCCCGGCGGGCAACGGCTCGACAGTTGGACTTCGGCCTACACCCGCGACCCCGATGCTGGCGCGCCGAGTCCGGTGGTCACCTTCCCGGATCCGGACCCGAATTCGACACCGTCCGCGCCAGTGCATTCGTCGACGCCCACCCCGCGCGATGTCAGCGTCAACGCGCCGTTCACCATCCCGAATGTGCCCAATTCCGGCGTGTACATCGGGCCTGTGCCGCAGCAGCATTCAGTACAGCCGTGGCAGAACACCGGGTACGGCAACAGTTATCAGCCCGGACTCGGTCTCGGAACCGAAAGCGAACGGTCCGGACTCGATCTGCACAGCGATTCACCGCAGTCCGGGCTCGATCTCGGTACCGGACACGTGCCCGGCGGCTTCGGCAAACTGCCCGGATTCGACCTCGGTCAGGGCGACCATGGTTTCCACCTCCCCGACCCGAACAGCTTCCTCGCTCCGGGTTCGAATCCCTTTACCCTGCCCCGTGTTCCGACGTCGGCGACGGCCCACAACACGGCGATCAGCGAGTCGGTGAGCAGCGATGCCGAAAGCGCCGACGACGGCGATGCGGTCGCGAGCAACGTTCCGTTCTACGGCGGAAACATGTTCCACAGCGGCGCGACCGGGGGCAGTGGTGCGCTGTTCCACGGTGACGACGCGTACCACGGCAATGACGCCTTCCACGGCGCCGATATGTTCCACGGTGTCGGTAATCCGGATGCCGTCGGCGTATTCATCAATGCAGAGGCCGCGTTCAGCGTGCATACCGAGCTCGAAGTCGACTTCAGCGTCGGCCCGAACGGGATGTACCTGGCCACGCAGTCCAAGGTCGAGGTCGACGGCGCGCTGAAGATCGAGGTGGGCGCGGGCCGAGTCGGTGACAATATCGACAGGTTCTCCGATTGGCTCGGCCAAACCCCCGGCACCACCGGACGTTCCGGACTCGACAATTCCGGCACGCATGGCACGGTCAACCCGGTCGGCGCCCAGCCTGTGGGCGGATCCCCGTACTCGGCCGTGCAGCCCGTCGCGGTGCAGCCTGTGCAGCCGTTCGCGGCGCCGCTGCCCGCCCCGATCGCACCGGCCGTCGCGCCCGCGGCGGTGGCCCCCGCGGTCGTCGCGCCCGCGGCGGTGGCAGCGCCGGTCGCGGCCACCCCGCTGCAGACCACGATTCAGCCGGATGTGGCGAGCACCCCGGTCGCCAATGTCCTTGTCGCGCCGCAGGGGCCGTCGCCGCTGACCGCACCCGCCGCGACGGTGCCCGCGCTATTCGAGCCGCGGCCGGTTCCGGCGAAGCATCCGGTCGTGGTCGATGATTCGCATTCGACCACCACGCCGGTGACCAGCATCCCGACCACTGTCACCAAGACGGTGCCGATCCCCGCCGACAACACCACCGGGCATCCGACCAAGGCGCCCGATACGGGCAGCACCAGGCCCGGCCACACCACAGTTCCGGATCCGGATATCAGCGGGACGACGAAGATCCCGACCGCCACCCACGCGCCGACCACACAGGCCCCCACCACGCAGGCACCGACCCACACCGCTACGCCGCCGACACCGGACGACGACGATGTGACGCTCCCGAGCACCGGCAACGGTGGTGGAACCAGCACCGGCCACAACGGCGGGACCACTCCGAGCACCGTCAACGGCGGCAACTCCATCCCGAATACACACACCACCCAGCCGGAAGTCGACGACCCGACCGTGGATGTCCCGACCGTCTCGGTGCCGACGGTCACCCACTCCGCACCGACGGTCGCACCGACCCCGGATATCGATATCCCGACCGCGAACTCCCCGGCGCCGATCCCGACTCAGCAGCCGCACGTGCCCGCGCCGACGATGCCCGCCCCGGTCACCCCGATCAAGCCGCCGACGCACCCGATCGCCGCCGAAATCAGCGATCCGGCCGATTTCGCGCACCCGGTATACGAGCCCGATCATGCGGCGCTGAGCCTCATGGCCGCCGGGCTGTCCACCCCGCTGCTGCCTGATCCGGGTGTCGACGACGGCCACCACCTCGTGCCGGGCTTGGATATCACCCTGATCTAGGAAGCCGCATTGGGGGTCGCGCGCACCCGTCGCGCTGGCGCATGTCATCGTCGAACGCGATATCCGCACGACAGTTAGGAGGAGCGGTTGTCTGCCGCAGCCGGGCTGGAGGCCGCCACGGTGAAACATCCGGAGGCGATGGCGCCGGTCATCGGAATCCTCGATCAACTGCAGGAGATGACTCGCTCCGCGGGCCGGCAAGACCTGGGTGGCCGACTGAGTATGGTCCGGGCCCGGGTCGGTGACACACGGCTGCGCCTGGTGGTCGTAGGTGCCGCGAAGAACGGTATGAGCACCCTGGTCAACGGTCTGATCGGGGCGCGGGTGAGCGCCACCGAGAGTGCGATGAGTGTGCCGGTGATCGTGGAGTTCGGACCGGAGCCGAGCGCCGTGCTGGTGAAATCGCTGGGCGCGGGCCAGATCGAACGTCAGGCTGTCGATCCGCTGGACCCCGGGCCTGCGCTGGCCGCCGACGGGGTGATCCGCGCCGAATTCACCGAGCCGAGCCCCCTGCTGGCCGAGGGCCTCGTCCTGATGGATGCACCGGGTTCCAACGGCGACGACCACACCACCTGGTCGATGATCGCCGCCGCGGATGCGGTGCTCTACGTCGGTGACGCCGGAATCGAATTCAGCGCGGAACAGATCGGTTACCTCGGGCGCATCCAGCAGCTCTGTCCGACGGTCATCTGCGCGCTGAACAAGATCGACCTGCACCCGCATTGGCAGCACACCCAGCAACGCAATCGCGAGCTATTGGACGCGGCCGGTCTCGGCTTCGCGGTGGCACCGGTGTCCGCGCTGCTGCATCTGCAGGCGGGCGATTATCAGCGCGATATGGAGTCCGGCGTGCCCCAACTGGTCGACCACCTGCGCGACTACGTGCTGGCACGGGCAGACAGCCTGGTGCTGGAAGCCGCGGCCAACGACATCCGGTTGGTCGCCGACCACTTGGCCGTGACCCTGCGGACCGAGGCCGAGGCGCTGCGCGATCCGCGCCGCCAGGTGGAAATCACCGAACAACTGGTCGCCGCCCGCGACCGGGCCGATCAGCTGCGACAGCGTTCGGCCAACTGGCAGGTCACCCTCGGTGACGGCAGCACCGAGCTGATGGCCGATATCGAACACGATTTGCGGCACCGGCTGCGCAGTCTGGTGCGCGATGCCGAGGCCGAGATCGCCCAGACCGATCCGGCCCGCGGCTGGCAGGATTTCGGCGCGGATCTGGACGCGCGCATCTGCGAGGCCGTCGAAGAGAATTTCGTGGTGGCGCACTACCGGGCGGTTGAGCTGTCCGAACAGGTTGCGGCCAAATTCCCCGCCGATCACCGCACCCCGCCGCTACCGGACCTACGCCTGGAAAATCCCGGTGAAGTGCTCGACCAAGTCGCGCCGCTGGATCCGCTGATCAGCGGGAAAGCCGGTGTGCTCGGCCAATTCCTGACCGTCATGCGCGGGTCCTACGGTGGCCTGCTGATGGTCGGTGTACTTACCAGCCTCCTGAAAATGCCACTGGTGAACTGGTACTCGGCCGCCGCCGCCCTGCTGCTCGGCGCCAACGCCCTGTGGGACGACCGCAAGGCGCGCAAGCAGCGCCGTCAGGCCGAGGCCAGGGTTTCGGTGGCCAGACTGATGGACGATGTGATCTTCCAGGTCGGCAAGGAATCGCGAAACCGGTTGCGCGCCATGCAACGCTCCCTGCGTGATCACTTCACCGATATCGCCACCGACGTACTCCGCACCGCCGACGAACGTTTGCGCGTCGCGGAGGTGGCCTACGGCAAATACGGCGACCACCGCGAGGAGCGCATCGCCGACCTCGATGTGCAACTCGCCAGGCTGCGGGGGCTGCGCGCCGAGGTCGATGGGGTCAGCGCGGCCGCGTAGGCAAGATCGTACGCTTCACGGCCTCAGGTCGGAATGCTCGCCGGTGTGTGCGCTGGCTGGAACCCGCCGGAGTGGTGTGACTGCTCGGCCCTGATCACGTGCGTTACCGCATTGATCAGCGCCAGATGGGTGAATGCCTGCGGGAAGTTGCCGAGATGACGCCCACTGCGCGAATCGATTTCCTCGGCGTAGAGCCGCAACGGACTCGCATAGCCGAGCAGCCGCTCGCACAGATGTCGGGCCCGCTGTACTTCGCCGATTTCCACCAGTGCGGAGACCAACCAGAACGAGCAGATCGTGAAGGTGCCCTCCGCGCCGGTCAATCCGTCATCGGTGGTCTCGGTCCGGTAGCGCAGCACCAGACCGTTCTCGGTGAGCCGGTCGGCGATCGAGAGCACGGTGGCGCGCACCCGATGGTCGGTGGGCGGCAGGAAGCGGTTCAGCACCACCAGCAGCAGTGACGCGTCCAGGGTGTCGCCACCGTAAGTCTGGGTGAAGACACCGTCGGCATTCACGCCGTTGGTGAGGATATCGGCCTTGATCTGGTCGGCGATGGTGTACCACTCGGTGGCCCGCTCGTATTCGCCGTGCAGTTCGGCCAGCTTCGCGCCGCGGTCCAGTGCCACCCAGCACATCACCTTCGACGAGGTGAAATGCTGTGGCTCACCGCGCACCTCCCAGATGCCGCGGTCGGGCTCCCGCCAGCGCGCGATGGTTGCCTCGACCTGGCGCTCCAACAGTGGCCACAGCGACTCCGGCACGTGTTGGCGGGATTTCACGTGCAGGTACACCGCATCGAGCATGGTGCCCCAGATATCGTGCTGGTCCTGGTTGTACGCTCCGTTGCCGATGCGCACGGGTTTGGCGCCGTCGTAGCCGGTCAGGTTGTCGAGGGTGGTCTCGGTGAGGTCGCGTTCGCCGCCGATACCGTAGAGCACCTGCAGCGGAACGGGTTCGCCGTTGTCACCGGTGGTGGCGTCCCTCAGGAAGGCGAAGAAGTCGTTGGCCTCGCGGTCCAGACCGAGTGTGTACAGACCCCACAGCGCGAAACTGGAATCACGCACCCAGGTATAGCGGTAGTCCCAATTGCGTTGGCCGCCAGGGGTTTCGGGCAGTGAGGTGGTTGCCGCGGCCATCAGCGCACCGGTCGGCGCGTAGGTGAGTCCCTTGAGCGTCAGTGCGCTGCGCTGCAAGTAGTTGCGCCACGGATGATCCGGGAAATCGCCGAGGGTGATCCACTGCCGCCAGCATTCGGTGGTCTGCCACATCTTCTGCGCCGCCTCTTCGAAGGTGCGCGGTGCGGGCAACTCCGACCAGGTCAGCGCGACGAACACCTCGTCGCCCTCCTTCATCCTGGTCCTGGCGCGGGCCTCGCGGCCCTCGAGTCCGAGCCGCAGGTCGGTGGTCAGCACCAATGTCGGGCCCGCACTCGGATCGGTGGTGCGCACCGCGGTGGCCTCCTCGTACACCTTGCCGGTGTACTCCCAGCGGGCCGGGGCGCGGTGGTAGTCGAAGGCGGGTTCGCAGCTCATCTCCAGCTCGACCGTGCCGTTCACGCACTTCACCGTGCGCAGCAGGACGTGCTCGGCATCCCAATCCATTGGCGTGCGGCGATGGGTCTTGCTGCGCTGCTCATTGTTGTGCCATGGGCCGAGCACCAGTGCGTCCCGCACGATCAGCCAGCCGGTCTCGGTCTGCCAGGTGGTTTCCAGGATCATGCCGCCGGGCAGATACCGCCGCGATGCGGGCACATTTACCCCATACGGGCCGATCCGGAAATGTCCGGCGCTGCGATCGAGCATCGCGCCGAAGATGCTCGGCGAATCGGGTCGTGGCACACACATCCACTCGACGCCGCCATTGCTGGCGATCAGACAGCTGGTCTCACAGTCGGACAGGAATGCGTAATCGTCGATCGGCGGATAGGTGGCGTGCTGGCGCACCTCGGTCAACTGACTGAGCACAGGCAGGTCGGCAGGTTCGTCGACGGTCAGATCATCGGAAGACGCCATACCTTATCTTCGGTCCGTCTGCCCGTATCGTCCACCGCGCGCGCCGAAACCCGACCACCACGCGGTGCCGACGGCGCGGCAAATTCAACACGGCTAGGCTGGTGCCGTGCATCAGATCGCAGGGTGGTGGGACGGCTTCGAACTGTGGGTCGCGGGATTGCCGTTTATCCCGCAGTTCGTCGTGGTGTTGGTCGGCATGGTTCCGGTCAGCTTCGCCATCGCCTACCTGCTGGACCGACTGCTGCGGATCTCGCTGCAACTGCTCGGCCGTAATCCCACGGCCTCGACGGCACTCACCGCGCAGGATGTCGTGGGCACCGAGCCCGTCCTCATGCCCGAGCCGATCGCGCCGCCGGTTGCCGTGCGCGAGACCGCGCAGAGCGGGGCGCGTTGATGCCGCGTTCCCGTGTTCAGCTCGCCTTGATCGCCCTGCTCGTGCTCGTGGTTATCGCCTGGCTTATTACTCGTTAGCGTCCCGGTCCGCACCGGTGCGCCAGTCGTTGAACCGCTTGCCGATCTTGGAGACGGTTTCGCCGACCTCCTGACCGACCGTGCTCACCGCCGATCCGACATCACGCCCGAGATTTCGTACGGTGCGGATCAGCGGATCCTCCGACTGGTCGAAGTTCTGCCGGTAGATGCGTGCGGCCTCCTTGATCTCATCGCTGATCCTGGTGTTCTTATCGTGTTCGCGGCGCGGGTAATCGCCGCCGAGCACGCGGTTGTATTCGCCGGATTGGATCCAGCGGCGCAGCTCGGCCGCCCGCAGCACCGAGAACGGATGACTCTGCAGTTCCAGATTGAGCAGCTTCAGCACACCGTCGCGCAGATCGCCGGAGCGCTCGTAGTCATCGGCCTGTTGCAGGAACGCGCCGTGGTTCATCTCCTTGATCCAGGTGCCGCCCGCGGTCTTCATGTGCACCCGCACCGACGCCTCGACATCCTGACCACACAGCAGCCCGGCCCGATCGCCGGACAACTCGGACTTGCGGCTCCACTCCATCAGTGCGGCAACGATCGCGCGCAGTGCCCAGCCACCCACCGGCACCCAGCCCAGATTGGCCGAAATGCGCAGCAGATGCATGAGCATGGTGCGGTACACCGCATGTCCGGACAGCGCGTGCCCGATTTCGTGACCGACGACGAAGCGCAGCTCCTCGGTGTCCATCAGATCGATCAGCCCGGTCGTCAGCACGATGAACGGCTGGTCCATGCCGATCGTGAAGGCGTTCACATGCGGGCTCTGCAGCACGAACATCTCGGGTGTGGTGCGCGCGTCCAGTACCTCCACACAGTCCTGACGCAACTGGTGCAGCGAACGGAACTGGCGTTCGTCCACCCGGACCGCGGTCGCGAGGTACAGCAGCCGGTGCTGGCGTTCCTGCAGCAATCCGGACAAGGTTCGTAAAACGGTGTCGAACCCGGCGAGCGAGCGCAGCGTCACCAACGCGGTGCGGTCGGCGGGATGCTCCCATGCCCGAGTGCTGATATCGGGGAACCGGGTGCGTACGCGGTCCGGGCTGGTAGTCATGGGATGAAACCCCCCTCTTCCAGGAACTTTGTCGGTTTTTGCCGCCTGCAAGCGGATAGCTAGCGTTGATTCGAACTGGTGACGTTTCCTCTGCTACAGTCTGCCCGTGTCTTCGAGTGCCGTCCCGCAGGTCCGCCATGAACTGGCGTTGATCGCTGTCGGCAACCTCGCGGTCGCGGACATTCTCTGTCGCTGATCGGCTCCGGGCGCTGCTGCGCACCCATCTTTCTCTAGACTGGCGCGCAAACTTTTCGCAGCAGTGTCCGTACCCCGACCTTCGGTCGACAAGTCGCGCCGCAGTTCTACCGCCGCGACAACTAGTCCATGTCGTGGCGGAGCGCATAGGAAAGGTTCCACCCATGTCACCCAGGTCCTTGCTCCTCGGATCGTCCCGATCGCACCGTCGCCCGGTGATCGCGGCACTAACGGCCGTCGCCGCCGTTGTGCTCGCCGCCTGCGGTGGTGGAGCGAGTGACACCGTCGGCGGCGGTGGCGCCGACGGTAGCGGCGGCACCCTCAACCTGTACGCCTACGCCGTCCCGAAGCCTGGTTTCGACAAGGTCGTCCCCGAGTTCAACAAGACCGATAAGGGCAAGGGCGTCCAGATCAACGGCTCCTACGGCGCGTCGGGCGATCAGTCCCGCAAGGTCAAGGACGGCGCCGAGGCCGATATCGTCAACTTCTCGGTCGAGCCCGATATCACCCGCCTGGTCGACGCCGGTCTGGTCGACCCGAGCTGGAATGCCGACGCTACCAAGGGAATTCCGTTCGGCTCGGTCGTCGCGATCGTGGTGCGCAAGGGCAATCCGAAGGGCATCAAGGACTGGGACGATCTGCTGAAGCCAGGCGTCCAGGTCGTCACCCCGAACCCGTTCAGCTCGGGTTCGGCCAAGTGGAATCTGCTCGCGCCGTACGCGGCCAAGAGCGACGGCGGCAAGAACCCGCAGGCGGGTCTGGATTACCTGAGCCAGCTCATCTCCAAGGAGCATGTGCAGGTGCAGCCGAAGTCGGGCCGTGAGGCCACCGAGACCTTCCTGCAGGGCACCGGTGACGTGCTGCTGAGCTACGAGAACGAGGCGATCTTCTCCGAGCGCAATGGCGATCCGATCGAGCACATCGTGCCGCCGACCACCTTCAAGATCGAGAACCCGGTCGCGGTACTGAAGAACAGCAAGCATCTGGACACGGCGAACGCCTTCCGCGACTTCCTGTTCACCACCGAGGGCCAAAAGGCTTGGGCCTCGGCGGGATTCCGCCCGGTCGACCCGAAGGTGGCCGCCGACTACGCCAAGGACTTCCCGACTCCGCAGAAGCTGTGGACCATCGCCGATCTCGGTGGCTGGAAGACCGTCGACAAGGACCTGTTCACCCCGAACACCGGCTCCGTCGCGGTCATCTACGACAAGGCCACCAAGTAATTCGGTGATCCGAAACACCCTGCGGTGTGTGCGACGGGCCCGGAGTAAGCAGCTCGCATAACCACGAAGGGCCCCGCGCACACCGCAAATCGAAGCAGGATACTGGACGATCGTGACTGACAGCAGCAGCGCCGGGATCGGGCATGCGCCCGCTCCCGGCGGCTCCGAAGACGCCACACCCAAGGCAGCAGGCCGGAACTGGTCGTGGCTGCGGGTAACCGGTTCGGTGGGTCCGCTCGGCATCGCCACCGCGGTGCTCTGGCTCAGCATCATCGTGCTGCTACCGCTGGCCGCGCTGACCGTCACCTCATTCGATGACGGCTGGTCCGGGTTCTGGGATGCGATCACCGCACCTGCGGCCATCGACTCGCTGCGCATCACGGTGCTCGTCTCCGTGGTGGTGGCGATCATCAATGTCGTGATGGGCACGCTGATCGCCTGGGTGCTGGTCCGCGACGAGTTCCCGGGCAAGAGCATCGTCAACGCGCTCATCGACCTTCCGTTCGCGCTACCGACGATCGTCGCGAGCATCGTGCTGCTGTCGCTCTACGGGCCGCAGAGTCCGATTGATATCCACCTCAACGCCACCCAGCCCGGCCTCGTGGTGGCACTGGCCTTCGTCACGCTTCCGTTCGTGGTCCGCTCGGTGCAGCCGGTGCTCATCGAGGCGGACCGGGAGGTCGAGCAGGCCGCGCTGTCTCTCGGTGCGGACAGCTGGACCACCTTCCGCCGCGTCGTCTTGCCGACCCTGGCCCCCGCCATCATCAGCGGCGGCGGCCTTGCCTTCGCCCGCGCCATCGGCGAATACGGTTCGGTGGTGCTGATCGGCGGCGCCATTCCACGCAAGACCGAAATGGCCTCGCAGTACATCCAGAAGCAGATCGAGATCGACCGGCCGGTGAATGCGGCTGCGGTCTCGGTCGCACTGCTGGTCATCTCGTTCGCGACCCTGCTGGTACTGCGGCTGTGGGCCGAGCGTACGGCGCGCAAAGAGCAGGAGGCGCGATGAATCTGTCCTGGCCGACCCGTATTTCGCTGCGCGTGGTTGCGCTCGGCTACCTGTTCGTCCTGCTGGTGCTACCCCTGGTCATCATTCTGTGGCGCACCTTCGAGAAGGGCATCGGCGCGTTCATCGACTCGATCTCCACGCCCGCGGCGATCTCGGCATTCCAGCTGTCGGTCCTCATCGTGGTGATCGTGGTCCCGGTGAATGTCATCTTCGGCATAGTCACCGCGATCGCCCTGGTGCGCGGCAAGTTCCCGGGCCGCACGCTGGTGCAGGGCATTGTGGATCTGCCCTTCGCCGTCTCGCCGGTCGTGGTGGGCGTCGCGCTGATCCTGCTGTGGGGTGCGGACGGCTGGTTCGGCGGACTCGAAGACGTCGGTTTCAAGGTGATCTTCAATCTGCCCGGCATGGTGATCGCGACGATCTTCGTCACGCTGCCGTTCGTGGTGCGCGAGGTCGAGCCGGTGCTGCACGAGATCGGCGACGATCAGGAGCAGGCCGCGGCCACCCTCGGCGCGTCCCGCTGGCAGACGTTCTGGCGGATCACCCTGCCCGCTATCCGCTGGGGTCTGACCTACGGTGTCGTGTTGACCGTCGCGCGTGCACTCGGTGAATTCGGCGCGGTGATCATGGTGTCCTCGGCGCTGCCGGGTAAATCGCAGACGCTGACTCTGCTCGTACACGGTCGATACATCAACGACCACAACATCTTCGGCGCCTATTCCGCCGCGACTCTGCTGATGGGCCTCGCCCTCGTAGTCCTCCTGTTGATGACCCTCCTCGAGCGTAAGCGGGGCACCAAGTGATCACCGTGACCAATGCGAAGAAGAACTATGGTTCCTTCGCCGCCCTGAACGATGTCAGCATCGAGATCCCGTCGGGGGAGCTGACCGCGTTGCTCGGCCCGTCGGGTTCGGGCAAGTCGACCCTGCTGCGCTCGATCGCGGGCCTGGAGTCGCTGGACGGGGGCATCGTCACCATCGCGGGCAACGATGTCACGCACGTGCCGCCGCAGAAGCGCGATATCGGCTTTGTATTCCAGCATTACGCCGCGTTCAAACATATGACCGTGCGCGATAACGTCGCCTTCGGCCTCAAGATCCGCAAGCGCCCCAAGGGCGAAATCGCCAAGCGCGTCGACGAATTGCTCGGCATCGTCGGCCTCGACGGCTTCCAGCACCGTTACCCGGCCCAGCTTTCCGGCGGTCAGCGTCAGCGCATGGCACTGGCTCGCGCGCTCGCGGTCGACCCGCAGGTGCTGCTGCTGGACGAGCCATTCGGCGCGCTCGATGCCAAGGTGCGCGCCGATCTGCGCACCTGGCTGCGCAGGCTGCACGAGGAGGTCCACGTGACCACCGTGCTGGTTACTCACGACCAGGAGGAGGCACTCGATGTCGCCGATCGGATCGCGGTGATGAACAAGGGCCGTATCGAACAGGTCGGCAGCCCGGAGGATGTCTACGACCGGCCCGCCAACGAATTCGTCATGTCCTTCCTGGGCGCGGTGGCCCGGCTCAATGGACATCTGGTGCGTCCGCACGATATTCGCGTCGGCCGCGATGCCAGCATGGCGCTGGCCAAGAACGAGGGCACTGCGGAATCGGCGGGCGTCACCCGTGCCACTGTGGAACGCGTTGTGCACCTCGGTTTCGAGGTGCGCGTCGAGTTGCGTAATGCGGCGACCGGCGATCTGTTCGCCGCTCAGGTGACCCGCGGTGATGCCGAGGCGCTGCAGCTCAGCGACGGGGAAACCGTGTACGCGCGTGCCACCCGTATTCCGGAACTGCCTGCGGGATAAGGGCACTGTCGATTCGCGGCGCCGTCCGCGGTTACGCTCCGCTACCGCCTCTGGGCGCGCCGCACACGCCGCGAATTCGACTCCGCTTTATGGCTGCGGATTCCGCATGCGTGAAATCCGTGGCCATTCATGGCGTGTCGAAACCGAACTCCGGTTTCCACGTCTCATATTGTGCTGAATGCGAAACATGCTAGTGGGTTCCGGTGAATTATCGGGACGTAATCCGATGTGAGCATTCGCAATGGTCGTCGAACGCGGCCCTTATGTGGGCGGCGGGAAGTTGATCGATCACCATGTCAATTCGAAGACAGATGTTTCTCGCGCTGGCCGCTGCCGGCGCGGCGGTGATAATCCAATCCGGTCCGGCAATCGCCGCACCACCACCCGGAACGCCGGCCGTGCGGGCACCGGATGGCCCGGTTATCACCGAGATTCCCGCGGACTCGCCCGGGGTAGCCACAATCGGTCCGGAATCGGTGGGGAAGCCGATCCCGAACTCATATGGCGGTCTGACTCCGGCGCAGTTGATACCGCACGGAATCGAGGGCGAGCAGCGGCATTTCACGCCGAATCCGGAGCAATGGGATAACGCGCGGACGATTGTCGAAGTGGTCCTGCGTCGCGATATGCCCGCCTATGCGGCGGTGGTCGCGCTGGCCACCGCACTGCAGGAATCATTGCTGCGCAATCTGACCGAGGCGGTCGATTACGACTCGCTCGGGGTGTTCCAGCAGCGCCCGTCCGCGGGCTGGGGTACGCCCGAGCAGCTCATCGATCTGCGTTATGCGACCGAGCGATTCCTGGACGCACTGCTGGTCCACGCGCCGGACTACCGGGCGATGCCGCTGTGGCAGGCCGCGCAGGCCGCGCAGCGCTCGGGCTTTCCGACGGCGTACGCGCGGTGGCAGGAGCAAGCCGCGCAGATGGTCTCGCGGTTGCTCGGACCGCGGCAGGCACCGGTGCGACGGGCGGCGAGCGCCAAAGCGGTGCTGGGATGTTGCTGATCAGTTGCCGATGGCCGCAATGGTTTTGATTTCCCGCACCGGAATCGCTTGCGAATTCCGGTGCGGGGAGTCGCAACTCGTTGCTGGATCGGGCTCGTCCGGCCGGTCGCGGACTGGTCGGTATCGACATGGTTCGGGTCGGCTCATCGCGGCCTGTTCGGCAACCTCGATGGGTAGTTGATTTGTCGCTGTTTTCGCATGTGAGCTCGTATATCGACAACCAAGACGGCAGGGTGGTCACCGGCTGGCAAACTGCGAGAGGTCATCGTTGAATTCCGCCACGCCGTAAGGAGATCCGGCCGCGACATCCGCGGTTCACGTTTCGTGCCAGGTGAGCGGGGTCGGTGCTGGTCCGATGCCGCCCGCGTCAATGGCGGCGGCATGCGGACAACCGTATGTCCGGTAGTTGGCAGGCTGGTCGCGGAGTGGTTGCGTGAAAAGGGTTCGAAGCAAATCGACTCGGCGATCAGAGGATTGCGATGGCGGTTGGTCTCGGTTTGAGCATAGGCACGGTGAACACGGTTTCCGCTCTGGCGGAGGAGGGTTCGGCCAAGGCTCCACCCGGTCGCCGCTCCGCCGCCGAACGCTCGCCCGCCGTCACCCGCCGCACCACCCTCACCTTCGACAGCAACGGAATGGCCAGGGTCGGCATGATTCCGCGCCACGGGCGCGCCATCACCGAATTCGCCGATCTGAGTCAACGCAAGACCAAGCAGGCCAGGGTCGGGCACCGCGCGCTGACCGCGGCCGATCTGATCGCTGTCGTCGCGGAATGCCTGATCGCCGAGGCGCGGCGTGATCGTCGCGCGGACGGTGCGGGGGTCATGCTGACACATCCGGCGGGCTACGCCGAGGGACACGTGAAGGAGTTGCGCGCGGCGCTGGACGCGATCGGCTTATCTCATGTCGCGATGGTTGCTGAACCCGTTGCGGCGGCCACCTGGCTCGAGGCCGAACGCGGGCCGTTGATGCCGGGTCTAGCCCTGGTTTATGACCTAGGCGGTGCCAGCCTCGATATCACGCTGGTGCGAGTCGGCGCGGGCCGTCCGCGCAATCCGATTGTCGGCGTACCGATCCGCTCGACGGACTTCGGCGGGCGGGCGTTCGGCGCGCTGGTCGCCGCACGGGCCGGGAACGGGACCGTGCCCGCCTCTATCTCCGGTGTGGCCACCGCCGACGAATTGCGCGCCATCCATATCCGATCCTCGTTGAAGTTGATCTATCGCTGTCTGCGGATGGCGGATGTGACCATGGCCGATGTGGACTGCGTCCTGGTGGTCGGCGGCGCGGCCCGGCCGGTCGAAGTGGCCCAGGTGCTCGCCGGTGAACTGGCGCGTCCGGTGATCACAGCCCCGGATCCGGAACGCACGATCGCCGACGGCGCCGCCATCCTGGCGCGTCGCGCCGTTGCCGCGGACAAGGAGGCGACCGGACATCATCATCGGCGCACAGCACGCGCAGCGACGACGCGCGCCCTCTTACTTTCCCGGCGCACCAGGCGCCGCTTGACCCGGGTGGCGATCGCGGCAGGGATGTCGGCCGCAGGAGTGGCGCTCGCGCTGGCGCTGCCCGCCGACACGGTGGTCGCGGGACTGTCGCAACTCGGGCTGCGGTAAAGGCAGACCCGGCGGCGTACCGCAGCGTCGCCGGGGATGCCGAATATGCGCCAGGTTGACGTGACTCCTCGTAGGTGTAACTATGGGATACAGTAAATGTGTCTTACGAGGAGAGGCAGTGACGACGATGTCTGCAGCCGTGACGCCCGCAGTCGATCCCGAACTGGCGAAGGCGCAGGAGTATGCCGCCAAGCTGCTGCTGCTCTCCGAAGGTTCGGTGAACAAGCACTTCGACCCCTTCGAGGACATCGACTGGGACAATCCGGATTTTGCCGCGGATGCCGGTGAAGAGCGCTGGGTGCTCCCCGTATCCGGTGATGCGCTCGGTCGCCATCCCTGGTACCAGGCGCTGCCGCTGGAGCGGAAGATCGCGATCGGCAAGTACCGCCAAGCCAACGTCGCCAAGGTCGGTCTGCAGTTCGAATCCATCCTGATCAGCGGTATGGTCACGCACAGCTTCGGCCTGCCCAACGGTTCGCCCGAATTCCGCTACTGCTCCCACGAAATGATCGAGGAGCACAACCACACCCTTATGTTCCAGGAGATGGTCAACCGGATCGGCATCGACGTTCCCGGTATGGGACCGCTCGTGCGCAAATTCAAGTACATCGGCGCGCCGGTGGCCGCGCTGTTCCCGAACCTTTTCTTCATGGCCGTGCTCGCGGGTGAGGAGCCGATCGACCACATTCAGAAGGCGATCCTGCGCTCGGGTGAGGATGTGCATCCGATCATGCGGGGCGTGATGGCGATTCACGTCGCCGAGGAGGCGCGCCACATTTCCTTCGCGCACGAATTCCTCCAGCAGCATGTGCCCGAGAAGAATGCGGCCAATAAGCTGGTGCTCTCGATCGTTATGCCGATCGTCATGTTCATCCTCGGTCGCTCGATTTACACCCCGCCCCGGTCGTTCTTCAAGGAGTTCGATATTCCGGAGGAGGTGCGCAAGGAGCTGTTCTACGGCTCTGAGCAGGCCAAGCGGGAGTTCAGCGACTTCTTCGGCGATGTACGCACATTGGCCGCTGACATCGGCCTGATGAACCCCATCGGCAAGGCGGTCTGGAAGTTGCTGAAGATCGACGGCCACACCACCCGCTACCGCTCCGAGCCGCTGCGCTCGGCCAAGGCCGGCTGACGTGCCGTACGTCGTCACGCAGTCCTGCTGTAGCGATGCGTCCTGCGTCTACGCCTGCCCGGTCAACTGTATCCATCCCACGCCAGACGAACCCGATTTTCTGACGGCGGAGATGCTGTATGTCGACCCGCAGGCGTGCGTGGACTGCGGCGCGTGTGCGAGTGCGTGCCCGGTCGATGCCATCACATCGTCGAAGAAGCTGACCGACGAGCAGAAGCCGTTCATCGAGATCAATGCCGACTTCTATCGGCAGGCGCGCCTGCGCCCGCTGCTGGCGAAGCCGGTGCCCGCGGCCGAGATCCACACCGAGCGTCAGCCGCTGCGGGTGGCGATCGTCGGATCCGGCCCCTCGGCCATGTACGCGGCCGACGAACTGCTGACCCAGCCCGACGTCACTGTGACGGTCTTCGATCGACTTCCGGTACCCCATGGACTCGCCAGATACGGCGTCGCGCCGGATCATGACAGGACCCGGCAGGTGAATAAGCTCTTCGATATCATCTCGGCACAGCCCGGTTTCGGGTCGTATCTGAATATCGAAGTGGGCAAACATATTTCGCATGCGGATCTGCTCGCGCACTTCCACGCGGTGATCTACGCGGTCGGTGCGTCCTCGGATCGTAAGCTCGGCGTTGCAGGAGAAGGGTTGGCGGGCAATGTATCCGCCACCGACTTCGTCGCCTGGTACAACGGACATCCGGATCACGCCGAGCGAACCTTCGATCTGTCGCAACGTCGGGCGGTCATCGTGGGCAATGGCAATGTGGCTCTCGATGTGGCGCGCATTCTGGCCAGCAATCCGGAGACATTGGCGGGCACCGATATTGCACCGCATGCGCTGAAGGCACTGCGGGAGAGCAAGGTCGAGGAAGTGGTCGTGCTCGGTCGGCGCGGTCCTCTCGAATCCGCTTTCACCGTACCGGAATTCGTAGGACTGCTCGGTGCAGATGTCGATATCGTCATCGAGGGCGAACTGCCTGCGGTGACCGACGAGCTGCCGTATCAGGTCGAGCAGAAGCTACGGTTACTGCACAGCGTGGCCGAGCGGCCGCTCGGCGCGCGCAAGCGGATCGTCTTCCGGTATCTGGCCGCGCCGACCGCGATCCTCGGCACGGACGAGGTAACCGGTATCGAGGTGAGCCGCAACGAACTCGTCACCGATCCGGATGGTCGCGTTCGTGCGGTGGCGACGGGGGAGACCGAGCGGTTGGATGCCGGGCTGGTGCTCACCTCGGTGGGTTATCGCGGTGTTGCTCTGCCCGGCTTGCCGTTCGACGAGCAGGCCGCCGTGATCCCGAACCTGAACGGTCGCGTGCTGGAACAGTCCGGTGGTGCGGTGCTGCCCGGAATCTATGTCACCGGCTGGATCAAGCGCGGCCCCACCGGATTCATCGGCACCAACAAATCCTGTGCGCAGGAGACGGTTCGGCAGTTGGCCGATGATTTCAACGCCGGTAGGTTGCGTGAACCCGCCGGTAGCGCAACGGATTTCGACCATCTGGTGCATCGTCGTCGGCCCTCGGTCGTGGCTCGCCGAATCGCGGTACGAACCGGTATCGTGCGCCGTCTGCTCGCCCGCGCCTAGCGGCGCATGCGCGCCCATGTCTCATTCGGGCTGTGTAACGGATTTCGCCCCCCGCCGACATGGTGGTTGCGCGGTAGGTTCCGTGACGACGGTCGGCACCTCGGCGCACGGCGACGCGATGAGGGCGAGTGCCGGGCCGAGGTGCCGATTGGCGACTATTTGGCGGTGAATCCACCGTCGATCGCGAGTGCCGCGCCGGTGATGAAGCTGGCCTCATCGCTGAGCAGGTAGGCGCAGAACGAGGCGATCTCCTCCGGCGTGCTGATCCGGCCGAGCGGGTGCAGTGCGGCGATGGCCGCTTCACCCTCGGGGGTCGCGCCCATCGAGTTGCGGAAAGCTGGCGTGTCGACCGCGCCGGAGACCAGCGCGTTGACGCGAATGCCCTTTTCAGCGGCCTCTAGCGCCACCGCGCGAGTCAGCCCGACGACACCGTGTTTGGCCGCCACATACGGTGCCACCGAACCCATGCCGACCACACCGAGGTTCGAGGCGTTGTTGAGGATCGCGCCGCCGCCCGAGGCGACAATGGCCGGAACCTGGTGGCGCAGACCGTAGAACACGCTGGTCAGATTGAGTTCGAGGTCGGCGCGCCACCCCGCCTCGTCGATCTGCTCGACCGGGCCGAAGGCGTTGACGGCGCCCGCATTGTTGAATGCCGCGTCCAGACGCCCGTATTCGGTGATTGCCGCCTGCGTCAGTCGGGCCACATCGTCCTCGATGGTGACATCGGTCGGTACGAAGATCGCCCGGCCGCCCGCCGCGCGGATATCGGTCGCGACCTGCTCGCCCGCGTCTTTACCACGGGCGCCGAGTACCACCGCCGCGCCCTCGGCCGCCGCTCGCGTGGCCACCGCCTTGCCGACACCCGAGCTGGCCCCGGTGATGAGCACCACCTTGTCCGCGAAACGCGTAGACATCGTTTTCGAATTCCCTTCTCGCCCTGATGATTTCATGGTCGATGAGATGGCGTGGGATGTTGTTTCGTCCGTGCGCTTGCTCATCGCTGAATCCAGTCAACCGGGCGGGAAGTGGTAGCGCTAGCGGAAATCGGCCGTTACATTTGATGTGTCATGCTCCCGTGTTCGGGATGCTCGCACTATGAAATCAATAGCGTTGGCAATGATTTGGTTACCGACCAGTCGGTGTGGGTTGTCGGTTCTGGGCGGTTCGATTGTGTAAGGCAGATGAGGGGCTCGGTTCGAGTTACTGTGCGGTAGCGGAATCTGGCTTACTGCAGTGGAATCGGGGCTTCGGTCGCGAAACGCCGATCGTCCAGAGGGCTGAATGAATCTTTCTCGTGCGATCTAGCTGGGGATTTGACGGAGAGTCAACGGAAGTCAAACGTTTCATATCAATTCGACATCCGAATCAATCCGGTAGCAGCTAACCTGTGGGTGCTGTTTGGGAAGCGACCGCGGCCACATGGATCTCCTATGTGATGGACGTGGTCTCGGTGCGTTGACGGGATAGCGAATGACTACAGGTCTGGGTTTCAGCATCGGTTCAGTGAACTCTGTTTCCGCCATGGTGACCGGCGAGCGACCGTTGTCGTCGGTGCGGACGCGCCGCACGGCGGTGACCTTCGACAGTGCGGGTGGCATCCGAATCGGTGGAATCCCCCAATTCGATATGGCGGTGACGGATTTCGCTGATCTGGCGCGAGATCCGGAGTCGGTCATCGTGGGCGGTCGCTTCTGGTCGCCCGCGAACCTGGTCGCCGCCGTGGTGAACGGCCTGCTCGAATCCTTCCCGCCGACCGCGGGAGCCGTGGCCACCTATCCCGCATGCTATTCCGATAAGCAGCTGTCGCTGCTGCAGCAGGCATTGAATCTAGCCGGGGCCGCGGATGTGCTGCTCGTACCCGAACCAGTCGCGGCCGCGGAGTGGCTCGAACAGGAACGCGGACCGCTGGAGTCCGGGTTCGTGCTGGTGTACGACCTCGGTGGGTCCAGCCTCGATGTGTCGATGGTGCGGGTAGGACCCGATTGGGACGATCATCCGATCGTCGGAAAGTCCGTGCGCTCATACGATTTCGGCGGTCGACCGCTCGGTTCGATGATCGCGCGCTATGCCCGGGTCGCCGAACCCGGCGACAACGGTTCGATGCTGCAGATGACCTCGATTGTCGATATCACGAGTATGCGCGACCAGCACATCCGGGATTCCCTCGATGTGGTGCACGAATGCGTGGAATCGACGGGGCGGTGCCTGTCCGATATCAGCTGCATCCTGCTGGTCGGCGGTGCCACCCGTCCCGTCGATGTCGCGCGGACTCTCGCCGAACTCGGCCGACCGGTGGTGATGTCGACCGATCCGGGCCAGACCGTCGCCGTCGGGGCCGCCAGCTATGCGGCCCGCACCTTCGCCCCACTCGCGACCGGTGGTCGGCATCGAGCGCCGAAGATAGCCGTATTCTCCAGTGCCGCAGTGGCTTCCGCAGTGGCGGTATCGGCCGTCACGGTATTCGGCGGCCCGAATATTTCGCAGATGCCGTCCCTGGTGGATGCCTCGCCGGGCAGCTTCCCGATGGACAACTTTCTGTTCGAGCCCCATGTCGAGGCGCTCGCCGGGGCCGGTTCCGCTGCGGTTGGTTGGGCGAGCACAGCGGCGGGCTTCGGCTCTTCCGGCCGACCGGCATACGGGATCGCGCCCGTCGCCCATACGACACCTCTCGGACCATCGATCGGCCCCTCCGTAGCCGAATCACATGGCGGACGACACAGCGAACCACGCGGTGGGACCGCATATTCCGGTGGTGGCACCTACGCCAACCCGGCGCAGTTCCTGAACCCCCTGCCCTTCACCCGAAGTCCGCGGGCGATCCCAGCCGCGCCCGCTGTTGGCACGCCTATTCCGAGCGTTAGCCTTCCGGGCTCGGTTCCCGCCCCGGGTAATTCGGTACCCGGTGGCACCGCGACGACCCCGGGTACCGGAATTCCGGCGACTGGCGGTACCTCGACTGTTGACGGTGCACCGGGCTCGACGACGAACGAAACATCCACCGAAACTGCGACATCGGGCGGCAGCGGGTCCGGCGGTAGCCCGGGTAATGCATCCGGCGGTGCGACTTCGGGCACCAGCGGTGCAACGTCGGGGGATTCCACGAGCGGCGGTTCGTCGGAAAGTACCGCCGATGGGGCGACAAATACTGGCACTTCAGGTGGTTCGACGGGCGGCAGTACCTCGGGTGGTTCGGCGAGCAATGGTGCTTCGAGCTCGACTGGTGGCGGTGGTTCGGCGAGCAATGGTGCCTCGGGCTCGACTGGTGGTGATGCTTCGGGTGGTTCGGCGAATGGCAGTGCCTCGGGCTCGACTGGAGGTGGCGCTTTGGGTGGTTCGGCGAATGGCGGTGCCTCCGGAGGCTCCACCAGCGGTGGTGCTTCGGGAGGTTCGACGAGCGGTGGTATGTCGGGCGGCTCGACCAATGGCGGCAGGTTCGGCGGTTCGACCGGTGGCGGCACCTCAGGCGGGACCAGCGTCGGTTCGGCCGGAGGCACCTCGGGCAGCGGAAGGTCCTCCGGCGGGACCACTTCCGGCGGTAGCACCGGTGGCACCTCGTCCGGCGGGATTTCCTCACACGGTACGGGCGGCTTCGGTGGCGGCGGCGGTGCCCGCAGGTAGTCCGCTGTAGTACTGCTCGAGCGACCCGCAACGCCTCTACGCACCGAACTGCGATCGTCCACTGAGCGAGCCCGAGGGGGTCGGAGCCTGCTATGGCTCCGATCGGCGGAACGGGCATTGGCCGATTGTGGGCGTGGCCCGCAGGGTGACCGTCCGGCACTAACTTTCGGGCGTTTCAGCAGTGCCTAGGCTTGCGCGGCGCAGCCTCACAAGAGGCGCGATCGTCCCGCCGCGCGGGTGGCCGAGACGGGCGCTAGAAGTGCGCGAATCTCGAGATGGGATGCTGCTGTTCGTGCCGTCGGTGCATAGGCGGCCTTACAGCTGTTTTGGTGCGGTGGCACTTCGTGCCGAAATCCTTTGGTGATCAGAGTGGAGCTGCTCCAGTGGATGTGGCCTAGCCGAGGTTGGAGTCCGCAAGTACGCAGTGGGGCGCGAGCCAGGAAGATATCACCGCCGCAGGGTCGGCGGTTGGGTGAAAGTCGCTGGTCTGGACGGCTGTTGGTTGCGCGGCGGACGGTCACGTGACGGCGTTGATCAGCACTGTTGTCGGGAGTCGCACATCTTGTGGCGCTGGGAAGAGGGGCGGTCTCGATGAAGAAGTGCTGCTGTTGACGTGCGGGGTATCGGCGAGGGGTGGGGAGATTCGGACCGGTCGAATTCCGGTGACGCCGAGTGCCATAGCGATGCACAATGGGTTGGTGGTACATGGGGGACCTCAGCTTATTGCGCTGGATGTCGATGGAACGTTGCTGCAGACGGGATCGCCGGTCAGTGAACGGGTGATCGGTGCGGTGCGGGCGGCGGTGGAGGCGGGGGCGCATGTGGTTGTGACGACCGGGCGGACATTGATGACGACGCGGCCTGTGCTGCAGGAGCTCGGGCTGATCGACGGACATGCGTTGTGTTCCAACGGCGCAGTGCACATTGATGTGGCGAAGGGGGAGCCGGTGGCGGTGCAGACCTTCGACCCGGCCCCCGCGGTCGTGGCCTTGCGCGCGCTGTTTCCGGAGATGATCTTCGCGGTGGAGAAGGTCGGCATCGGCACCTGGGCGACGGGGGCGAGTCCGGGTGAATTCTCGATCGGCGAATACGTTCTCGTCGATGACGGCGCATTGAGCAGCGAGCCCACCCCTCGACTCAACGGCTGGTGGCCCGACGGTTCCCTGGAAGAGATGCTGCGCCTGCTCACCCGACTGCGGGTACCGGGTGCCAGCTGGGTGCACGGCGAATTCGGCCCGTGGCTTACCGTTTCCCGTCGCGGCGTCTCCAAGGGGTGGGCATTGGAGCGGCTACGCACCGCACTCTGCATCCCCCGCGCCGCCACCCTCGCCATCGGCGACGGCTACAACGACCGCGAAATGCTGCACTGGGCAGGACATTCCGTAGCAATGGCGAATGCCCCGAACGAGGTCCACACCTGGGCCGACGAAATCGCCGACGATGTCGCCGAAGACGGCGTCGCCAAAATCCTGGAACGCTGGTTCATCCACTGACCTGGACCGTGCTCACCATGCGTTGGTGGCGGCAAACATCGAGAGAGCCCCTCAACCAGAGCATTCTCGAGGCAGGGCGAGCCATGGTCCTGTGGAGAGGCGGTACTCGAGAATGTGCGACCACCAATGCTTCTCGGGGTGGTGAAGAGTTCGGGTGGGATTGCGAGGGCGGGCGGATCAGCGAGCACTGCCGCCACCATTGCCTTCTTCAGAGCAAAGTGAACCTCGGGCGGGGTTGGTAAGCGCGGGCAAAACCTCGAGAGCGCCGGGCTGCCAAGCATTCCGAGGCACGGCATGCTCAGGGGGGCGTCGTGGAGGAGTGGGCAAAGCCTGAGAAAGGCCCGTCACCGCCGTCAGTATCGGGGGCAGGGCATGTCGCGGGTGCTGTCACGGAGGGGCGAACGGCGAGGGTGCCCCGCCACCGAGGATTCTCGGGGCAGGGCATGCTTCGGGGCGTCGCGGAGGGGTGGTTGGGTGGGTAGATCATGCGAGCAACTTCGCCATTCTCAGAGCAAGTGAACCTTGGCAGGCGTCGCGAAAGGGCGAGCAACCAGCGAGAGCGCCGGGCTGCCAAGCATTCTCGGGGCAAGGTATGCCTTGGCGCGAAGGTGGGCAAACCGCGCGAACGCCTGCCATTGCATTCTCGGGCAGCTGGGGCAGGCGCTTTAGGGGCGGCTGAGTATCGCCAGGTAGTGGGGGTTTTGCATGATGCCGAGGATGTTGCCGAAGGGGTCGACCACTGATGCGGTGATGAAATCTCCGTTGCCGCGTGGGGTGATCGGCTCGTACTCCTCGGCTCCGAGGGCGAGTAGGCGGTCGAAGCTTGCCTGCACATCGTCGACATGCCAGTGCAGGATGGATCCGCCAGGTGCGTTCTGCGCACCGGCGGGTGCGAATTTGCGGTTGATGATTCCCAGTTCGTGCTGGTAGTCGCCGATGCGGAATTCGTAGTATCCGCCGGGCACTGCGTAGTACGGGGCGTAGCCGAGCAGGTCGGTGTACCAGTCTTTCGCGGCCTCGAGGTCGTCGGCATAGAACGAAACGGTGGCCATTCCTCGCAACATCTTGGTCTCCTCTGATCGGGGTCTTGTGATCCATAGTTGCGCCTAAAGTGCTCACCGAATGAGCACTTTAAGCGGCAGAATTGTGCTCATGCGAGCAGACCGATTGGTGGCGACCCTGTTGCTGATGCAGACCCGTGGGCGCGTGACGGCTGCCGAGATCGCCGCCGAACTCGAGGTTTCGGTCGCGACCGCGCGCCGGGATCTGGAGGCGCTCTCGGCGGCAGGAGTTCCGGTCTATCCGCAGTCGGGCCGCGGTGGTGGCTGGTCGCTGGTGGGCGGCGCACGCACGGATCTCAGCGGCCTGACCGAACCGGAGGCGCGGGCGCTGTTCCTTTTGGCCGGACCGTCCGCGAGCGCGGTGCCCGAGGTTAAATCGGCGCTGCGCAAACTGGTGCGTGCCCTCCCGCGGACCTTCCGCACCGATGCACAGGCCGCGGCCGACGCGATCGTGATCGATCCCGCGCGCTGGGGTGAGCGCGATCAAGCTCGGCCGAAGCTCGTCGAATTGTTGCAGCGCGCGGTGGTCGAGCGCCGCAAGGTGCAACTGACATATCAGCGGCCGGGGGAGCGTACCCGGCGCGTCGTCGACCCGTGGGGCCTGGTCGACAAGGACGCCACCTGGTATCTCATCGCAGGCACCGACCGTGGTAGGCGCACCTTCCGCGTCGACCGAATCGTCGATGCCGCGATAACAGACGAAATTGCCCACCGCCCAGTTGATTTTGATCTGTCCACGGCGTGGCAGGCGGTCGTCGGCGAGGTCGAACAACGTCGTGCCGCGACATCGGCCATCGCACTCATTGCGCCGCAACTACTTCCGATTCTGCGCAAGCAGCAGGGGCGACATTGTGCGGTGGACGGTCCGGTCGCCGACGGACGCGTTCAGGTCCGTATTACCGCGCCGACCCCGCGCATGATCGCCCAACAATTGGCGGGCTGGGGTGCCGAAATCGAGGTGCTGGCACCGCGATCCGTACAGGCGGAGTTGGCCGTGCTCGGCGCCGAACTCGTCGATCGATACCGTGAGTGACCGCGCGGCGAATCGAATCTCGCAGATCGATTCGTGCACCGCGAGTGATCACGATATGCGCTTCGCGACTAATGAAAACGCTTGTGTCACAGGGATTTACCATTGCAAAGCAGTCCGCTATAAATAGTTTCAGCCGGTTCATCGCGGACGGCCAGTCGATAAATACGACGTCGGGCCAATGCGCGCCGGACGCCATCCCGCAGGTGCTGCCCTGACTTGCATTCACTAGGGGTTCGGCGTTTGCGAGCGCCGATCAGGTATCAGGCTCGGCGGGTGCAAACGCCGAGAAGATGCGCACTCGGCGTACGCAAACGCCGAGGAGGAAGACCGCTGGGCCGCGTCCGAGTAGGCGTCCCGGTAGTAATCGCCGAAAATCCAACGAAGTTCGGGATGTGCACTGGTGTTTCAGCGGTTCCGGATGCGGCGTGGGGTGTTTGGTGCTCGGCTTGGCTGCCGATGAGGTTGGTCGGGGTTCCGGAGGGCTTGGTTCGTGGCAACGCGGGTATTCGCGGATGAGGAGTTGCAACGGTTTCGGGAGTTCCCGGAGATCAGCCGCGAGGACCTGTTCCGGTATTTCACTCTCAGCCCGGGGATCTCCTACGACATTCTGGCGTGGACCTCGGAGTGGTACGTGCGGGAGGAGACGCTGCGCGCGGCGAATTCCGCGCTAATTGGTTACCACCAGAGTTTGCCGCTCACAGCGGTTTTCGGTGCAGGCACGCTGTCCTCGAGCGACGGTCAGCGGTTCCCGACGCGCGGCAAGTCGATCACCGCCAGGGCCCTGAGCCGCTATTTCGCGAATGAAGGGCTCAGTACCTATACCCATGTCACTGACCAGCACGCCACCTACGGCACGAAGGTTATCGTGGCCACCAAACGCGAAGCGCATTACGTGCTCGACGAAATCCTCGGCAACGCAACGGATCTGCCGATCATCGAACATGCGACCGATACGCACGGCGCCGCAAGCTCTTTGTCGTCGTCGGCGACATCGGACAGGCTGGCGATCAGCCTATCGGACCTCTGTAGGTATCGGAGAGGTGCTCACCTATGCGTGGTATCTGGTGGCTGCGCAATCCATCGGCTATGGTCCGGAAGAGCCGCGCCAACCATTCCCCGACGATAGCCCCTCACGCCTGCTACCTCGTGCACGGCTGCGGATACGCGGTCCGGTCGATCGACGCCACACATCCCCCGCAACAACCTTCAACTATCCATCCGCAGCGAAACCCTAAACGACCAGCCCGATCACCGCGACCGAACCAGCGCCGTCAGCGTCCATTGCCCCTTTCCGACGTACTCCGGTCCCACCTCAACTGGACCAAATTCAGCACCGCCACGTGGGGCGGGATTTCCCCGGCATTCACCGCGCGGGCCAGCACCGCGAGCAGGCTGGTGTCCGAATCGGAGTGCGCGGCACCGTCTCTCGCCGCGGCCGCCTTCTCGTGCAGGTGGGCGGTCAGCTCGACCGCCTACCTCACCAGCGTGCTCACAGTCCAGCAGTTTCCCTCTAGGTAGTTACAGTGAAGATTTCAGGAGCAGGATCCTAGCGTTACCTATCCGCAGTGGCTCGACTTAGATTTCCAGTAGTTTACGATATTAGAATCTGCCCCGGGCTTTTGGACTTCGCCTTCCCACTGGATACATTTGCCTTTGGCTGAAATTTTTACGGGTCCTGCGTAATACTTGTAATCGCTGCGCGAGTCCAAGACTCTGGTAGAAGACTGGCCAGCGATTTCGATTCCAGCACTTACCGTAGTCGGAGTTCCCACGTATTCATTTTTCCAGGTAACGACACAATTATCTGTTCCGTTGTAGAAGAGATATATCGTGCCGAGTGGTAGGTCATGATGGTCGATTTCATGGAAGCTCGATCCGCAGGCCCCAGCCGGGGTCGATGCAGCATCCGCGACGGGCATTGCAATGAGCGGCGCAGTGGCAGCCGCAAAGATGATTGCCAACACCTTGACGTGGAAAGCCAAGGCCACCTTACGATAGTTTTCGAATTTCACCCGTTCATGCTTCCATATACATCCCGCGTTCCCGCAGTTGAGAACCTTTCTCTTGGCGCCACACAGCCGCCGCGTTGAAGGCATACCGTGCCCGGCAAGATATGCATGCCCGGCACCGCCTACTTCTTCGGCTTCGAAGTCCACATCGACGCCGAACCCGCCGCACTCGGCCCCACTGGCTACCGGCCGCTACGCATGCGCGACACCCTGTTCTGATCTGTCCATCGAACGGGAGGCCAGCGAAATCCGCACGAAAGCCGCACCTCAAGCTCAGCAGTCACCCCTGACCTGCGGCTACGCCAGATGTGTTGTTTTTCGCGCCGTTTCTACCGGGACCCCAAGCATGCTTGGGTTTGCTCTTCTCCCGCTCGGTGTACCGCTTCACACACAAGGAGTCCTCGATCCCCAACTGCTCGGCCAGATAGTCGACCAACTCCGGCGGCACATTAAGCGGATCGGCCAGGAACATCCCGAGCTGCCGCACCGTCACGACCTGAAGTGCGAACCCCAACCGGTTGTAATCCCGACGCCGACCCGCGACCAGTAGCTTCCGATCCTCGTCATCAAGATAGAAAACCGCTCCAACTCAACACGGGACAACGCCCCGAACCGGCCGTAGCCGCCCTCCTCGGTCACACCGACATGAAATCACCTACAGGCCAACACCACTCGATGTTCAACGCTTAACGCCGGATCGGGCGGGTCTGCTCCTCAACCCCATCCTCGACAGCATCGGCAGCAACCCGGCCACCCTCACCGCTGAACCCACCGTCGTCAACCGCAACCCAGCACTGGCCATCCGCTTGGACGGCGAGTTCGACGGCGTCATCGCCGCCCGTATCGAGGACGCCCGCATCACCGGCCTCTACTACGTCCGCAACCCGCAGAAGCTGACCCGCGTCGCCGCGCAGACGCCACTCACCCGCCGATGATTCCCTCCGCCTGCTCTGCAAGCTGGGCTGACATTGTGACCGCCTGACGCGTGCCGGATCTCAGCGGCGCGTCGGCTGCTCGCGGTCGGGATCGTCGTCCGAGGTCCAGCTGATGATTTCACCGTGCTGGACCAGCTGCCGATGAACGCGGGATTGATCGCGCCGACCGCGAGGCGAACCAGATCGCGGGCCGTTTCGGCCGGTGTCTGTGCCTGGGACATATCGGCGAACCAGGGACGCGAGGCCCCGGTGTCGACCCCAGTCCCGGGCACATCGGGCCGAGGTAAGCGCCGAGTTCGACGGCGCGGTCCCGGGCGAAGATCCGGGCGCTGGCGACCTGCCCGATCTTGGAGACGGTGTTGATCGAGTCTGGCCAGCTCGTTGTGCGATCGTGTCCCGACTCCACCGGGCTCACCGGGCTTGCACTGGGCGAACAATTCCCGACGCAGCGCTGCCATGATGCCTCGCACGCACGGAGCGGTCTTCGAGACCGTGTCGATCGAGTCGGGCCAGGACGCCAGCGCGAAGGCATCGCCGCACACAAAGCCCGCGGCGTCCCACCGAATCCGGCATCAGCCGTCACACCTCTTATACGCCACGCCTACTTGAGACCGAGGTCAGAACAGGGGGCGGACGCGCAGGGGCAGGTAGCCAGTCGGCCCACGCTGTGCGAGTTCGGCGTCGATATCGACCTCGATCGCGTCGAAGAAGTTGATGTTCTCGCTGTGCGCCCGACTGATGTGGGCCAGCGAAACCGTTGCAACTCCTCATCCGCGAATACCCACGTTGCCACGAACCCAGCCCTCCGGAACCCCGACCAACCTCATCGGCAGCCAAGCCGAGCACCAAACACCCCACCCCGCACGCCGAACCGGCGAATTACTCTCTACCAGGGCACATCCCGAACTTCGTTGGATTTTCGGCGATTACTACCGGTACCCCGAGTAGACGCGGCCCAGTCCGGTTCCGATCAGTGTGCCGGTTGGGGTAGCAGTCCGTGCAGTGCGCGCACCATCTCAGTGGCCACTACCGCATGCCCGCTCATCGTGAAATGGATGAGATCAGCGCTCATCACATCCGGCCGCAGCCGCAGCGGATGGTCCCATAACTCCACCAGCACGGCGTCGTAACGCGTGGCCAACTCGCGGGTGATGTCGTTGAGCGCCGCCATCCGTTCCCGCATCGGGCGCATCGCGGCCATCCGCTCCACTTCCCACACATCGGCGAGGGTGAAGGTGCTCACCTGCGCTCCGCTGCGGGCCAGCGCGCCGAAGATCGAGTCGAGATTCGCGCGCAGCTCGTCGAGATTGCCGCCGGGAGCGAACAGATCGTTTCCGCCGCAGCTGATGTGCACCAGGTCCGGCGCGAATTCGAGCACCCGCGGCAGTTGGTCGGCGCGCACCTGTGCGGATGTTGCGCCGATCCGGCCGGTATTCAAATAGGCCAGAGCGGGATTGGCCGCCGTCAACACCGTGGCGACGCGATCTGCCCATCCGGTGGTGTCGTACCCGGGACACGGATCGCCGACGCCCTGGGCGATCGAATCCCCGAGTACCGCGTAGCGCTGCCAGGTCGCATCGGCGAGCAGTTCGAGTGCGGCGGTGCGCGACAACAGCATCGGATCGTTGGCTTCGGTCCGAATATCTTCGTGTGTCAAGGTGACTCCTAGCTTTGAGCGGGAACGGCAACACGGACGCGCGCTGGAATCGCGATTACCAATGCGGACGCGATACCGATGCCCGCGCAAACAGCGAACAGCGTGTGGAAGGCGGCCAGCGCATCGTCGGCATTGGCGGCGAATACCGCGGCAAGCACCGCGACACCGAGCGCGCCCCCCACCTGTCTGGCCGTCAGATTCATCCCGATTCCAGCCGCAAAGCGTTGCGGCGGAATCGAACTCGCGGCCGCGGTGCCGAGCACCGTCACGACGATCCCGACGCCGCCGCCACCGAATAGCCCGGCCGGTACCCACGCGGACCACAGTGCCGGTGTCGGTCCGAAGGCATCGGTGCTCATCCAGACATTGGTGCCGGTGTACATCAGCGCCCCGAGGACACCGAGCCAGCGCCGAGTGCTCGCCGCCGTGACGCGACCGGCGATCGTCGCGGTCACCATCGAGGACACCGCGCCCACCGTCAATGCGGCCGCCGAACCGAGCACCGAATACTGCCAGATCGCATCGAGGAACAGCGGTCCGGCGAGCAGCCAGGCGAACATGGTCGCACCGAACACGAACGAGGCGGCATTGGCCAGCGCATACGGCCTGCTCTGCCACAACTCGACCGCGATGGCCGGATTATGGTGACGCGCGGAGCGAACCAGCGCGGCCAGGATCAGCAGTGCGCCGACGCCGAGCGCGGCGAGTGTGCCGGGTGCGGTCCAACCCCATCGCTGCCCCTCGGTGACTGCGGCGACCACACCGCCGAGTCCCATGGCAATGGCAATTGTGCCGACCGGGTCGGGCAGCGCACTGCCGGGTTGGCGGGTGTCGGGCACCGGAACTCGCAGCCCAGGCACGATCAGCGCGATCGCCACCGGGATATTGATGACGAATACCGCTCGCCAGCCGAATGTCTCGACCAGCGCGCCGCCGATCGCCGGACCGACCACGGCGGCGAAACCGCCTGCGGCCGACCAGGCTCCGATGGCCGCGCCAATCTTTTCCCGCGGCGTAACGGTGAGGACGAGTCCGAGTGCCGATGGCACCATCAGCGCGGCCGTGGCACCTTGCAGCAGGCGTCCGGCGATGAGCCAGCCCGCGGTGGGCGCCAGGCCGCACAGCAAGGATGTCACGGCGAAACCGACCAGTGCGATCAGGAACAGTCTGCGCCGTCCGATGGTGTCGGCGAAGCGGCCCGCGGGGGTGAGCAGTGCCGCGAAGGCGATGGCATATCCGCTGACCACCCAGGTCAGCGTGGTTGTCGCGGTACCGGGAAAGTCGCGGGCGATCGAGGGGAAGGCGATATTGACGACGGACAGATCCAGGAAGGCGATGAACGCTGCGCCACAGGCGATGACGAGCGTGCGCACGGCGGCCTTCGAGGTCGGCGGACTGTCGGTCCGCGCGGACACTTCGGTCATGGGGGAGATCCTTCGGTGAGGCGAAATCTAAACGTACGACCGTTCGTGCAATAAAAGTACGACCGTCCGTTCGTATTCGCAACCCGATAGTGGAAGAATGACGACATGGCAGAGTCGATAACCACCACGCAGGGCACTGATCAGCGCCTCTCCAAAGGCGCTCGTTCCCGGGCCTCGATTGCCAGACATGCCGCCGACGTCGCCTCCATCGAAGGGTTGACGGGCTTGAGCATCGGCCGTCTGGCGACCGACCTCGGCATCAGCAAAAGCGGTATAGCCACCCTGTTCGGCACCAAGGAAGCACTGCAGGTCGCAGCGGTGAAGGTGGCTCGCGAGGCCTTCGTCGAACGAGTGATCGCGCCGAGCCTCGCCGAACCGCGCGGCTTACTGCGCCTGCGCGCCCTCATGGATCGCTGGTTCGACCACATCACCGACCCGACATTCCCGGGCGGGTGCTTCCGGGTGGCCACCATCGCCGAATTCGACAGCAGGCCCGGACCCGTCCGCGACGCCATCGCCGAGGATCACAGCGAATGGCTCGACTTCTTGGCCAAGCAGATTCGGCGCGCTCAGGAACAAGGCGATCTCACCGACCGCGACGCCGATGCCATGGCTTTCGAATTCGACGCGGTGATCAGCGCAGCCAATACCGCCCAACAGATGGGTGATGAGCGCGGTGTCGCCACCGCGCACACCATCGTGAACGCGCTACTGAGCTGAGCTCCCTGCGACATCCACCGATGCGTGCTTACGCACCGGGACTCAGTAGGCGTGATCTGGAGCAGGTGCGGTGAATCGCGGCAAATCGGCGATGAGTTCGGACAGCTGACGGCCGGTTCGCAGCACGGTGCCGTCCGGACGGACCAGAGCACCGCGTCCGCGCCTGAGCCAGCGTCGCAGGTCGGTCCTAGCGATAACGACCACACCGCCGCGCTGTTCGATCTCGCGGCGCTGTGCCGGTGTCGGGTGGATAGCGGTGACGATCGCGAAACGGCCCGCCGCGATATCGTCGAAACGACGGCCGTCGAGCAGTGCGTTCGGGACGAGTTTGCCCGCCAGACCTCGGTAGAAGCGATGCGCCACAACAAGTTCGGATCGGTGTAGCGGCGGCGTCTGGCCATTGGTGACCAGCTCGGCGAAGCCGGGCAACCGGTGCAACCGTGGCGCGATGAGTCGGCGCAGCAGATTTCCGAATTCGCCGCCGTCGGTCATGGCACGTCCGATGAACTTGGCGAGCCGAATCATGGCGTGCGCGTGCGGCTTTCGCTCGATCTCGTAGGTATCGAGCACGCTCGCGGGCAGGTCTTCGCTGAGAACGCCCGCGAGCTTCCAGGCGAGGTTGGTCGCATCGCGTAGCCCAGCGCCCATGCCCTGGCCGATGAACGGTGGGGTCAGGTGGGCCGCGTCGCCGAGCAGGAAGATCCGGCCGCAACGCCAGCGGTCGGCGAGCTGGGCGCGGAAGGTGTATTCGGCGACTCGCACGAGCCGCAGTTCCTCGGCCGGGGTGTTCCCGATCCACGGCGCGATCAGTGGCTGCAGGCTCGTCAAATCGCGGTAATCTGTGGCGGTTTCACCGGGACCGAGCCGGAATTCCCAGCGGTAGCGCGTGGTTCCGATTCGCATATAGGTCGCGGCGCGAACAGGATCGCAAACCTGGTGTACGCCTTCCCATTCTCCGAAGTCGGCAGTGGTGTCGACATCGATGACGAGCCAGCGCTGCGCGAAGTTCAGGTCGCGCAGCGTGGCTCCGATGGCGGAGCGGACCACGCTGTTGGCGCCGTCGCAGCCGAGCACATATCCGGCCAGGACCGACTCGACGGCACCAATGACGCGATCGGTGAAATCGACACGCACGCAATCATTTTCCTGCGTCACGGTGACGACCTCGGCATTGCCGCGGAGGGTGATGCCGGGATACCGTCGCACATTCGCGCGCAGGATTGCTTCGAGCTCCGGTTGGTCGAATAGGTTCGCCTCCGGGTACCCATTGGCGCCGCCCGCCCGATCGCGATCGAATTGAGCGAGTACCCGCATATCGGGATCGATCAACCGCAGGCCGAGCGCGGGGCGCGAGATCGCGTCGAAGTCGTCGCCGACGCCGAGACGTGCCAGGATCCGGCGGATTTCGCCGTCGAGATGGACCGCCCGTGGCTGCGGGTATATGTCGTTCCACCGTTCCAGCACCAGGGTTTCGATACCGTATTCGGCCAGTAGTGTCGCCACGGTGAGCCCCGTGGGGCCCGCGCCGACGACGACCACCGGAACCGCGTTCATCGGCTCGCTCCACTCACGAGATTCATTGCCGGACCACGACTTTCCAGCCGATGGCGTATCGGCCGAGGACCTCGGCCGCGGCATCTTCGGCGGTGGGGTCCACTTCGACGGTCGCGACGATCGCCCCGTCTTCTACTGCCGCCGTGACGGACCGCACGCCGGCGACCTGCTCGAGTGCGTCCTGCAGTTCCCGTCGAGTAGCATCCGCGCGCAGCCCGAGCTTGTACGGCTTACCGACATCGGTAACGGGCAAAGCGTCCAGGATCACAACGGATTTCGGCACCGCCGCCGGTTCGGGCACCCGCTCGCCCGCCCACGCGAGCAGTTCGGATTCGGTGATATCGGCACCGGCTCCGAGCGTGACATAGGCGATAGGTACTTCACCGGCGTGGACATCGGGACGTCCGACCGCACCGGCGGCGGTCACCTGCGGATGTGCCAGCAGGGCGTCTTCTATCAGCGCCGGGTCGATATTGTGCCCGCCACGGATGATGAGATCCTTGGCGCGGCCGTGCAGGTGGATGAAACCGTCCGCATCGATGTGCGCGAGGTCGCCGGTATCGAGCCAGCCGTCGACCGTGGTGCCGAGCCCGTCGAGAATGTGGCCGCGCTCATCGCGGCCGGTCACGTAGCCGGCGAAAACTGTTGGGCCACTGATCTCCAGTACTCCGATCGCGCCGGCGGACAGCGGCTCCCGGTCGCCCGCGCGCACCACACGCACCTGCTGGTAGGGCATCCGCTGCCCGACCGCACCCGGTCGCGGAACGTCCGGATAACTGCGCGCGCTCGCGCAGGTCGCCTCGGTGAGTCCGTAGCCTTCGACCAGGGTGACACCGGTGTGTGTCTGGAAGTTCGCCCGCGTCGCGGGCGGCAGCGGTGACGCGCCGACCATCGCATAGCGCAGACTGCTGATCTCGGCGTCGACCGGGCATTGCGCCAGCACGGCATATACGGTCGGGACCGCGCTCATCGCGGCCACACTATAGTGCGCCACGATCTTCCAGAATTCGCCGTACAGCGCGAGATCGCGGTAGCCGAGCGGTCCGGCCCACACCACCGGCTGCCCCTTGAACAGCGGCGCGAGCAGCGTCACCACCAGGGCATTGACATGGAACAGCGGGAGTGCGGCGAAGATCGTCGCATCCGCGTCGAGCAGGGAGTTGGCGGCGATCATCCACGCATTGGCGATCTCACCGGAGTGGGTGTGGGCGGCCAGTTTCGGTACACCAGTGGTGCCGCCGGTGTGGAACAGCGCGGCTAGATCGTCGGAGGCCGGGAGCTGTCCGGCGAATGTGTCCGAATCTTCCTCGGCGGCGAGCTCATCCAGATAGCCGAGGTGTACACCGTCGATCACCGGCAGCGGGTGCGGCTCGGCGGCGCCGGTGGGGCGCAGTACGAATACGGCGTCGAGCAGTGCGTCATTCGCCAGCGCGAGCGCGGATTCCCATGTCTCGGTGGCGAGTTCGGGCCCGGACGCGATCAGCACTCTGGCACCGGAGCGGCGCAGCAGCTCCACGATGTGCCGACCGGACATCGCGCCATTGATGGGTGCGGCGATACCGGCCAGCTGCGCGGCGAGCGTCGCGGGAATCAACTCCGCGCAGTTGGGCGACATCAATGCGACCGCATCGTCGCGTCGGATACCCAACCGGTACAGCAGATTCGCATAGCGGTGCACCTCGGCAAGGAGTTCGGAGTAACTGCGCCGCACGGGTTCTCGCCACCGAGCCGCCTCCGGCAGTACGGTGAGCGCGTTTCGATCGGACCAGAGTTCGGTGGCCCGGACCAGCAGTGCGTAGGTCGATTCCGGCAGGCCGCGTTCGGCCAGTGGCACGGATTCGATCTCGGCCAGGTCGCCGGGGCCGCAGTAGCGCGGCCACAGCAGATCCGTTGTCGTCATGTTCACCGTGCGTACCGCACAACCGTGCGCTGGCGACCCAGGTCGATCGCGCCGTCATCGGTGGCCACGGTGGCCTCGATGACATCGCCGTCGCGCAGATACTTAGGGTTCTTGGCCTGACCCTTGAAGAACAGCTTCCACTTCGTCGCCGCCGGGAGCAGGGAGGCGATGATCTCGACCGGCTTCGGTGGGGCACTGATCGCGGTGCCGATAGGGGTGCCGGTTAGCAGCAGATCGCCCGCATCGAGTCGCTGGAATCGGGTCAGCGCCTGCAGTGTCTCGACGGGGGAGTAGATCATATCGGCGACCGTCATGTCCTGGCGCACTTCACCATTGACCCACAGCCGCAACCGCAGATCGGTGAATCGCTTCAGCTCGTCGGCATCGAGCAGCACCAGCGCCGGACCGACCGGTGTAAAGGTCGGATACGACTTCGCCTCGTAGAACTGGGTTTTCGGCAATTGCACATCGCGTGCCGAAACATCATTGGTCACAACGAGACCGGCGACGTAATCGCCGATATTTTCGGCGGTGATGGCGGTCCCGACCGGCATCACCTTACCGAAGACCAGTCCGATCTCCACCTCGTAATCCAGCAGCCGCACATGCGCGGGCCGGATGACATCGTCGAGCGGGCCGCTGATCGAACCCGAGGATTTGCGGAAGAACGTCAACGGTACGGTCTCCGGGTCTGCGCCCGAATCCCGCACGTGGGACGCGAAATTCGTCATCTGTGCGACCACCCGGCACGGTGCGGTCACCGGTGACACCAGCGCGAGGCTCTCGACAGGGACGATCTCGGTACTCGATGCACTCGCCGCCAGCGCCTGCCGGTCGGCGAGCAACTGACCGGTGGTGGTCGCCGCGGTATCCACCCGCGCGGCCCCAGCCGGCGTCGATACCCACCAGGCGTCGGCGGTTCGGAGAACGGAAATGGTCATGAGTTGGCAACTTTCAGTAGACCGCGTAGGCGGTGCAGATCGAATTCGTTGTCGGCACGCAGCGCGTCGAATACGCCGCGCAATTCGCGGACCGATTCCCGGCCGGGTTTGAGGCCGAGGAAGTCCTTGGTGGCGGGCGGTCCCCATTGGGCCAGCCCGGATGCGGTCATCGGCGCCCAGCCGGGCTCCAGCGTGGAGTCGAACATGTCGCCATCGCTGAAGTGCTCGACCAGGAACCCGTCCGGGTCGCGCCAGTAATCGAATATCTGGCTGCCCTGGATATGCCTGCCGATACCCCACGACCGGTGGTACCCGTGGTCGAGCAGGTATTCCCCGCCCGCCGCCAGGGCATCTAGGTCGGCGACCTGATAGGCGGAGTGCACATACCGGTTGACCGGGCCGAGCACCAGCGCGAGCGTGTGATGGTCGGCGGGGGTGCGGCCGCGGTCACAACGGATGAAGCTCATGATCGGGCCGCGGTCACGTTGTTTCGGGTAGTAGAGGAAATCGCTGACGATCAGGCCCAGGTGTTTCAGGTACCAGTCGAGCGTCTCCCGGTAGCGGGTCGTCTGCACCACCACATGCCCGAGCCGCTGCACCTTCGCGGGTTCGCGCGTCGGGCGTTGGGTCTGGTTGGCGCGCGGCGTTTCGTGGCCGAAATTGAAGGTGTGTGGCTGCTGGGCGGGCAGGGCGGCGAGCACATGGGTATCGGCGACCACCCGCACCCGCAATCCGCTCGGGTCCGGCAGGTCCACGGCGACGCCACCGATGCTCTCCGGCAGCGGTACCGGCTCGGGTCCGTTGGCCTGGGCGAGCCGGAACAGGTCCGTCGAACCTGCCGCTTGGAATGCGGGACCGATGAACCTCGACCGGCTGCCCCGGCGGATGACCACACACGGCGCACCCGGGTCGGTGCCACGCAACTGCAGTTCGTCCGCGGTGCGCAGCACGGTTGTGAAACCGAACGCGCAAGCGAAGATTTCGGCGGCAGCCAGGTCGGGCTTCTCGAACTCCAGCCACGCCAGGTCGTGCACCTTGATGATCGGATTCCTGGCCCGCCCCGGATGCTCGCCCGGTGCGGCGCCGAACTCGCTGTGCAGACCCGTATGCGGGTCATGCTGGTCGATCATCGCCCTCTCCCTTCGCTAACTGAATATATCGTCACTTACGAGTGCATATTCAGTCAAGAGGTGCTGAGGAATTCGTCATTACTGACTCGACGAGCTAGGATGACGGGATGGACCAGGGAGAGGCGATGGGCGAGCAAACCGGTACCGAACTCAATCGCTTGGAGCGGCGCAAGGCACGCACCCGGGCAGCGCTGGTCGGTGCGGCTCAGTCCTTCCTCGCCGCCGGGAAACCGAATGTGCCGATCCTGGAGATCACCCAGGCGGCTGATGTCGGGATGGGGTCGTTCTACAACCACTTCGAAAGTCGCGAGGATTTGTTCCGCGCCGCGATCGAGGAGGCGCTCGATCGACACGGCTCAACCCTCGACATGCTGACCGAGGGGATGGACGATCCCGCGCATATCTTCGCGCAGAGTTTTCGGTTGACCGGGCGCCTGCACCGCAGAAGTCCCACGTTGAGCAAGGTGCTGCTCAATCACGGTCTGGCTCTGGTCAGTTCCACGAAGGGCCTCGCGCCCCGCGCGCGCCGCGATATCGAGGCCGCGGTTCGCGCGGGACGGTTCCAGGTTCGCGATGTGGAATTGGCCATGACCATCGTCGCAGGTGCCTCGCTATGCCTGGGTCAGCTCCTGCACGACAAACCGGAACGCGACGATGCCGCGGCCGCGGACGAGGTCACCGAGGATCTGCTGCGCATGTTCGGCATTCCCGCAGACGAGGCGCGCGAGATCTGTCAGCGGCCCCTGCCGCCGATCGACGCACTGCCGGACACTGCGGCCTGAATCTCCGAAGCCGCTCAGGCTTCGGTCGCCGCACGCTGCAGTTGCTCGGTGGCCTCGGCCTTGATCCGCTCGAACTGCTCGCCCATCCGCGCGGCCAACGCCTGCGCGGCCGACAGTGGACGCACCATCACCATGAAGTCATCGATCTTGCCGTGTTCGTCGAAATGCAGGAAGTCGCAGCCGGTGAGCTGCTTGCCGTCGACGGTGGCCTCGAAGACGAAGGCATGGTCGCGGCCGTTCGCGTCGGCGATCTCGCGCACGTAGCGGAAGTCCTCGAAGACGCGGATGACGGCGCGCAGAATGGCCGCGGTGATCGCCTTGCCCGGATACGGCTTGAACGCGACCGGACTGGTGAAGACCACGTCATCGGCCAGCAGTGCCTCGATAGCGGTCCCGTCGCGGGCCTCCACGGCTGCGCGGAAGGGATGCATAACTCCACCTGTCATAGTCAATTATTTGCTTATCAAGTTCGAACAGTATCGGCGTACGCGAATCGCTGTCCAGTGTTGATTAGACAATAATTTGAATAATCATCGAAAGTGGTAACGTGAGCGGATGGCGTTACGTGACGCGGTGCTGGCCGCTCTGCTGGAAGGGGAGGCGTCCGGCTATGACCTGGCCAAGGGCTTCGACGCCTCGGTGGCCAACTTCTGGATGGCGACGCCCCAGCAGCTGTACAAGGAACTCGAGCGGATGGCCGCCGACGGCCTGATCGAGACTCGGGTGGTGCAGCAGGAGCGTCGCCCGAACAAGCGTCTGCATGCCATTACCGCGGCCGGGCGCGCCGCGTTGCATACCTTCATCGCCGAGCCCGCCAAGCCGACCGCCGTTCGCGACGAATTGATGGTCAAGGTGCAGGGCATGGACACCGACAACGCGCCGACCGTGCGCGCTGCGGTGGCCGAAAAGCTGGCATGGTCGAAGGCGAAATTGGCCCGCTACGATCGCCTACGCGCCCGCTTACTCGACGGACGCAGCGAGCAGGCGTACCTGGCCGAGGCCGAGCGCATCGGCCCCTACCTGACGTTATTGCGCGGAATCTCCTTCGAGCAGGAGAACATTCGCTGGGGAGAGTTTGCGCTTGCCGCCATCGACCGGCGCATTGCTGCGGGACCCGCGACGGCCGATCTGGACGCGATCGCCCCGCGGTGAGGTAGATATTCGGTGCAGTGGTCCTGCGCGGCGAGCAGGGCGCGTTCCGCCGGGGCCCGGCGTGCGGTGTGCCGGAATTCGCGGGTGCGCAGTCCCGTGCGGGTATGTCGAATTCAGCGATCGCTGGCCGGAGCGGCGGGTTAGCGTGCGGCGCTGAGTCGTACGAGAAGTGATTGTCCGAACGGAACTGCTCCGAGACCGTTCGAAGATCAGGCGGACAGGCTCAATGTAGCGCTGAGCGCGGTGTCGTAACGGTCCCAAACAATTTCGGTAAACGCCGTATCCGGCCCGATGGCCTGCGCATGCACCACATCGGGCGCAGCGGCCACCAGGCGATCGGTGAGCAGCCCCGGCGCGAGGAACCACGGCGCCACCAGCACCTCTTCGGCACCCCTTGCGCGCAAACGCGAAATCGCTTGGGTGACAGAGGGTTCGGTGGTCGCGAAGCAGATCTCGGTAAGCCAGCCGGTCATTCTCGCGAGCTGTCGCGCAACCTCGCTGGTCCGTGCATTCGCCGCTGCCGATGCCGCCCCAACCGCCGCTACGACGACTCCGAGCGGCCGCCTGCCACCCGCCGGTTCCAGCGCAGCCGAAGTGCGGTCGCGGAGGGTGGTGATGAGCCGCGGGTCCGGTCCGAGAACATCGGCTTGGGTGAGCACGAGCTGTGGGTGGTCGGTGCGGGCAGCGGCGAGCAATCCGGGGAGATCGACTCGCGCGTGATAAGCGCTGCCCAGCAGCAGCGGTGCCACAACGGCATGCGTATGTCCTTGCACAGCAACGGCCTTCGCGACCTGCTCGACCGATGGCGCATTCAGATCGAGGAATGCGAGCCGCACATCGATATCCGGCCGGGCGGCGGCGATATCGGCGACGACCGCCGACATGGTCGCGGGCGAGCGCGGATCCCGACTGCCGTGCGCCACCGCGATGAGCGCCGGTCTTGGGTGTGCATATCCGCTGATCGGGCTAACACGAACAGGCCCGAACATCGGTCTATTCGGTCCGCGCCGGTGACCCGATAGGCGCTCCAGCTCCGCCCACATGGACCCGCCCGGCAGCCACGCCACCGAGCCGATACCGCCGGGCGAATTCACCTCAGACTCCGACCTCGACCGCGGTCAGCACGTCACCGACCAGACCGGCCGCGAGGGTATTGCCGCCCGCCGGATCGATGAGCAGGAAGCTGCCGGTATGCCGGTTGACGCGGTAGTCGTCGGCCGCGATCGGCTCGGCGACGCGCACGGAGATGCGGCCGATATCGTTGAGCGTCAACGACTCCGGGCTCGCCTGCGCGGTCAGATTCTGCTCGTCGAACCGCTCGACGAGCGCGCCGACGATCGCCTGCGTGGTGCGGGTGCCGTGCTTGAGCAGCAGTCGCGCGCCGGGACGCAGCGGCTTATCGCCGAGCCAGCAGACGGTCGCGTCGAAGGAGTCGATCGGCTCCGGCGCATCGGCGGGAGAGGCGATGATGTCACCGCGCGAGATGTCCACATCGTCGGCCAGGATCAGCGTGACGCTGCGGCCGACCTGTGCGACGGCAAGCTCACCATCGGGGGTATCGACCCGCTCGACCGTGGAGCGAATGCCCGAGGGCAGCACCACGATTTCGTCGCCCGGCGAAACCGAGCCCGCCGCGATCTGGCCCGCGTAGCCGCGGTAGTCCGGGTATTCGGCGGTGCGCGGACGAATCACGTACTGCACCGGGAAGCGCAGGCCGAGCGCATGCTCACCCGAACTGTCGGCATCCACCGGCACCGATTCGAGGTGCTCGATCAGCGAAGGCCCGTCGTAGTAAGCGGTGTTCGCCGAGCGCGAGGCGATATTGTCACCATGCAGCGCGGAGACCGGAATCTCCAGCACATCCTCGCTGGCCCAGCCGAGTGTGCTGGTGAGGGTATTGAATTCGGCCGAGATCGCGGCGAATACGGTCGCCGGATCATCGACCAGGTCGATCTTGTTCACCGCGAGCACCAGCTTGGGCACGCCGAGCAGTGCGAGTACCGCGGCATGCCGACGGGTCTGCTCGATGACGCCCTTGCGCGCGTCGACGAGCAGGATCACCAGCTGCGCGGTGGACGCGCCGGAGACGGTATTGCGGGTGTACTGCACATGCCCGGGCGTATCCGCGAGCACGAAAGACCGCTTGGGCGTTGCGAAGTAGCGGTAGGCGACATCGATGGTGATGCCTTGCTCGCGTTCCGCGCGCAGCCCGTCCACGAGCAGCGAAAGATCCGGCGTGGCAAGACCTTTGTCCACCGACGCGCGGGTGACGGCGTCGATCTGGTCGGCCAGTACGGATTTCGTATCGTAGAGCAGCCGTCCGACCAGGGTGGACTTACCGTCGTCGACAGAACCGGCGGTGGCCAGCCTCAGTAGGTCGGACATATCAGAAATATCCCTCTCTCTTGCGGTCTTCCATGGCGGCCTCGGACACTCGGTCGTCGCCGCGGGTGGCGCCGCGTTCGGTCAATCGGGACGCGGCCACCTCGGCGAGAATCGCCTCGTTATCGGTCGCGTCGGAAAGAATTGCGCCGGTGGATGATCCGTCGCCGACGGTGCGGTAGCGCACCGAACGGGTCTCCAGTACCTCGCCGTCGCGCGGGCCGCCCCAGACACCGGGCGTCATCCACATGCCGTCGCGCTGATAGACCGGACGCTCATGCGAGTAGTAGATGCTCGCCAGATCGATATCCTCACGCGCGATGTAGCGCCAGATATCGAGTTCGGTCCAGTTGCTCAGCGGGAACACCCGGACGTGCTCGCCGGGAGCGTGCTTGCCGTTGTACAGATTCCACAGCTCGGGTCGCTGCCGCTTCGGATCCCACTGCCCGAAGGCGTTGCGCAGCGAGAAGATTCGCTCCTTGGCGCGCGAACGCTCTTCATCGCGACGACCACCGCCGAAGACCGCGTCGAAGCGGTGCTCGGTGATGGCGTCCAGCAGCGGAACTGTCTGCAGCGGATTGCGGATACCGTCCGGGCGCTCGGTGAGCCGACCGTCGGCCAGGTAGTCCTCGACCTTCGCGACATGCAGTCGCAGGCCATACTTTTCGACTATCTTGTCGCGGAATTCGAGAACCTCGGGCAGGTTGTGCCCGGTGTCGACGTGCAGCAGCGCGAAGGGCAGCGGCGCGGGCCAGAAGGCCTTGAGCGCCAAGTGCAGCAGCACCGTGGAATCCTTACCGCCGGAGAACAGGATCACCGGCCGCTCGAATTCGCCTGCCACCTCACGGAAGATGTGGATCGACTCCGACTCCAACGCCGCGAGGGTGTCGAAATCGGTGATGCCCAAGGAACGTGCGCTGATGGTTTCGGTCATGCTGTGTCCTTCTTTGCATGCCCGAGGGGCCCTCCGTGGTTACGCAGGCTGCCTCCTCCGGGCCCTGACTCGGTCATGCTGTGTCCCATTTCTGCATGCCCGAGGGGCCCTACGTGGTTACGCAGGCTGCCTCCTCCGGGCCCTGACTCGGTCATGCTGTGTGCAACCCGCATTCGGTCTTGGCGAGGCCGGCCCAGCGGCCGCTTCGCGGATCGGAACCCGGCTGTGGCTTCCGTGTGCACGGAGCGCAGCCGATGGACGGATATCCCTCTTCCACCAGGGGATTGACGAGGATGCCGTGCTGTTCGATATAGGCCTGCATCTCGTCATCGGACCAGGCGGCGATCGGGTTGATCTTCACCAGCCCGAACGCCTCGTCGAACGAGATGAGCGGGGCATTGGCCCGGGTCGGGGCTTCCACGCGGCGGATGCCGGTGACCCAGGCGTTGTAGCCGCCGAGCGAGCGCTGCAGCGGCACAACCTTGCGCAACCGGCAGCATTCACCGGCATCACGCGCGAACAAATCCTTGCCGAGCAGCTGATCCTGTTCGGCCACAGTGTTTTCCGGCCGCACATTGATCACATTCACGCCGTATACGGCCTCAACCGCATCGCGGGTGCCGATGGTCTCGGCGAAGTGGTAGCCGGTATCCAGGAACAACACATCCACACCCGAATGCACTTGGGCGGCAAGGTGAACCAGGACGCCGTCCTGCATATTCGAGGCGACGATGTAGCCGGTGCCGAAGGTGTCCTCGGTCCATCGCAGCAAATCCAGTGCGGTGGCATCGGGCCCGAGTTCGGCCGCGCCTTTTTCGGCGATCGCCCGCAACTCGTCTTCGGACAGCTTCGCGGGCAGGTCCGCCGTTACTTGATCTGTTGTCACGCTTGGTCTCCCATTCACCGAAGGTCGGCCTCGTCGGCACGAACGGCCCACTGGGCGAACCGTTCGCCGTCCTCGCGGTGCTTGATGAAGTTGCGCACCACCCGTTCGATGTAGTCACCGAGCTCGTTGGTGGTCACCTTGTGCTGACGCAGTTTGCGACCGAAGGCGCTGTCGAAGCCGAGGCTGCCACCGAGATGAACCTGGAAACCCTCGACATGATTCCCGGAGCCGTCATCGATCAGCTGACCCTTGAAGCCGATATCGGCGACCTGCGCACGCGCGCAGGAGTTCGGGCAGCCGTTGATATTGATGGTCACCGGAACATCCAACTGCGCATTGAGATCCGCGAGCCGCTCCTCCAACTCCGGCACCAGCGCCTGGGACCGCTTGCGGGTCTCGGCGAAGGACAGTTTGCAGAATTCGATTCCGGAGCAAGCCATCAGGTTCCGGCGCCACAGCGACGGACGTGCCTGCAGCCCAAGGGGTTCCAGCTCGTCGATCAGTGCGTCGACCTTATCGTCGGCGATATCGAGAACGATCAGCTTCTGGTACGGGGTGAACCGGATCCGGTCCGAACCGTACTTCTCGGCCGCCTCGGCGACCTTGGTCAGCACGGTGCCCGAAACCCGGCCCGCGATGGGGGAGAACCCGATCGCATTGAGCCCGTTGCGCAGCTTCTGCACGCCGACGTGATCGATCGGCTTCTTGGGCTGCTCCGGCGCCGGACCGTCGATCAGCTTGCGCTTCAGGTACTCGTCTTCGAGCACCTGACGGAACTTCTCGATGCCCCAGTCCTTGATCAGGAACTTCAACCGGGCCTTGGTGCGCAGGCGGCGGTAGCCGTAATCGCGGAAGACCGAGACGACGGCCTCCCACACATCGGGAACCTCCTCCAGCGGCACCCATACGCCGACGCGCTGGGCGAGCATCGGATTCGTCGACAGACCGCCGCCGACCCACAGATCCAGCCCCGGGCCGTGCTCCGGGTGATTCACCCCGACGAACGCGACATCGTTGATCTCGTGCACCACATCCTGCTGGCCCGAGATCGCGGTCTTGAACTTGCGCGGCAGATTGGAGTATTCCTTCTTGCCGATGTAGCGGCGCACGATCTCGTCGATCGCGGGGGTCGGGTCGATGACCTCGGTCAGCGATTCACCGGCCAGCGGCGAGCCGAGCACGACACGCGGGCAGTCGCCGCACGCCTCGGTGGTCTCGAGGCCGACGCCTTCGATCCGCTTCCAGATCTCGGGGACGTTCTCGACCTCGATCCAGTGGTACTGGACATTCTCGCGATCGGACAGGTCGGCGGTGTCGCGGGCGAATTCGGTGGAGATCCCGCCGAGGGTCTTCAGTTGCGCGACATTCAATGCGCCGCCATCGCAGCGGATTCGCATCATGAAGTACCTGGCTTCGAGAATGTCGATGTTCTCGTCACCGGTCCAGGTGCCGTCGTAGCCCTGTTCGCGCTGGGTGTAGAGACCCCACCAGCGGAACCGGCCGCGCAGATCGCCCTTGTCGATGCTGTCGAAGCCTTGCTTGGAGTAAATGTTCTCGATCCGGGCCCGGACATTGAGCGGGTTGTCGTCCTTTTTGGACTGCTCGTTCGGGTTCAGCGGCTCGCGGTAGCCGAGCGCCCACTGGCCCTCGGCCTTGCGGCGCACCGGCTTACCCGTGCGGACCCGCGGGCCCGTCGCTGCCTCGGTCCGGGGACGATCCGGACGGACGCGTCGTTCGGAGGCCGGGCGGACCGGCCGCGCGTGCTGCCCAGGCCGGGATTCCGGCTGGGGCTGATCCGTTGGACCGGCGTCGGTGCTCGACGTCATGGGGTCGCTCCTGCAGGGTGGGGGTACATCCGTGCTGAAGACGTGAGGGGCTGACTCACGCCTGCGGTGTCAGCGGGCCGATGTCCGTCGAAATCGGGAGATCACCGGGCAAACCCGGGAATGCGCGCCGCTGAGCTACCGGTGGGAACCGGGCAGACAGCAGGCACTGCAGACGCGCTTGTAGTCGACGTGGCGACGTGCCACAAGTCGTACTCCAGATCCGCGCATGCGGCTATTGTGCCACGTCAGAGTGGCCCTTCCGACCGCGCGGCCATATTTCCCGCGAAATCGAGGGAAATTCCCTGGACTATGCGAGCTGATTGTGACGGCTGTCATACTTAGCGGCCTGAATGCGTCGCATGATTCGTCAAGATCGTCGCCGGTGAACCGGGTCACTCGGATTGACCTCGAGTTGGGTTCAGGTAGCAAGCTCTGGGGCATGAGCACCGATACCGATCTCGACGCCATCCGCGAGGTTGTCGCCACCATCCAGCACTCCCAGCAAAACGAGCTCGTCGACGAATTCGTCGGCCTGTTCCGCGAGGATGCGATTTGGACGACCGGAGGCGGCAAACGCCTGTTCGGCCGCGCGGCCGTCGCAGAGTTCACCGCACGGGTGCTGCCGGGTGCGATGCGGGACGGTACCGCGACCTACGAGGTCGAGCACGTGCTTTTCATCCGGCCGGACGTCGCCGCGGTCAAGGTGGTCCAGCGGTACTTCGACGGGGACGGTCAGTTGTCCGGTCAGGGTTCGCCGATGTACGTCATGGCCAAGGAAGACGGCCGCTGGCTGCTCACCGCCAACCAGAACACCGTGGTCGCCGACTGAACCCGCCCGCAACGGTCGAGGGGAGCGGCGGTCACACTGGAGGGGTGAGTTCCATCGCCCCGATCGAAACCGAAGCGCCTGCCCTGGTGCTGCGCGACTTCGGCGGCGGCCCGTTCGGGATTTACATCCACGTGCCGTTCTGTGCCACACGCTGCGGGTATTGCGATTTCAACACCTATACCGCGGGTGAGCTGGGCACCTCGGCGTCGCCGCAGTCCTGGCTCGCGGCGCTGCGCGGTGAGTTGGCGACGGCGGCCGAACGGTTCGCTGCGCTGCCGACCGCCACGCCCGAGGTGGCGACGATCTTCGTCGGCGGTGGCACGCCGTCACTGCTCGGTGGTGACGGCTTGGCGGATGTATTGGACTCGGTGCGCGCGAACTTCACCCTCGCGGCCGATGCCGAGGTGACTACCGAATCCAATCCGGAGTCGACTTCATCACAGTTCTTCGAACGCATTCGCGCGGCCGGGTTCACCCGGGTCTCGCTCGGCATGCAATCCGCGGCCCAGCACGTGCTGAAGGTATTGGACCGCACCCATACGCCGGGCCGGGCGGTGGCCGCTGCGAAAGAAGCACGCGCTGCCGGATTCGAGCATGTGAATCTCGACCTGATCTACGGCACGCCGGGCGAACGTGACAGCGATCTGGACGCGAGCCTGGACGCGGTGCTGAACGCGGGCGTCGACCATGTCTCGGCCTATTCGCTCATCGTCGAGGACGGCACCGCACTGGCCCGCCGCGTGCGCCGCGGCGAACTTCCCGCCCCCGACGACGATGTGCTGGCCGCCCGCTACGAACGCATCGACTCACGTCTCGATGCCGCGGGCCTCACCTGGTACGAGGTCTCCAATTGGGCCGCAGGCGATTCCGCGCGCTGTCGGCACAACCTCGGCTACTGGGACGGCGGTGACTGGCTCGGTGCGGGCCCCGGCGCGCACAGTCACGTCGGCGGGGTCCGCTGGTGGAACGTCAAACACCCTGCGCGCTATGCCGATACCGTCGCGCACGGCGGTTTCCCGGCCGCGGGCTGGGAAGTCCTCACCGCCGACGAGCAGCACACCGAACGTGTCATGCTCGCCATCCGCCTGCGCACCGGTCTGCCGCTGAACGAATTGGCCTCAATGGAATCCGCCGCCGCAACCCGAATCATCGCCGACGGTCTGGCAGTTCGCTCCGGTGACCGTCTGGTCCTCACCGACCGTGGCCGCCTACTCGCCGACGGCGTCGTCCGAGACCTCCTGACCTGAGCGTATTCCGATCTTCGCGCGTGGTGTATCGCCGGGCCCGGCTCGGCGCGGCATAGTGAATTCTTCCCACTTCACTGCCGCGTCGATAGGACGCTGCCCGTTGCGCTATCACAGATCGGTAAAGACGCGTAGGCTGCGGATCAACCCAAGGAGTCCTATGCCAACGGCACGACACATCACCCTTATCTCCGAGCAGAGCGAGTTCGCCGAGGCGCGGGCAGCGGAGAAGGCCGAAACTGCGCGGCAGTGCGCGATAGCGGCCCGGACGGTCGCCAGTCACTCCCAGGACGCGGCTGATTGCGAGTCCTTACTCGCCATGCTCGGCCTCGATGCGCTGGCGGGCAAGATGGCAAGAACCGGGTCCGAGCTGTAGCTGCGGGTCCGTCGCGGTGGCGTGCCGTCGCTCGTAGGGTGAGATTCCGCAGCGACGGCTGCTCCCGGGCGTTGATACACGCCCGAATATGGGCGGCTGATGATCTGTCGCGAATGGTCGTAGTGGGCGTTCGTCCCCACGCGGTGTAACCGACCTGGCGGTCCGGTTATCTGTTGGTGCTCGGCAAAAGGTGACAACATCAAGAGCCGACAGCTATCAACGACCGACAGGCAGGACTCAGATGAATATCACCCGTATTCTCCGCGCCTGCATCGCGGCGCTCATCTCAGCTTTTACACCCGTGCTCGTGGCCGCGCCCGCGACCGCCGAACCCTTCCCGACGATCGTGCTCGTGCACGGCGCCTTCGCCGATACCACGAGTTGGAACGGCGTAGCCGCGACGCTGCGCGACCACGGTTACCAGGTGGTGGTTCCCGACAATCCGCTGCGCGGCCCTGCCTACGACGCCGCGGCCATCCAGCGAACCCTCGACACCGTCTCCGGACCCGTTGTCCTGGTGGGCCATTCGTATGGCGGCTTCGTCATCAGCAATATCCACGACACGAAAGTTCAAGCGCTGGTATACATTGCGGCCTTCGCGCCGGTACAAGGCGAATCCGCACTCCTCGAAATCAACCCCATCAGCTTCCCCGGCAGTCAGTTGCTGCCCCCGGCGCTCCAGGTGCGCCTCGTCGACGATCCAAATGGCGTGGCAGGCAGGAACCTCGACGGCTACGTGGCCCCCGAATACTTCAACTCCGTCTTCGCCCAAGACGTATCCCCCGAAGTAGCCGCCGACATGATCGCCCACCAACACTCCCTGGCCGTATCCGCCAACCTCGAACCCTCGGGCGCCCCCTCCTGGTCCTCGACCCCCAGCTGGTATCTCGTCTCAGCCGACGACCGCGTAATTCCCCCTGCCTCCCAACGCTTCATGGCAAACCGCATGGGTGCGCATATGTCGGAGATCGGCGCCTCCCACGCCTCCTTGGTCTCCCATCCCAACGAGGTCGCCGCTGTAGTAGAGAGTGCGGCCCGCTGACGGCTCCGGAAGCGTCCGCAGATTGCTCAGCACCGGCGTCCGCTCCTGGGCTCCGCCATCGAGGCGAGTCTCATGGTGGTTCGCCCCGCCTTGACCACGACCACTTGATTCGACTCGGCGCACACGCATGAGCGCTACCAGGTGTTGCTGCGCCGTTCCTCCGAGGCTTTTGGAGGGCGCGCGGTCGATCCATCTGGTGATTTGGGAGGTTGTTCGCGGCTTTCGAATCCCCCTGTGACGCTGCCTGCGGCGAGAGTAGCGGTCGGATCTCGCTCCGGCGCAACGTCAGTCGGCCCCGAGGAGACCTGGGTCACAAGCGTCCATGGTGTGCGAACGGGCAATTGTCGAGTAGGCAATTAGACTGGATAAACAGACGTACCAAGTAACCTGCATCGAATTCGGGTCGATGCGGACGGTGCGCACGTGACCGTTACGACCTACCCGAGTACGAGCGAGGAGGTGGGGCCCATGTCGAGCACCGAAGATCGGCGCTTCGAGGTCCTGCGTGCGATCGTCGCGGACTATGTCTCGACCAAGGAGCCGATCGGGTCGAAGACCCTGGTGGAGCGGCACAATCTCGGGGTATCCAGCGCGACGGTCCGCAACGATATGGCGGTGTTGGAGGCTGAGGGCTACATCACCCAGCCGCACACCAGTTCCGGTCGCATTCCGACCGATAAGGGCTACCGGCAGTTCGTCGACCGCATTTCCGAGGTGAAGCCGCTTTCGCCGGCCGAGCGCCGGGCGATCATGGAATTCCTGGAGTCCGGTGTCGATCTCGACGACGTGCTGCGCCGCGGTGTCCGGCTGCTTGCTCAGCTGACCCGCCAGGTCGCGGTCGTTCAGTATCCGACGGTGTCGGCCTCCACGGTCCGCCACATCGAGGTGGTCGCGCTGAATCCGGCTCGGTTGCTGCTGGTCGTGATCACCGATACCGGTCGCGTCGACCAGCGTCTGGTGGAACTCGGCGCGCTCATCGATGACCAGGACCTCGCCGCACTGCGGGGCATGCTCGGTGGCGCGATGGATGGCAAGCGCCTGTCCGACGCCTCCGCGGCCGTCGCCGAACTGCCCGAGCGGGCGCCGGTGCGCCTGAGGGATGTGCTGGTGCGCGTCTCGACCGTGCTCGTCGAGACCCTGGTGGAGCATCCGGAGGAGCGGTTGGTCCTGGGCGGCACCGCCAATCTGACCCGCAATGCCGCCGACTTCGTTTTCCCTGGTTCGCTACGTGATGTGCTCGAGGCATTGGAAGAGCAGGTGATAGTGCTGAAGCTGCTCGCCGCCGCACAGCATCCGGGTACCGTCACGGTGCGCATCGGCGAGGAGACGCAGGTCGAGCAGATGCGCGGAACCTCGGTGGTGTCGACCGGCTACGGTGCTGCGGGTGCGGTGCTCGGCGGTATGGGCGTGCTCGGTCCGACCCGAATGGACTATCCGGGAACGATCGCATCGGTCGCGGCCGTTGCCCGTTATATCGGTGAGGTGCTCGCGGAGCGCTGAGGGCCCCCGCCGCTGATACGCTCGATTCTTCGGCGGATAAAGTTGAGTGCATCCGACTAATGCTGTTGCAAACCAAGGACTAGAGAACTCAAGTGGCACGGGACTACTACGGACTGCTCGGCGTCGCGAAGAACGCGACCGACCAGGAGATCAAGCGCGCCTACCGCAAGCTTGCGCGGGAGCTCCACCCCGACGTCAACCCCGACGAGGCGGCGCAGGCCAAGTTCAAGGACGTGTCGGCCGCCTACGAGGTGCTGTCGGACCCGGAGAAGCGGCGCGTCGTCGATATGGGCGGCGACCCGTTGGAATCCGGTGGTGGCGGAGCGGGCTTCTCCGGCGCCGGTTTCGGTGGGCTCGGCGACGTCTTCGAGGCCTTCTTCGGCGGTATGAGCGGCAGCACCGGCGGGACGCGCAAGCCGCGCGGCCGGGTGCAGCCCGGCGCGGATTCGCTGCTGCGGACCCGGCTCAGCTTGGCCGAATGCGCGGTCGGTGTGACCAAACACCTGACCGTCGACACCGCCATCCTCTGCGATATCTGCCACGGCGCCGGCACCAACGGCAAGTCCAAGGCGGTGCGCTGTGAAACCTGTGGTGGTGCGGGTGAGGTCCAGTCGGTGCAGCGTTCGTTCCTCGGTCAGGTGCTGACCTCGCGTCCGTGTCCGACCTGTCGTGGTGCGGGTGAGACCATTCCCGATCCGTGCCACAAGTGCGGCGGCGACGGCCGGGTGCGGGCGCGTCGCGAGATCGCCGCGCCGATTCCGGCCGGTGTCGCCAATGGCATGCGGGTGCGGCTGGCCGCACAGGGCGAGGTCGGTCCCGGTGGTGGGCACGCGGGCGATCTATATGTGGAGATCGTCGAGCAGCCGCACGATGTCTTCGTTCGCGACGGCGATGATCTGCACTGCACCGTCCGGGTGCCGATGGTGGATGCCGCACTCGGCACCACCGTTGTCATCGACACCATCCTGGACGGCCCGACCGAGCTGACCATTCCGCCGGGCACCCAGCCGGGTGAGATCTCGGTGCTGCGCGGCCACGGCATGCCGCGGCTGCGCTCCGGTGCACGCGGTGATCTGCTCGCGCATCTGGACATCGTGGTGCCGACCAAACTCGACGCCAAGACCACCGATCTGTTGCGCAAGTACAAGGGCATGCGCACCGGTGAACGCGCCGAGGTGATGTCGGCGCAGTCCGAGCACAACAGCGGCCTGTTCGCCCGGCTGCGAGCGTCGTTCAGCGGGCGATAGCCGTTGGCCGCCACGGTCTTCTATCTTTCCGATATTCCGCAGCCGGGTGCCATCGCGGTGCTGGACGGGCCGGAGGGACGCCATGCCGCGACGGTCCGCCGCATCCGGGTCGGCGAGCCGATTACGCTGTCCGACGGTTCCGGTCTGCTCGCAGCGTCGGAAGTCGTTGCAGCGCAGAAGGATCGGCTCGAGCTGAAGGTGCTCGACCGGGTGCTCGCCGCGCCTGCGACGCCGCGGGTGACTGTCGTGCAGGCGCTGCCGAAGTCCGACCGTTCGGAGCTGAGCGTCGAGCTGATGACCGAGGCCGGCGCCGATGTCATCATCCCGTGGCAGGCCGCGCGCTGCATCGCAAACTGGGAAGCCAAGGCGGGCAAGGCCGTTGAGAAATGGCGCGCCGCTGCCCGCACGGCAGCCCGGCAGTCCCGCCGTGCCTATATCCCCGAGATCGCAGACCTGCACCGCACCCGCGACCTGCTCGACAAGATCCGCGCGGTCGTCGCCGCGGGTGGAATCGCGGTGGCACTACACGAATCCGGCACCGCCCGCTTCGTCGAGCTGCCTTTCGATAAGGCCACCGAAATCCTGCTCATCGTCGGCCCAGAAGGCGGTCTAGACGACTCCGAGCTCACCGCCTTCGCTGGTGCGGGCGCCGACGTAACCCTGCTCGGTCCCACCGTCTTGCGCACCTCCACTGCCGCCGCCGTCGCCCTCGGCGCCTTGGGTGCGTTGACCTCCCGCTGGTAGCCGGTCGGGGCGGTACGGCACCGTGAAGATCGCGAACACGCAGAGTGTTGCGACCGCGAAGCACGCCAGCGCGTACCAGAGATTCCCGATGGGGTCGCCATTACTCGTCGAACCGTCGACGGCAGCGAAGTAATCGGGCAGCGCGGTCACCCAGAGCAATGCCATCACGCCCAGATAGACGACGCTGTAAATTCGCACGAAGCCGTTCGAGTAATCCGAGTGGTCGTCTCGTAGCCGCAGCCACTGTCGAGTGAGAACCGGAATCGCGACGATGCTGACGATGACCAATTCGGCCGCATAGAGGAATCCACGCACCGAGGTGCTACCGGCACCGAAAACCGTTGCCGGGATGGGCAATACGCCGGTTCCCAAAGACCCGAGGATACCGATGACGACGGTGCGCCACACCAATTGCGGTCCGGAGAAGCTGCGCCCTTGGTCGACATGGCGACCGACGAACAACTGGACGAAGAACGCCAGCGACATCGGCCACAGCGCGGCGAATACCACCACGCTCGGTAGCGGTACCGAATCGAACATCGGTTGATTGAGCGAGTTTTCGATCGACCACTCCCACCAGCGCAGCTGCGGTCCGAGATGGTCGAAGATCTCATAGAAGCCGTGGTGTACGAAGCCCACGCAGACCGCGCCGACGAGAACGCCGTATCGACGGAAAACGCCGAGCATTCGAACGATTTCGAAGGCCAATGTGGCCATCAATGGATAGATCGCCACGATATAGAGGGGGAGTCGACCCCAGAGGAAATCCACGGTGAAGACGTTGTGCGCGAACATGGTGTCGACATGTTCGTCGATGCCGAAGGCTGCGGGGAAGTACAGCGGCGGTTCGATAATGAACAGGTACGCCGTCGCACCGAACCAGACCACGAGATTGGTGGGATCGCCGTGCCGACGCAACCGCACAATCGCGTAGATCAGTGCCAGCACCGCGCCGAGGACGATGGTGAACTCCAGCACCGGCAGCGTCCAGTTCTCCAATGCGAACGGATTTCGCACCTCGACGAGTCCACCGGCCTCCTGACAGGAAAAGCCGAGCGCCTTCGCGAGTTCGTCGAAGGTGGGTGCGCAATGATCGGCCATCAGTCCCCCTGCGCTGCGACGGTATCGGCGGTGTACCAGTGCGATACGTCGTAACCGGCGTTATAGCGTTCGAACCACACATCGGCGAGTGCGGGAAGTTTCTCGTGATCCGGATTGTGCTTGGGCAATTGACTGCGGACGATGCCGACCATCGCGACCAGTTGTTCGCCGAGTCGTAGATCGTCGAACGCGCGCGACATCGGACCGTTGTCCTCGACGGGCAGTCGCAACAACTTCCGCAGCTTCTGCTTACTCCGGTGCGTCGCAAACATCGCCAGTGCATCGATGCGCCGATCCTCCTGCGGCACATGCTTATTGAATCCCGCGCAGGCCACCTTGATGACCTTCATGACGTGCCGGAAGATCGACGGAGCCATGCGCATGCGGTAGGCGTCGCTGCCGACAATGGAATCGAAGATGATCAGCGCAGAACTGCGATGTTCGACTTCCTCGACGAAGTGCCAGATGAACAGCGATGCGACCCGGTCGTCTCCGGGACGGAAGAGAGTCGAATCATTGTCGAGCATCAGTTTGAACACCGGGGTGAAGGTGGCCTCCAGGTCGGCGGTGTAGGCGAGCCGATACTCCAGGGAGGTGTTCACGGTGAGTCGGTCGAATTCCGCGATTACTTCGTTGAGAGTCTCTTGGAGCCCGGGGTATCGCCTGATCAGAGCGTTGGCGTGCTGGCGGTGGGCGGTCGAGTGCTGCCCCTCCTGACGCACGAACGCGTCGGCTTCCTCCGCGACCTCGGGATCGGTTATCCGCGGCATGGCCTCGCGAATCATATTGACGATCATCTTCTCGAAGCCGATCGCCAGGAAGGACACCGCATTGGCCATGGACGAGAAGGCCGGATTCTGTTCGTTCCACAAGAACGGAACGTCGTAGTCCGCGAATGCGAATCGCATCTTTCGGATTTGTAGATCGGTCACTTGGCTGTACCTCGTGTTTCGAAAGGGGGCTGTAGCCGTGTTCGGACACGCCGAAGCTTCGATGAGTGATCATACATAAATCGGCTCGAGTGTATGATGAGAATTGCTCGGGCTGGGCAAAGATCGCCCTGTGGTAGCGTCGAGTCCCTGATCAGGACGGTCGGCGGGGTTGTCCCGCTGTCGGTTTCGCACGCGACGGACATTGGTTCGAGCCGAGGAAGCGAGCAGTGGCAGGAAGGCGTGGGTGGGGCGGGAGCCCGCCGGACAGCGATGAAGAAGCGTCCCGTCGAATAGTCGCCGCCGCGGTCGATCTCATCGGACGGACGGGTTCGGAGATCAGCATTGCCGACGTCGCGGAGTCGCTGGGGGTCATCCGTCAGACGGTGTATCGATACTTCCCCAGTTCGGACGCGCTGATGCAGGCTGCGGCGATCGCTTCGGTCGATGGTTTCCTGGATCGGCTGACACAGCAGGTCAGCGGCATCGAGGACCCGGTCGAAGCCATGACCGAGGGCGTGGTCTACACGCTGGCCGAGGTGCGTCGGACGCCCCACCTGGGCATTCTGCTTTCGAGCACATATTCGAATGTGCACCCCGAAAGCCTTACCTCCCAAGAGGCGCAAACCTTCGGCATGACGATGATCAAACGCTTCGACGTCGATTGGGAGCGGTACGGATACGACGACACATCGCTGCACGAACTCGTCGAATACATTCTGCGAACGATGCAGTCGTTCTTCGTTTCTCCGGGCAATCCGCCACGGAGCGACGGTGAGCTGCGTCGATATTTACGACGCTGGATGGGAGCCGCGATCATCGCGCAACGGAAGCCGAACGGACGACGCGGGGGCTGACCCGGTTGTTGCGGTGTGTCGGGGCGTGCTGCCATTCGACTGCGGTCGTCGCGGGCCGACCCTCGATTGGGTCAGCGCTGCCACGGGCCGTTCGGCGCGCCGGGGGCGGGCTGCTGCTGCCAGGGGGTGTTGGGTGCGCCGGGGGCGGGCCACTGTCCGTTAGGGCCTGGGGAAGGCTGCTGGTACTGGGCGGAACCCATTTTCTCGGCGTTGGCGCGTGCGATTAGGCCGGTGACTTGGGGTACGGCGAGGGGTGTCGATGCGCCGCACCAAGTGCATTCCATGTAGTGCTTGTTACCGAGTGGGAGGATCGGGATGAAGAAGACTGTGAATGTGGTGGCGAGTCTGCGCAGCGCGTGCGCGGCGGGGTTGCCGCAGCGGCCGCAGAGCAAGGTGATCATGGCGAGCGTGTGGAGACGCCTCTGCCAGCCGAAGATCAGCATGTGAAACCCCCGAAGAAAGAGAATCTGATGTCGGTCACAGTAGTTGATCGGCCAAGCGACCTATCTAGTTAACAGGCGGCCACCTCTGCGGTTGGCGCATATGGCCCGAACCCTGTGGTGTTATCAGTGGAGCGGTATCTGGCGACATTGCTATTCGATTGCTGAAACGTCCGAACTCAGGTGCGTACAGCCCGTTCGCCCTAGGCTCCGAGATCATTGGCCTGCGACCCCGCGGTCATGAGCGCCGACACCGCAGGTGACTGTCGGATATCACGCCGTCGGCGCGGCGCATACTTCGGAAGCGGCAACGGTTTCGACTCCGCTGCGAGCGTGAATCGTCAAGTACCACACCAGAACTGCGGCCACGACCAGCAGCGCCCCGACGCAGGCCGCCAGACCGACCCATCCTCCCTTCGCATATGCGATGCCTGCCGTACCACCGATGATGGCGCTTCCGAGGTAATAGGTGAACAGGTACAGCGACGATGCGGCGCCACCGGGAGCTATCGCGCCGACCCAGGTGCTCGCCACCGCGTGGGCACCGAAAAACCCTGCGGTGCAAAGGCTTATCCCCAAGATGACCGCGATCAACTGGTCCGGAATGGTGACCAGTATTCCGATGCCCATCAGTGCGACGGAGGCCGCGAGCACACGGTGCTTACCGATCCGATCGGCCCAACGCCCTGCCGCGGCCGAGGCGATCGTGCCTGCCAGGTACAGCAGGAACACCGAGCCCGCAACGGCCGCAGGCAATTCGAACGGCGGCCGGGTCAGCCGATAGCCGAGGAAGTTGTAGATCGATACGAATCCGCCGACCAATACGAAGGCCAACCCGAACAGCGCGAGCAGCCCGCCGTGCCGCAACGGCGCGCCGATATCGCGCAGCACGGTGCGCATTCCGGCGGGTCGGGCGACGAACCCACGCGACGGCGGCAACCCACGCACGAACCAAACGGTGCAACCGGCCGCCGCAACGCCAACCGCGGCCTCGGCCCAGCGCCACGAGGCCAGATCCAAAGCGAATGCCGGAATCAACCGCCCGGACAACCCGCCGATCGACGTGCCCGCGACATAGACGCCCATCGCCGCGCCCAACCCGTCCCCACTGATCTCCTCCGCCAAATACGCCATCGCGACGGCAGGCACTCCGGCCAACGCCACGCCCTGCAGCGCCCGCCCCGCCAGCAGCACCTCCAGCGATGGACTCAACGGCAGCAGCAGACCGATGGCCGCAGACATCACCGCCGACCCCGTCATCACCCTGGTCCGTCCGATCCGTGCGGACAACGCACTGACCGGCACGATCGCCAACGCGAGAAACCCGGTGGTCAACGACACGGCCAGCGCGGCCTGCGCCGGGGCGACTCCGAATGCGGCCGACAGGCTCGGCAGCAACGCCTGCGCGCTGTACATCGACACGAAGGTGGCCAGCCCTGCGGCGAACAGCGCTGTAGTGATCCGACGTTCGTGCGATGTGCTGGTCATGGCACCAGGATCGAGACTCGCCATTAAGAAAGGAAATGAATAGTAATCTGGTTTCTAATGTGCTAGATGCATAAGGAAAGGTCCGGACGTGCTGGGTGACGACCTGCTGTGGTTCACGACACTCGCCGAGCTGGAGCGCGTCGGCGCGGCCGCCGAGCGGCTGCATATCGCCCAGCCGACGCTCTCGCGCATGCTGGCCCGTCTCGAGCGCCGTCTCGGCGTCGAACTCTTCGACCGCCACGGAAAACGCATCGTGCTGAACGAGTTCGGCCGGACCTACTACGAACACGCCCGCCGTGCCCAGTCCGAACTCGATGCCGCCGCGCAGGCCGTCGCCGATCTCGCTGATCCCGCGAAAGGCGTTGTCCGCCTGTCGTTTCAGCACTCCTTCGGCAGCTGGCTGATCCCGCAACTGATCGGCGGCTTCCGGCGCGGTTCGTCCCGCATCTCGTTCACCCTCTGGCAGGGTGCGTTCGATGCGGTAATCGATCAGATAGTGGACGGCACAGCGGATTTGGCGATCGTGTCGCCCCGTCCGTCGGTCCCGGGCATCGGCTGGCGCAAACTGCTCGCGCAGCCGCTCGCGCTGGCCGTGCCCGCGGAACATCGGCTCGCCGCCCGCCGACAGATCCGTCTCGCCGATCTCGGCGACGCCGAATTCATCACCATGCACTCGGGTTTCGGTATGCGCCGCATTCTCGACGAACTCTGCGCCACCGCGAATATCCGCCCCCGCATCGCCTTCGAATCGAGCGATCTGCGCACCGCCGCGGGTCTGGTCGCGGCTGGACTCGGCGTCGCGCTGCTGCCGCTGGAAGATCCCACGCCCGCAGCCGGTTCGCTATCAGGCATCGTGACCGTCCCGCTCGCCGATGCCGCAGCGGCCCGTGATGTGGGGCTGATCTGGTCGGCGACCGCTCCGCCATCGGATGCGGTGCGTCGATTTCGTGACTTCACCGAGGATTGGGCACGTCGGCGCGGGGGGATCCCGATGCCACGACGGTAAGTAGCGACCGCCAGGCAATCGCCACGCTGGCCGCTGACCATTTTCGAGCGACCTGCAAGCAATCGCTACGGCGTAGGTAGCCGTTTATTCAATGCGTGTTGTCAGTGGGGCGCGTTAAACTTTCATCAACGACGCAGCAATTCGAGACCGGAAAGCAGGCTATAGCCACTTTTGAGAACACAAGGCGAGATCGGCGACCCGACCACCCCCACGGCAGGCATCGGTGCCGCAGACAACGGTTCGGGCCCGGCAGCGCGCACCGTGCGTTCCAGCATCGAACTCGCTCCCGAATCCGTCTTCCCCTTCCTCGGTTCGGCCGACCAGAACCTGCGTGAACTCGAGCAGTTGCTGGATGCGGATATCCATGTCCGCGGCAATTCCGTCACCCTCACCGGCAAGGCGGCCGATGTCGCGCTCGCCGAGCGGGTGATCGAGCAGCTCGTCGCGCTGACCGGTCGCAATCGAGTGGTGACCCCGGAGGCGGTGCGCCACACCGTATCCATGCTCACCGAGGGTTCCTCGGAATCCCCGGCTGAGGTGCTGAGCCTGGACATTCTGTCCCGGCGCGGTAAAACCATTCGGCCCAAGACGCTCAACCAGAAGCGCTACGTCGACGCGATCGACGCCAACACCATCGTGTTCGGCATCGGCCCCGCGGGCACCGGCAAGACGTATCTGGCGATGGCCAAGGCCGTACAGGCACTGCAGACCAAGCAGGTCAACCGGATCATCCTCACCCGTCCCGCCGTCGAGGCGGGCGAGCGTCTTGGCTTCCTGCCAGGCACACTCAACGAGAAGATCGACCCGTATCTGCGACCGCTCTACGACGCGCTGCACGACATGATGGATCCGGAGGCCATTCCGAAGCTGATGGCGGCCGGTGTCATCGAGGTCGCACCGCTGGCGTATATGCGCGGTCGCACGCTGAACGATTCGTTCATCATTCTCGACGAAGCGCAGAACACCACGGCCGAGCAGATGAAGATGTTCCTCACCCGGCTCGGATTCGGCTCGAAGATCGTGGTGACCGGTGACGTCACCCAGGTCGACCTGCCCAATGGCGCGCGCTCGGGTCTGCGCGCGGCGAGTGAGATCCTGACCGGCATCGAAGATATCCATTTCGCCCAGCTCACCAGCAGCGATGTGGTTCGGCACCGGTTGGTCTCCGATATCGTCGACGCCTACGAGCGGGCCGAGGCCGAACGGGTCACCCAGGTCGGACCGCACTATCCGGGCAATCGCGCACAGCGTCGTGCCGCGAGCCGGGGAGATCGGCGATAGTGGGACGGACGTGTCCGGGCCAGCCGCGCGGTGCGGACCCGGGCACACCGAATACCCTGATCAGGTGAGCATCGAGATCGCCAACGAGTCGGGTGTCGACGTACCCGAAGAAGACCTGGTCAGTGTCGCGCGATTCGTGATCCGCCGGATGGATGTGCATCCGGCGGCCGAGCTGTCGATGGTGCTCGTCGATCTCGACACCATGGCGGATCTGCACATGCGCTGGATGGACCTACCCGGCCCGACCGATGTCATGTCCTTCCCGATGGACGAACTGGAGCCCGGTGGTCGCCCCGACAGTGCCGAACCGGGTCCGTCCATGCTCGGCGATATCGTGTTGTGCCCCGAATTCGCCGCGGGCCAGGCCCGCAAGGCCGGTCACTCGCTCGATCACGAACTCGCGCTGCTCACCGTGCACGGCGTGCTCCACCTGCTCGGCTACGACCATGCCGAGCCGGAGGAGGAGAAGGAGATGTTCGCGCTGCAGGCGCGGCTGCTCGAGGAGTGGTATGAAAGCCTGCGCGAGGCACAGCGGCGAGCCGAATTGGCCGAGCGCGATGCCCGGCTGCTGGGGAAGGCCGGTTTCACAACGCCCGGTGAGGCGCTAGGCCCCGCGTGAGTTCGCTGACCCTGATCCTGCTGGCGGTTCTGCTCGTCCCGGTCGGTGGAGTGTTCGCCGCAGTCGATTCGGCGCTGAACACCATCTCACCGGCACGTCTCGACGATATGGTCCGGGCGGAGCGGCCCGGCGCGGTGCGGCTGACCAGGATCGTGGCCGATCGGCCGCGATATGTGAATCTGCTTGTGCTGCTTCGTATTCTGTGCGAGATCTGTGCGACGGTGCTGTTGGCGGCGGCATTGATCCCGCTGTGGGATGACAATTGGGCGCTGCTGTTCACCGCCGCCGTCATGGTGCTGGTGGACTATGTGGTGATCGGCGTCGGACCGCGCACACTCGGTCGACAGCACGCCTACTCCATCGCCTTGGCATCGGCGCTGCCGCTGCAGTTCATCGGCACGGTGCTCGGTCCGGTCAGCAGGCTGCTGATCCTCATCGGTAATGCGATCACCCCGGGTAAGGGATTTCGCAATGGCCCCTTCGCATCCGAGATCGAGTTGCGGGAAGTTGTCGAGATGGCCGGTGAACGCGGTGTGGTGGCCGACGATGAACGCCGAATGATCCAGTCGGTCTTCGAACTCGGCGATACCCCGGCCCGCGCGGTGATGGTGCCGCGTACCGAAATGGTCTGGATCGAGGCGGATAAGACCGCGGCACAGGCGATGTCGCTCGCGGTGCGCAGTGGTCATTCCCGTATTCCGGTGGTCGGCGAGAACGTCGACGACATCCTCGGCGTGGTATATCTGAAAGATCTTGTGCCGTATGCGGATAGAAGTCGCAAGGTGCAGGTGCGCGATGCCATGCGTCCGGCGGTGTTCATGCCCGACTCCAAACCGCTGGATAGCCTGCTCGATGAAATGCAGCGCCGCAGAAACCATATGGCGCTGCTGGTCGACGAATACGGCGGCATCGCCGGGCTGGTGACCATCGAGGATGTGCTCGAGGAGATCGTCGGTGAGATCGCCGACGAATACGACACCGACGAAACTCCGCCCATCGAGGACCTCGGCGAGGGCCGCTACCGGGTTTCGGCGCGGCTGTCGGTCGACGATCTGGCCGAACTGTACGGCCTGGAAATCGAGGAGGAGGACGTCGATACCGTCGGCGGCCTACTCGCACACGCACTGGGCAGGGTGCCGCTGCCCGGCTCCAAAGCCGTTGTGCACGGTTTGCTGCTGCGTGGTGAAGGCGGTGCGGACGCGCGGGGACGGGTGCGGGTGCACACCGTCGTGGTGCGCAAGGCGCAGGAAAAATCGCATGCCGAGAAGTCCAACGGCAAGCGCAAAAGTAACGGATCCGAGCGGGAAATCCCGTCCGATCGTGATGAGAACGGAGATAGCGAATGACCGAATTGGATGCCGAGGACACCAAACTCGTGGTGCTTGCCAAGGGCGCGCTCGGCCGCACCGACGGCAACTCGGGCGCGGCGATCCGCGATACCGACGGCCGCACCTACGCGGCCGGTGATGTCGCCTTGGAGTCCCTGCGACTGACCGCGCTGCAGGCGGCGGTCGCGGCCGCGATCTCCAGTGGTGCAGAGGGATTCGAGGCGGCCGTGGTCGTCGGCGGCAGATTATCGGATGCGGGGGTCTCCGCGGTTCGCGAGGTTTCGCCCGAGGCGCGCATCGTCTTCACCGATCGTTCGGGTGCGGTCTTCGAGATCGTCGACGATGCCGCGGGCGCGGAGGTGCAGGGTGGCTGAGAAGACCACCGAATTCCGTTCCGGGTTCGTCTGTTTCGTCGGCCGCCCGAACACCGGCAAGTCGACCCTGACAAATGCGCTGGTCGGGCAGAAGATCGCGATCACCTCCTCGCGTCCGCAGACCACCCGCCACACCATCCGCGGCATCGTGCACCGCGATCATGCCCAGCTCATCCTGGTCGATACCCCGGGGCTGCACCGGCCGCGCACCTTGCTCGGTCAACGCCTGAACGACCTTGTCCGCGATACGTATTCCGAAGTCGACGTGATCGCGCTGTGCATTCCGGCCGACGAGAAAATCGGCCCCGGCGATAAGTGGATCCTGCAGCAGATCAAGCAGATGGCGCCGAAGACGACCCTGCTCGGTGTGGTCACCAAGATCGACAAGGTGAGCCGCGACCAGGTCGCCGAACAGCTGATGGCGCTGTCGCGACTACTCGGCCCGGACAACGATGTCGTACCGGTCTCCGCCGTCAAGGGCGAACAGGTCGAGGTCCTCGTCGACGTCATCGCCTCGAAAATGCCAGAGGGTCCGGCCTTCTACCCCGACGGTGAGCTCACCGACGAGCCAGAGGAAACCCTCATGGCCGAACTCATCCGCGAGGCCGCCCTGGAGGGCGTGCGCGACGAGCTCCCGCATTCGCTGGCCGTGGTCATCGAAGAGGTCCTTCCGCGCGAAGAGAACGAAGACATGCTCGACGTGCACGCCCTGCTCTACGTCGAACGCCCCTCGCAGAAGGCCATCGTCATCGGCAAGGGTGGCGCGCGACTCAAAGAGGTCGGCACCAACGCCCGCCAACAAATCGAACACATCCTTGGTGTCCGCATCTACCTACACCTGCACGTCAAGGTTGCCAAGGATTGGCAGCGCGACCCGAAACAGCTTGGCAAGCTGGGGTTCTGACGGCAGGGATACCCCGAAAATGGGGAGCATTCGAGCCCGCTGTGGCAATGCGCCCGCACTGTTATAGTCGGCCCGTTGGCGGCTGTCCGTGCTGATTCCGGGCCGCCGGGAGTGCTTCGGAAGGTTCGCGACGCAAGTGCGGGAGGTCTGGACCTCGCCCGATCGCTGACTCACCACCACGGTTCGGGGCGGTGGCGTTCCCAGTGTATCTCCGATTCCAGTTGTGCCGCAACGGAAACCAGGAGTGGTTCGGTGTTCGCGGTGCCCATGAGTTGCGCGCCTACCGGCAGGCCATTATCTGTGAAACCGGCCGGAACATTCACCGCCGGCCAGCCGAGTACATTCCAGGGCCAGGTGTATGGGCATGCGGCTGTGATGAGGTCGTTGGTGGCGTTGACGCCGATGCCATCGATCTCTTCGGCACGCGGCGGGGGAGTCGCGGTGGTCGGGGCGAGCACCAGATCGTAGTCGCGGAAGAAGCCGCCGATTCGCTTGTGCAGCAACGTTTCCGCTTGACGTGCCGCGAACAGTGCGGGCCCGCTGAGTGCACGGCCGAACCGGACATTCGCGGTAGTGCGTGGATCCACTTGTATGCCGGGCATTCTGTCGTGGACGTGGCTGACCCCTGCCAGCGAGCGCGGTAGGAAGGAAGCGCCGATCATGATGCCGTAGTGCAGGTCCGCCACGGTTACCGAATGACCGAGGCGACGCAGTGTGGTGGCGATGCGCTGCACCGCGACTTCGACCTCCGGATGCAGCGCGGTTCTGGTGGCGGTGAACGGGATTCGCAGCGAGAGGGCGATGCGCAGTCGTCCCGGATCGCGGCCGACGGCATCGGACACGGTGAGTGGTTCGGGTGTGTGCAGATCGCCGGGATTCGGTCCGGCGGCGGTATCGAGCAGCAGTGCGGCATCGGCGACGGTGCGTGCCAGCGGTCCGTTCACGGTGAGCCCGTGGAATGCCTCGGCGGCCGGCCAGGTGGAGATGCGGCCGCGCTGCGGTTTGATGCCGACGAGATTGGTCCACGCGGTCGGGATGCGGACCGAGCCCGCGCCGTCGGAACCCAGTGCCGCGGGTACCAATCCGGCCGCGACGGCGGCCGCGGAGCCGCCGGATGAGCCGCCCGGTGTGTATTCGGCACCCCATGGGTTGCGGGTGTGGCCGAAGGCGGCACCGCTGGTGAACGGCAGTTGGCCGAGTTCGCAGGTATTGGTCTTGCCGACGATCACCGCACCGGCCGCGCGCAGCCGTCGAACCGCTTGCGCGTCTTCGGTTTTCGGCGGGAGATCGCCGCCGCAGCCGAATGCCGTTGGCTCACCGGTGATATCGGTGTCGTCCTTGATCGCGATCGGTACGCCGAGCAGGGGGAGTCGTGCACCCGAGGCCAGGCGCTCGTCGGCCGCTGCCGCTTCGGCGAGTGCCTTTTCGCGCCGGACGATGCGGAAGGCATTGAGGGTCGGCTGGCTCGCCTCGATCCGGTCCAGCGCGGCGCCGACCGCGGCCACGGAGCTGATCCTGCCCTGTGCGAGGGCGGCCGCGAAGTCGGCGAGGCCGAGTTCGGCGGTCTCGAATGGGCGCAGGGTGGCGTCGGACACCGTCATGTGAGCTCCGTCTCCTTCAATCGTTCGTTGCACCGTAGCGCGGAGTTGGTCAACCGTCCACATCGGCTCACGAATCTCCACCCCAGGTAGGAGGCTGAACTGTGGACATACATACCGTATGTATGTAATGGTGGAAACACACTGCCAACACATGGAGGAACCATGGGAATCAGTACGTCACTCGGCCGCACGCATGAGGTGGATCTCCCCGGCGGCCGCATTCGGTTTCACGACACGGGGCAGGGCGCGCCGGTCGTTTTCGTACACGGTCTGCTCGTCAACTCCGATCTCTGGCGCAAAGTCGTTCCCACCATCGCGGCGGCGGGCTATCGCTGCCTCAGTCCGGACCTACCGCTCGGCTCACACGAAATCCCGGTCCCCACAGCCGATCTCACGCCCACCGGGGTCGCCGATCTGATCGCCGAGTTCCTGGAGCGACTCGACCTCACCGACGTCACCGTGGTCGCCAACGACACCGGCGGCGCGATCACCCAACTGCTGCTGACCCGTCGACCGGAGCGGATCGGCCGCGTCGTGCTGACCTCGTGCGACGCCTACGAGGCGTTCTTCCCGCCTGCCTTCGCGGCGCTGCCCGTGCTGGCGCGGGTGCCCGGCTCGCTACGGCCGCTGACCGAGTTGATGCGGATTCGTGCGCTGCATCGTCTGCCGATCGCCTTCGGCTGGGTGGCAAAGCGCCCGGTCCCGCCGGAGATCGCCGACTCCTACCTGTGGCCGAGCCGGAATTCGGCGGCGATCCGCAAGGATCTGCGCCGGTTTCTGAAGACCGTGCATCGTCGCTACACGCTCGACGCCGCCACCCGATTTCCGTCGGTGCGGATTCCGGTGCTGATCGCCTGGGCCCGCGAGGACAAAATCTTCCCGGTGAAATTCGCCGAACGCCTGGCCGCGGAGCTGCCGAACGCGACGTTGAAGTTCATCGACGACTCCTACACCTTCCTGCCCGAAGATCAGCCCGAGTTGCTCTCCGAAACGATTCTGGAGTTCACTCGGGCGCATGCAACGCCGTAGTCAGGAGGATCGCTCCCGTGCCACCCGAGCCGCGCTCGAACAAGCCGGTCGCCGGTTGTTCGCCGAGCGCGGTTTCGCGGCGACCTCGGCCGAGGAACTCGTGACCGAGGCGGGAGTCACTCGCGGTGCCCTGCACCACCACTACGGTGATAAGCGCGGACTGTTCCTGGCCGTGCTCGAGCAAATAGAGGTCGAGACCACGCAGGAAATCGAAAAAGCCATCGGCGCAGGGAATCCCGATGACATCCTCACCTCGATGGCCATCGGCCTGAATGTCTTCCTGGAGATCTGTCAGCGCCCGGAGATGATCCGTATCACCCTCTACGACGCCCCCGCCGTCCTCGGCTGGCAGGCGTTTCGCGAGTTCGAGGCGCGCCATGGGCTGGGATTGGTCATCGCCGAATTGGAACGCGCCCGCGATGCGGGGCTGATCGCCGACGCGCCGATTCCGGTCCTGGCTCAACTGATTTTCAGCGCGGTCGCCGAAGCGGGACTGATCGTTGCCCACGCCACGGATAAGGCGGCCGCGCAAGCGCAGGCGCAGCAGTCGCTGATGCTGCTCATCGGAGGGATTCTCCGCACCTGACATTTGCCCGGTGTCGCATAACTGGTGGTCTCCACACATAGGTCGCAACTTGTGTGGGAGGGCACGGGTTGTGTCGAGTCGGCTATTGGATAGGGAAGTCGAAGTATGTGGTTGGGAATGGCTCGGTCTTCAAGGTGAAGTGCCACCATTCCTCGGGGAGGTTTTTGAAACCGTGCTCGTCCATGAGGTTTGCGAGCAACTCCCGGAGTGCGCGCTGGTTACCGTTCGGTGTCGGGTTGGCCGTATGCGCGAGCGGGTCGAAGCAGTCGTAGCCGGTGCCGAAGTCGAGGCTGTTGTCCCGGAAGCGCTGGTCGGCGGGCAGTGTGCAGGCGCGCAGCGGATCACCGCCGTGATACTGCTCCTGATCGGCGGGCGGAAGCGCGACGATCGTGAGATCCAAGGTGCTGCCCCGGCTATGTCCGGACTTCTCCGCGATGTACCCGTCCCGGAACAGATTCGCCTTGTCCACCATCGGATAGAACTCCGCGCGCATCTTGGTATCGCCGAGATCCTTTGCCCAACTGACGAATTGGTCCACCGCCCGCTGCGGCCGATAGCAATCGTAGGTCTTCAGCCCCAACCCCATCGGACGCAATTCCCGCTGCACTTCCGCAAGCGCCGCACCGGCCTGCTTCGTCAACAAGCACTTCGGCGCCTCATACCCATTGATCCGCCCACCGATGAAGTTGTGCTCCCCGAAGTACCGCGCATCGACAACGATCGTCGGATCGAGCTCCGTCGCCGAAACGAATGCCGTCTCATCGGCCGCGGGCGAGCTCGGGTCGTCTGTGCAACTCGCGACCGCGACAGTCGCGACCGCCGCCAAAACCGCTGAGCAGAACCGAATTCCGCGCATTCGCAGATCATAACCACCGATCTACGTTCTCGGACCGAGTTCCGCGCGCAACCGCCCGCCCAACTCTGCCGCCTCCGCAGCCGACCACGGAATCACCCCGTTCTCCGCCATCAACGCATGAAACTGCTGACGCTCATACGGCGTCCCGGGCGTAAGCGGCTGCACATGCCAGTGCACATGCGTATTCCCCTGCTGGCTACCGAGCGAGAGCAGATAGGTGCGCTCGGACGGCACGACGGCTTCTACAGCACGCGCGACCCGATAGACCACCGCCTGCAATCGCAGGAACGCGTCCTGTTCGAAATCCCGGACAACATGCTCGATATGCGCCTTCGGAGCCACCAGGACGTGCCCGTACATCGTCGGATATCTCCCGAGAAATGCGATATGCGTGCCGTCATCGAAGACGACCTCGTGCTCGGAACCGGGTGCACCCGCCACCAGGCCGCAGATGAAGCAGCCACCCGATCGCACCCGCGTTAGGTAGGCAGCCACGTCGAACGGAATTCGATCTCCACGCACGTTCCCCTCCAGTTGGATCTATGACGGTCCTCGCGAGCCATACTCGTCCGCGTCGCCCGAGGGGCACCGGCAATCCGTTCGACTCGCCGACTACCCATACGAGCAGAAAGATCAGGCCTTCGTCGACGCCGTCGCCTGCGCTCGATGACGAGTGAGGCGTGCTCGAACACCGCGAATGGCGTCGATGTGTTCCGAAGGCCGTGCCTGGGCGTGAGGGTCGGGGGTTCGTGGGAGGATAGGGGCGTGCGGTTGTATCGGGACGAGGCGGTTGTGGTTCGCCAGCATAAGCTGGGGGAGGCGGATCGCATTGTCACGTTGTTGACGCGGCAGCACGGGTTGGTGCGGGCGGTGGCCAAGGGGGTGCGGCGGACCAAGTCGCGGTTCGGGGCGCGGTTGGAGCCGTTCGCGTATGTGGACGTGCAGTTGCATCCGGGGCGCAATCTCGACACCGTCACCCAGGTGCACACCATGGAGGCATTCGCCGCCGATATCGTCGACGACTATGGGCGCTACACCACGGCATGCGCGGTACTGGAGACCGCCGAGCGGCTGGCCGGTGAGGAGCGCGCACCCGCACCGAAGCTGCACGCATTGACCGCGAGCGCGCTGCGGGCGATCGCCGCCAAACAGCGCCCGCACGAGCTGATTCTCGACGCATATTTGTTGCGCGCCATGGGTTTTGCCGGTTGGGCTCCCGCACTGGACGAATGCGCGCGCTGTGCGACGCCCGGCCCGCATCGTGCCTTCCATGTCGCCGCCGGCGGCGCGGTCTGCGTGCACTGCCGCCCACCCGGTTCGGCCACCCCGGCCCCGGGCGTGCTCGACCTGCTGATCGCCCTGCTGAAGGGCGACTGGGATTACGTCGAGCAGGTCCCCGAACAAGTCCGCAGACAGGCCAGCGGCCTGGTCGCCGCCCATCTGCAGTGGCATCTGGAGCGTCAGCTGCGCACCCTGCCGCTGGTCGAGCGCTCACCCGGAACGAGCACGGTATCCGCTACGGCCGGACAAGCGGGCTGAACGGCGCCAGGTCCGAGGGCCTGAGCGCCCATTCCCTCGCCACTCACGGGGGATCCCGCGGAATTCTGCGTTGAATGGTCGCTCGGACCAACCGCCTGCACATCCGATCAGGTGGTCCGCACAATCTCTCCACAACCATCAGGCAGGATAGTTGCCGTGATCCTCCGTCGAGACTCTGCCGCGCCGACCAGGTCGACCAGCGCACGGTCGGGTGCCGAACGCACCGTCCGTCCGCCGTCGCCGCATCCATCGGGGGCGACGCCACCGGAACTGCCGCCGGAGCTGGTGCCCAATCATGTGGCGCTGGTGATGGACGGCAACGGTCGTTGGGCGCAGGAGCGCGGGCTGCCGCGCACCGCGGGGCACGAGCGCGGCGAGGCTGTCCTGATGGACACCGTCGAGGGCTGCATCGAGATCGGTGTGAAGTGGCTCTCGGCCTACGCCTTCTCCACCGAGAACTGGCGGCGCAGCCCGGATGAAGTGCGCTTCCTCATGGGGTTCAACCGGGACGTCATCCGCCGCCGCCGCGACGAGATGCACGAAATGGGTGTGCGAGTGCGCTGGGCGGGGCGGCGACCGCGCCTGTGGCGCAGCGTGATCAACGAACTCGAGACCGCGCAGGAGCTGACCAAGGACAACACGGTGATGACCCTCACCATGTGCGTCAACTACGGTGGTCGCGCCGAAATCGCCGATGCGGCAAGGGAAATCGCGCGTCGCGTGGCCGCAGGTGAGATCGATCCGGAGCGGGTGACCGAGGCGACGATCGCCAAATACCTGGACGAGCCGGATATGCCGGACGTCGACCTGTTCCTGCGCCCGTCCGGCGAATTCCGTAGTTCGAACTTCCTCATCTGGCAGTCCGCCTATGCCGAGTTCGTCTACCAGGACACGTTGTTTCCCGATTTCGACAGGCGCAACTTGTGGGAGGCCTGTCTCCAGTACGCTTCGCGTGATCGCCGCTTCGGGGGGACCAAGTGAACGGCGGCAGCAAATGAACGGCGGCACCGATATGGACGCAGCAGTCACCCCCGAACAAGAGCTCCAGGCCCGCGCCGGCGCCTGCCTATCGCTCTACGACGTCGATGTGCGCGTCGACCCGGAGGGTTCGATCGGCTTCGAATACCAGGGCGCGCTGTGCTCGTTGCGCGCGGTAACGCTGGCACCCGGCCTGGATGTGCTGACGCTGACCTGCGTGCTGGCCTGGGACCGCCAGCTCAAGCCGCAGCTGCACAAGCGAGTCGCCGAGCGCAACAGTGCGCTTCAGTTCGGTTCGATCACGCTGATCACCCGCGGCAATCAGGCCGATGTCATGTTGCGCTATACCTTTCCGGCCGCCGGTCTGGACGATCAGGCGCTGGCCACCATGCTGCTGCTGGTGCTCTCCGGCGCGGGTAAGGCGCGGCAGGGACTGCTGCCCTGAGTCGTCGACCGCATGGCCACTGACCGCATGGCCGTTGACTGCATGGCCGTTGACTGCATGGCCGCTGACCGCATGACAGATGTCATGGCAGGTTCGTGACACACGTGCGAGGTATCGGCCCCCGGTTTGCGTGACCGTTGAGTCATGACATCGGCACTGACATCCACGGCCATCTTGGCCGCGGCGGGCGGCTCGGGCAGGCACCGGGCGTCGTTTGCGATCGAACTGCGCGACCTGCACAAGAGCTTCCGACTCCAGGGCGGCGGCGAGGTGCATGCCGTCGACGGACTCGACCTGGTGGTCGCTCCGGGGGAGATCATCGCTTTCCTCGGCCCCAATGGCGCGGGTAAGACCACCACCATCGATATGCTGCTCGGGCTGGCAACGCCGGACTCCGGCAGTGTCCGGGTTTTCGGCGGCCCACCAGCGGAAGCGCTTGCGGCAGGCCGCATTTCGGCGGTCATGCAGTCCGGCGGCCTACTGCCTGATCTGACCGTCGCCGAGACCGTGCAACTGGTGGCCACCCTGCACGCGCATCCGCGTTCGGTCGATGCGGTGCTCGCGCGCGCCGGTATCGCCGATATCGGCGGTCGGCTGGTCGGCAAATGCTCGGGCGGCCAGAAGCAGCGGCTGCGCTTCGCACTCGCACTGCTGCCGAATCCGGACCTCATCGTGCTCGACGAGCCGACCACCGGCATGGATGTCGAAGGACGCCGGGAATTCTGGAATGCGATGCGCGAGGATTCCGATCGCGGCCGCACGGTCCTGTTCGCCACCCATTACCTCGACGAGGCCGACGCATACGCGGATCGGATCGTGCTGGTGCGTGCGGGTCGCGTCGTCGCCGACGGCAGTGCCGCCGAGATCAAGAACCTGGCCGCGGGACGCGCCGTCAGTGCGACACTGCCCGGTGCCGATCCTGCCCGCCTGCTCGCGGTCCCGGGCATCGATGACGTCGAGCTGCGCGGTGACCGAATCATCGTGCACACCAAGGATTCCGACGCCATCGCCCGCTATCTGCTCACCGAGACCACCGCAGTCGATCTCGAAATCACCTCGCACAATCTCGAATCCGCATTCCTGGCGCTCACCACCGGAGACAATTGAAATGACAACCGTTGCCCCACAAGCTGTTTCGACGCGCATCTCACTCGGCGGCTTCAGTCTCGGCTTCCTGCGCCTGGAACTGCGCCGCATGCTGCGCAATCGGCGCACCATGATCTTCACACTGGTCATGCCGCCGCTGTTCTTCGTCATCTTCGGCGTGCAATCCGAATACCGGACAGAGTCATTCGGATCGGGCAATGTGACCGGCTATGTGATGGTGTCGATGGCGGTGTACGGCGCGATGCTGGCCACCACTAGCGGCGGCGCCATGGTCGCGATCGAACGCGCGCAGGGGTGGAGCCGCCAATTGCGGCTCACCCCATTGCGTCCCGTCGCCTACATAGCCACCAAGGTCGCCGTCGCGATGGTGCTCGGGCTGGTCTCGGTTACTGCGGTCTTCCTCATCGGGGGAATCTTCGGCGCCCACCTGACGGTCACCGCCTGGGTGAGCTGCTTCCTGCTCGCGTGGATCTGCTCGCTGGTCTTCGCCGCCTTCGGCCTGTTCGTCGGCTACCTGCTGCCCTCGGAGAATGTCATGCAACTGCTCGGTCCAGCCCTCGCGGGCCTGTCCTTCGCGGGCGGCCTGTTCATGCCGCTGCACGGCTGGTTCGAGACGGTCTCCAAGATCTTCCCGACAAACGGCGTCGCCACCTTGGCCCGCATGCCCTTCGGCGACACCAGCGCAGGATCGATCGCGCTGGCCATCCTCAATGTCGTCGTCTGGGCCACGATCTTCGTCGGCGGCGCGGCCATTCTGTTCCGCCGTGACACCGCACGTTGAACGATCGGGCACGACCAGCCGCCTGCCCAGGAGGGTGGGCGGCTATGCAGTGCTCAGTGCCCGCGGCCAGTGGCCCTACGGTGCCGGGTCCGCCGTGACGTGCTGGGCGGTGTTGTGCGGTGGCGTCGTGCGAGTTGACCACGTGATGCGAGGTTGCCGGGCGCGGCTGTTCAGCGATTCCGCATCGGCGGGCAATACGGTGTCGCGCGGCCACGAGGCTGGGCGGGTGTGCGGTGCTGGGCGGCTGTGCCGTGCAGGTGGCACGCCGTGCACGGCGCTGACATGCGAGTCGGGTACACGATGCGGTGTCGGCGTTCGGACGGGGATGCCGTGGCGTGCGAGGCAGTTGCGCGATGCGGAGTGGCGATGTGGCCCCGGCCCGGCATATGGAGCCAAGAGGCGATGGCGTGTCGGGCGCGGTGCGAGGCAGCGTTAGTGCGCGCTGTGCGCGGCGGCGATGCGGTGTCGGTCCGGAATGCAGAGTGAGATGCTGTGGCGTGCTGGATGTTGTGTGAGGCGGTTGTGCTGCGCGGGGTAGCTATGCGGTGTCGGTCCGGAGTGCGGAGCGAAGAGGAGATTGCGCGCCGGGCGTTGTGCGAGGCGGTGGTGATGCGCGAGGTGGTTGCGCTGTGCAGGGTAGCGATGCAGTGTCGGTCCGGAAGTGCGCAGCTAGGAGGCGATGGTGTGGCGGTGACTGTACGAGGCGGCGTTGACGTGCCGGGCGACAGTCACATGCGAGGCGGCGGGGTGATGCCGGGCGGTCATCCTGGGTCGGTTGGCGCGGCGGAGCCGCTCGGCTGGGGAGATCGTGCGGGGCGTGGGGTTTCGGCGGCGCGGACAAGTGCGGGTTCGGTAGCGTCGAGACTCGTGATCGACCACTGTGCGCGCAACCGGGGTCTGGGTTCGGCGTGTGTGCTGTTGGTGTGGGAGTGCCGATGCGGGTGAAGTCCGTGCTGCGGGGTGGTGCGGCATCCGAATTACTCGATCGGGTGGTCCGCGACGGCGGAATCGGGGCGAACGGGAAGCGGCGCGGATGGTTCGGCGGGTTCATGTCGGTCATCTGGCTGTCGTACATGATCGGACCGATCATCCAGAGCTGGCAGGACGCGGATCAGCCGACGGCGAGTCTGGCGACCGCGACACTGCTCGCGTACGCGGCGCTGATCGTCGGTTCTTTTATTGTCTTCCGGCGGACCGATGGCACCAGCCAGTTGGTGGAGCGTCCGGTCGATCGGCGCATGTGGCCGGTGCTCGTCGGTATGACGGCGTGCAGCGCGGGGTTGATGGCATTGCTAGGCGCGGTCGCACTGCCGACATTGATCTTTGTCAGCGTGATCGCGATCTTTCATATGCCCTCGCGGGAATCCGGTTATGTCGCGTTCACGGTGACGCTCGCGATGTTGCTCGTGCCGATGGTGCTGCCCCGCCTGTCCGGGGTGCCGTTCTACGTGTCGTTCGTACCCGCCCTGATCTGGATGGCCAGGCAGTTGGGCGTGCGTGGCGAGCGGTTGGCCGAGCTGGCCCGACGGCAGCAGGCCGAACTCGCGATTGTCGAGGAACGCAACCGGGTCGCGCGCGACGTACACGATATCCTCGGCCACTCACTTACCGTGATCACGGTGAAAACTGAACTCGCACAACGTCTTATCGATGTGGATCTGACGCGGGCGAAGACTGAGATGGCCGATGTCGAGCGGCTGGCGCGGGAGGCGCTGGCTGGAGTGCGGGATACCGTCGGCGGTCTGCGTGAGGTATCGCTGCGCGGTGAATTAGCCAATGCGCGAACCGCACTGGCAGCCGCCGATATCGACGCCGCGCTGCCGGATGCCGTACCCGATACACGCCACAGCGAATTGTTCGGTTGGGTGCTGCGCGAGGCGGTCACCAATGTGATTCGGCACAGTGCCGCACGACACTGCACGGTCACGGTGACCGATACGAGCATCGAGGTCGTCGACGATGGTCGCGGGCTGGGGACCGTCGAATCCGGGTCGGGACTGTCCGGCCTGCGCGAACGGGTGCGGGCCGCTGGGGGAACATTGACGCTGTCGTCCGAGGGAGGTGTTCGTGTTCGTGCAACGGTGCCCGAGTGATCCGGAAATGGGTTTGCACTCGTGCAGTTTCCGCTGCGATTCGGCCGAAAGTGCACGCTCAGGCCAATTCCCGTCGTCGAAGGACCACCTCGCATGATCCGTCTGCTCCTCGTCGACGACCAGGCACTCGTCCGTGGCGCACTCGCCGCACTGCTCGGCCTGGAATCCGATCTGGAAGTCGTCGCGGAGGTCGGCCGCGGTGATGAAGTCCTCGATGCGGTCGCGCGCACCACACCCGATGTGGTGCTGCTGGATGTGGAAATGCCGGGCATGGACGGCATCGCGGTCGCGGCGCAACTGCATGCCGCTCATCCGGATCTCCGTATCCTCATGGTTACGACCTTCGGCCGTCCCGGCTATTTGCGGCGCGCAATCGATGCGGGCGCAAGCGGATTCGTCGTGAAGGACACCCCGGCCCGCGAACTCGCGGACGCGGTGCGCCGAGTCCACATGGGCTTACGCGTTGTCGATCCCGCCCTCGCCACCGAAACCTTGACCGTCGGTACTTCGCCACTGACAGCCCGCGAACGCGAGGTCCTCGCCGCCGCGGCCGACGGTGCTACCGCCGGCGCCATCGCCAAACAGTTACACCTGTCGGAAGGCACTGTCCGCAACCACCTTTCATCCGTCATCGGCAAAACCGGAACCAGCACCCGCGCCGAAGCCGTCCGCGCCGCCGAACGCCTCGGCTGGCTCTGAGCGCTCGGCGGGTGACAGCCGGACTGTGCTGCCGCATAACCAATGCCTACCTTGCGAGGCTGCAACTAGTGCGAGGTAGCAACTGGATATGCGACCGTGCCTCGCTCTGACTGAGGCGCCCGCGGATCCGAGGCTCGCGTCGAACGGCCGGAGTGCACCTCGGACTATGTGTCGCCGGTGTGGGCGGCCAATTGGCCGAAGGGCAGCAGGGTCGCGACGCCGCGAGCCAGGGTTTCCGGATCCACGTCGCCGATGATCAAGTGCTGCAACATGAATCCCGGCACCAAGCCGATGATCGCCGTTGTGACCGCGTGGATATCGGTATCGGGCGGTAACCAGCCGACCTCCACCATGCGTTCGACGTATTCGTACCACCGATCGCGCATCGCGCGCACGGCGTCCTTGACGTATTCGGCTGCCTCCTCGTGCACCAGCGCCAGCGCCCACGCCTGCGGTGCGAGCCGGACCGGACCTTCCGGACCGCTGCGCTCGACTATGTACTCGGCGATGACCCGGACGAGCTGGGCCGGCGTCGGCAGCGGATCGGACCGGATTGCCCTGGTCATCGTGGCGCGCAGCTCGACCGTTGTCTCGGCGGCCAGGGCGGCGATGATGTCGTTCTTGCTCTTGAAGTACCGGTAGACCGCCCCGGCCGAGAGGCCCGATTCGGTGAAGATGTCCTGCATCGACGTCTCGTAGAAACCCTTGCGGGCAAAGCAGAGCTGCGCGGCGTCGAGGATCTGCTGCCTGCGACGTTCCAGGTGTTCTTCACTGACTCTGGGCATGGCTCCAAAATAAAACGAATGCTCGTTCTTGACAACCTCGAGAGGTCGTGCGACGGTATCCACATCGAAAGAGAACGGTCATTCGATTTTCGGGAGAACGTCATGAATACAATCCAGCGGGCAGTCGGTGTCGGCGTCGCCGCGGCCCTGCTCCAGGCATTGATGTTGATCGCCTTCGCCTGGCCAGCGGCCCATATCGCGCCGCGCGATCTGCCCATCGCCGTCAGCGGCCCGCTGGCCGCCGTGGTCGCCGACAAACTGACCCAGCACGATCCCGATGCCTTCGATATCAGCAACCCCGCCGACGAAGCGGAGGCGCGCGAAGCGATCGAGAACCGGGACGTCTACGGTGCCGTCATCACCGGCGGCGGCGCCCCGCGCGTATTGGTCGCCTCCGGCGCGAGTCCCGTTGTGGCACAACAGCTCACCGCGATCGCCCAGCAGCTGTCCGGTGCGCCGGCCCCGGCGGTCGAGGATGTGGTGGCCGCCGATCCGGACGATCCGCGCGGCACCGCCTTCGGGGCGATGGTATTGCCGCTGGTCATGTCCGGTATCGCGGCGGGTGTCGTGCTCAGCCTGTTGATTCCGTCGGTCGGTGGTAAGGCGATCGGACTGATCACCTTCGGCATCGCGGGTGGGCTGTTGAGCATCGTGATCATCCAGGGCTGGATGTCGGTTGTTCCCGGCCCCTATCTGACGCTGGCCGCCGTCGCGGGCCTGGTGTCCTTCGCGGTCTCCGGTGCGGTCGTCGGCCTGTCCAGTGCGATCGGCCGCGCGGGCATCGGTATCGCCGCGCTGACCATGCTCCTGGTCGGCAACCCGTTCTCGGCCGCGACCTCGGCTCCGGAACTGCTGCCGCAGCCGTGGGGAGCCATCGGCCAACTGCTGCCGCCGGGCGCCGCCGCATCACTGCTGCGCTCGGTTGCCTTCTTCGACGGCGCCGCCGCCACCAAACCACTTGTGGTCCTGGGCATCTGGGCTCTGGCCGCACTTGCCCTCTTGGGTGTAGGCGCACTTCGCGAACGCCGTTCGGCTGCGGAGTCGACCCCGGTCCGCTCCGGCGACCCGGTCGCCGTCTGATCCCAAAACGCTCCGAAATCGACTGCAGGCCGCCACTACCGGGTAATCCGGCGGTGGCGGCCTGTGTCATGTGTCAGCCGCGACGCATCGCGTTCACGGCGTGAGCGATCCGTATCCCTGGGACCCGCACTTGTTGTGCGCGCCTATAAAGGAGCGGCGAGACAAGCGGGCCAGCGCCGTTCGAGTTATCCGAATGATATTGGCCCGCTGGTATTCTCAGGAGATGGTGAAGGAGAGATTCGGGGCGCTGCCCGCACCCTTCTCCGCGTCGTAGGCCACCACGTAGGTACCGGTGGGCGGGGACGGAACCACGAAAACGACGTAATTCTTTGCGTTGTCGATAATTTCGTTGGTATTCAGCAGTTCGTTGATCGGCCCGCGGATATCGGCCGGAATCGTTTGGCCGTCCGGGGTTTTCACGGTGAAGTAGTCGTAGAAGACATTCAGTCCGCCCGCCGAGATCCCGGGGCCACCAATGATCTTGATGCGCAACGAGAGATCCATCTTGTCGCGCTCGTTCTTGGTGTAGCTCGGAGCCACTGTGCCGCTGGTGATTTCGATCGTCGTCTGATCCTGCACCAGTTTGCCGGTGACATTCAGCGTCTTCGGCGCGACACCTTCGACCTGAGTCGAGGCCTTCAGTGGAATCTTGGTCTGGTTATCCGAGGCCTGTCCGTAGATCACGGTAATGGTGTCGAGCAGGTGCTCGGCATCGTGCAGCGTCTTGACCGACGTGGTGACATTTCCGGTGGCCGAACCCTTTCCGGGCACGGTCGGCGAGTCGAAGCTCGCTCCGGCGTCGATCTCCTTGTCGACCTGCAGGTAGGTGTTATTGCTGATCGTCTTGTTGTCGGGCGTGGTGTTCTTGTAGGTGATATCGATCAGCACCTTGGCGCCGCCGAACTCGTCGGGCACCACGGTCGCTTTGTCCACCGTGATATCGAAGCCCTCGTACCATCCGGTCTTGCCGATACTGCGGACGGTCGACTGACCGGTTTTCGCCCCCGGCTGCCTCTGGCCGACGGTGCTCTGCGCGGACGCCGTCGTGGTCGGTCCCGACTTGGCGTCCTTGTCGTTGCACGCGGTCATGAGCAGGGCGGAGCTGCCGATGAGCACGGCCGCTCCGATTGTGGTGATTTTCCGGCGTCTGTCCGCCGCAAAAATGGTCGATCGCACGCTGCCTCCCAGAAGATTTCGATCTCAGTGCGCGACGCCCGGAACCCCCGGACGTTATGTGATTCGCAGTGAAATCTTCCTCGGCACCGGCGCCGTTAACTGTGTGACTGTCGTCACATGTTGGAGCGGTCCGCCTTCGCGCATTCGCAGCAGGTTCCGAAGATCTCCATGGTGTGGCTGACCTCGGTGAATCCGTGTTCGCCCGCGATGGTTTCGGCCCATGCCTCGACCGTCGGGCCCTCGACCTCGACGGTACGACCACAGTGTCGGCAGACCAGATGGTGATGGTGTCCGGTGGAGCACTGCCGGTAGACGGATTCGCCGGTGTCGGTGCGCAATACGTCGACGAGTCCGGCATCGGCCAGCGACTGCAGGGTGCGGTAGACGGTGGTCAACCCGATGCCCTCGCCGCGGCGGCGCAATTCGTCGTGCAACTCCTGCGCGGAGCGGAACTCCTCGATATCACCGAGCAGCGAGGCGATCGCACTGCGCTGTCGGGTACTGCGAATGCCAACCGGCTTCTCCGGCAAGGCCGTCTTATCTGGCACGATCACCCTTCCTCGGCATGGGCCACGGCGTCGACAACGATATGCGCCAGGTGGTCGTCGACGAGTTCATACAGCACTTCGCGGCCGGAGCGTTCCCCGTGCACCACGCCCGCGGACTTGAGAATCCTCAGATGCTGGCTGACCAGCGGTTGGGTGACACCGAGGACATCGACCAATTCGTGTACGCAACGCGGCGATTCACGCAATTGCAGCACAATGGCGATGCGCACCGGGGCGGCGAGTGCGCGCAGCAGTTCGCCCGCGTCCTCCAGGACGCTCCGCGTCGGCACCGGCACTGGCGCGGGTGATCGGTACGGGTTGTGCGGATGGGCGGTGGCGGTCTCGGCGGTCATCGAACCAACTCCTTATTGGAAAGCATTACCATTTTGATATGCACAGGTGCGCATGTCAAACGAGGCCTGCCTCGGAGTGTCGAACGAACGTCGGTGAATGCGGCGCGAAAACCGAATGGCCCGTGCGGTGGAAGACGGCTGGGACCTGGGCGATAGTCTGTAGTCAACGCTATAGGTTGTGGTCAACGCTATATGTTTGTGATCAACGCTGTGGCGTCGGGGCATACCGCATCGGGCCTCACCCGATCCGGCCGATCTGAATCCGACTCGTACTGGATGGAGAATTCTCGCGTGGCACCCAAGTCGAAGGTGGACACCGTTGCCAACCTCGCCAAGCGCCGGGGTCTGGTGTACCCGTGTGGTGAGATCTACGGCGGCACCAAATCGGCGTGGGACTACGGTCCGCTGGGTGTCGAGTTCAAGGAGAACATCAAGAAGCAGTGGTGGCGCTCCATGGTCACCAGCCGCGAGGATGTGGTGGGCCTCGACTCGTCGGTGATTCTGCCGCGTCAGGTGTGGGTCGCCTCCGGCCACGTCGGCGTATTCAACGATCCGCTGGTCGAATGCCTGAACTGTCACCACCGGCACCGGCAGGACCACCTGCAGGAGGCCTACGCGATCAAGCACAAGATCGACGATCCGGACTCCGTCTCGATGGAGCTGGTGGTGTGCCCGGACTGCGGCACAGTCGGTCGCTGGACCGAGCCGCGTGACTTCAACATGATGCTCAAGACCTACCTCGGCCCGGTCGAGTCCGAAGAGGGCCTGCACTACCTGCGTCCGGAAACCGCACAGGGCATCTTCATCAACTTCGCCAATGTGATGACCACCGCGCGCAAGAAGCCGCCGTTCGGCATCGCGCAGATCGGCAAGAGCTTCCGCAACGAGATCACCCCCGGCAACTTCATCTTCCGCACCCGTGAATTCGAGCAGATGGAGATGGAGTTCTTCGTCAAGCCGGGTGAGGACGCGCAGTGGCACAAGTATTGGATCGACACCCGGTTCGCCTGGTACACCGACCTCGGCATCGACCCGGAGAACCTGCGGCTGTTCGAGCACCCGAAGGACAAGCTGTCGCACTACTCGGCAGGCACCACCGATATCGAGTACCGCTTCGGCTTCCAGGGCAATGAATGGGGTGAGCTGGAGGGCATCGCCAACCGCACCGACTTCGATCTGAAGACCCATTCCGAGCATTCCGGCAATGACCTGAACTACTTCGACCAGACCACCAATGAGCGCTACACCCCGTACGTCATCGAGCCCGCGGCCGGCCTGACCCGCTCGCTGATGGCGTTCCTGGTCGATGCGTACACCGTCGACCAGGCGCCCAACGCCAAGGGCGTCATGGAGGAGCGCATCAGTCTGCGGCTGGACCGCAGGCTCGCGCCGGTCAAGGCGGCGGTGCTGCCGCTGTCGCGGAATGCGGATCTGACGCCGAAGGCGAAAGATCTTGCCGCGCAGCTGCGTAAGAGCTGGAATGTCGAATTCGACGATGCCGGCGCCATCGGCCGCCGCTACCGGCGCCAAGACGAAATCGGCACGCCGTTCTGCATCACCGTCGACTTCGACACTCTCGAAGACCAAGCGGTCACCGTCCGCGAGCGCGATTCCATGACGCAGGAGCGGATCGCGCTGGACAAGGTCGAGGGCTACCTGGCGCAGCACCTCATCGGCGCCTGAATTCGATAGCGATCAACGCCCTGTCGCGCTGCGGCAGGGCGTTTTCGTAGCTTGCACCGCAGGTGAATTCAGCGCCTGTCCGGTTTCCGGTCCGACTGGAGGATCAGTCCGTTCCCGCTCGGTAGCAGTAGCGCCCCAGGACACCGCGACCAGAACGGCCAGAAGTATCAATTTTCGCACGGTCTGCGTCCTCTGCCAGCAGCCTTTCCGCACCCACGGGTGTCAGCTCAGGGCTGGTGCCGTCGGTGGCAGTACGCCTCGACGATCGTCGGTGCATGGAAATTTCCCACGCGGTTACTCGGTTGACGGCGTATGTCACCGAGTAGGCGGGAGCCGGATATGGCAAGAGCTGTGAAGTTCGATCGTTATGGCGGAATCGAAGAACTGAAGGTGGTCGAGGTGCCGACACCGCAGGCGGGGCCCGGTCGGGTCGTCGTCGAGGTGGTAGCGGCCGGTATCAATCCGGGGGAGGGGTATATCCGTTCGGGCGCGCTGCACGAGCGCTGGCCCGCGACATTTCCTTCGGGTGAGGGCACCGATTTCGCGGGTCGCGTCGTCGAGGTCGGATCCGGCGTCGGCGGGATCGAGATCGGCGCCGAGGTGCTCGGATTCACCGATGAGCGGGCCAGTCATGCCACGCACGTGGTGGTGCCCGCCGAACAGGTGACACTCAAGCCCGGGAAACTGGATTGGGATGTCGCGGGATCGTTGTATGTCGTTGGGACAACGGCTTTCGCCGCCGTGCGGGCAGTGGACCCGCAAGCGGGCGATACCGTCGCGGTTTCGGGTGCCGCGGGTGGCGTCGGCTCGGTCGTCGTACAACTCCTGCGGGCCAGGGGCGCAACGGTTCTCGGCATCGCGAGCGAGGTCAATCACGATTGGCTACGCAAGGTCGGGGTGATTCCGGTGGCCTATGGTGAGGGGCTGATCGACCGGATCCGGGCGGCCGCCCCTGCGGGCGTCGACGCGTTCATCGATACCTTCGGTGCCGAATATGTCGATCTCGCAATCGAACTCGGCATTGCGGTCGATCGTATCGACACCATCATCAATTGGGAGGCTGCCGAGCGGTACGGCGTGAAGACCGACGGCAACGCTGCCGCGGGCACCATCGATGTGCTTGCCGAACTTGCCGATCTGGCCGCCGCTGGCACCGTCGAGGTACCCATCGCGGCTGTTTATCCGCTCGACAAGGTCCAGGAGGCGTATCGCGAACTGGAGCAGCGCCACACGCGCGGCAAGATCGTGCTGCACCCTTAGCCGGACACATCCCAGAATTCGTATTCGTGGCGCATGCCCTGTAGGAATAACTCTTCCGCACGCGCCGGGTCGCCACCCGCCTCATCGAGCATCTGCCCGCAGCGGCGGGTGAGCGCCGCGAATCCGGGGTCGGCGTAGGTGTCGACCCAGCGCCGATAGCGCGGTTCCGATGGCGGATTCTCGGCGAGGATTGCGCCGAGGGTCGAATAGCCCCACATGCACGGATACAGCGCCGCCAGTCCGTCGGCGTAGCACGCGGCCGACTCCAGCAGGAATGCGGTGTAGGCCGCGCACGGCGCACCCTTCGTCGCACCGTCGAGATCCGCGCCGAATTCGGCGGCCAGCGACCGATGCAGGGACAGCTCCTCGTGATAAGTAGCGTGCGCGAGATCCACCAGGTCGCCCAGATGCGCTGCGGGCGCCTGCGAGGCCAGCCGGGCGAATACCCGCACATAGTCCAGCAGGAACAGATAGTCCTGTTCGAGCCAGGACCGGAAGACCGATGCGGGCAGATCGCCTCCGGCGATGCCCGCCACCGTCGGATGCGCCAGCTGGCTTATAACCAGCGGAAAACCGAGCTCCTCCAGGTGCGCCGAGAGACTGATGTGTGCCGCGGGACTCATGTGGGCAGTCTCTCTCAGTCGGAGGGGTTTCGGGATTGCGCCCCGCTTGTAGTTGCCGCACGCTGGGCCATGTGTTGTGGGAAGAGGAGGTTTTGGTGCGGGTGTTGGGTGCCTCGGAACAACGTTTCGTGCGGGCGGGGACCTACACCGGACGATCCGTGACGGTCGTCGGTGATCTCGATACGAATGCATTGGGGGCGGCGTTCACCGCACTACAGCATGCCTACCCGGTGGTTAGCTGCCGGATCGGCGAGGACGCCACCGGCCGCGGATATCTACTCCGACGTGGCGAAACCCCGGAGATCGGTATGACGTCGAGTCTCGGTGATCCGGATCCCGTCCGCATTCCGGAGCCTATCGATCCGGCCGGACAGCTGGCCTACCTGGATGTGGTGCACTCCGAGCGGGGCCGCTCGCGCGTCACACTTTTCGCCCACCACAGCATCGCTGACGCGGGCCACTGCGTCGAACTGCTGTCCCGACTATGGGACTTCTACACCGATTACGTCGAATCCGGGACGACAACCGTTGTGCCGCACGACTATCCGCAGTCGCTGGAATGGCATGTATCGGCGCGCGGGATCGCCCGCTCTTCGGTCTCCGGCTTCGAGGACGTCACCAAGCCGCTGCAACCCGTGGTCATTCCGCCCGCACCCGCGATCCCCGCGCCGCCCGCGCTGGACCGGCCGCGACGCATCATCTTGGACGAGGATGCGAGCGCCCGCATCATCGGCCTCGGGCGCTATCCGGGAGTGACCGTCAACGGGCTCGTAACCGCCGCCCTGCTACGTGCCTTCGCTTCGGAAAAGGCCAGGGCCACCGGCGATCCGGTGCTGCTCGGCTGTCTGTATCCGGTGGATATGCGCACCCGACTGGATCCGCCGGTCGCGCGCGCAGAGGGCACCAATATGGCGGGTCTGGCCTCTTTCGCCGCGACGGTCGACCTCTGCGTGGACATCCTCGAACTGGCCCAACACATTTCGGCTCGATTGCAACATGACCTGGCCGAGGGCATCGTCCAGCAATCGGTGCTGCACTTTCCGGATTACTTCGGCCCCAACCGGATCCACTCCTTGGCCGGGCATATCGCGGTGACGAATACCGGTGCCGTGCCTGCCTTCCGCATCCCCGCGAATATCGCGCTCACCGACTACGAGATCGTTTACGTCTCCGCCCATCCGCGTCCGTCCGCGGGTGCCTCGGCGGCAATCACCTTCCTGGTCTACACCTTCGAAGGCCGACTAACGGTCGGGGTACTCGGCCGCGACGCCGACCGGCTCGTGTCCGCGGTGCGCAGTGAATTGACGGCTCTCGCGGGGGAGGCCGTCAACTCCTGAGGCCACTATTGATAGGTGGCGTGCGTCGGGCGCATGACGAGCACGACCCGGCGCGGATGGTCGGCGACCGGGCGTTGATACGGCAGGTCGTAGCGGCGTGCGAGCACATCGAAGAATTCGCCGTCCGGATCGGGTTCGATGGCCTCGATGACGCCGCGGACCTCGAGGTAGCGGTAGGGCTTGTCCGGATCGTTGATGCTCACCGCGACTTCGGGATTCTGCTTGGTATTGACGGCTTTGCGTCGATCGATCGTGGTGGTGAAGCGCAGGCGACCGCCATCCCACACCTGCCATACCGGCGTCACCTGCGGAGTGCCGTCCGGGTTCAGCGTGGCGAGATGGGCGAACAGCGGCCGGGATAGCAAATCGGCGTGACTCTCGGGGATTACGGGGTTATCCATACTTCAAAGACTATCAAGGCTTTGATAGTTCAGCTATCTTTGACACTTATGAAATTGCCTGCGCAGCAGCGGCTCGGTCTGGACCTCAAGCGCGCCGAGCAGGAGCTGATGGCCGTCAAACACGAGGCGGTCAAACCGCTTACGGTGCCGCAGTACGCCGCTCTCTACGCGCTGTCGGAGAACCCGGGCATCTCCGCTGCCGCCCTCGCCCGCGAATGTCTGGTGACGCCGCAGGCGATGACGGTGGTCCTCAAAAATCTGCAGGAGCGCGGTTTCGTGGAGCGCACACCGCATCCCTGGCACCGCGGTGTGCTCGAAACCCGCCTCACCCCCGCGGGTCGCAAAGCTTTCGCCAAGGCCGATGCCAAGGCCGCCGCGATCGAGCGCCGTGTGGCCGCCGCCTTCAGTGCGAAGGAGCGCGAACTGTTGCGAGAGTTGTTGGCCCGGTTCATCGAGGCGCTGCAGGAATGAGGAGGCGGTAGGTTCGTAGATGTGTCGAGGAGAGCGGGTGTTCGAACGGTGCGGACCAACGGAGAACGCGGGGGCGTGCTCGGTGCCGCCGCGATCGGCGTCGGGGCGCTGGGCGTCGGCGAGTTGATCGCGGCCTCGCGCGGTGATTCGCTGATCGATGCGATCGGTCGGGTCATGGCCGATACCGCGCCGGTGCCGGTGGTGGAGACGACCGTCGCCTTATCCGGTAAGCACGACAAGGTCGTGACGCGCATCGGCGTCGGGGCCGGTGCGGTCGCCGCGACGGTCGGGCTCGGTGTGCTTTCCGATCAAGCGCGTACCCCTGCCCTCGCAGCCGTCGGTGCCGCCGCAGCCGCTTTGGGTTTCCGTCGATCGACCCGATCGTCCGCCACCGTCGCCGGTGCGGTCGCCGCCGCAGGTGTGCTCGGCCTCGGGCTGCGTAGGCGCCCGCGTGGACCGCTCGGCGCGCTGCTGTGGGCAGGCGCCGGTGCCGGACTGTTGGCCGGGGCGCGGGCGCTGATTCGCGACCACGACCGCAGACACCGCGATGCGATCCGTCGGGTCGGCCCGGTGGGTGGGATTTCGATGGTGCCGCGGGATGGGTTGGAGGACGAGCCCGGTCTGTCGTCGCTGATCACCGCGAACCGAAGTTTCTACGTGGCCGATGTCAATCTGAGTCCGCCGCGGATCGATCCGACGCGCTGGCGGCTGTCGGTGACCGGCAAGGTCGCGCATCCGCTGCGGCTGTCGCTGGCCGAATTGGCCGCGGACGCAGTGGAATTCGATGCGGTCATGGTGTGCGTGCATAATCGGCCCGGTGAGCGTCGCGCCGGTAACGGCCGCTGGTACGGGGTTCCGCTGGCCGAGTTGCTCGAGCATGCCATACCCGAAACCGGTGCGACCCGGCTGGTCACCAGGGCCACCGACGGCTACACCATCTCACTGCCGGTGGAGCCGCTGCGCTCCGGTGCGTGGCCCGGATATCTGGTGATCGGTGTGAACGGCGAGCCACTGGCCCCGGAGCACGGATTCCCGGCGCGCGTTTTCGTGCCCGGCCTCTACGGCCAGTACACCGGCGCGAAATGGCTTGCTGAACTGGAACTGACCGACGACAACCATGTCGACTACTGGTGGAAGCGCGGTTGGCCCTCGGATCCGATCTGGGTGACACCGCAGGCCCGCATCGACGTCAGCTCGCCCGGCGCGGGCACCACCAACATCGCCGGTGTCGCATGGGCGCCCCCGCACGGCGTCGAGTCCGTCGAGCTCCGCATCGGCGAAGGCGATTGGCGCCCAGTAGATCTCGGCACCGAACTCGCCCCCGCCGCCTGGCGCCGCTGGCGCACCACAGTCGACCTGCCTCCCGGCGAACACACCGTGCAGGCCCGCGCCATCAGCCGCTCCGGCGAGATCCAGGACGGCGCCCCACGCTCACCCTTCCCCTCCGGGCCAGCCGGCTTTCACACCGTCACGATCAAAATCTGACTGTCCGTCAAGTTGCCGTCGCCCAGCCAATTGGGAGCACGGCTAGCATCGAAGCGTGATCACGATCGACCTGCCGTACACCGGTCACGTGTCCCCTGGATCGAATCCGCAACAGCGGGACGTCCCCGGTGCCCGCATTATCAAAATGTCCGTCGGTGGCATGGACAATAATTGTTATCTAGTGCAGTGCACCGCCACAGGCGCGGCACTGCTCATCGACGCAGCCAACGAAGCCGACCGCATTGTCGAACTCGTCAACCAGGAGACGCCGGGCCGCATTGCCTTGGTCGTCACCACCCATCAGCATCGGGACCATTGGTGGGCCCTGGAAAAGGTCGCCGCCGCCATCGGCGCACCGACCGCCGCGCATCCACTCGATGCCGAACCGCTGCCGGTGCGCCCCGATCGACTACTCGCCGACGGCGACCTCATCGAGGTAGGCGACCTGGCCTTCGAGGTCGTCCACCTGCGCGGTCATACCCCCGGTTCGGTTGCCCTCGCCCTGGTAGACGGCCCGGGCGTGCACTTGTTCACCGGCGACTCCCTTTTCCCGGGCGGCCTCGGCCGCACCACCAACCCGGAAGATTTCAACTCCCTCTACACCGACGTCACCACCAAGATCTTCGATCGCTATCCCGATGACGCCGTCGTCTATCCCGGTCACGGTGATGACACCACGCTCGGCGTCGAACGTCCGCACCTCGGCGAATGGCGCGAACGCGGCTGGTAGGACTTATGCGGTGCGCGGGTTGAGGCTTTCGAACATCCGCTCACTGCTGTGGGCACCGTAGCCGTCGGCGACCTGGCGATCGACGAGATTCTTGATCGCGCCGACAATGTCCAGGTCCACACCCGCATCGCGGCTGGTCGACACGATGGCATCCACGGCGGCCTTGGTGAAATCCAAGGGTTGGAACGGTTTCGAGTAATCGCCGGAGTCGATGGTGGCTCCGGCTCTCGGGAGTGATCCGGTCATCGCGGCGATCCAACCCGATGCGCGTTGGCCGAACTCTGCTGCCGACATGCCGATCGTGCGAACCATGGCTGCCCCGTGGTAGAAGCCCGCGAACATGGCATACATCCCGGCGAGCAGGGCGAAGTCGACAAGCGCGGCCTGCCCGGCGTCCGCGCCGAAATACTCTGCGCTGCCGAGCAATTCGAGCGTCGCGCAATGGTCGTCGAAAAGCTGGCGGGAGCCGCTGTAGAGCACGGACGAGCCGGGCCGGCCGATCATCGGCGGGACGGCCATAATGCCGCCGTCGAGGAAGTCGATGCCGTGGTTCGCGGCCCATTCGGCCAGCTCGCGCGACCCGCGCGGCTCGGTGCTGGTCAGGTTGACCAGGGCGCGCCCGGCCAGGCTATCGGTCACCGGATCGAGTACCTCGTGCACGGACCGATGGTCCAACAGGCAGGCAACCGCGAGATCGCTCGCGGTCACCGCTTCGGTCACCGTCCGCGCCGACTTCGCCCCTGCCGCAATGAGTTCCGCGTCCCGACCGGCACTGCGATTCCAGACCGTTGTCGGGTGTCCGGCCCGTACGAAGGCCGCAGCCAGCGCCTGTCCCATCGCGCCGAGCCCGAGGACCGTCACCGATGTCGTCATATATCCACTCCTCAAAGTTATCGAGATGCTGGTCGGCGCCGGAATCCATTCTCGATAGCCGCTGCACTATCGACAAGTACTGACTAATAAGTTCAGTACTAACCAAAAGGTAAGCATTGGCCGATCGATATCCGCCGGTTACGTTCTCGTCGACGGTGACCTGGCAGACTTGATGAGGTGAATTCGGCGACCCTGGCCTCGGCTACCGGAACCGGCCCGTCCCGCGGCGTCGGAGGCGGGCTGGTGCGCTGGGCGCGGCGGCTGGTCCTGGGCGCGATCTTGATGGGCGCGGTGCTCGTCGGCGGCACAGCATTCCGGGTGTGGCAGGTGGCGCGAATCGACGACTACACCAAGGCGGATGCGATCGTCGTCCTCGGCGCCGCGCAATACTCCGGCACACCGTCGACGGTGTTCGAGGCGCGACTGGATCAGGCCTACAAACTGTTCAAGGCCGGTGTCGCACCCAAGGTGATCACCGTCGGCGGTAAGCAGGAGGGCGATCTTTACACCGAGGCCGCCTCCGGCAAAAACTATCTGGCGGAGCGCGGCATACCGAGCGACCGGATCCTCGCGGTGGAAACGGGTTCGGACACCCTACGTAGCATCGAGGCCGTCGCGACCGCCATGAGCGCCCGTGAGATGTCCTCGGCGGTGCTGGTCAGCGATCCGTGGCATTCGCTGCGCACCAGAACCATGGCCCGCGACGCCGGGCTGGATGCCTGGACCGCCCCGACCCGGACCGGCCCCGCCGTCTACACCAGAGAATCGCAGGCACACGGAATCGCAAGGGAGACCGGGGCTTTGCTCTGGTATCAGCTCACGCACTTCTCGTCGGACTTCAAATACTCAGCGGGGCAGTGAGATTCGATGTATACCGAACACGCCCGCGAGCGAATGGTGGTGGAGGTAGCCAAGACCGCCGGACTGGGCCCGCCGCGCAGTGAATTCGAAACCGGCCACCGCACCGAATTCGCCCGCGACCGCGCCCGCGTACTGCATTCCGCAGCGCTGCGCAGACTCGCTGACAAAACCCAGGTCATGGGGCCGCGTGACGGCGACACCCCGCGCACGCGCTTGACCCATTCGATCGAAGTGGCTCAGATCGGGCGCAGCATCGCCGACGGTCTCGGCTGTGATCCAGATCTGGTCGACCTGGCCGGATTGGCGCACGATATCGGCCATCCGCCCTACGGCCACAATGGCGAGAAAGCCCTCGACCTCTTCGCCGACGCATACGGCGGATTCGAGGGCAATGCACAGAATCTGCGCATCCTCACCCGGCTCGAACCGAAGGTTTTGGATGCGGACGGCACGAGCGCGGGCTTGAATCTCACGCGCGCCGCACTCGACGCGGCTATCAAATACCCTTGGGGTAGAACAGGTTCGGGCACCAAGTTCGGTGCCTACGATATCGATCTGGATCGGCTGGAATGGGTGCGCAAGGACGCGCCGGACCGTCGCAAGAGCCTCGAGTGTCAGATCATGGACTGGTCCGACGATGTCGCGTACTCGGTGCACGATGTGGAAGACGGCGTGATCGCGGGGCGCATCGAATTGCGCGCCCTGGCCGATCCGTCCGAACAGGCGGCACTCGCCGAACTCGGGCACGGCCAGCATCCCACGCTTTCGGTGGACGACCTGATCGGTGCCGCTCAGCGGCTTTCAGAACTGCCCGTAGTGGCTGAAGCCGCCTCCTACGACGGCACCCTCGCCAGCTCGGTTGCGCTGAAGCGCCTCACCAGTGAACTGGTCGGCCGCTTCGCCACGGCCGCGATCATGGCCACACGGGAGGTCGCCGGGGCAGCGCCGCTGTCCCGTTATGCCGCGGATCTCGAGGTTCCACCGATCGTCGCCGCCGAGGTCGCGATGCTCAAAACCGTCGCCCTGCGCTACGTCATGTCCGATCTCGTGCACAAGCAGCGCCAAGCCGAGCAGCGCGAGCGGATTCAGGCGGTCGCGACCCGACTGCTGGCGACGGCACCGCACGGGTTGGATCCGCTGCTGCTCCCGTGGTGGCACGCCGCGACCGACGACACCGCGCGGGTCCGGGTAATCGTCGACCAGATCGCGTCCTACACCGAGAGTCGACTGGAGCGAGTAGACGCGTGACCAGCCGCTGGGCGTGTCGAGGCCGGACTAGCCTAGACTGACCGCCGTGGCCGGACGACTCCCAGATCGCGATATCGCGGCAATACGCGAACGCGTCCGGATCGAGGATGTGGTGGGGGAGTACGTCGCGCTGAAGCGGGCGGGTGCGGACTCCATGAGGGGCCTGTGCCCATTCCACGACGAGAAGTCGCCGTCATTCCATGTGCGGCCCAACCACGGCCTGTACCACTGCTTCGGCTGCGGTGAGGGCGGTGACGTCTTCGCCTTCCTGCAGAAGGTCGAGCACACCGGTTTCGTCGAGGCGGTGGAGCAGCTCGCCGATCGGATCGGCTACCAGATCAACTACGAAGGCGGCGGCACCTCGGTGCAGCGCGACCGCGGCACCAGGGGACGGTTGGTTGCCGCCAATGCCGCCGCGCACGAGTTCTACATGGCCAAATTGCGCGAGCCCGATGCCGAGGTTGCGCGCAAATTCTTGACCGACCGCAACTTCGACGGCAATGCCGCCCAGCAATTCGGCTGCGGCTATGCCCCGGCGGGCTGGGATACGCTCACGAAGCATCTGCTGCGTAAGGGTTTCGACTTCAAGGAGCTCGAGGCGGCCGGGCTGTCGCGTCAGGGCCAGCGCGGACCGATCGACCGCTTCCATCGGCGGCTGCTGTGGCCGATCCGCAATCTCGGCGGTGATGTCATCGGCTTCGGTGCGCGCAAGCTGTTCGACGACGACACCATGCCCGGCAAATACATCAATACGCCGGAAACCTTGCTGTACAAGAAGTCTCAGGTGCTGTTCGGCCTGGACCACGCCAAGCGCGAGATCGCCAAGGGCCACCAGGCGGTAGTGGTCGAGGGCTATACCGACGTGATGGCCATGCATCTGGCCGGAGTGAAAACCGCCGTCGCCTCCTGTGGCACCGCCTTCGGTGACGAGCATCTCGCCCTGTTGCGCCGACTGCTCATGGATGACAACTTCTGGCGCGGCGAAATCATCTACACCTTCGACGGTGACGCGGCCGGACAGGCGGCGGCATTGAAAGCCTTTGCGGGCGACCAGAAGTTGGCCGGGCAGACCTACATCGCCATCGCCCCCGACGGCCAGGACCCGTGCGAACTGCGCCAGCGCTCCGGCGACGGCGCCGTGCGCGACCTGGTAGCCCGGCGAACCCCGTTGTACGAGTTCGTGATTCGCGGTCTGCTCGCCGACCACAACCTGGATACCGCCGAGGGACAGGTGGAGGCGCTGCGCCGTGCCGTGCCGGTGGTGGCGCAGATCAAGGACAACGCGCTGCGCAAGGCGTACGCGACCAAGCTGGCGGGCTGGGTCGGCTGGGACGATATCCAGACCGTCGTGCGGCGCGTCGGTGAGGAAGCCAAGCGCAATCGCAACGGTGGTCGCCCGAGCGGTCGTGGCCCAGTAGCGGGCACGCCGCAGCCCAGCGCGGTCGTCGCCGAACACCCCGCAGCCCGTCCCAACCCGAACGACCCGACGCTGCTGCCGCAACGGCAGGCGCTCGGCGCGGCACTGCAGTATCCGGCGATGGCGGGCGCGGTTTTCGATTCGATCGAGAACGAGGCCTTCACCCATCCGGCTTACGCGGCCGTGCGCGCCATGATCGCCGAGGCCGGTGGCACGGCATCCGGGCTCAGCGGCGCCGAGTGGGTCAACGCCGTATCGGACGGGACCGATGATTTGACCATGCGGGCCTTGGTCTCCGAGTTGTCGGGCGAGCAGATGCCGGTGAAGTCGGCCAATGACATTCCCCGGTTCGTCACCGGGGTGCTGGCCCGAGTTCAGGAAGCCTGGGTCGGCCGTCAGATCGCGGAGCTGAAGTCGAAGCTGCAGCGTGTGTCCTCGACCGAGCAGGCCGACGCGTATATGGCGCTGTTCGGTGACCTCGTGGCGCTGGAGCAGTACCGCAAGAGTTTGCTCACCCAGGCGATGGGGAATCACGACGATTTCGCAGCGGGCTGACTAGCTCCGGAGTCCGGGTAGCCACTGCGTGCGATTCGTCGTACCGCGCATGTCGTAATCAGAGAAGTAGCCGCGCTGACGGCTAGCCGCTGCGGTTAGCGGTGCACCCGAGGGACGACTAGGTGCACCACTTCGACTGCTATTTCCGGCTCGAATCCCGCGAATTCAGCGGCGCAGCTGATCCTGCGGCACCAGAATCGTGGTCCGCTCATCCAGCGGCACCATCGGCTCCAACTTCGCCTGGGTACTGAGCTTGTCCGACAGCTTCTGTCGCCCGAAGAGAACCAGCTTGCGAGTCACCGGGCTCCCGGTGACCGCGCGGGTCGCCGCACTGATCTGTTCATAGCGACCCCGCCCGGCCTTCGTCCCGAGCACGTAACCGGCCGCAATGCCGATGATCAACCGCAGCATCTCGTAGAGCTCCTCCCAAAGTGCCTGTGCGCGGCTACCATCCTGCCCGACGCCGGGTACACCTGTCGATCCGGATCCACCCCCACCGCGCGCCACCCCCAGACACGCCGAAGCCCCCGCATGTCTCCAGGTAGAGACGCGATTTGGGAAGGCGAGCGCCGATACGCTAAAGTTTCACCTCGGCCCGCCCAGTACGGACGAGCCAAGGATAGTCCCCTATAGCTCAATTGGCAGAGCAGCCGACTGTTAATCGGCAGGTTTCTGGTTCGAGTCCAGATGGGGGAGCTTTGACCAGGGCGAACGTAGCAGTTCGACCCTGGTTTTGTCCGTTTTAGGGGTCGAACGACACGGAAACGACACGTTTTCAGCCGGAGAGGCGTCCCAAGGCCGCCGTGAAGTCGGGTGCTTCGGTCGGTTGGTCGATGTAGTGACGCTTGGTCACCGAGTCATTCGCGTGGCCGAGTTGTTGGGCTGCGGCCTGGGGGCCGTATTCGTCGGCGATCAGGGATGCGACGGTTTTGCGGAAGGTCTTGGGCGTCACCCAGGCGAACTTCTCGCCGCGGGCCTGGCGCCACAGCCGGTTGAAGTTGTGCGGATCCCAGATGCCGCCGTCGCGGTTCGGGAAGACCAGATCCAGGTCATTGTCGACAGCCTCGGCTTTGACGCGCCGGAGAGTGTCGACGACGAACTGGGGCAGGACCACTGTCCGATAGCCCGAGTCGGTCTTGGTCCATTCCTGGCGGATGAGTCCTTTGCCTTTGATTCGAATGATTGTGCCGGAAAAGGTGATTCGCGCCGGTTTGTTGTCGAGGTCGACATCGGCCCAACGCAGGGCGAGTGCTTCTCCGGGGCATGGGCCGGTTCCGAGTTCGATGTCGGCGACGTCGAGGACCCGCGGGTTGCGTTTGGGGCCGTGGGTGTAGGCCAGCGCGCCATCGAATAGCTTTTCCGGCCACCCACGCCTGCAGCTGCGCGCGCAGCTCTGTGAGGGTCTCCATGTCGGCTGCACGCGATTTCTGGCGCTTCGAGGAAGGTCCGCGACTTCGCGGACCGGGTGCGGTCAATGGCGTCATGGCGGACGGCCATGCTCATCATCTCGGAGGGAATGACCCGCTGTCGCCGCGCCTTCTCACGGTGGCCGTCGAGCACGATCCGTTTCAGGTGCGCATCGATACGGGATGTGGTGGCATCCCACAGGCGCAGGCCGCCGAGCGCTGATTTGATCTTGACGGTTCCCTCGCAGTTCCGCGGGTATTGCAGTGTTGACATACGCTGCCGAACTGCAAGGGGACCGGCCGCTTTTGCAGGTAGCGGGAATACCGGTGCGGGGGAGAGAATAGATGCCTGATGTTATGTGCACCATCAGTATTTGGGTATGTCCCTGACATGCGCCGTGTCCGTCCAGCGGGGTGCCCGAAGCGGGCAGTGCCGTTGTGAATGAACCCTTGCGCCCTTTTTGTTGGAATAACGGGCAGCCTCCCGAAATCTCTGCCTCGATATCCGATTCGTGACCAGGGGGACTCGATGAATCCCACGGCAACCATCCGCCCGGAATCTGTGGAGCGAGCCGACCTCGGGCCGCCGCCACGTACTCGGGAGTGTCCATGACCGATACCACCGCTTCGGTCACCGAAAAGCCGAGCCAGGCTAGGCCGCATTGCTGGGGCTTCGGCATCGACGTGGGCGGTAGCGGCGTGAAGGGCGGCGTTGTCGATCTCGGCACTGGGCAGTTGATCGGCGACCGCTTCAAACTCCCGACCCCGCGGCCGGCTACTCCGGAGGCTCTCGCCGACACGATCCACGAGGTGGTGAAGCATTTCCAGTGGGACGCGCCGCTTGGCGTCACCTATCCGGGTGTGGTCAGCGGCGGCGTCGCCCGTACCGCCGCGCACCTCGACAAGTCTTGGATCGGAGTGAACGCCCAGGAGGTGATCAGCGCCGAACTCGGCGGACAGCCGGTGACCCTGCTCAATGACGCCGACGCGGCGGGATTGGCCGAAGTCGAGTTCGGTGCCGGCAAGGACAGCGACGGCGTCATTGTGCTGCTGACGTTTGGCACCGGCATCGGTTCGGCGGTAATCCACAACGGGGTGTTGTTGCCCAACACTGAATTCGGTCACATCGAGGTCGGCGGAATGGAGGCTGAGCGTCGGGGCGCCGCGTCGGTCAAGGAAAGGCACGCCTGGAGCTACAAACGGTGGGCCCCGGAGGTGACGAAGGTGCTGGTCGCCATCGAAAACGCGATCTCGCCCGACCTGTTCATCGCCGGTGGCGGGGTCAGCCGCAAGGGCGACAAATGGATTCCGTTGCTGAAGAACCGCACGCCGGTGGTGGCCGCCGCGTTGCAGAACACTGCGGGGATCGTCGGGGCGGCAGTGGCTGCGCGTGCCGATCCAACGCGCGCAACGAGCCCGCTCGGCGGCAGCGGTCGTCTTCGCTGGGCTTGATGAGTGGGACCCGGCCGTGGTTGTCGCTGCGGTGTCTGAACATGCGCCTTCGGCGCCGCCAGCTGACTGAATCGCGAACCACGTCGGTACTGCCAGATGTGGTCAAGAGTTTTGTCGAGACCTTCTGCCACTGAGGCGCATCTCCATACCCATGTGTTCGGCGAAAGCCGGCGGGGCGGCGGTGCCTACGTTAGGGAGCACTCCGCCTCGACAATGTCTGCCACGCCGGCTGCACGGAACGGTCTCCCTGACGGGGGACACCGAGGGTCAGAACTGGACGCTGGCGTGCATTTCCCAGACCAGGATCTCGGCGGGCTCGCTCGCGGTGACCTGCTGGCCGCCGGTAGCGGTGAAGCGCACCGCGTCGCCGGTATACAGCGGGCCGGCACTCTCCAGTGTCACCGCGCCGCGGGCCACGAACAGGTGCAGGAACGGTGCGTCGGGCAGGTGCACCGACTGTCCTGGGGCGAGCCGCGCGACGTACAGGGCCGCGTGCGAGTTCCGGATCCGGATCGCGGCGTGGCCGTCATGTTTGCGCATACCCGAGGCGACCGGCAGCAGACCACCGGACAGCAGTTCCGCCTCGATCTCCAACTGCTCATAACCGGGGGTGATACCGGCCTCGTCGGGCACCACCCACATCTGCACGAAGTGCACCGGGTCCTGGTGGACGTCGCCGCTGAGCCGCCACGAGTCGTTCTTCTCCGAGTGCAGGATGCCGGTGCCGGCGCTCATGCGCTGCGCCAGGCCGGGGTAGATCACGCCGTTGTGGCCGGTGGAGTCCTGGTGGACCAGCGAGCCCTCCAGCACCCACGTGACGATCTCCATGTCGCGGTGTGGATGGGTGTCGAACCCCGTACCGGGATCGACGATGTCGTCGTTGTTGACCAGCAGCAGCCCATGATGAGTGTTGGCCTGGTCGAGATGGTGGCCGAAGGAGAACGAGTGTTTGGAATCCAGCCAGCCGAAGTCGGACTTGAACCGGTCCTCGGCGCGGCGGATGTCGACGGTGGGAGTCAAGTCGATGGTGCTCATGAGGTGCCTTCCTCCAAGATCGGTGCCGGCCTGATCACCGACCCACAATTTGGTTTCCATGGAAACTAACCCGCGTCGGAGCGGAACTATTCCGCCGGCGATCACGCCGCATCCGGTTGTCGCTTCCACTTGTTAGTTGCTATGTCCACCACCGGCGCTCTCGGGTTGTCACCGTTGTCGTCTGTCTTCCAATTGCCTTCGAAGGCCGTCAGTTCGGCCGGCTGGTGCCACGGTCGTTCGGGTCCAACAAGATCGGCCCCTCATACCGGCCTGGGCCTCTGATCGCACGTCGCGAGCGATATCGTCAGGTCCCTGAGAAAGTCATTCAGCCCGGATCCACCGACGTGGGTTGTGTCCAGCTCGGTGAAATCCGAATTGAGCTGGCCGGATCGCCGGTATTCGAGTTCCGCTCGGTGTCTTCGAGGTTCCGGTCGGGTGAGATCGGCAGGGCCTGGACAGCACTGGCGCTATCCGGTTCACCGCGATCGAACTCTCGCTCCGAACCGCGCAATATGCGGGCTCGACAGTGTTTCCGCTTCCCGTCAGTGGTGAGTCCGCCGCACGCGGGCGGATATACGATGCGCATCGTTCACGCAGTGCGCCAAAGGATTTCGTCGGTCGAAGGAGACCCCCTCAGCTGCCTGCGTTCGATCGAAGGAGCCGCCATGACCAGATACGCGCATTTCGTCGGTAGCCTGCCCGAGGCCCTGATGACCAGCGATCGAGACGTCCTGGAATGGTTCGCCGACCAGAGTGACGGTTGGCCACTGACCGCAGTGCCGCGCGACCTCGATGCCGACTGGGTCGTCGCCTATCTGCGTACTCTCGAAGCACGCGACGCCTTCAGCATCGTCCGCACGGGCGACTACGCCGACTACAGCGACATGCGCAGCTACGGTGTGCGGCCCGGCCACATCCTCGAACCACGCGATGCGGCGATGGGGCGAATCGAGCGGATCGGTGCGATTGTCTCGGAGTTCGAGTCGCTGCAGCGCAGCCGTCCAGAGTTGGCGGACAAGCGGGTTCAGATCAGCCAGCCCAACCCATTGGATCTGGCCCTGTACGTTTTCGCCGGCGCGGCGGTCTCGCTCGGCCTTCCCATGGGGCCCGCAGTCCGCAACCTCGGTGTGGTCGTCACCGCTCTTCAGCATCTGCCCGTATTCACGGACGCAGTGCTGCAGGAGATGTCCGAGGTGACCGCTCGGTACGGCGATCGCGTTGTGTGGCAGGTGGAATCACCGATCGCAACGCTCGGCATGGTCAAAGCCGAGCAACTGCGGGCGCAGTGGTCACTGGGACCGCTGCTGGCACGCCAGCTCGGCGGCTTTCTCATCCGCACCCACGAGATCGGCGCGGCGACAACCCTGCACCTATGCTACGGCGACTACAAGCACAAGAACCTGCTGACCCCCCGCGGCTTGGCGCCAGTGGTGAACCTACTCGGCCACCTCTCCCGGCTACTGCGCAAACGCGGAGTGCCCCTGCCAGTCGTACATGTTCCCTGCGCCTATGGTGCCGATCCGGCCCCGTTGGATCCGGCGTTCTATCGCCCGCTGCGGCGACTGGATCCCGGCTGGCAACTGATCGCCGGTGTCGTCTCTGCCGACGATGTCGACGACAGCATCCGCGCGCTGACACTGTTCGAACAGGCCTCCGGCCGAGCCACACATGGGGTAGCCACCGCGTGCGGGCTCGGCCGACGAACCGTCGAGGACGCTCGGGCGGCCGCCGCAGCCACGGTCACCACGGCACGTGCCGACGTCGGCGCGCCTCGCTGACCACGCGGTCCGCGTAGCACAACGGCTCTCCGGACGGAAGATGTCGCGGCCACGCGGACCAGGGGATAAACCAGAGTGTTTGATCGACCTAGTGCACATTTTCGACTCCGTGTTAGCAGGTGTCGAGAAGGCAGCGGGCAGCGTGAGGTCGAGCCACGGTCGGAACCATGAACAGTCGTCGGGTTCGTCCTGGAGGAACTTCTGGAACGGCTCGGACTCCTCTGGAGCTTGTAGGTGTCCTGAACTTCCAGGTGGAACGCCTCACGCTGGCAGGAGTGGAATAGGCGGTCGAACGCCTCATCTGCGCGAGTTGCACCGTAGGACGTCCTTTTGCCTTCATGAGGGAAACAATGGATAGCGAGAGCTTCGGGCCGTCCGCAATCGCTCTCGCTTCCTCGATGACCGGGTCGTCGAACGTTTCCCTATCGCCGCGTGTTGACCGAGTACCCGGACGACATTGTCGCTGAACACTTCGAGTTGGCCGACGGATCGTGAAACGACTGACGCGCCTCGACTGGTGAAGGCTAGGGCGCGTTGAGGTTTCGGCATGTCTGGTGTCAGGTGATGCGCACGGAGATGGTGGTGCGGGTGGTGACCGATGGCGGCCCTGAATAGCCGCTCGCTGCGATCTGCACCTTGACGAGATCCTCTGGGCGACGGTCCGCCCGGTCATGGTGCAGCGTGGCGGCAGGGAATTGCCGGTTCCCGCTGAGCCTCCCGAGCATCCAGAAATGCCGATGAGCGTACATTTGCGCAGAGCCGTGGGTTACCTATTTCATCGACCATACGGATCGAACATATGCCATGGACATGCGGCAAACTGTCACCTATGCTCGGAGATATTCCGAAGTCTTTCGATAATTCGTGTGGCTGGCGGATATAAATATATGGTTCCAAATCTCTTTTCGTATGAAAGGGATATATCTATGGGCACAAGCAAATGCCGGGCTTCCGACCCGCGTCGACAGAAGATGGTATCGATTGTCGTGGCGGCAGCGGTTCCAGTGGCGCTCGTGCTCGGGGGAACCGCGATCGCGCAAGTCGGCGCTACGTCGGCCACAGTGACCCGGTCCGGCTACCTTCAGTCCGTCTACTCACTAACCGTGCCGCCTCCGCCGCACGTGCCGTCGCCCGATGAGCCGCTGCTCGAGCCTCACCCAGAGCGGCCTAATCCAGAGCAGACCCAGCCTGAGCAGCCTCCGCCGGACCAGTCGATCCCGTGATTCGAGCTCCTCGAGCCGAGTAACACTCGCCGAACCGCTCTCACAGACGAGCGCGCGTACCGAGTCGAGCGATGTCGCGCGCTGAAAGATCCGCAGGAGATCAAAATCCCGGATAGCCCATGCGACCTCGCGCCTGCCGCCGACGTCGACCTGAGCGGTCAGTGAATCCGACGGCACTGGCGTGTGCGGTGACCTCGCTGCCCAGCGTCACTCGGTCATATTGGAATTGCTGTACGGCTGCCTGAGCGGACGGCGAGAACGCGTCACCGGCACGGCAGCAGCACGCCCGTGAACCCCGCCCGCGCTCTGATACTCCTGTCTTCCGGCACCTTCGCATCCCCGTAGGCCGCACGGAACTCGCGTGGCATGGCCCGAGAAACAATCGTTCGTACGGGAGCCACAGCACGGCTGCTGGCATTCCTCGGCCACATCGCGGATCAATTCGATTGTGAACCAAACGCTTTCGTGTCCCATCGGGAATACGTTGCGTGTCGCGACCGCGGTGGCGGCGTAGTCGAAAACCATGCCGCCCAGCCGGATGGTGCACAACACTTCCGAGCCGAAGCCATGCGTCGTGCCGTCATGGTTTGGGCGTCCTCGGGCAACGGTCGGACGAATGTCGCTGACGAAATATTCAGAAACTCTTGACTGACTGTATCTTCGTGAGTGACGATATCGTCAGTGAACGCGCAAGTGCGGGGCGTTTGCCACCGCGGTCGAAGACGGTGTCGTCGCAACCATCGAGCTCGCCCCGGCATCGACGAAGGTCGGTGGCTGACGTAGCTGGCTATGCAATCGAATGGAAAGTAGGTGTGCGCCGATGACAGTCGCATCCATCGTGTTCGCCGTGCTGTTGGCGATCGGGTTTCTACCGCTCGGTGCGGTCAAGGTGTTGGCCGTGGCGGACATGCGTCAGCGTGGCGAACATTTCGGCTACTCGGTGACCGCCTTCCGCGGCATCGGCGTCCTCGAGATTGCCGGGGCGCTGGGCATACTGGCCGGCACGATGTGGTGGCCGCTCGGGGCGGCGGCCGGAATCGGACTGATGCTGTTGATGATCGGCGCTCTTATCACCCATATGAAAGCCGGTGACAGTGTCGGTGAGTACGCACCGTCGATCGGCGTCGGCGTGCTGGCGGTCGCCTATGTCGTGACTGCGTTCGGTGCGCACCTATGACCGCTCGAAAGGGAATTCCGATGCGTAATCGAGCCCATGTCCCGGCCTACCGCCCCGACATCTACTCGCACCAGGGGATTCTCGATCCCTATCCGCACTACGCGCGGCTGCGCGAGCTCGGGCCGGTGGTGTGGCTTGCCAAGCAACGCGCCTATGCGCTGCCGCGTTATGGCGAATGCAAAGCCGTCCTGCTCGACGATCAGACCTTCGTCTCCGGAGCCGGCGTCGCCTTGAACCCGGTGGCCAACCGACTCTCGAAGGGCACCACCCTCAACAGTGACGGCGAGGAGCACAAACGCCGCCGCGCGTTGCTCGCCCGCCGGTTGTCCCCGCGTGCACTGCGAGCGATGCGCGAATCGGTCGACCAGCAGGCGGTCGCGGCCGTCGAGCAGGCGCTCGCGCGGGGACGTATCGACGGGGCCGAACTGGCGGCCGCGCTGCCGATGTCGGTGGTACCGGATCTGATCGGCTGGCCCCAGCACGGTCGGGAACACTTGCTGCGGTGGGCGGGAGCAACATTCGACGCGCTCGGGCCACTCAACCGGCAGTCCATTCGCACCGCGCCGTCGGCGGTCGGGATGATGCAGTTCACGCGGCAGCTCGCCCGCGAGCGGGACCTGCTGCCGGGCAGCCTCGGGGTGGACGTGCTGCAGGCTACCGACGACGGCAAGCTGTCCCAAGTTGAATGCCCGGCCCTGCTGATCGATTACCTTGCCCCGTCGTTGGATACCACGATCAGCGCTATCGCCAGCGCCATGTATCTGTTCGCACGCCACCCCGAGCAGTGGCAGCTGCTCAAGGACGATCCCACCCGCATCCCGAACGCGGTGAACGAGGTTGTGCGTTTCGAATCACCGCTGCGTGCGTTCTCCCGCAAGACAATTCGTGATGCCGACATCGCCGGAACCAGCATCCCGGCGGGCGCACGGGTGGTGGTGATCTATTCCTCGGCCAATCGTGACCCGCTGGAATGGGATGATCCCGACACCTTCGATATCCGCCGCGACGCGACCCGCCAACTCGGCTTCGGTCACGGCACGCACGGTTGCGCCGGTCAAGGTCTCGCGCGGCTGGAAACCCAGGCAATGCTCGCCGCACTCGTCGAGCGCGTCGAGCGCATCGAGATCGCCGGTGAGCCCGAATGGGCGATCAACAACATCATTCACCGCTTCGAACGCCTTCCACTGCAACTCATTCCAGCTCGATAGAAGGAATCCATCATGAAGATCTCCATCGACTACTCGCGGTGCGAGGGACACGGTCTGTGCGCCGTGCAGGCGCCCGAGATATTCAGCCTCGGTGACAACGCTGAGCTCATCTACCGTTTCGATGGTGCCGAGGTGCCCGGTGATCTCGTGACCGCCGCCCGTACAGCCGTGGACTCCTGCCCAGTCGCGGCGCTACGGGAGATCTCATGAGTCCCACCCGCCTGCTGCGGTCGAAATGGATCACGCGGTTCGACGCCGAAAACGCCGCTTAGACCACTGAACACTGTGAGCGGCCCGTCACGACGGGCCGCTCACCGCTTGTGATCGAGTATCGAGTCTGTGGTGGGCCGATCTCGGTGTCGCCAGCGCTCGATCCCTTAGTTGTGGGTCGTTACGTCCGGGAATCCGGGGAGGCGTTTGCGGCAGTGCCCCTTAGTGCCTCGTCCGGATAGCTTGCTGCGTCACCCGCTCCGGCTGCTCGTCGAATGCGGCGTGGGCGAGCACCATTCGACTGCGTTCGACGGAACCCTCCGAACCAGGGCTCGACACCGCAGACGCTTCCCGGACGCGGTACTAAAACGTGAATTCCGTTCCGTAGCCGGTTGTCTGGGCGGTTCCGCCGGTACCGTCGGCGCGTACGGTGACGAAGGGCATGGCTGATGCGGGCGATATACATCCGCTGATGTTCAGTGGCGTGTTGGTGTGGCCGAATGTGTATGGGAACGTGACGTCGTGATCCAGGCTGGCGGCACCGATAACCACCGCCGTGACGTTTCCCGGTGCGAGGCTTACCGTAATCGCTCCGGTGAGACTGGCATTGACGCCGACATTCGGTGCAATTGCGACAGTGACGCTGGGCGAATCGCCAAGGGTCAATGCGAGCTCGGGTGCGATACCCGCGCTGACACCGACGCTCGGCGCAATCCCGATGGAGACGCCTTGGCTGATATCCACGGCGCAACCGACCAGATATCCGATCGCAATTTCCCCGTCGCGAACGGATGAAACGCCGTCGACAGACACCGAGTAATTTCCGGACACTTTGACTGCGTGCACGAACGGGATTCCCGTTGCTATATCGCCTCCGGCCGGGACGACATTGTTCATATCCACCGCTGCGACGACGTGCATGCCACCGGTATCGACTTCTCCGGATGCCGCATCAGCGGGTGTGATGGCAATGCAAGTCGCTGCACCGACAATCGCGGTGAGCGTTGCAATACTCCTCAGATACTTCCTGGTCATAGCACTCCAGTCGACTAATTACCGACACAGACTGTTCCGAAAAAAGATCGCTCGCGACACCGGACTCGAAGTGTTTACCCGCCCAGTAGGTTCGATACGGGACCAGCACTCGAACCTGTCGGCAGACCCTACCGCACCTACGGGACAACCGATCTCATGCGCGGTGTTACTCATTCGGCCTGTCGACCACCCGGGATATTCACAGCGGTGGCGCGAACTGACCGTCCCGATCCTGCGGAGGACGACGTCGATCGTCGCGGCACTGCCCGCCGATACGGTTGCGGATAGTTGTGCTCGGCATTCGCCACGCCGTTGTGGTGGTTGATGTGTCGCCGATACCGTAAACGGCTGGTATCAAACGGAATTGATCAAGCTGCGTGCCCCTGGCGCAGCGCCGACCACATGCTCAGAACCCGCTCACCCAAACCTGCTGGGCTGTCACGCAAGTGCCTCGTCCAGAAAGCTTGCCGCGCCACCCGCTTCGGCTGCTTGCCGAGCGTAGTGATGCGGCGGTCGAATGCGGCGTGGTCGACCACCATTCGACTGCGTTCGACGGACCCCTCCGAGCCAAGTCTCGGTACGGCTGAAGCTATCGGGACGCGGCACTAGGAAGGCTTCGAACTCACCGAGGCGACTCACCCCGGTCGTTGCCGCGGGTTTCGATAGCCTTGACGGTCTTATCGAGGGCTTGTTTCAGTACACGTTTGCCGACGGTCCCGACCACGACTCCGAGGACCCGTCCCTTGAGATTCTTTCCCTCGCGCACCATGACCACATCCACATCGGTCTTCCCGTCAGACCGGCGCGTGAAGGTATAGGTGTGACCCGAGTGTCCGCCCCATATGTTCGAGTCGGTGGTCGTCATGACGACGCGGTCGGGGTTCGACCAGTCGTAGTGCAGTCGTTCCCAGATGCCATGCGAGCCCTCCGTGACATCAGCGTCGCGTCGGCCCTGGTCGTGCACCTGGAGGTATTTGTCGGCGCTGTTGCCGAACAGTTGTGAGCGGCCAGGCCCGAAATCGGTGAGCGCGGCCACGAACTGCTCCGGTGTCGAACTCGTGGTCTCCTTGAAGTGGATCGTGGACATCGTTGCTCCTTTGCTTTTGGGTGACTGCTGCATCGGGGTATTCGCGCGCGTCGTAGCGCACGCTGGCACCGGCCCACAGCACCCGTTCGCCGGAGGTAATTCGGACCGAGTGATCGCCCTCGACGTGCGCGGTGTTCCTATTGATGAAGCATGAGCTTCGGTACATGCCAGCGCAAGGCCGTCCGATAGCGCATCGAGACCATCGATGGGTTATCGAGCGAATGATCTACCAGCTCGCAACGATTGTCACCTGGGGCCAAGAACTGCGGACGTATGATTTTCACGGCGTCGTAATGGGCCGAGTGGGGGTGCGACGCCGCGCGGGATGGATGACGGCTCGTCGGTTGCACATTGGCACGACCAAGTGGTGCGACGAGGGTGACACGGTGCTGTTGGCACCGTCGTTGCAGGCGATAGTTCGAGAAATGCCGGTGCCGCTACCTCGGTCCGCTCTGGTGAGGTCCGCGACGCCGCCGCTCCCCAAGGGAAAGCGAGCATACCGATGTCTACTCATCAGGCTGTTCACGTGCAGTCCGCCGGTGCGGCGTTGAAACTGGTCGATGTCGAAACAGACGCACCGCCGCGCGACCATGTGCGCCTCGCGGTCTCGGCCTGCGGGATCTGCGGCACCGACCGCGCATTCGTCAGTGGAGCATTTCCGAATATGTCGTGGCCGCTGACACCGGGGCATGAGATTGCCGGCACCATTGCCGAACTCGGTGCCGCCGTCGACAACTATGCCGTCGGTGACCGCGTTGCCGTGGGCTGGTTCGGTGGGCATTGCGGCAAATGCGTGCCGTGCCGCGAAGGCGACTTCATCCACTGCCAGAACATGCAGGTCCCCGGCTGGCAGTACCCGGGCGGATACGCCGAGTCGGTGACCGTACCGGCCAATGCGCTGGCCCGCATCCCCGACGCGCTCTCGCTGGCCGAGGCCGCGCCGATGGGTTGTGCCGGTGTCACCACCTACCACGCGCTTCGCGAAACCCGGGCGGTGCCCGGCGACCGCGTCGCCATTCTGGGTGTCGGCGGACTGGGCCACCTCGGCGTGCAATTCGCTCACGCGATGGGCTTTGAAACGATCGCGATCGCACGCGGCGCGGACAAAGCCGAAGATGCCCGCGCGCTCGGCGCCCACCACTACATCGACTCGACCGCTGGCGATGTCAGCCGAGCACTACGGGGACTCGGCGGCGCGTCGGTTGTCCTCGGGACCGTGGGCAACGCCGAAGCCATGGGCGAAACCGTCGATGGGCTACTACCGCGCGGCGAGCTCATCGCCATCGGGGTCTCCGCCGAACCGCTGCCGATCAGCCCGATGCAGCTGATCGCCCGCGGGCTCAGCATCACCGGCCACGCCTCCGGCACCGCCCGCGATATCGAGGAAACAATGCAATTCGCGGTCCAATCGGGCGTGCGCACACGGATCCAGCAACGGCCGCTGGATCAAGCCGCCGAGGCATACACCGAGATGGAACGGGGACGGGCCCGATACCGCATGGTCCTCACGGTCTGACCGATTGGTGCTGACGGTTCCGGATCAGCTGTGGCCCCCACCGCGCCGAGAACGTCGGCCGTGCCCGACCCATGAGGCCATCTTGCCGGAACAGCAAGATTGCGTGCCAGATCGTGGTGAGCGTGGCAAGAATTAGCGCCTGGGACGCAGAACACCTGGTCGCGACGGGACGGCGTCGACACGTCCTGCTCATTCGCCGCACCGCCTGAACCTTGCACCCAACGAAGGAGACCGCCGTGCCCACCACGACGCGCCGCAAACGCCGCGGCGACGCCCCGTGGACGTGCGTGCGCATTCGGCTATGCATTCCGTGGATACGGCAATATGCTGCTGATCGTGTCGAACCTGCGGATCAGTGAGGTTGCCGCGTTGATGGGTGTCAGCGATGACACCGTGCGGCGGTACATCGATCAGGGCCGACTCAACGCTATTCAGCTGGATAACGGGCGCATGGGTGTGAGTGGCCGAGAGCTGGCGGAATTTCTGCGAGCCAACTCCGACGCCCCGGAGCCGGGTGCCACGGTCGCGATCTCGGCGCGGAATCGGATGCGCGGGATCGTCACACGCATCGTGAAGGACACGGTGATGGCTCAGGTCGAAATGCAGGCCGGGCCGTTCAGGTTGGTGTCGCTGCTGAGTCGGGACTCGGTCGACGAGCTCGGCCTCGAGGTCGGCAGCGTCGCGGTCGCGTCGGTCAAGTCCACTCATGTCGTTGTAGAAATCCCGGAAAGTTGACGAGGATGATTCGTTCGCTGAGCGCGGTTGCTCTGACCGGGGCTGTCGCGTTGACATTGATCGGCTGTGGATCGGACAAGTCGTCCGATACGGCCCGCACCGACAAGATCTCCGGAACGGTGACGGTATTCGCGGCCGCGTCGTTGACCGAGACGTTCACCGAGTTGGGCAAGCAGTTCGAGGCCGCCCACCCCGGCGTCGAGGTTGTTTACAGTTTCGGTGCGAGTTCGGCGTTGGCGGAGCAGATCAAGCAGGGCGCCCCAGTCGATGTATTCGCCTCGGCGGCGCCGAAGAATATGCAGCAGGTCCTCGACGCCGGCGATATCACGGCGACGCCGGTGACGTTCGCACGCAATCGTCTCGAAATCGCGGTCCCCAAGGGCAACCCCGGCCATATCACCGGACTTGCGGACCTCGGCAAGACCGAACCCAAGATCGCGCTGTGTGCCGAGCAGGTGCCCTGTGGTGCCGCCGCGAAGACCGTATTCGAGGTCGCCGGTGTGCACCCGCGGCCCGATACCCGTGAGGCCGACGTCAAGGCAGTGCTGACGAAAGTCACCCTCGGAGAGGTGGATGCGGCGCTCGTTTACCGCACCGATGTCAAGGCCGCCGGTGACAAGGTGGAGGGCATCGACTTCCCCGAGGCGGACATGGCGATCAACGACTATCCGGTCGCGCCACTGGCCAAGGCTCCCAACGCCGCAGCCGCTGCGGCGTTCGTCGATTTCGTCCGGTCCGACCGAGCGCGCACGGTGTTCACCGAAGCGGGATTCGACAACCCGTGATCCGGACGTCGGCGCGAGGGCGGGCAGCGCGCGGGCGGCGACCGCTCGTTCTCGTGCTACCCGCCGTCTGCGGTTTGGCGTTTTTATTGTTGCCGCTGGCTGGGCTATTGCTGCGCGCGCCCTGGCGTGGTCTGCCCAAGCGGTTGTTCAGTGCCGAGGTCGGCCAGGCGCTGCGGCTGTCGCTGGTATGTGCGAGCTCGGCGACTGTCGTCTGCGTTCTTTTCGGGATTCCGTTGGCATGGCTGCTCGCCCGCGGTGAGATCCGCGGCATCGGGTTCGTGCGGGCACTGGTGACGGTTCCGCTGGTACTGCCGCCGGTGGTCGGTGGTGTCGCACTGCTGCTGGTATTGGGCAGGCGCGGGATCATCGGGCGCTATCTGTATGAGTGGTTCGATGTCTCACTGCCTTTCACCACCGCCGGGGTCGTCGTCGCAGAGGCATTCGTGGCGATGCCGTTCCTGGTGATTTCCGTCGAAGGTGCGCTGCGGGGAGCCGACCCCCGCTACGAAGAAGCCGCGGCTACCTTGGGTGCGTCGCATTGGCTGACTTTCCGGCGAGTCACATTGCCGTCGGTGATGCCGGGGGTGATCGCGGGTGCGGTGCTGTGCTGGGCGCGTGCGCTCGGTGAGTTCGGTGCCACGATCACTTTCGCGGGCAACTTTCCGGGTAAGACGACGACCATGCCGTTGGCGGTCTACCTCGCATTGGAAACCGATCCCGAGGACGCGATCGTGCTCAGCTTGGTGCTGCTCACGGTGTCGGTGGTCGTACTGGCGGCGTTGCGGGATCGGTGGACGCGAGGAGCGGTATGACACTCGAGGCCGAAATACGCATCACCCGAGACAAATTCGAACTCGATATCGCCGTCAGCGTGGCACCGGGTGAAGTCGTCGCACTGCTGGGCCCCAACGGTGCGGGCAAGACCACGGCATTGCGGGCACTGGCCGGACTCACCCCACTCACCGGTGGCAACATTCGTCTCGACGAAAATACGTGGGACGCACCGCCGAAGCTGTTCATCCCGGCCGAGCGGCGAGCGATCGGCGTCGTATTCCAGGACTATCTGCTGTTCGCGCACATGTCCGTCCAAGACAACGTCGCCTTCGGACTGCGCGCTCGTGGGCACCACCGCCGGGCCGCGCGTGAGCGCGCGAAGTATTGGCTCGAGCGAGTCGGCCTCGCCGAGCATCTGCACGCCAAACCGCGCGCGCTGTCGGGCGGCCAAGCTCAACGTGTCGCGCTGGCCCGCGCGCTGGCCACCGATCCGCGACTACTGCTGCTGGATGAACCGTTGGCGGCACTCGACGCCAGCACCCGCTTGCAGGTCCGCTCGGATCTGGCCCACCATCTCGCCGACTACAACGGACATACCGTGCTGGTCACCCATGACCCGCTCGATGCCATGGTGCTGGCCGACCGCCTCGTCATCGTCGAAAACGGCAGCATCATCCAGGAAGGTCCACCCAGCGAAGTCGCCCGCAGACCACGCTCGGACTATGTCGCAAACCTGGTGGGCCTCAACCTCTATCGCGGCACAGCCCACGGCAACACGATCGATCTCGACGACGGCGGCACACTTACTGTGGCCGAACCGGCCGAGGGCGCTGTCCATGTCGCGTTCCCGCCGACTGCGGTGAGCTTGCACCCTGAGCAGCCGACGGGCAGCCCGCGAAATACCTGGCCGGTCACCGTGGTCGGGCTCGAACAGCACGCCAACACCACCCGGGTTCGCCTCGATGGCAGCCCGTCCGTGCTCGCCGATGTCACTCCCGCGACCGTCGCTGATTTGCGTCTGCAGACCGGTGTGCCTTTGTGGGCCGCGGTCAAGGCCACCGAAACGCACACCTATCCGGCGTGAAATGCCCTAGTTACGCACGTTAAATTTCCCTCTGCGGACGGTTCGGGTCCGCAGAGGGTTGGGGTTCAGAGGGTGTCGAAGAACTCGAGCCTCGGGGGTGCGGCCAGAAGTGGCGTCATGAGCTTACCGGCGGCGCGGAAGTGGTCGGAGCGGGTGTGCGCCTCCAAAGCTTCCTTGTCGGAATAGATTTCGAAGAAGCGGTAATTGTTGGGATCGGCCTGCGAGCGGGTCAGCTGGTAGGTGTGATTGCCGGGCTCGTTGGCCCGGACCTGCGTGACGAGGTCGGCGACGACGGATTCGAACTCGGGGCCGGCCCCGTCCTTGACGGTCACATCGGCAGTTACGGCGAGCATGGTTCTCCTCAGGGTGAGTAGATGACGGACTGATGGTGTCATCGATGCTGCGGACCGCGATGCCCGCCCGCTTGGCGGCGTCGAACCAACGCGGATTGGTTTTCTCCTCGAGGAGGGGATCAGCGAGGGGAATCGGTGTGCAGCCAGTGCCACGCGACGACACCGACCCACAGTTGGAAAGCGAGCGTGCTCACGGCCAGCACCAGAAACAGCGCGGAGTGGATGAGTGTTGCGCGGCCCGCCAGGCTCAGCGCGAGCACCGCTATGCCGGCGCGGTGCAGCCACCGCACGCCGGGCGCACTCATGCGGCGCAGACTCAGCACGATCGCGGCGACGAACAGCAGTCGCGGCATCGCCGACAGCGCGAGACCGAAGAGTGATGGATTTGCGAATGCCCAGCGTCGACGGGGCCGAAGCGACGCCGTCGACGCACTCGGCGAGGGCTGTCGGTCGCGCGGCCGCGGGCGAACCGGTGGTTTCCCCGGTCGTATGTGAGACGCCGCTTCGGCCGGCGTTGTTGGCCGGGCAGCTGCTGCCGGGCCGGGCCGACGGGCGTCCGATCAGCGCTCGACAGGTTCAGCGCCGGTGAACATGTCGATAAGGCTGTGTGGGGCGTTGCTGTCGAGGTAGAGCGGGAGAAGTTGTGCGGCATCGGCGGCGGCTTCGGCGCTACGGGAGAACAGGGCATCCTCGTATTCGGTGAGTGCGGCCTCGATGTCGTCGGGGCGAGCGGCGATGGCCTTGCCGAGCTCGGCGCCGTCGAACATGGCGAGATTGGCGCCTTCGCCGGAGGGCGCCGTCAGGTGGGCGGCGTCGCCGAGCAGGGTGACGCCCGGGACACGGTCCCACCGGTGGTCGCTCGGTAGGGCGTGGATGGTCCGCAGGACCGGTGCGGTCTCACCGTCGGTGATGAGCGCCGTGAGCTCCGGCGCCCAGCAGTCGAACTCCTCGGCGACCCGGGCGGTGGCCGTGCCGGGATCGGAAAAGTCGATGCCGTCGCCCCACTCTCGGGGCTTGTTGAGTTGGACGTAGGTATGCAGGACGCCGCCCGGTTCCCGGTGGGCGACGATCTCCTTCCCCGGCGCGAGCGCGAACATCGAGCCTGCGCCGACGGCCTTCGCGCTCGCAGGATGGCGCTCGTCACTGTCGAACAGATACGTCTCGATGAACACCGTGTCGAAGTACTCGGGCTCAGCGCCGGACAGCAGGGGACGCACGCGCGACCACGCGCCGTCCGCGCCGACCAGGAGGCCGGTCGTCCGGGTCGATCCGTCGACGAAGGTGAGCTCATGCCGGCCGTCGCCGAGGGAACCGACAGCGGCGACCTTTCGCCCCCAGGCGACCGTGTCGGTGGGCAGCGAGTCGAGCAACATCTGGCGCAGCCGACCGCGGAGCACCTCGGGCCGCCCGCCGGTGCCGTCGTCGGGCCGGTCGAACAGGACGGTTCCGTGCATATCGAGCACCCGGATCGCCTCGCCGCCCTCGTGGATGAGGCCGAGGAACTGGTCGAACAAACCGGCGTCCTTCAGGGCGAGCTGGCCGTTGTGGTCGTGGATGTCGAGCATGCCGCCTTGTGCGCGGGCGGTCGGGGAGGCCTCCGCTTCGTAGATGGTCACCGGGATCTCGTGGATGTGCAGGACGCGCGCGAGCGTGAGCCCGCCGAGTCCTGCGCCGATGATCGTGACTGGTGTGGCCATCTCGATTCCTTTCGCCGGGCAGCTTTGGAACAGCGTTCCAAGATAGTTTGGTACGGCGTTCCAAACATGTCAAGATGAGGACATGACACAGCGGCGTGCGGACGCTCTGTCCCAGGAGCGCATCGTCGAAGCAGCCGTGGAGTTGCTCGACGCCGAGGGTGAAGCCGGGTTGACCTTCCGCCGACTCGCCGGGCACCTGCGGACCGGGCCCGGCGCGATCTACCACCACGTGGCGAACAAGAGCGAGTTGCTCATCGCCGCCACCGATGCCGTTCTCGCGCCCGCGATGACCGCCGGTGTAGCCGATGACGTGCGGGAGGAGGACGCGGTCAGAGCGGTCGCGCTCGCCGTCTTCGACGCGATCGACGCGCATCCGTGGGTCGGCACGCAGCTCTCCCGCACCCCGTCGCAGCCGGCGATGCTGCGGATCTTCGAACGCATCGGACGGCAGGTTCGAGCGCTCGGCGTTCCGGAAACCGCCGAGTTCACCTCGGCGTCCGCGCTGCTGAACTACATCCTCGGCGTCGGTGGGCTCAACGCCGCGAACGCCCGCGTCCTGGAGCAGGGCACGAACCGGACCGATTTCCTCACCACGGTGTCGGTCGCGTGGGCGAACCTCGATCCCCAGCAGTACCCGTTCACCCGTGACGTTGCCGGGCAGCTGCGCGACCATGACGATCGTGAGCAGTTCCTCGACGGCATCGACCTCATCCTCACCGGCATCCGCATGCTCGGGCGCCGTTCCCGGTCGAGCTAGAGTTTGCTGCTACCAGTATTGATACCGTTTTCCATCGGTGTCGGCGATGAAGATGACCGCATCGGCGCCGCCCAGCTCTGCCGGGTTCAGTGGGATGTGGCCGGGCACAATCGGTTTGCCCGTGCCGATCGACGGGGGCAGCGCGGCACGCAGGGCCGGTGTCGGGAACAGAGCACGACGGGTCGTCGCCTCGGCCAACATGCACTGGAGGGTGCCCGGGGCGCTGTCGGGGTTGGCGTCGGTTGCCAGGAATGCGTAGCGCTCGCCGAGGGTGAGTCCGACGAGTGCTCCGGCGCTTCCCCAGCTCACCTCGCCCTCGTCATGCGCGCGTTGTAGGTGGGCGTTGTGCGCGAACACCAGGCTAGGCCCGCGTTGCTGCTCCTGGGCAACGATCGCGAGCAGGTTCTCGGCCATCATCTCGGCGCGCACGCTGAGCAACAGCGCGATGCGATCGGGCACGGGACTGGCCATGGCCGCGTGATAGCGCAGCAGGCCCTGGGCGGTGCGCGCATGTGCGACGGCGCTGGCGTAGCCGGTTGGGTCGGCGGCGTGCAGGTCGGGTGCCGCGCGGCGCAGCGCACTCGCGAGGTCGTCGGCGATGATGCGCAGTGCGCGGGCGCGATCGGAGTTGCCGATGGACACTGCCGGGTCGAACATGGCCGCCGGGTTCGACCAGTCCGTGTCCTGGCCGAACAACGTGTCGAGGTCGCGGGCCGATTCGGGGCGCAGCGCCGCGGGCAGGTAGTCGTTGACCGAGGACAGTGCGTGTCGCGGGCCCGGTGCACCGGCGTACTCCACCGGTGCCTCGAAGCCGTAGAAGCGAACCCGGTCCGACGGTGTGCGGCCGGCGTTGTGCGTGCGGAGCCATTCGACGAGTTCGCGGTTGCCCGGCACAGCGCCGAACCCGTGGCTGAACCCGGTCGCCAGCACCTCGTCGATTTCGGCGGTGGATCCGTCCACGTAGTCGTCGACAACGGATGCGGCAAAGAAATCGGTCTCCAGCACGATCGATCGATACCCCCGTTCGACGAGGTGAGTGAGGATTTCGTTGCGCAGCAACGGGAATGCCTCGATCCCGTGTGTGGGTTCGCCGAGGGCGAGCAGGGTCGGCGGCTCGGTGTGTGCGGCGAGCAGTTCGTCGAGGGCTTGGCCGAGGCTTGCCGGGTCGTCGAGTTGGTGGCCGATTCCACGTAGTGACGCGGCAGTAGACATGAACACCCCTTCCGGAAGGAACTGCCCTCAACGCTATCGTTGAAGAATCGGGTGAAGCTTCTAGGACTTCTACCTGGAATCAATACATCAAAGCCTCAATCGGAGGTTCGAGCTGCGGCCCATCGACCTCGCCCGAGAACACGGATTGTCCGCCCAAGCGATCCGCAACTACGACGACGCGGGCATCCTCCCGCCGACCGAGCGCAGCCAGACCGGCTACCGGCGCTACACGCCCCTGCACGCACAAGCTCTGCGTGCCTTCCTCGCGTTGCGCGGCGGCCACGGGCACCAGCAGGCGATGGAGATCATGCGCTCGACCAATCGAGGCGATACCGAGTCCGCCTACCGGCTCATCGACGCCGCGCACGTCGCGCTACTCGCCGAGCGCAACACCCGCACCGAGGTCGCCACCGCCCTCGGCGCCCTGTCCACTACTCCCACTCCCATCAGTGGTCGACCCCTGACCGTGGGCGAACTCGCGCGCCGGCTCGGCGTGCACCCGGCAACCCTGCGCACCTGGGAGACCGAGGGCATCCTGCGCCCCGAACGCGACCGGGTAACGGGCTATCGCGAATACGGACCGGACTGCGTGCGCGACGCGCAGATCGCACAACAACTCCGCCGAGGCGGATACCTGCTGCACCAGGTCGCGCAGTTCCTCGACGCGCTGCGCGACGCAGGCGGTACGGACGCGTTGAGCGCCTTCCTCGACGCCTGGCAGGATCGGCTGACCACACGAAGCCGCAACCTTCTCGCCGGCGCGGCCCAACTCGACGCCTACCTCGCCCTGCTCGATCTGACCTAGCGAGCGTGGCCGACGAGCGAGAGCGACGTCGATGTCGGACGCCGGCCGAGCTCCAGCAGTGTGGGCGGACGGTGTGGGATCGTGGCTTTGGTGCGGGCTGCCGGAACTCCTTCCGGCCATCCGATCGGGATACCGATCACATCCCGGGAAATTCCACCAACGGCGCGGGATAGATATCCGCCGGCACTGCGGCACGCCAGGGCCGGTGCACCGCAGCGCCCGGCAGATGGGCCAGCTCCGGAATCCAGCGCCGGACGTACTCGCCATCCGGGTCATGGCGCTCGGCCTGCCGAAGCGGGTTCAGCACCCGATTCGGCCGGGTATCGGTGCCGGTGCCGGCCACCCACTGCCAGTTGAGCTGATTGTTTGCGACATCGGCGTCGACCAGCCAGTCCCGGAAGTGCTCGGCGCCGATGCGCCAGTCGATTCCGAGCGTCTTGGTCAGGAAGCTGGCGGCGATCAACCGGGCCCGGCCGGGCATCCAACCCTCCTCCAGCAGCTGGCGGAGCCCGGCATCAACGACGGGATAGCCGGTTCGGCCGCCACGCCAGGCCGCGGCCGCAGCGGGATCCTCCCGCCAGGCCGTGCGCCGCGACCGGTAGTCGTGCCATCCGGCATCGGGCCGAGCAGCCAGCAATTGGTGGTGGAAGTCCCGCCACGCCAGCTGGCGGGCGAACGCCTGACCGCCCGCGCTCGACAGATCCGTCCGAGTGCGCACCTCGGTCGGCGACAAACAGCCGAAATGCAGGTACGGGGACAACCGCGAGGTGGCGTCGGAGGCCAGATCGTCGCTGTGGTTCGCGTAGTCGAGGACCGCCCCGGACAGCCACTCGGTCAACAACTTTCGGCCGGTGATCGCGCCGCCGACCGCGAGCCGGGGCGACCCGGTACGGTCGCGGGCGGCGTAGTCCGGCAGCGGCTCACCGGTCACCGGCGTCGGAACAATGAGTTCCCGTGGTGCGTGCAGCGGGCGGCGCAGCGGCGTGTTCAGCCACCGGCGGTAGTACGGGGTGAACACAGCGAAATGATCCCGGCCGGACGATGGGGACAGCTCCGCCGGATCGACAGCGGTGATCGAGCCGGGATGGGCGTGCAGCAGGCAACTGCGTGGGGCCAGCCGCTCCCGCAGCGCCGCCTCGCGTTTGCGGCTGTACCAGCTGACATCACGGGCGACGTGCACGCTGTCGGCGTGAACATCCCGCACGATCCGATCCACTTCATCGACGACGTCGCCGTAGCGAACCACCAGCCGGCCACCGGCAGCGTGCAATTCGGTGTCCAGTTCGGCCAGCGCAGCCGCCAGGAATCGGGCCCGATTCGGTGACGAGCGACCGGCGACGATCTGCTCGTCGACCACGAACAGCGGCACCACTGCGGCACCTTCCCCGACCGCGGCCGTGAGCATCGGATTGTCGCGCACCCGTAGGTCGCGGGTGAACAGTGCGATGGTGATGGTCATCGAATCGAACCTCGCTCAGGCCGTGCACAGTGGCGCGACAGTCTCGACTCCGCTTGTGGTGGGCGAGGTCAGGTAGAGGCAATCGTTTTCCCCGGCCGCGCCTATCGCGGCGCGTACGCTGCGCCATTCGTCGGCATCGAGCGTTCGAGTCCGCGCCAGGACGAACCCGGAGATCCGGTGTGGGTCGGTGACCAGCGCCCAGGAATAGTCCGGCCCGAGTGAGGTCACGATGTAGTTCGGCTGGCCGTAGAGCTGGTCCTGCGTGGGCACACCCGGAAAACTCACGTGCAGCTGGGCTTCGGTGACCGGATCGGACACGGTGGCGGTGCCGGTGATCTCGTTCGGGGTACCGGCCCAGGTGGTGCAACTGTTGTGCACCGATACGTTGCCCTGCGGGTCCAGCGCGTATTCGGCGTGGGTGTCGCGGGCACAGTTGAGATTGAAGAACTGAGGCACCGCCGCGAGCTGATACCAGGTGCCGAGATAGCGGTTCAGATCCAGGTGGGTTACCGGAGCCGGGCCGGCCCAGGCCGCCGGCGCGGCAAGGGATAGTGCCGCGGCCGTGGACGCGGCGACGACGGCGAGTCGGCGGAGCGGACGTAGACCAGGCACGATCACTGTTCTCCTTCGAGGTCGATGGAATTCCCACCCTATCATCTATCGATGCATAATCGATGCAGTCGGAGTGAGCAGAGTCCTGCCCGACACCGAGGAATCGTAGGAGAGCCCGATGCGAATCCACTGGGTACGTGGTGCCGTCCACGACATCCCGTGGCGGGCAGGCAGAATGAGCCCATGACCGCCGGTACCACCTCCGATTCCGCAGTGGGGTACACCGTGCGTGCGGTCGCCGACCGCCTCGGCATCCCGATCGCCACCCTGCGCAGCTGGAACCAGCGATATGACATCGGACCGACTCGCCGACGACCGGGGCAGCACAGGCTCTACACCGAGGCCGACATCGCGGCGCTGGAACGCATGATCGCGCTCGTGCGCGCCGGTGCCAGCCCGGCCGGTGCCGCCGCGGCGGTGCAGGGGCCGGCCGTTGCGGCGGGCGACCGAAAACCTTTGCTGGCAGCGGCCTTCGCCCTCGACTCCGCTACGGTGTCCGGGCAGCTGGCCGCGCATTTCCGCGACTACGGCGTGCTCGAAACCTGGAACGAACTGTGCCGCCCCGCGTTCGCCGAGATCGTCGCCGAACAGCGGCGTGGTGTCGGCTGTATCGACGTCGAACACTTACTGTCCTGGTGCGTCACCGCGGTGCTGCAGCGCAACTATCCGCCGCTGCCGGCTCCGGAACAGCCCACGGTGGTGCTCGCCTGCACCAGCGGTGAGGCGCACGCGCTGCCGCTGGAGGCGTTGCGCGCCGCCCTGGTCGAACGCGGTGTCGGCGCACTCATGCTCGGCGCCGACGTACCGGCCGGCGCCCTGGCGAACGCCTTGACCCGGCGGCCGGCACCGACCGCCGTGATGCTGTGGTCCCACCAGGAATCGACTGCGCTCGTCTCCGCCGTCCGTACCTGCGTCGACGCGGGCGCGGACGTATTCGTCGGGGGTCCGGGGTGGGAGGCGGTGCGGCTGCCGGCGCCGGTTCGCACACTCGACAGTCTCGGCGACGCCATCGCACAATTCGCCTGATTTCCGCACTAGGGTCGACCTGGACCGATTTGCGAACCCCTGCCCGAATACTCCGCGTCGGCTTGCTTCACGACAGTCATCAAACGATGCATACTCGATGCATTTTGTCGGTGCTGTGGCGCTGGCCGCGGCTGGAATCGCGGGACTGCTTGGTCGACGTGGCTGCTCTTCTCGTCACCGACTCGATGTGGAGATGCCACCGATAGCTGCCCGAATCCGGCGCTACGGGACTTATTCTGCCCACATGGCAGGGGCACCGGCGCTCTCGGCGCGACCAATCCGACGGCGGATGCTGCTGCTGGCCGTCGGTGCTGTGCTGGCGGTGGGTGGGGCCGCCACCCGACCGTTCAGTTGGTCGGCAACCGTGCTGGTGGCGGTGCCGGTGGTGTTGGTGTTGGTGTTGGCGTTCCGCACGAGCCCCGAGCAGATTCCACGCACCGTCCGGCTGCGGCGTGGAGTGGCTGTTTGGTCAACGCTGTTAGTCGGCGCTTCGGCGTGGGAGGTGTATGCCTTTGTGCGGCAAACGGATTGGACACGGCCGAGCGACCTGCATCCGACTTTGTCGACACTGCTGGATCCGGCACTCGAGCATTGGCCGCTGCGGGTGGTCGGATGGCTGGTGTGGTTGGGCGCCGGCTGGTGGCTGGTGTCGAGATGAGCGATCGGGTGATCGTCATCGTCGGGTTCGTGCTGGTGCTGGTGGTTACGCTCGGCGTAGTCGTGATCACGCATGTGCGCCGGGATCTGGTCGCGCCGGTGGGTGAAACGATTGCGTACCTCACGCGGACTCGGGTGGCGAGGATTGCCGGTGTCCTCGTGTGGGCATGGGTCGGCTGGCACTTTCTCGCACGGTAGGGGTAGCCGGGGAGTCGTGTGCCCGAACTCGGTTCGTGGATCTGATCACATTAATCCAACTAGCTACGTACGGAGACAGTAGATTATTGCTGCGGGATGTCGATCGGGTACCTTGGAGGCGTCGAGGCTGAATGTCCCAAAGTTGTTCGTGGTCAAGTTGATTCGTTGGGCAGGAGCTGCATAGGTGAGTCGGACGGGTTGTCGTCGCCGAACCGCAGTGTTGTCTCTGCCATCGCAGTCCGTACTCGGATGGCGAGGGAGCGGCAGCGGCGCCATCGTGAGCCTCATCGGTCGGTTGCGGCTCGGTGGCTCTGCGCTCGCACTGCTTGCCGCAGTGCTGCTCGTAGCGCCGATGTTCGACTGTGCGCTGGCGGAAGAGCACTCCCACGCACACGCGAGTCACGCTGCGGCGCAATCGGCTATTCCGCTCTCGGCAGGTCTGCACGCCGCCGCCATCCATCCGCCCATTTGTGCCTGTTCGCTACATGCCGGGCATTGTGTGCTGAAGTCATTGCTGCCCAACGGAATTGGTCAGGTTCCCGCCCTGCTGTTGGTTATGTTGGCCCTGGTGGCGGCCATGGGTTCCGTCGCCGCGGCGACCCCGGCCGGGCTGAACGTGCGCGGCCCGCCGGTCATCCGCGTGCCCGCTGCTCGCGGCCGCGTCATTCTGACGCATCTCTGTATCGCTCGACGCTGATCGGTCAGCGCCAGGCCGACGTTTGCTGTCGTCGGCCGGTGTCCGCTGCCCGCTCACGTCCTTACCGCCCAAGGGCGGATTCGATACAGGAAGCGACAGTCATGGACAAGATCGTGCTCGATAAGCGCGTCGAGACACCCGCGCTGGCTCTGGTCACCGCACCGATGGCGGCCCGACATCCACAAGCTTTGGTGGGCAACACTCCGGTGGTGTGGGTCGGCGCGCCGCTGGCGCCCGCAGATCGCGGATTCTGGGCCAAGCTCGAGGGATTCAATCCCGGGGGGATGAAAGACCGGCCCGCACTGCATATGGTGCGCCGTGCCGAGCAACGTGGTGATTTGGCGCCGGGTGCGCGGATTATCGAATCTACCAGCGGCACACTCGGTCTCGGGTTGGCGCTGGCCGGAATGGTTTATCGGAACCCGGTCACCGTGGTGACCGATCCGGGACTGGAGCCCATCGTCGCGCGCATGCTCGCCGCCTACGGTGCGCGGGTGGATCTGGTATCCGAACCGCATCCGACCGGAGGCTGGCAGCAGGCCCGCCGCGAACGGGTCGCGGAACTGCTCGATCGCGAGCCGGACGCATGGTGCCCGGATCAGTACAGCAATCCGGACAATGTCATCGGCTATGAATCCCTTGCGCTGGAACTGGTACAGCAGCTCGGCCGGATCGATGTGCTCGTATGCGCGGTCGGGACCGGCGGGCACTCGGCGGGGGTGGCTCGGGTGCTGCGCGCGTTCAATCCGGACCTGAAGCTGATCGGCGTGGATACGGTGGCGTCCAGCATTTTCGGTCAACCGGCGGGTCCGCGCCTGATGCGCGGCCTCGGTTCGAGCATCCATCCGTCGAATGTCGACTACGCCGCATTCGACGAAGTGCACTGGGTCGCACCCTCGGAATCGGTGTGGGCTTGCCGAACCCTGGCCGCGACTCACCATGCCAGCGGCGGATGGAGTGTCGGTGCGGTCGCGTTGGTTTCGGGTTGGGCGGCGCGAACGCATGACGCGGGCACCCGCATCGCCGCTGTCTTCCCGGACGGCCCACACCGATATTTCGACACCGTCTACAACGACGCGTACTGCGCGGAGCACGGCCTGCTGGATGCCACGCCACCGATCGAGCCCGACACCATCGGTCATCCAGCGGAGCGGGTGGTTCGCTCATGGACCCGCTGCAGCACAGTCGTCGACCCACGAAACCTCGTGCGGGACAAGGGGCCAGCGGCGTGACGGTATTCGCGAAGTTCCGCAGCTTCGATCTCGCCGCGCGGTTACTGATGATCAACCAGTTCGGCATCAATCTCGGCTTCTACATGTTGATGCCGTACCTGGCCGGGTATCTGGCGGGCCCATTGGGCCTGGCGGCGTGGGCCGTCGGGCTCGTGCTCGGAGTGCGCAACTTTTCCCAACAGGGCATGTTCCTGGTCGGTGGCACATTGGCTGACCGCCTGGGGTACAAGCCGCTGATCGTCGCTGGATGTCTTTTGCGCACAATAGGTTTCGTGCTACTGGTGTTCGCGACTTCATTGCCCGGACTGCTGATCGCCTCGGCCGCAACGGGTTTCGCGGGCGCACTGTTCAATCCAGCGGTGCGCGCGTACCTTGCCGCCGATACCGGCGAGCGCAGGGTAGCGGCGTTCGCCGTGTTCAACATCTTCTACCAGGCAGGGATCCTGGCGGGTCCGCTGGTCGGATTGGCATTGATGGCGCTCGATTTCCGAGTCACGGCCGGTGCGGCGGCGGTGGTCTTCGCCGGGCTGACGGTGGCGCAGCTGTGCGCGCTGCCGACCCGGCGCGGCGAGCAGACCACGGAGCGAACCACCGTGCTGGAGGATTGGCGCACGGTATTCGGCGACCGGCGTTTCGTCGCATTCGCGGTGGCGATGATCGGTTCCTACGTGCTGTCGTTCCAGGTCTATCTCGCGCTGCCGCTGCAGGCCGAATTCATCGCCGGTGCTCGCTCGGACACGCTGACCTCCGCGATGTTCGTGGTGTCGGGCGCGGTTGCCGTTGCCGGACAATTACGTATCACAGCGTGGTTTCGTGCTAGGTGGGGGTCCGGGCGCAGTCTGGTCGTCGGTATGGGCGTGCTGGCGGTGTCGTTCGTGCCATTGGCGGTAGTACCTGGCCCGGGGCGATTCGGTGTGGCCGCCGCGGCAGCGGTGCTTTTGCTGGTGGCGGCGCTGCTCGCGGTCGGCACGGCCGCGGTATTCCCGTTCGAGATGGACACGGTTGTATCGCTGTCCGGCGGAAAGCTGGTGGCGACCCACTATGGCTTCTACAACACCGTGGTCGGCATCGGAATCCTGGTCGGCAATCTGGCCACCGGCGTTGTGGTGGGTGCGGCCCGCGCAGCAGGCTTGGATTGGGCGGTGTGGATCGGACTAACGCTCATTGGGATCGTCGCGGCGTTCGCGCTACACCGGTTGGACCGCAGTTCGGCAGGAAAACACACTGTGGCGCAGCCACATTTGGACCCGCACGTGGGCCGCTATCGAGGAACCGTACAGGCAGCGAGCGTGATGCGGGAATCGACAAGCCGCACATCGGAATCCACGGGCCGACGTCGGATGCCGCCCACCCCGGCCGCACGGCGGTAACCACGGTGGGGGGCCGGAACCAACCGGCCTCCCACTCGGCGACGAGGTCTATTGCGGACACGTATCGGGGCAGGGGTCATGGAGTGGTGGGCAGGATCGGGGGAACGTATTCGAATGTCATTCCGAGCAACCATACGAGAAGCAGTACTACCGGCAGGTGGAATAGGAACTGCAGGAACGTGAATCCGACGAGGTCGCGTGCCCGCAATTTGAGCACTGCCAGCAGCGGCAGCATGAAGAACGGGTTGATCAGGTTCGGCAGTGCCTCGGCCACGTTGTAGATCTGTACCGTCCAGCCGAGATTCATGTGGACATCAGTTGATGCCTGCATGACGTAAGGTGCTTCGACCAGCCATTTTCCGCCGCCGGACGGGACGAAAACGCCGAGTACGACGGTGTAGACGGCGATGACGATGGCGAAGCTTCCGCCGCCGCCGATGTTCGTGAAGAAGTGCGCGAGGTGTTCGGAGATGGTGAGTCCGCCCCGGCCTTTGGCTTTGGTCAGGATCGCCGCCATGGCGGCGTACAGCGGGAACTGCACGAGAATTCCGGCCGTGGCGGGTACGGCGAGGGAGATGGCCTGCAGGAACTTACGCGGGGTCCCGTGCAGCACCAAGCCGAGCATGAGGAAGACGAGCAGATAACCATTCAGGCTGCTGACCACGGTAAGTACCGGTTTGCTTGTGAACTGGGAGATCAACCAGCCCACCGTCATCACCCCGGCAAGGATCGGCAGGACACGGCTGTACTCGAGCCATTCCCCGGGACGGGACCGTGGTGCCACGTCCTCGGGCTGGTCATCCAGATCGATGTCCAGATCCTGTGCGGTCCTGATCGCCGCGTCCTTCGGCGCCGAGAAGTGTGCGATAACCACCGTGAGCGCCATGATGAGGGCGCACATGAGCAGGGACTGCCAGGTGAAGATCGTGTGCCCGAAGTCGAGGACACCCGTGATTTTCAGCAGGGCCGGAGGCAACGAGGTTGCGGTGGCCTGTAGCTGCGCGGCCGAGGAGGATATTCCCAGCGCCCACACCGCGCCCAACCCCATGAACGCCGCCGCGCCCAGCGCGCGATAGTCCACGCGCAGATCGGTCCGGCGGGCGATGGCACGGGCCAGCAGACCGCCGAAGACCAGGCTGAGTCCCCAGTTCAGAAACGATATCGACATCGACAGGAATGCCACGAAACTCACTGCGCTGCTGGCAGTTTGCGGCACGGTGGCGAGTCGGTCGATCAGCCGGGCGACAGGTGGGGAGGTGGCGATGACGTATCCGGTGAGCACCACCATTGCCATCTGGAGGGTGAACGCGGTCAGATCCCAGAAGCCGTCGCCGAAGGCGTTCGCTACTGTTCGCGGCGACGAGCCATTGGCCAGTGCGGCGACGGCCACAATGAATACACCCGCCAGTGCGACGACGTAGGCGTCCGGGAACCACTTCTCCGTCCACCTGGCCAGTGACTGCGCAACCCGCGCAAGGCCCTTCTCACGGCTGATTGCTTCAGCCTTTTCGGGGCCGGTTTCCGTGCTGGTGGACGTCATCTCGTGGTTCCTCATCTTTCTCTCCGCACGAGGCTGCCCGATGCATGTGACGCACCGCACAAGGCTCGCTTGGCGAGTATCGAGGGCCCGTTGCGTCCAGACAAGAGAGAAATGCGCAGGTACGGTCTGCAAAAATGCAGAAACAGGCGGTGGTATGGCGCTCAGCCGAGTTCGGCGAGCTTGCGCCGCAGCACCGTCCGCTCGCGCTCGTTGCCGCACAGCTTTGCCGCGCGCTCCAGTTCGGCGCGCGCCTCATCGGTGCGTCCCAGGCGGGTGAGCAGCTCACCGCGAACGCTCGACAGCAGATGCGAATTCGACAGCGCCCCACCCGCCGCCAATCTGTCCACGATCGGCAGCGCCGCGGCGGGTCCCTGGGCCATCGAGACCGCCACCGCCCGGTTGAGGTCGACCACCGGCGACGGGGCCAGTCTGCCGAGCGCCTCGTAAATGACCACGATGCGCTCCCAGTTCGTCGTCTCGACCGAGGCTGCGACGGCATGACATTCGGCGATCGCCGCCTGCAAGCCGTAGGCCCCGAGGCCACGACCGACCTGCCCCGCGCGGGCCAGGGCAGCCCGCCCCCGGCGGATCGCGGCGCGGTCCCAGCGACGACGGTCCTGCTGCTCCAATAAGATCGGCTCACCGTCCGGTCCGGTGCGGGCCGGGAAGCGCGCCGCGGTCAGTTCGAGCAGCGCGAGCAGACCAAAGACCTCGGACTCGTTCGGCACCAGCCGGGCCAGCACCCGCGCGAGCCGCTGTGCCTCGCCCGCGAGCTCGAATCGGATCAGCTCGCCACCGGAGCTGGCCGAGGAACCTTCGGTGAAGATCAGATAGATCACGCTGAGCACCGAGCCGAGGCGCTCGACTCGCTCTTGGGCCGACGGCACCTCGAACGGCACCCGCGCCGCCGCCAAGGTCTTCTTCGCGCGGGTGATCCTGGCCTGCACGGTGGCAGTCGGCACGAGGAACGCCTTGGCGATCTCATCGCTGGTCAGACCGCCGACCACCCGTAGGGTGAGTGCCACCCTCGCCTCCCGGGACAACACGGGGTGGCAGGAGATGAACATCAATGCGAGCACGTCGTCATCGATCCGGTCCGGATCCCACAGCATGTCCTCGGACTCGCGAGTGGGTTCGCTCCCGGAGACCACATCGCCCTCGCCCAGATCCCGGGCGAGGGCGGCATATCTCTCATCTAGGGCGCAACGCCGGCGGAACGCGTCGATCGCCCGACGCCGCCCGACCGTGAGTAACCACCCCGCGGGGTTGCGCGGCGCGCCGTCACGTGGCCAAGTCACCAGGGCCTCGGCCAGCGCCTCCTGGGCGAGGTCCTCGGCCAGCGCGAAATCGCCGGTGTACCGCGCGAGCGCACCGACGATCCGCGCCGACTCGATCCGCCAGATGGCGGCGACGGCCGCACGGTCGGTGTGATCAGCCATCGCCGTTCGATCCGCTCAGAGCTGACCGGTCGCTTCCCGCCACTTCCGTTCTTTCTGGATCCACTCGTTGTCCTGCGGGAACTCATCGATCGTGGTGACCCGGCGGATCTCGGTCTTGAAGCCGGGACCGGTGATCGGCGACCGTTTGGCCCACTCCACGGCTTCCTCCTTCGATGCCACGTTGAGAATGTAGAACCCGCCGAACAGCTCCTTGGTCTCGCCGTACGGTCCGTCGGTGACCACGGGCGTCTCCGTGGAATAGTCGACGACCACGCCATCGGCGGCATCATCGAGCCCCTCCGCGGCGACCAGCACGCCCGCCCGGATCATCTCCTCGTTGTACCGACCAACGGTCTCCAGCATCTTGTCGAAGTCGATATTCGCCATCCCCGCATAGGCCTCGTCGGTGGCGCGCCAGATCAGCATGTACTTCATGGGTTTGTCTCCTCGACTAGTCGGGTCCCTCTCGGACCCTCTCACCCCTTAGTCGAACGGGGAACGTCGAAGATCGACGCGCCGCCGAAAATTCTTTGCGAGGCCACGAGCATGGCCAGGGGCGGAATTCGACAGTCAGCTGTTGTGCTGATGCCGCAGGTAAGTGAGCCGCTGGCCTGGCTTCACCCTTGCCGACCGGCTTGTCGGCGTTGAAACAGCCGGCGGATTCGGCTTCGGATGCCGGGGGTGTCCTGAGGGAGGGGAGTGACGGGTTCCTCGGTCGAGGTTGCTCGAGCGAATCGCACGTGTAGTTGTTCGCGGACTTGGTCCGGAGTGTAGGCGCGGCGGCGTCGTTCGGCGCGCACGATCACTACGCCGGTTGCGACTACACCGGCGGCACCTGCCAATCCCACTGCCTTCCACCACCTCATACGAATAGGCTACGTCCATGACGGGGACGAGCATCAGTCTCGATCGGGCGCTCGAGCTCACCAGAACTGGCGATATCTGGTTGTTCCGTGGGCATTCGACGGCCGACCGTGCGATTCGGATGACGACGAACAGTCCGGTGAACCATGTGGGAATGTCGGTTGTGCTCGATGATCTGCCCGCGTTGATCTGGCATGCGGAGCTCGGTCGATCACTGCCCGACATGTGGTCGGGTGTGGCGCACCGCGGCGTGCAGTTGCACAACCTGCGTGACGCGGTGTTGGTGTGGACACATCGCTACGGTCAGCAGGCGTGGTTGCGCCAATTGAACCGTCCGGCAACCAAAGAGATGGAAGACGGCGTGCTGCGCACCATCGCTCGACTCGATGGAACTCCCTTTCCTTCCACCGCCGGTCTTGCTGGACGATGGCTACGCGGTCGAGTGCGGCTCCCACGCCGCCGGGCGGGCCGGGCGGTTGTTCAGGAGTTGGAAAACGCGTATTGCGCGGAGATCGTGGCCGCGACCTACCAGTCGATGGGACTGTTATCGCAACAGCGAAGCCCCAATTGGTATGACCCCGGTCGTTTTTGGAGTGGCGACGGACTGGAGCTGAGTGGCGGCTATGAACTGGGTGGCGAAATAGCCGTGCAAACACCCGCCAGCTGAAGGACCTCCACCTACAGCGGTTCGAACCAGTGATCACGCAGCACGCAATCGAAATATGCCGTCATTGGACTCGCGTTGCGATGCCTGGATAGTCGAGGATCAGGCCGTGTTGGTCGTAGGTGAGGCTGCAGGCGAAGTCGAATGCGGGGGCGGCATAGTCGTAAACCTGTTCGCTGGCACGCGAATACGTCTGCTCCAAGTGGTCTACCGCAAGCCCGACCGCTCGGACGTATGCGGCCGGTGCGGCCGCCGCATGTCCGATCGGCAGGCTCAGCCGGTGCACCGGAAAGGTATTGGTCACCGCTGACGCCTCCAGGTCCAGATCCAGACAACCACGCAGATGCGGCGCGGGCACCCCATCGATCTGCCAGTGGCCCATGCCATCCGCCTCGATAACGATGGTGCGGGTTACGCCCTCAGTCCGGCCGGTGATTCGCGCTGACCTGGTCAACCACGATTGGTCCACGTCGATCACATAGTCCACAATCCAGGATTGACTGCCCTCGGTGGCCGTGGTGACGCCCGCAACCCGCCGTCCGCCATGGTCTGCGGTGAAGTAAGCGACCTCGAAACCCGTTCGAGCCCCTACGTGCCGCCACGACGCAACACTCGGCAAATCTAGGAAAGTCATCGGCAATAGGCAGTCGGTGCCGCAGGCTACGGGTTTGCGACCGGGCTCAGGCAGCTGGCCGGTGGGTCGACGAGGACGCAGAACGATGGGGGACGGGTGGGGCGGTAGTCGGCGGGGAGGCCGCCTGCTGCGATGAGCTGGGTGTAGGTGCCGACGCCGTCGGTGGGGCGGCGGGTGAGGGAAGGGTCGGTGCGCACGTCGACGGTGTAGAGGCCGAAACGTGGTGTGTAGCTGCCCCATTCGTAGTTGTCGGTGAGGCTCCAGTAGTTGTATCCGATGACGTTCATGCCGTCGGCTTTGGCGCGTTGGATCCAGTAGACGGTGTCGCGGAGGTGATCGCTGCGGGTGTAGCCGTCGCCGCGGGGGATGCCGTTTTCGGTGGGCATGCCGTTCTCCACGATGTAGAGCGGTTTGTTCGGGAATCGGCGCGAATAGTATTGCAGCGCATAGTAAATGCCCTCGGTGCGCACGGGCAGCTCCCAGATGCGTTGTCCGGGCAGCTGCGGCATCGCCGACCCGATGGCCCTGGTGATGGAACTCAGCAGCGACTGCACCGGATCGTAGGCGAAGTAGTAGTCGACGCCCACGTAGTCGAGCCGGTTCGCGATGCGATCGACGAACTCGCCGTTGACCTGCGCCTCCGAGCCCGCGACGTAACCGACGTTGCTGGTCACCTGAGCACCGGGCTCGACCTCGTGGATGTAGTCGTAGATGGCGTTGTGGGCCTGCGCGAGGCGGTCGAGCATCTCGGGCCCGCTCGCCGCGCCTCGGCTGGTCTCGTGCACGATGTAGGCGACCGGCTCGTTCACGGTGACCCACAATGGATTTCGCGATGCGTAGCGGTCGACGACCGTACGCATATTGGCCAGCCAATCCCCGACCATGCCCGGGTTGCGCCAGCCGCCGCGGTCGGCCGCCCAGCCGGGGTAGACCCAGTGGTCCAGGGTGATCATCGGTCGCATCCCGGAAGCCACGATCTTCGCGATCACCGCGTCGTAGAAACCGAACGCGCCCGCATCCCAGGTGCCCGGCGTGGGTTGCACACGAGCCCATTCGATTCCGATCCGGAACACCTTCACACCCAGCGCGGCCGCCAGGTCGATATCGGAGGCGTATCGGTCGTAGAAGTCGACCGAATCCTGCAGTGCATCGGCACCGGAATTCGCGATGTAACGCGTCCAATTGCTGTCCGGCGCATGGCCTTCGGACTGGAATCCGGAAGAGGCGACACCCCAGAGGAAATCCGAGTCGAGTGCCGGTAGGGCGTTCGAGCGGATCGGCGGGACGGCGGAGGAGTTCGTGCAGAGCAACAAGGTCGACGCGGCGGCGGCGAGCGCGGCCAGGACGTACCGACGGAACCGGGATCGCATCAATTCAGGGTAGCTCGGTCGCCGCCAGCGCTGGACGAATCACGAATGCTGGCCTGATTTGCCGCATTTGCAGCCGTGCTATTCGTCGGCCTTCCAGCCGTGCCAGAACGACCGCGTTCCCCGTGCGACGACGGTTTTCACAGCTGCTGGGCGCAGGTCGATTCTATCGATCTGATCGATTGGGAGCCAATCGAATTCGAGATGGTCTTCTTGGCTGACCGGTGTGCCGTCGAGTTCGGCATCGAAGATGAGATTGACTTCGTGGTGTGCAGTGCCACGATCGCTGTACCCGTGCTCGACTACACCGGCGAAGCCGACGATCCTGCTGGCGGTCCCGAGTTCTTCGGCGAGTTCGCGGATCAGTGCGGATTCGACCGGTTCGCCGGGCTCGACGTGCCCGCCGGGGAGGAAGACCCAGCTTTTGCCGCGTTCGCGTGCCACGAGTATCCGAGCGCCGTCACGGATGACAGCGCGGGCGATGATTTCGGTGGTGGCGTTCATCGGTTGCCCATCGTGTCAGAGATCGCACCGGGCACGGTGCCCACCGCTCGGGGAGCGAAAAGGGAGAAGCGCCTACTGCTTCGAGTCCGTCTCGCTAGTCCAGACGGGCCGGGCGGTCTCGGAGTTCGATGCTTCTCCCAACAGGTGAGCCTTCATCCGCTGCGAACCCGCTCGCGCGCTGTCGATGATGTGCGCGGCCTCGCGCCCGGTCAGCCCGAGTCGCTTTGCCAGCTCGAGCGGCACTGTTTCAGCGTCGCCGACCAACTCGACGAGCAGACGGTTGCGGGCTTGCTCGGCCGCGTGGATCTCGTTCTGAGCGGCTCGGAATACTTCCGAGCGCTCTGGTTCGCGACCGCCCTCGGCGCGTGCGAACGTCTCGCCGGTCGACAGCAGGCGGGCGCGAGCGTCCGCGAGCCGCAACCTGACCTCCGCCTCGCGGTCCGCACTCATATGGTCACGATATCTCGTGCGGCGAGACGTTCATCCAGGTCCCGCACCGGGCGCGAGCCAGCCCACGGTGAAAGGTCGCGGCGGCCGTCGCGGATAGCGCAGATCAGCCGTGGCGAACGATTCTGCGCGGTGAGGTCGGCAGCGTCACCGACGACGTTCGCGGCCTCATCGATATCGTCGAGCTGAATTAATGCCCGCTCCAGCTCGAGCAGCGACATTGCCCGGTCGCGTGTGTAGTTGGACGGTATGAGGGTCAGTGCCCGTCGGGTTGCCTCTGCCGCGGGAGCCGCCTCACGCAGGATTGTCAGGCAGTTGCCGCGATAGGACTCCAGCAGGGCGCCGCCGACGAAGTAGGCACGCGACGCGCTCGGGTGGCACGGTTCGAGCCCGTCTATATCGCGGTCGGCCTCGTCTAGCGCGGTGAGACACGCTTGCCGTTGTCCCGCCATTGCCGCGGCCTCGGCTGCGCGAATTGCGACGTAGGCGCGTAGCGGCCGGTCTGTACTCTGCGCGACCCACGCTCGTGCTGCGACGGCGTAGTCGACTGCGACGCGCGGCCGACGCTGCCAAAGGGCGAGTTGAGAGAGGTGGCACAGCATGTACGCGCCGAGGTCGGGATCTTCCGCTTCGTGTGCGGTTTCGCGCGCCAGGGTGTACAGGCGCGATGCCGTCTGGAATTCGCTCGCATCCCATGCGAGGCACCCAGCAAATCCGGTCCATTCGGAGTACAGGCTCAGCACGTCGGGACGCAGTCCGGTCGGGCAGTCGCGCAGCATCGCTTCGACGAGCTGCTGCTGAGCTATTACAAGTCCTTGCGCGGCGGGTGAGCCGAGCATGTCGTCGAGTTGCATCGCCGAATACAACGTATTGCGGATCACGGCGACTGCGGCGGCGTCGGGGCGTCCCGCGCCGGACATGAGCCATCGGGCCCGTTCGGCCGCGTCGCCGACGCCGAGCGTTGCAAGCCCACCGGCGCCGAGCGTGCCCGCCTTCAATAGCTGTCGACGGTCCATCTCTTGGCCCTCCTCGGTTGCCGGGCACAGCCTGGCGCGAAATGCTTCGACGACCGAGTCGGGTTCCCGAGCCAGCGTTGTATCGAGCGCGGCCTGCCAGACGGGCCGGGGCGTTGATCCCGCCTCCCACCGTTTGACCGTGCGTTCATTGGCGCCGAGTTTGGCTGCAAATTCGGCCTGGCTCAGCCGGAGAGCGACGCGCAATGCGCGGCTTTCTGTGCCAGTCCAGTGCCTCACGCTAACCATGCCGGCCCCCATGACGTAAGTGGTGTGGCTCACTGTATCTCCGGATTGCCCCGTCCCGTCCACCGAAGTGCCACCGAAGTGCCACCCCATCGGTGGCGAAGCTAGTCATGGTCCTGACGCCGGGAGTTTCCTCACCAAGTCCCAAATTCGATCGCAATTCGAGCCCGCGATCATGGCGTACATCTCTCGGCGTCGGGTACCACGATCGCAACATCGGCGGGAGGAAACCATGACGAATGCAAGTCTGCCGCAACGTGTTCCGTTAATCGGGCCGGTAGCGGGATATAGCGGCGCACCTGTGGATGTGGTCGAGATGTTCGCGGATGCGGTTCGTGAGTGGGCCGAGCGGTCTGTGTCCGCACAGTCGTCTCGGTGCCGGGGTGTCGATTCCTCCGGCATCGGGCGTACCAACCAGAAAGGGGTGTGATGCGCCGAGATAGGTTGCGCACCAGTCGAACTCGGGATGGACGCAAGGTCGCGGTGTGGCGGTTGGCGGGGAAGTCCGCGCGCATCGTGCGCGTGCAATTCATTTCCGAATCTTTCACCGCGTACCGCTTGCCTTCGCGCACACCGCTTCCGGAAGTGCAACCGGGAACAGTCATATTCGAGCCGTACCCAGATCTGGCCGCTGCTCGGGAGTTACTTCCCAAGCACGGCGACCTGTGGGACGCGCTTCGTGATGACTACTGGACAGCGCTGATCAACCTGACGGATCTGCCGAACCCGTTGGAGGCGTAGGTCAGATGTTGGAGATAGATCCATCCCATCGAAGCGAAATCGCGCCATCCGTGCGGGTATTGCTCGCCGTCTTCCATGAGGAAACTCACCACAAGCTCGCGATCGCGCCTACTGACAGCACTCCGATCTATGAGCGCTTGTCCGATGGCTGGCTGAGCCGGGTTGACGAAGACGGCTGGATTTCCGATTTGGACGCGGATTTGGATAAAGACGACGCGATCACCGTCATGCCGACCAGCGTTCACGACACGGAAAGGTCATGAGTGTGAGCGGCGGCCGTTGCGGTAATGGCTGCCGAACGTGGTAGCTCACCTTGCGAATTGTGCGGCCGCAACCGATTCCAAGATGCCCAATGCGCGCCTCAACGTCGCGACCTGGGCCCAATGTGAGCCCGGAGCAATGGCAGGGCGTGGCTACGATGTGGGTGGCCGTGAATGGAGTGACTATCAGCTCACCCCGGGCACAGACCATGCCCACCATCATCACTTGTTGAAAGACGGGACCGACAAGATCGAAACACCATTCGCTCATTATGGGCAGTCCGACGGCGGGCAAGGCGCTGCCACGGCGCCGGGTTCCATAGTCCTGACCGGGGCAATCGTTGGTGTTGCGTTTCTTCTGTGCGTCCACCTCGACTGGGCTCCGTTCGTTGGGAACTTAACCGGTCCTGATCAGCTTGTAGTTCTGGTGATCGGCGGGGTTCTGCTGGGTGTTTCGCTCCTGAGGTGGGCGATCAAGACGCTGTATCTGCTCGGGCGAGAGCATCGGTGGTCCTGGAAAGTCGCTGCGGTGCCGGTGATTGTGGTCGCGGGGCTGGTAGCCGGGTTGATTCTTCGGCCCTGCGAGCTTCGGCTCCGCACGGGCGGAGATGGAAGGTGTCGCGGTCGAGATGCTGCGCGAGGATGGCCCGAGTACCCGCCGCGACGTGAGTCCCGGCGGGCTCGACATCAGTTTGGTTCACCGTGAGTCCGATGGGCGCGTCTACTTCTATGACGCCGATGGTTTCGTGGGTTCGACTGTCCGCGGTTGGGTCTATTCGCCCGATAGCGAACCGGTAGGCAGTGGCGGGCGACGGTTCGAAAAGCTGTCTGGAGATTGGTATTCGTTCGTCTTCGATATCGAATGACGTCGTCGGTGGCTCGACTCCACCGTGCGCGATCGTGAAATATCAAGTGGCAGTGCCCATCTGCACGACTATCACCCGATCATCGGGCGTGTGGGCGATGGCGGTGGGACACAGTCACGGCCCGGATCTGATCCAGAGCGCGGACCGGAAGCGATCAGGAATCGAGAAGCGCCGGTTACGGGGTAGAAAATAGCGTTGCTGACATGAACATCACCGTTAACCAAGCCGCTATCGAATCCGTCATCCTCGAGGTGTCCGACACCGCGGCCGCAGAGGCCTTCTACACCGCCGCGTTCGGTCTCGGCGACAAGCTGCGCGTCCGCGCATCGGAGGCGCCGACGACCGGCTTTCGTGGCTTCATCCTGTCGCTCGTGGTTTCGCAGCCGAGTACCGTCGACAACCTCATCGGCACCGCTGTCGACGCGGGCGCGACGATAGTGAAGCCTGCCAAGAAGAGCTTCTGGGGCTACGGCGGCGTCGTCCAGGCTCCGGATGGGGCGATCTGGAAGATCGCGACGTCGTCGAAGAAGAACACCGGCCCGGCCACCCGTGAGATCGACGATTTCGTGGTTCTGCTCGGGGTCGACGATGTCAAGGCGACCAAGCAGTTCTACGTCGATCGGGGCCTGACCGTGGCAAAGAGCTTCGGCAGCAAGTATGTCGAGTTCGACACCCCCGCATCCTCGATCAAGCTGGCGCTCTACGGACGACGTGCCGCCGCCAAGGATGCCGGTGTGCCCCAGGAGGGAACCGGGTCGCATCGGATCGTCATCGCTGGCAGTGCAGGCGCCTTCACCGATCCGGATGGGTTCGCGTGGGAATCTCACTTGGCGTCCCAATAGCACTCCACCACCGCTGTCGTGAACGGGAACCGCACCGGTGTCGTCCCGAAGGCGATCCGGCCTGCGGTCTCGGCCGCGGTCGCGATCATTTCGGCGACCGTCGGGGCTTCCTCGGCGGGGCAGTGCACGATTACCTCGTCGTGTTGGAAGAAGACCAGTTCGGCGCGGAGGCCGGCGTGCGTCATCGCATGACGCACGCCCGCCAGCACCAGCAGGGCCCAGTCGGCGGCGCTGCCCTGCACGACGAAGTTGCGCGTGAAGCGGCCACGAGCACGCGTGGCGGAGGTACTGCCATATCCCCCCTCCGCCTGCGCCTGCGCCTCCGCCTCTGGCGATGCGATGGAGGCTGGCGGGCAGGTGCGGCCCAGCCAAGTACGCACCAAGCGGCCCTCTTCACCGGCGCGGGCAGCGTCGTCGACATATGCCACCGCGGCCGGATAACGTCGGCGGAGTTCGGCCATGTGGGTCAGGGCATCGCCGGAGGTCTGGCCGTAGATGGCGCCCAGCAGGGCGATTTTGGCCTGGGCGCGGTCGCCGCCGAAGACACCGGCGTATAGGTCTTCGCCGCGACCGGCAACCTCCATCAATCCCGGGTCGCGGGAGATCGCGGCAAGTACTCGTGGCTCCATTTGGTCGGCGTCGGCGACCACCAGCCGCCATCCCGGGTCCGCGCGTATCGCTTGACGGATCACCTTGGGAATCTGCAGGGCGCCGCCACCATTGGTGGTCCAGCGGCCGGAAACCGTTCCGCCGGGCAGATATTCGGGACGAAAGCGGCCGCCGTGCACCCACTGCTCGAGCCAGGACCAGCCGTGGGCGGTGTACAAGCGGTACAGCGATTTGTACGCGAGCAACGGCGCAACCGCGGGGTGGTCGATCCGCTGGAGCTCCCATTTTCGGGTGGAGGACAACAAGATCCCGACGCGGGCGAAGGCTCTGATGATGTCGTTGGGCAGGTCCGGCCGAACGCGCACACTTTCCCCGAATGCCCGCGACACTTCATCCGCCAACTCCGCCATCCGGCGCGGCTCCATCCCGCCCGGAAACCGCTCACCCAGCAGCTTTTCCAGCAACTCGCGGTGGACGTCGGCGCGCCAGGGTATACCGGTTCGGGACATCTCCGTGGCAACCAGCATGCCCGCCGATTCGGCAGCGAGAAGCAGCCGCATCCGCTCCGGATGTTCGGTCTTCGCCGTACGTGCTAGCTGACCCGCGTAGACCGCCAGCAGAGCGTCGAACTCATCCGTGCCTGGTGGCAGAGGTACCGGACCCGATTCGAACAGCGATGGCTGGGTCTCGGCGGCACGTGTGGGCGCATCCGGCGGGACAGGCAGGTTGTGCAGTCGTGCCCAGGCCGCCGCCAACGAGCGAGCCTGCCCCGACTGTCCCTCCTCATGTCCGATCAGCAGCGCCTCCGCGGCCTGCACGTCATAGCACCGCTCGACCCGCACCCCCGCCGCCGACAACGGCCGGTAGATCTCGGCCGTGGACCGCCACACCCACCGCTCGACCTCCGGGCGTGAGCGCACTGCCTCGGCTAGCGAGGGCTCACGTACCACTGGTCCCGCGGGCCGACCGTCCTGATCGAGTGGACACAGGCGCGCACCACCGTCGCCCGTTTCCGCCACTGCCCATCTCACATCGCTGAGTCTTGCACCGGGGACAGACATCCCTCGATAGCGGAGTCGGCCGCTGCCGTGTCGCCGTCGGGGATCTAGGCGCATCCAGCGACGGCCGTCGAGGGGGACGACGGGTGGTCATCGCCCGGACTGGGCTGCCGCGGCGCGGTTATCGAGTTGCGCCAGCGTCAGCGGATGGCGTGGTGCGTGATCCAGTACGGTGCTGGATCGGACGCGCAGGTGGTCGTCGACGTGGAGTAGTTCGCCGGGGGCGAGTGCTCGCCAGCGCGGGTCCTCGTCGGTGCGTTCGCTGGCTACGACGACCGCTGGGAAGTCGCGCAGGTGTCCGCTGCGGGTGCGGATTCCGGCCCGTCCGGCCTGGTCCAGGTGACGATCGCCTTGCGGGCCGCCTGCGGCGCGTTCGAGGACGAAGAGGCCGTGGGTGTCGGGGTAGCGCAGTGCCCATAGGTTTGTCGCCGTGGTGAGTACCAGGTTGAGGGCGTAGACCGGTAGGCGGTCCGCGATCCACCTGACGGCGTCGGTGATGCCTGCGGTGACGTCGCCGTCGTGTTGGTCCGTGCGTTGGGTGATCAGTGCGAAGAATCGTTCGGAATCGGTGTCACCGTGTACCAGGTCGAGGTAGTCGCCGAGTTCGGAGCCCAGTTCGTCGAGGCCGTGCAGCACACCGTTGTGGGCGAACAGGCGGCCACGTTGTTCGAATGGGTGGGTGTTGCGTGGTTGCAAGCCGCCTGTGGTGGCGTAGCGGATGTGTGCGACGAACGTCATCGATTCTCGTTCGCGCGCTTCCCGAGCGAATTGGACGTCCTCGTATGCGGCGATGGGTTGTTTCTCCACCAGTGGGGCTTCGTCGGCGGTGAAGGTGCCGAGACCGACGCCATCGGGTTCACGTCTGCTCTGTATCGACAGACTGTCCGGAGCATCCAGCAACCAGAATGTGGCCCGCACTCGCTGCGGTGCGGCCGACAAACCGAACAAGCGACACATGGGACTCCTGCCTGGGCGTTGTCCGCGTGTGATGACTGTCCCGCGATCGTAGTCCCAGGTCAGCCGATCTTTGCGTTCCGGTCCGGAATCCCGGGGTCCGGTCCGGAATTCCTGTCCGGCCGGTGGACCAGGGGGTTCAGGGTGTGAGCCGGTGCGGCTTCTCGATCGAGAAGGAGCGCGCTCATATCGTGATCACGACGCATCAGCGCGGGGTGGGCTGTCTGTAAACCGCGTGTGCGCAAGTGATTTCGATCCTGAGGGGGACTGGTTATGTGGGAGTGGAGCAAACATGTCGCCGAGCACGCCGCGGCTGCGGCGTGGACCCGTCGACAGGAGGTGTACCGACCGACGATTTGCGACCCGGAACCTGAGGCTGTACCAGGCAGCACATGTGCCGCGAACGGGGGTTGCGCCGCAGCTGAGGACAACGGTGGGGAAGATTCGACTGACAGTGATGAGCAAGCCGAGCGGGCAGCAGTGCGGCCAATTCCCCTGCTGTCGTGGTCTTTCCGACTCCGAAGGTGCCGTTCAGCCAGATGATCACGTTTTCGAGCGTATCGGGTTCGGCGTCGCAGCAGACGGTGGCGACGCCGAACCCTGGTCGGCTCAACTCTTGGCGAGCGCTTCGCCGCGGATCCACTCGAGCAGGGTCGGGTTGTCGGCGGTGGTGATGACGCCGATGGTGGTGCGGATGTAGCGGTCGTCGTCCAGCAGGGCGAGCATGCTCGCGGCCAGGTCTGCGCGGGCGGTGAACCTGCCGTCGGCGTGGCCCTCGACGACGGTGTAGTCGGTGACCGACGGCAGATGGTAGAGCCCGCTCGGGCGCACGATCGTCCAGTCCAGATCGGTGGCCTGGATCAGGGATTCCATTCGCCGCATGTCGTCGTACAGGGTCTTACCCACCACCCGCGTCACATATGGCAGTAGGACGCGGTTGAACAGGAACCCGCCGTCGGAGTACGGCTGCGGATCGACCCCGCTCGAGCTGACGACGGCGAGCCGACGCACTCGATGCCGTTCCATCGCGGCGACGATATGGGCCACACCACGCGAATAGGTGCTGATAGGTTCCTTACCGGCGGGCACCCCGAGCGTTGACAGCACCGCATCCCGGCCCGCGACAACGGCGTCGACGGCACCCGGATCGAGCACATCGGCACCAACTATCTCGAGCCGATCATGATGCAGCGGAAACGAATCCGGCTGCCGGGTGACCGCGACGACCTCATGTCCGGCGGCGAGCGCCTGGCCGGTCAGCAGGCGGCCGGTGGGACCATTTGCTCCGAAGACTGTGATACGCATGAAGATTGGTCCTTACGACACCAGAGCCGTGCGCAGCGGGGCCAGCGCCCGCGCCCACGCCAACAGCTCGTCGATCAGCCCGTGTACTGCCGCAATGTGCAGCTCACGCGGTTGGAAGTCGGCGAAATTCACGAAGTCTTCGCGCAGTGTCAGCGCCACCTGCGGCCTCTCGGCATCCTTGACCTTCCTGGCCACCCGGTTCGCCACCGGCGTGCCCGAGTAACCGCTGCCCACAACGACGACCTGCATGTCGGCCTCCTGTTTTTTGGTAACTGGACGAACACAAGACGCTCGCGGCCGCGGTCCTGTAACACCCGCGGCTACGTGACGTGCATCACCGATAGTGGTGTCACAAAGCGGGCGGGACCGGCGTCCTGTGTGTATGGCACAGTCGAGAGCAACGAGTGACGCAGGCGAAGTCGAGCGCCTGGACCCCGCCACCGAGGCGTTCGTCGCGCACCGCAAGCTGCTGTTCACCGTCGCCTACGAGATGCTCGGCTCGGCTGCCGACGCCGAGGACGTCGATCATGTCCGAGCGATGCCGTCCAGTACTGATGCTTCTATCGCCTGTTTCATTTCCTTGATGCCGTATTCGGTGCGGATTCGGATATCGGAGGCGATGGTGTCGGGCAGGATGTCGGTTGTCCAGATCAGGCGGCCGCGCTCACCCTCGCTGTGGACCTCGAAGGATGCGTGGTGGTAGTCCAGGGATGGTCTGGCGCCTTCCATGACGGAGTAGGCCAGGCGGCGGGTTCGGTCGTCGATGGAGATGATCAGTTCCCGGATGACGTGGCCGTCGGGAAAGGTGAGGAAGCGTTCCACGCCCTGGATGCGGGTGTCGGCGACTCGGCCTGGGAGCAGGCGTGTGTGCACGGCGCCGACATCGCGTACCACATCCCAGATGTGTTGTGGGGAAGCATCGATGACGATTTCGGTGCGGATGGTGGCCATGGGTTCGAGTCTTCCTCATCTCGGGTGGAGCCGCGCAGAGCTGCATGTCCGTCGGCGTCGCCGGAGCCGGTTCCGCCTGATCCGATGAACCGAATCTATTGAGCCGTTAAGTAACGGCACGTCAAACAGTGGAAGGGTGGCTGGTGGTTATCGCCCGGAATTTACTGTGCTGTCGGAGAATAGGGCGGTTGGTGATCACTCCTCCGGTCCGATGGGAGCCAGCGCTGTGCACGATGACCGTCGGTTGATCGAAAGCCGCCTCGGGCGGGTTCTTACAGAGCGGATCGTTCCGGCGATATATCCGGAATCGGTGCCGCTGCGGGCGTCGATCTGGGTCGCGCCGGATGAGCCGGTGCCGGTTGCCGAGGGCTTGGCCGCGCCCCGGACGCCTATCGAATCCGGTGCCAGGTGGGGCGCACCCTGGGGGACCAGCTGGTTGACGGTCGAAGCCACGGTTCCTACCGAGTGGGCGGGCAAAACCGTGGAGGCGATTATCGATCTGGGTTTCGACCGGAATATGACGGGCTTTCAATGCGAGGGTCTGGTCTATCGGTCGGACGGATCGCCGGTGAAGGGGCTGCATCCGCGCAACCAGTGGGTGCGGGTGGCGTCCCCGGCGGTCGGTGGCGAGCAGGTGTTGTTGCATGTCGAGGCGGCTTCGAATCCGATCATCCCCTTCTTTACGCCGATGCCTCTCGGTGACAAGTCCACAGCTGGTGACGAGCCGCAATACCGGCTGGGCCGAATGGATCTCGCGGTTTTCGACGACGAGGTATGGCAGCTGGTACAGGACTTGGAGGTCCTCGGCGAGCTGATGCACGAGCTGCCCGAGGAGCCTGCTCGCCGCTATGACATCGTGCGTGCGATCGAGCACGCACTCGATACCGTCGATCTGCAGGACGTGAACGCCACCGCCACGGCGGCGCGTGAATGCCTGGTCGATGTGCTGGCGAAGCCCGCGGTACCGTCCGCGCATACGATTTCCGCGGTCGGGCACGCCCATATCGATACAGCGTGGCTGTGGCCGCTGCGCGAGACGGTGCGCAAGGTCGCGCGTACGACCGCGAATATGACCGCGTTGCTGGCCGACGAGCCCGAGTTCATCTATGCGATGTCTCAAGCCGCGCAGTACGACTTCATCAAGCGGCACCGTCCCGAGGTCTACGAGCGGGTCGAACAGGCGGTATCGGAGGGGCGGTTCGTACCCACCGGCGGGATGTGGGTCGAGGCGGATACGAATATGCCGGGCTCGGAGGCGATGGCGCGGCAGTTCGTGCATGGTAAGCGGTTCTTTCTGGCGGAATTCGGTGTCGAGAACGAAGAGGCTTGGCTGCCCGACACCTTCGGGTTCGCCGCCGGGCTACCGCAGATCATCAAGGCGGCCGGTTCGAAATGGCTACTGACACAAAAGATTTCGTGGAGCCAGATCAATCAGTTTCCGCACCATACCTTTCTTTGGGAGGGGATCGACGGCACCCGGATCTTCACCCATTTCCCGCCGGTCGATACCTACAATTGCTCGATGCACGGGCGTGAGATCGCCCATGCCGCACGGAATTTCAAAGAAAAAGGCCGCGCGTCGATGTCACTCGCGCCGACCGGCTGGGGTGACGGCGGTGGCGGTACGACACGGGAGATGATCGCCAAGGCCGCCAGGATGGCCGACCTCGAGGGTTCGCCGAAAGTGCTGTGGGACTCCCCATCCGGCTTCTTCGTCAAGGCCGAGGCCGAATACGAGAACCCGCCGGTATGGGTGGGGGAGCTGTATCTCGAGTTGCACCGCGGCACGTTGACCAGTCAGGCGAAGACCAAGCAGGGAAACCGGCGCAGTGAGCACCTGCTGCGGGAAGCCGAGCTGTGGGCCGCCACCGCGGCGGTGCGCAAGAACCTCGAGTACCCGTACGCGGCATTGGACCGGATCTGGAAGGCGGTGCTGCTGAACCAGTTTCACGATATTTTGCCCGGCTCTTCGATCGCATGGGTGCACCGTGAGGCGGAGCGGATGTATGCGGCGGTGGCCAAAGAATTGACGGGAATTATCGAGCGGTCGCAATGGGTGCTCGGCGGTGAGCGGGCGGGGCCGAATGTGTTCAACCCGACGCCGCACACCTGGCGATCGGTTCCGGCCGGTGCGGCGGCTGCGGTGGATGCGGGTGACCCGTGCTCGGTGGTCGAGCGTGCGGGTGGCGGGTTCGTCCTCGACAACGGCCTGGTGCGGATCGAGGTGGACGCGCGCGGCCTCGTCATATCGGTATTCGACCTCGACCATCAGCGCGAGACGTTGCCACCGGGTTCGGCCGCGAATCTGTTGCAGCTGCACTCGGATTTCCCGAATTCTTGGGACGCTTGGGATGTCGATCTTTTCTACCGAAACCGGGTCACCGACCTGACCGAAGCGGAATTCGTTGCAGTAGAAACGGATTCGAAGGGCGCGGCGGTGGTGCGGGTCGGCCGCTCATTCGGGTCTTCCAAGGTCGAGCAGTCCCTGACACTGCGGGCGGGCGCGCTCGGACTGGATATCGACACCACCGTCGACTGGTACGAGACCGAGAAAATCCTCAAACTCGCCTTCCCCCTGGACATTCACGCCGACCGCTATGCGTCCGAGACTCAGTTCGGGCATATCTTTCGGCCCACCCACACCAACACCAGTTGGGAGTACGCGAAGTTCGAGGCCTGCAATCACCGCTTCGTTCATTTCGCCGAGCCCGGCTGGGGTGTGGCGCTCGTCAACGACTCCACCTACGGCCACGACGTCACTCGAACCGTTCGCGCCGACGGTGCAACGACGACAACATTGCGGTTTTCACTGCTGCGGGCACCGCGATTTCCGGATCCGGAGACCGACCACGGTACGCACCACTTCCGGCACGCACTGCTCCCGGGCGCTTCGATCGCGGATGCGGTGCGTGCGGGCTATCGCATCAACCTCGCGACCTCGCGCCCCGGTGTCGCCGAATCGGTTGAGCCACTGTTCATTATCGACAATGACGCGGTGGTGACCAGCACCGTCAAACTCGCCGACGACGGCAGTGGCGATGTCGTGCTCCGCGTCTACGAGGCTCACGGTGGCCGGGCCTCGGCGCTGGTCACCGCAGGTTTCGGTGTCGCTGGGTTCCGCACCTGCGATCTACTCGAACGCCCGCTGCGAACGGACGCCGCCGCTGTGCCCGAGGGCGCTGGAGTTCGCTTGCGGCTGCGGCCTTTCCAACTCGTCACCCTTCGGTTCGCCCGTTCCGCTGAAGGCGGGTGAACATCGGTCGGTACGGCCGCGCCTGGACCGGCACGCACTGGTCGAGTTGCTATCTCGGGCGACGCCACCAGCGCCTGACTGGACTCTCAAAACTGGGAAGGGCCGCAACAGCTATTTCGTATCATTTGACATGAGCGACAAACGATTTCGCTCGTTAGGAGAATTACTGATGAAGTCAACCAACCGCACCGTGGTGTCCGCTGTGTCTGACCTGCGGGGCACTCCGCTCGGGCAGCTTTCGGGGCAGAGCCTGACGGACCTGCTGGCGAATCTGGCCAACTCCTCGACCACCGGTATTTCGTTCAGCTCCGCTCTGATCTGATCTGATCAGGTATTCACCGTCGATACCGGCTGGCCCGTGAACCGTAAACCGCTTCCCTTTCGTCAGTTTGTGATCAAGGTGCACAGCCGGTGCGATTTGGCGTGCGATCACTGCTATATGTATGAGCACGTCGACCAATCCTGGCGTGGCCGCCCGATGGGGCTCGCCCCGGAGGCGGCCACCAGGATTGCGTTCCGCATCGCCGAACATGCGGCGGCCCATGGGCTGCCCGAGGTCGCCATCGTGCTGCACGGCGGCGAACCGCTGTTGCTCGGTGTGGACCGGACCAGGCAATTCCTGGCTGAGCTGCACGCGGCCATCGCTCCGGTGGCCCGCCTGAATCTGCATATCCATACCAACGCGGTCCTGCTCAGCGAGGCATACCTCGACCTGTTCACCGAATACCATGTGCGGGTTGGTGTTTCGCTGGACGGCGATCGCACCGCCAACGACCGGCATCGGCTGTACCGCAACGGACGCAGCAGTTATGACCAGGTGATCGCGAGCCTCGAGCTGTTGCGTAAGCCGCAGTACCGCCCGCTGTATTCCGGTCTGCTGTGCACGGTGGATATCGCCAACGATCCGATCGCCGTTTATCGCGGGCTGCTGGAGCAGGAGCCGCCACGCATGGATCTCCTACTGCCGCACTCGAATTGGGAGCATCAGCCGCCTGGCTTGCGGATACCACGTGACCCGGAGAATCCGACGCGGGGTGGTGGCGAGTACGCGCAATGGCTCATCGCTATGTTCGACGCATGGAATGCCGACGGGCGACCAGTGCCGTTGCGCACCTTCGAATCGGTGGTGGCGGCCATGTACGGCCGTCCGAGTACCGCTGAGGCCATCGGACTGGATCCGGTGGATCTGCTGGTGATCGAAACCGATGGCACACTCGAGCAGGTCGATTCGCTCAAAACCGCCTTCGAAGGCGCCGCGGCGACCGGACTGAACGTATGGGACAACAGCCTCGACGAGGCCGCCGTGCTCCCGGGAATCACCGTGCGTCGCGACGGCATCGATGGCGTCAGCGCCACGTGCCGGTCCTGTGACGTGGTTCAGGTCTGCGGTGGTGGCTTCTATCCGCATAGATACCGCCCGGGCACGGGCTTCGACAACCCGTCCGTCTATTGCGCCGATCTGAAGGAGATGATCGATCACGTGGCCGAGTCCGAAGCCGCAGCGGGTAGAGGCGGCGCGCAAACCTCCGCACATGACGCCGTTGCCGCGGCGCACAGCTTGTCCGATGACGAATTCGACCAACTGGCAGCCGGTTTCGGTGACGCGGCCACCGTGCGCTGGCTGGCGCAGGCGCAATCTTCGCTGCAACGCGAATTGTTGGCCGCGGTGGGCCGATTCGGTCCACAGGATGACGAAAGATTCACGGCCGCATGGGATGTGCTCGTCTCGCTGGACGCTTCGGCTCCCGAAGCGGTGGCCGCGGTGCTCGCCCATCCGTACACCCGGGTGTGGGCCATCGCCCTGCTGGAGGGGGTGAGCAAGGGCGAGACGGCGGCCGAGGATGTCTATCACCTGCAAGCGGTCGCCGCGAGTGCGGCGCTGCACGCGGGTAGGGACTTGCGGCTGCCGGTGCCCGTGCGCGATGGCCTCGCACCACTTCCGACCTTCGGTGCACTGAAAGCTGGTGTCGACGAACAGGTTTGGATAGACACCGGCTCGGTCGAGGAACTGGATCTGCTACACCCATTGCGTAGGCTGACGGCCACCGATCTGACCGTCCCGCTGGAGGACACCGACCCTTACCGCGTCGGCCACAGCTATGCCGCCGATCGGCTCAGCGATGCCGAGGCGCACCGGTGGCAGCTCGCCTTCGCCGAGGGCATCGACTTCATCGACACACATCTGCCCATATACGCGCCCGGCCTGCGCGTCGGCTTACGCGCGGTCATGCCGATGGAGCCGGATGAGAAATACGACCGAAGTGCTTCCATGCGACTGGCTTTCGGCGCTGTGGGCATCGGGTTGCGACGGGCGCTGGTATCGGCGGCGCTGCCGCTGATCCACGAATTCCAGCACGTGAAGATGGGCGCCATCCTCGACATGTTCGAATTGTTCGACCGCTCCGATACGGCGCTGCGGTATTACGCACCGTGGCGGCCGGATCCGCGTCCGATCGAGGGGCTGTTGCAGGGCACCTATGCGCATATCGGCGTGACCGACTTCTGGCGGGTGCATCGTGAACAGGCCGAGGGAACACAGCGCCAGGAGTCGGAGCGGGAATTCGTGCGGTGGCGCATGATGACCGCGGAAGCCATTCGCCAACTTCAGGAATCCGGATCACTGACCCCGCTGGGGGAGCGGTTCGTCGCGGGCATGAGTGCGACGGTGCAGCCATGGCTCGCCGAATCGGTCGATCCAGCCGCGGAAACTACTGCCGTGCGTGCCGCCCGAGCACACCGCGCCGCATTCGATGAGCGCATGAAGGTCAGCCGTGACCGCGATTGAGGCGCATAGTCTGTCGGAGGATCAATTCGCGCAGTTGGCAGCGGGTTTCGGTGATACAGCAACGGTCAGTTGGCTGGTGCAGGCCCAAGCGTCGGTGCAGCGTGAATTGTTGGCGGCGGTAGGCGGGTTCGGCCCGCACGACGATCCGCGCTTCGCCGCCGCGTGGGATGTGTTGGTGGGTTTGGACGGATCGGCACCGGATGCGGTGGCGGCCGTGCTCGCACACCCCTACACCCGGGTGTGGGCGATGGCACTGCTCGAAAACATCAGTCGCGGGGAGTTCGTCGCCGCGGATGTCTATCACCTGGAGTCGATTGCGGCCAGCGCCGCGCTGCTGGCAGGTGCGGATCTGCGACTTCCGGTGCCGGTGCGCGACGGTATGGCGCCATTGCCGATGTTCGGTGCGTTGCGGGCCTCCGAGCGGGTGTGGATCGATACCGGTCGGGAGCTCGCGTTGGCCGAGGCGGTGCGCAAACTGACCTACGGCGAGCTGACCGTGACATTGGAAGACACAGATCCCTATCGGGCGCTGCCCTATCTCGGCAGCGAAATTCACCCGACCGGGCGGTTGAGCGATGCGGAGGCCGAGCTCTGGCAGCAGGCATTCGGGGGCGCTGTCGAATTCCTCGAAGCGCATCTGCCTGCCTATATGCCCGGCTTGCGCGTGGGTCTGTGCACGATATTGCCGCTGCAACCGGATGGCCCGACCGACCGAAGCGCCTCGGCCAGGCTGGCATTCGGTGCGGTAGGTATCGCGGCCCGACACCTGGATCCGCAATCACTCGCCGAACTGCTGGTACACGAATTCCAGCACGTGAAGCTCGGCGCGATGATGGATGCCTTCGAACTGTACGACCGCGCCGATATCGACCCGCGCTACCACCCACCGTGCTTTTCGCATCCACGCCCGATCGAAGGCCTTCTGCACAGCACCTATGCTCACCTCGCCATCACCGACTTCCGGCGCGTCCAGCGCACCATCGCGACCGGAGCCGCCGCCGAGGCCGCCGAGCGTCGTTACGTCGAGGCCCACACGCTCACCGTCGAAGGTATTACCCAGTTGGAGGCCGCCGCATCCCTCACCCCCTTGGGCCACACCATCGTCGCCGCCATGCGAACCAGGGCTGATTTGGACCGATGACCATCATGCGTCGGTGTAGGCGGTCTCTCGGGTGATGCCACCACCGGCGCACGGCCATTTATTCGCGTTCGGGGTGCGGTGGGGCGGGGTGAGTGCATAGGCTCACGGAGTTTGTCTGTTCGAATGCCTGGAGTTTCTCGATGACGATGCCGTCTTCGGCGCACGGCCGTGCACCGTTCACTTCGCCGATCGATACCGATGGGCCGCGGGTGGCGTTGTATACGCCGGAGTTCGCGACGGATCCGCATCGGGCGTATCGGGAGATGCGGGAGCGGTATGGGGCGCTGGTGCCGGTGGATCTGGCGCCGGGGGTGCCCGCCACACTGGTGGTCAGCTACTACTCCGCACTGCAGATCCTCAACGACCCGGATCATTTTCCGGCCGATCCGCGCACCTGGCAGCGGAGTGTGGCCGCCGAATGCCCGGTGCTGCCGATGATGCAGTGGCGACCGAATGCCTTGCGCAATGCTGGTGAAGCACATGCCAGGTATCGGCAGGCCAATGTCGCGGGCTTGGAGAAGGTCGATCAGTACCGACTGCACGAGACGGTGGCGAAACTCGCTATTCCGCTGATCAATTCGTTCTGCGCCGACGGGTCGGCGGATCTGGTGCGCCAGTACGCGTTTCCGCTCGCCTTCGCGGTGCTCAACGCCATGCTCGGCTGTCCGGCCGATATCGCACAGCAGGCCGCCACCGGTATGGCCGCGATCTTCGAGGGCATCGATGCCGAGCACGGCAATCAGTTACTGGCTGGGGCAATGCTGGAGTTGACCCAGCTCAAGCGTGCCGAGCCCCGCGACGACATCACCACGCGGATGCTGCGGCACGCGGCGGCACTCAGCGATATCGAAATGGTGCATCAGCTCGGCACGCTGTACGGCGCGGGTATTGAGCCGCAACAGAATCTGATCATCAACACCCTCCTGCTGATCCTCACCGACGAGCGGTTTGGCGGCAGTGTGCTCGGCGGAACGTTGTCCACCAGGGACGCGCTCGACGAGGTGTTGTTCAACGATCCGCCGATGGCGAATTTCTGCTTCAGCTTTCCGCGCCAGCCGATCCTCGTCGACGATGTCTGGCTACCCGCCCATCAGCCGGTCGTCATCAGCATCGCCGCCTGCAATACCGACCCGGCGATCGTCGCGAATCAGTACGCGGGCAATCGCTCCCATCTGTCCTGGGGCGCCGGACCACATGTGTGCCCCGCGAATTCGATGGCCTACCTGATCGCGCAGGACGCCATCGACCAACTACTCGACGCCTTGCCCGAGATCCGCCTAGCGGTGCCGCACGAACAGTTGACCTGGCGGCCGGGACCGTTCCACCGCGCACTCACCGCACTCCCGATCACCTTCCCGCCTTCCCCGCCACTGCTGTCCTAGGACCGGCGATGCCTCCCCGACACGCGCCGGGCGTGTCAGGCTCGGCTCATGCGACTGAGTATTTCCCTCGCCGACTTCACCTGGCCGGATTCGCCGGACGCGATCGGTCCGCGGGTCGACCGGATTTCGCGCGCCGCCGATCAGTCCGGGCTCGACTCGGTATTCGTCATGGATCACCTATTCCAGATCGGTTCGAACGGCCCGGCGGAACACGACATGCTCGAGGCCTATGCCGCGCTGGGATATATCGCTGCGCGGACCGAGCGAGTCCGGTTCGGTGCTTTGGTCACCGCCGTCAGCTACCGGGATCCGGGGCTACTGATCAAGAGCGTCACGACCCTCGACGTGCTCTCCGGTGGTCGCGCCTGGCTCGGCGTCGGTGCGGCATGGAATGGCGATGAAGCCGCGGGTCTGGGCCTGTTCTTCCCGCCGACCTCCGAGCGATATGAGCGACTCGAGGAGACGCTGCGAATCGCGAAGCAGATGTGGACGGGCTCCGAAGAGCCTTTCCACGGAGAGCATTACACCCTCGAACGCCCGCTCAACGTACCCAATGCGCTGACCCGCCCGCACCCGCCGATCATGATCGGCGGTCAAGGCGAACGAAAGACACTGCGCCTGGTTGCCCAATACGCCGACGCCTGCAACCTCTTCGGCGGATCCGTCGACACCGTCGCAGCCAAACTCGAAGTCCTGCGGGGACATTGCCGAGCCGTCGGCCGTCCATATGCGGACATCGAAAAGACCATGGTCGCGTACTGGTATCCAGATAAATCGGTTAGCGAACAGGCGGATTCATTCGCCCGCTTCGCCGAGGTCGGCATACAGCACGTCGTACTCGGCCGCCCCGGCCCGTTCGTGGACGAGGACTTCGAGCAGATCGCCGAATTGGTACACGCTGTCGCCGACCTCTGATTTCGATCAGCCGATCGAAGCTCGGTATGCAGTGGGTGGTGGCCAGGTGGAGTTCACCGGGCGCTGGTCGAATGGGGTGGCATTGTTCGCCAGGGAGGAAGAGTCCATGACCAGCATTGATACTCATACCGTCGCCAACCGCGTCGAGGAATTGACGACCGTATTCCAGCGGGGGCTGCAGGAGAATCTGGGGGTCGGCGCATCGCTGGGGATTCGGCTGGAGACCGCGGGGGACGGGTACACGCGGTACTACCTGGATCCCAATCCGGCCACCATCAATGCCATGTTCACCGTGCACGGCGGGGTGATCGCGACGCTGATGGATACCGCGATGGGCAGTGCGGTCTTCACGAAACTCGGTGACGGCGTGGCCTATACGACGTTGGAGCTGAAGGTGAATTTCATTCGGTCGGTGACATTGGACGGATCGCGACTCACGTGTGAAGCCAATGCGATTCACCTCGGGCGTCGCACCGCGACGGCGGAGGGGCGGATCGTGGATGCGAACGGCAAGTTGATCGCACATGGTTCGACCACGATTCTGGTGCTGAATCAGGAGCAGTGAGCAAGTAGCCCTGCCTCCGCGTCTGTGGAGGCAGGGCCATTTATCAGGCCAGCGCGTTGCACTCGCCGATGAAGCGAACCAATTCGTCGAGCCGGTCGGATCTGGCATCTACCGTCCGGTCGATCACCTTCACCAGATGCTCATAGGCCTCGGTGTGGTCGTAGGAGGCCACATCGGCGATCTTCAGTGCCCACCGCCAGTAGCCGCGCATGGTATCGGCCAGTGGCATGCGGAAATTGGCGATGACATCGCGGATCGGTTCTACCGTCGCATCGCCCTGCACCCGCAGATAGCGCCCTACCACATCGGCCATGAAGCTGAAATGCCTTGCCTCGTCACGGGATAACCGTGCCAGTACCGCCGCGAGAACAGGTTCGTCGACCACATCGCGCAGGTGCTGGTAGTACATCTGCGTCGCCTTCTCCTGCACCAGCGCATAGGCGAAGAACTGCACCGGATGGTCGTAGGGCAGATCGAACGGCTTCTGTCCTTCGATCGCCAATTCTTCACGGAGAGAATGGCGTTCGGCGAGGCCGGACGCTTCCTGGTATCGAGTGAGGGCGCGTGCGTGGGTGTCCTCCTCCAGCGCCCATCGCGCGGTGAAGTGGTAGAGCTCGCGGTTGTGGATGAAGGTGGCCCGATCCACGGTGTCGTCTACCGGGAAATGCCGGTGGTACACATCGAAATAGCCGGGCAGATGGTCCTCGATGAGGGTGACGAACTGCACTGCCGAGCGCTGCCCCTCGGTGAGCCGATCCGCATCCGCGAGCGACCAGTCGAAGGCGCTCTCCACATCCCAGGCCCGCGCGGCCGGGGAGGCGGCGAGGAAGCCGTCGACCGCGGCCGCCACTTCGTCGACCGGAATCAGTGCTGACTTCATATTCATCTGCCTCTCCTACCGGGCATTGCGACAGGTCAGCGCGTAATGCTTGGTCGTATAACCCCATCCGGCATTGGCGATCTCCAGGTAGTGCCGCAGCTTCGCGGCGAGCCCCGGACCGTGCGCGTCGATGCGTTCGGCGGCCGCGTCCACATTGGCGATCCAGTCGTCGATGGTGCGGCGGTAGTGCTCGGTGAGATCGTCCACCGCGATGATCGACAAACCGGCGTCCTCGGCGGCGGTCAGCAACTCCGACAGTGGGCGTAGATCACCCCAGCCGAATATGTCCTCGCGGACGAACTCGGTGCCGACGCGGGTGTCGAAGGCATTGCGGGCGGCGGCATTTCGGAAACAGCTCTCCGAGACATAGAGTGTGCCACCACGCCGCAGCACCGACCGTGCGCGCCGGAAGACCGCGCCGAGGTCGGGCATGTGCACGATCGAGCCGAGCAGGGTCACCGCGTCGAAGCTGCGAACCGGCAGGTCGAGCTCTTCGAAGTGGCCGACCCTGGTGTGCACCCGTTCGGTGACACCACGTGCGAGGGCCTGTTCGGCGATGTACTCGTGCTGGCGCGGTGCCGGGCTGACTCCCATTGTGTCGCAACCGAATTCCTCGGCCATGAACAGGATCAGCGAACCCCAACCGCATCCGACATCGAGCAGTCGCTCCCCGCCGCGCAATCCGAGCCGATCGGCGACGAAGCGCAGCTTCCGCCGCTGCGCTTGTTCGAGGGTTTCGGTGTTTACCCGCCCCGCCGACTCCGTTGGCTGCCGTCCCACAGTCGGCGAGTTGTACAGCGCCGAACTGTATTTACGCAGCGGATCGAGGAACTGGCCGAAGATATCCGGATCCAGGTCGTAGTGCTGGTTGGTATCGGCCGTGACAGTCATGGCTGCACCTCGTGCAGGGCCCGATCGACCACCTTGACGACATCGGCGAGCGTGGCGAGACCGAAGACATCCTGGTCCTCCAGTTCGACGTCGTAGGTGCGTTCGATCTTGGCGACCATGCGCAGCACGCGCACCGAATCGACACCCGCCATACCGCGCAGGTCGACGTCGGGTCGTAGGTCGGCCTCGGCGATGCCGGTCTCGGTGGCGGCGATATCGGTGACGGTGCGCAGGATGTCGTCGGCGGTGCGGGTCATTGTTGGACTCCATTCGAAGAGAGGGCATTCGCCGTGGTCAATGCGTGCGAGAGCAGGGCGACCTCGTCGTCGCGGAGGGTGAGTTGATGGCGGACCGCATCGAGTTCGAACGGCTGATAGGCCGCGCTGGAGGTGGCGCACACGCTGCCCTCGGCGTCCAGGATCTCGGCCGATGCCTGAATCGGCTGCTCGGAATCGGATAGCGTTGCCACACAGTGGTATTCGTGGTCGATCAGCAGCGGCGAGATGAACCGGGTTCGCTGGGAGACCGTGAATGCGGGATGGTGGCGGGCCAGCACGATCAGATTGCCCATCACCTCATCGCAGATCACGCCGATGAGTCCGCCGTGCACCACGCCCGGATAGGACTCGAAGCTGCGTCCGAGCCGGAACCGGGCCTGCAGACCGTCCCGATGCGGTTCGAACTCGAGCCGCAGCCCGGATGCGTTGTGCGGGGAGCAGCCGAAGCAGTGGTAGTCCGGAATCACCGACCATGGCACCTGAACCGAACTATGTCGCTCCATGAGCTAGGCGATCGCGTCGGCTAGGGCCCGGCGGACCTTCGCGTTGGAGGACAGGTCGAGGCCGGTCATATTGGCGAAGGTGCGACGCACCTTGTCGTGCAGCACATCCAGCTCGCCCTCGGCGGCGACCTGTTCGAGGAACAGATCGAATCCGGTGTCGATGGTCTCGTGGTCGCCGAGTTCGCTGATGCCCGCCTTGAAGGTGCTCACCGGATGCTTGATCTTGGCCTCGGAGCTGTAGACGTAGAGGGTCTCCAACACCGAGGGCAGTTCCTCGGGCCGCTGCTGCAGCCGTTTGGTGGCGTAGTGGATGAATTCGCGGGCATGTCCGGCCTCATCGCGACTCGCATTGAGCAGCAGGCCCTTCAGCACCGGTTCCTGCACCCAGTTCGCGACGGCGCGGTAAATGTGGTTCACCGTGAGTTCGGAGATGATATTCGTGGCCAGGGTGGCCGAGGGGGTGGTGCCGGGCGCGTACGGCTCGCGCATGGAGTCGACGGCCTTCTCGTCCACGCTCTCGCCGACCGCGCCGAGCCAGGAGCGAAAAGCATAGTGGTGCTGCACTTCCTGATAGCCCCACACCACGGCGAAGGTGGAGAAGTCGTAGTCGTCGACGAATTCGTTCATGAAGCCGTGGACCGCGGCGATGACATTGGATTCGCCCATCGTCGCGCTCTTGGCCAGCGTCACGTATTCGGGCCGCACCAATGCGCGGTCGACGACATCGAGGTCCAGATCGGTCAGCCGCCAATGCAGGCGCTCGTAGTGACGGAAGACGTCATAGCTGTGCACAGGAGACTCCAGTTCGGTCGAGTGCGTTTGTCATTGCCGTTGGGAGATGAGGTCGCGGGCGGCGAGGCGCTGTAATTTGCCGCTGCTGGTGCGTGGAATGCTGCGTGGCGCAACGAGATACACCTCGACTGCGGCGAGCCCGAGCGCTGTGGCGATGCGGCGGCGGATCTGCTCTACGAGTGCGTCGGCTGTCGCGCTGGTGCACTCGGATTCGGCGATCAGCGCCATCACATCCGCGCCGGCGGGATCGGTTGTGGCGGTGCAGCGGCCCTTGTAGATGCCGTCGAGGTCACCTACGGCGGCTTCGACATCCTGGGCGTAGTAGTTGACGCCGCGCACGGTGATCATGTCCTTGCACCGGCCGGTGACGAAGAGTTCGCCATTGCGCTGGTAGCCGAGATCGCCTGTGCACAGCCAACCTTCGGTATGCAGTTCGACCACGCTCGACGGGTCGGCGGTCAGATAGCCGTCGGTGACCGAGGGACCCTGGATGTGGATTTCGCCGACAGCGCCATCCGGGAGTTCCTCGCCGGTACCGAGATCCACGATCCGCAGCCGCAGATCGGTCACGGTGGAGCCGACACCGGCAACGGCACGCGCACCAGGCGTGCCCGGTGAAACAAGTTGTGCCCGAGCGTCATCTGCGAGCGTTGCGCGATCCACCCATTCGAACAGCGGTTCCCGGCCCAGCGGTGGGAAGGCGACTGCGAGGGTCGCCTCGGCCATGCCGTAGACCGCGAACATGGTTGCGGGCGCGAAGCCGGCGGGCGCGAAATGCTCGCAGAACGCGTCGACTACGTCGCGGGAGATCGGTTCGGAACCGTTGCAGGCAATGCGCCAGCGCCGCAGGTCGTAGTCGGTGACCTCGTCCGCCGGGATAGCGTTGAGCAGTGCCTCGTAGCCGAAATTGGGCATGGCGGTGATCGTGGTGCCGCTGGTCGCGAATTCGGCGAGCCAGCGTGCCGGATCCTTGACGAATGCCAGCGGCGACCAGACATGCGCCGGAATTCCGCGCAGGATCGCGGACAACGTACCGAACAGGCCCATATCGTGGAACAGCGGCAGCCAGAACCCGCCCTGATCGGTCAGGTCGAGTGCGATGCCGGTGCGGATCGAGGCCAGCCCGCTGAGGGCGTTGTGATGGGTCAGGCGAACGCCTTTGGGAGCGGCGGTGCTGCCGGAGGTGAACTGCACGATGGCCAGGTCGTCGGCGTTGATGGCTGGCAGCGCAGTGCCGTCCTCGGTGAACAGCGTTGCGGTGTCCACCAATTCGACGTCCACCGCCGTGTCGAGCAGAGCTGCCAGCTCGGCGAAGCGGTGCGACACCAAAACCGTGCGCATCCCGGCGGCCGCCACAATGGTGGCGAGCTTCTGCGGATATCCGCTCAGCTGCGCGGAACCGGCGGGCAGGGGCAGCGGAGTCGCGGCACCGCCCGCCGCCGCGACACCGAACAGACCGATCAGGAACTCGGGCGCGTTCGGGCACAGAATGCCCACCGGCTCGCCGCGGCGTATCCCACGCCGGACCAGCGCCGTGGCAGCTGCGCGGGAGAGTCGCTCGAGTTCGGCGTAGGTCAGCGTTTCCGAAACCGACCAAAATGTGGCGGTCACCTCGGGGTGCTCGGCCGCGATCCGGGCCAGCCGCCCCGGCAGCGTTTCGACCGATTCCGCAGAATTCATGTCCGCCACGACAACAGTGAATTGTGACAGCGCATTGAACGCATTGTGAATTACGGTCTGCGATAAACATCCGCGATCATTCAATCGCGTTGCCCGATAAGGTATTCGCGCTATGGCGCGATAGGAACGGACAATCGGCGCCGTCCCGCCGGGCGCGACGGCACCACGATGGACCGGAATTGTTTTCGCCCGGTGTCCATTTCGCTTTCCATTCAGGAGTTGCCGGTGAGTTCCGACCATTCCGCGGTCGAGGAGTTGACCCCGGTTCAGCTGGCGGTCGTCCAGAGCGTCGCACCGCATATGCGACACAATCCGTATGACAGTTATGCGGTGCTGCGCGACGCGGGGCCGTTTGTGCCCGGACCGCACGATATGCACTTGGTGACCCGTCACCACGAGGCGCAGACGATCATGCAGGATCCGCGCTGGAGCCACGCCGAGGAACCGCAACTGCTGCACGGCGACAGCGATGTCGAACTGCCCGGATCGTTCCTCTGGATGGAGCCGCCGGAGCACACCCGATTGCGCGGACTGGTCAGCAAGGCATTCACCGCGCGCACCGTCAGCGGCATGCGGGCCAGGGCCGAACAGTTGGTCGACGCTCTGCTGGCGAAGATGCTCGCCGCGGGCGAGGTCGATCTGCTGGATGCGCTGGCCTATCCGCTGCCGCTCACCATGGTGTGTGAACTGCTCGGTGTTCCGGCGGACGCGCACGAGCACGTACGCCAGATCTCGACCGGCATCGCCCGCGGCCTCGATCCAGACCTGCTGCTCTCGCCGGCTGAATTGGCCGCACGCACCGCGGCAGTACACGCCTTCCTGGAGTTCTTCGGCGATCTGGTGGAGCAGCGCCGCAAATCCCCGCGCGAGGACCTGATCACGGCGCTCGTGCAGGCCGATGATGCGGGCGCCCGGCTGACCCGCACCGAATTGCTCGGCACGCTGTTGATTCTCGTCGTCGCGGGGCACGAGACGACCGTCAACCTGATCGGCAACGGTGTGCTCGCGCTGATCCGCAATCCCGAGCAGTTCGAGCGGCTGCGCGAATTTCCGGAGCTGTGCGAATCCGCCGTCGACGAGGTGTTGCGCTATGACGCGCCAGTGCACCTCACCACTCGCACCGCGCATGACGTGATCACCGTCTCCGGGCGGACTTTTGCACCCGGTGATGCGGTGATCGTCCTGCTGGCCTCGGCCAATCGCGACGCGCGCGCCTTCCCGGACGCCGACAAGTTCGATATCGCGCGGTATGCGAGGGGCCGAAAGGCCGAGCGGCACTTGTCCTTCGGCCTCGGCTTGCACTACTGCCTCGGTGCGCCGCTGGCCCGGCTGGAGATGCAGGTGGTGCTGCGTGCCATCGCCGACCGCGTCGCGGCCATGACCCTGCTCGACGAACCGTCGTATCGGCCGAATGTGGTCGTGCGCGGCATGTCCGAACTTCATGTGCGGCTGGAGGAAAAATGAATACAGCAGATTCCGTGAGGGGTGGCGGTCGGACGGGTGGGCGCGCGGCCGTTCCCATCACTTTCGACGCCTTCGATCCCAGCGAACGGGCGGACCCGTATCCGGCATACCGTCGGGTGCGCGATGCCGCCGCACTGTTCCCGTACGAATTCGGCGATGTGCCGGTCACTTTGATCACCCGCTATGAGGAATGCGCCGCCATCCTCACCGGATCGGACTGGGGTCACGGCTATGCCGCCGGAATCAGCCCGTTCCGGGACACCACCGCCGCGATTCCGGGCTCGTTCGTCCGAATGGATCCGCCCGAACACGGCCGCTACCGCAAGCTGGTCGCGAAGGCGTTCACGCCGCGACTGATGGCGCAGCTGGTTCCGGTCGCCGGTCAGGTTGTCAGCGATCTGGTCGACGCGGCGGTGCGGCGTGGCGAACTCGATGTACTCGACGATCTCGCGGTACCCCTCGCGGTGGCGATGGTGCCGGTCCGGCTGCTCGGCGCCGATCCGGCCGATGGCGCGCTGTTTCGCGAGTGGCAGCTGGCGATCGCACGGGGCAGCGATCCGGATTCACTGCTCGACCCGCGGGAGGTGGCCGCCCGCGGCACCGCGGCAATGGAGTGCATGGGTTACTTCGCCCGGCTGATCCAGCAGAAGAAAGCGCATCCGACGCCGGATCTGTTGAGCGCGCTGGTGGCCGCGAGCGCCGACGGCGAGCAGCTGACCGAGCCCGAGGTGATCGGCATGTCGCTGTTGACGCTGGTCGCCGGCATGGAGACCTCGATCAACCTGATCGGCAACGGCATGCTGGCACTGCTGCGTAATCCGGCTCAGCTGCGAATGCTTCGGGACAATCCGGCGCTGATCGGGCCGTCGCTGGACGAAATGCTGCGCTATGACGCCCCGACCCAGTTCACTATCCGAGTGGCCCTGGCCGACACCGCCGTCGGCGAGCACGAATTCCGTCGCGGTGACGGCGTGGTCGTGCTCACCGCCTCGGCCAGCCGAGACGATCGGGTATACCCGGACGCGGACACCTTCGATGTCACCCGCTATTCCGGAAACCGCCCGGCGCGTAAGCATCTCGGCTTCAGTCTCGGCATCCATTACTGCGTCGGCGCGCCGCTCGCGCGAATCGAGGCGGAGGCGGCTCTCGGCACTCTGCTGGACCGGGCCCCGAAACTCGAACTCGCCACCGATGCCGTCGAATACCGGCCCAGCCTGATCCACCGCGGCATCATGTCGCTGCCGGTGTCCCTGTGAGCGAGCGAACCATCGATGCGGCCGAACATCGCTCGGCCGTGGTGGAGCCGACTGTCAGCGAGGCGGAGTCATGAGCGAGCGCAGTGAGCCAACGATAGGCGCGGCCGAGCATCGCTCGGTCATGACGGAACCGAGCGCCCGCGAGGCGCAGTCATGAACGAGCGGCGGCACGCGGTGGTGCTGGGCGCGGGCATCGCCGGATTGCTCGCCGCCCGTGTGCTTTCCGAGCACTACGCCCAGGTCACCATTTTCGAGCGCGACATGGTGGTCGGTACCGAGCCGCGGCGTGGCGTACCGCAGGCACGGCACCTGCACGGGCTGCTGGATCGCGGCCGGACCATCATCGAACAGCTGTATCCGGGTTTCACTTCCGAGATGGCCGCTCGGGGCGCTACCACCGCCGAAGCGTTGGTCGGAACCCGTTGGTACGTAGGCGGATTGCGCGTCGCGCCCACCTCGACCGGACTTACCTCGGTAATGGCGACCAGACCGCTACTGGAAGAGGTACTGCGGCAACGAACACTCGCCGTGCCCGGTGTGCGCCTGTGCGAAGGCATGGCGCGCGGCCTCATCGGCGACCCGCAGCGGGTGCGTGCGGTATCGGTCTCGGGCGGATACGTCGCGCAGGCGTACGCCACGGACCTCATCGTCGACGCGACCGGCCGCGGCTCCCGCGCCAGCGTATGGCTGGCCGCCCTCGGTGCGCGGATACCGCTGGAAGAACGCCTCGAGGTCGATCTCGGCTACGCCTCCCGACTCTTCCGCTGGCGGCCGGGCCAGTTGAGCGGCCATTCCTCGGTGATCATCTCCACCGGCCCGAATGGTCGTGGTGGCGGCGCGATTCGGGTCGAGGACGACCGCTGGCACATCACACTGGCCGGGATGCTGGGCGACCACCCGCCGACCGATCCGGACGGCTTTGCCGAATTCGCCGAAACCATCGCCGCAACCGATATCCACGAACTCATCACCACCTCCGAACCGCTCGATGCCGCCGTACCGCACCGGTTCCGATCTCCGGTGCGCCGCCGCTTCGAGCGTCTTCCTGCTGTGCCGCAAGGCTTTCTGGTTCTCGGTGACGCGCTGTGCAGCTTCAATCCGCTGTACGCGCAGGGCATGGCTGTGGCCGCGCAACAGGCCCTGGTTTTGCGCGAATGTCTGCGGGCCGGATCCGAGGCCGAGCTACCTGCCCGGTTCTACTCCGCCGCAGGCAGAGTGGTCGATGTCGCGTGGCAGCTCGCGGCCGGTGCCGATCTCAGCCATTCGGGCGTCATCGGCCCGCGAACGACGCGCACGCGCCTCACCAATGCCTATGTCGCCCGAGCGCACCGCGCCGCACATATCGATCCGCAGGTCGCGCGCACCTTTCTGCGGGTCGCGAACCTCGTCGAACCGCCAGCAGCACTGCTGCATCCGCTGGTCGCGAGCCGAATCCTGCTGCGCGGCAACACGAAACCGGACGCGGCGCCCGAACGCGCACCGATCCTCATCGAACCGACGCGGTGACGGGTCCGCAATGTCGCGCCCCGCACCGCCACATTCCGACCGGCCGCACCGCCAGTTCGGCGGTGCACCGCACAGAAGGGACCACCCTGAAATGTCGCATGCGAATACGGCGGTGGCGGAACAGGATTCCGCCATCCAGACCGCCATCGCTCAGCTATTCGGTCCGGAAGGCAGACCCGACCCGTACACACCCGCACGGGTCCTGCGCGAAGCGGGCCCGCTGCATCAGACCCCACTCGGCCACCACCTGCTGACCCGCTACGAGGACTGCGCGGCCGTGCTGTCGACCACCGCGTGGAGTCATGCGGAAGAGGCGGCGATGATGCACCCCACCGTGTCAGCGGAGGATGCGCCCGAGGAACTGCCGACTTCGTTTCTCTGGATGGAGCCGCCTGACCACACCCGGCTGCGCAATCTGGTGACCAAGGGCTTCACCCCGCGCATGGTGACCAGGCTGCGCCCGCGCATCGAGCAGCTGACCGAGGAACTCGTCGACAATGCCCTGGCGGCAGGCGAATTCGATCTCGTCGAGCTGATCGCCTACCCGCTCCCGCTGATCATCGCCTGCGAGTTGATCGGTGTGCCGCCGGAGGCCTACGAGCAGGTGCACCGGTGGTCCCAGGACTTGGCGCGCGGCTTCGATCACGACTACACGCTGCCCGAGGCGGCGCTGAAGGCCCGTAGCGCCGGTTCGCGCGGGTTCATGGGCTACTTCCGTGAGTTATTGAACCAGCGGCGCCACGATCCGAAGGACGACCTGCTGAGCGCGCTGTCGCAGGTCGAGGACCGCGGCGATGTGCTCACCGAACAGGAACTGCTGGCCACGTGCATCACTACCTTCGTCGCCGGACATGAGACCACCGCCAATCTGATCGGCACCGGCATGCTGCAGCTGATGCGCAATCCGGGCGAAATCGCCGCACTGCGCGCACGTCCCGAGCTGACCGCGTCCGCGCCGGACGAACTGCTGCGGCTGGAGCCGTCGGTGCAGATCACCACCCGCGCCGCCACCCGGCCGATCACCGTCGCGGGCCATGAGTTCGAAACCGGCGAAGGGGTTGTGGTGCTGATCAATTCGGCCAACCGCGACGATGCCGTGTTCCCCGATCCCGACCGGGTCGACGTGGCCAGGTATTCCGATCCGATGCGTCCGGCCAAGAAGCACCTCGGCTTCAGCCTCGGTATCCACTACTGTCTCGGCGCGCCCCTGGCACTGCTGGAAATGGAGGTGCTGCTCGACGTTCTGTTGCGCAAAGTGCGTGATATCGAACTACTTTCGGACGAACCGCCCTATAAGCCGAATGTGGTCATTCGCGGCCTGGAAGCCCTGCCGACGAGGTTCACCGCCAAGTGAGTTGTGCTCGGACCCGGTGTGATAGCACACCGGGTCCGCAGGTGAGATATTCGCTATTGTCTCGGCCCATCGTTTCGGGGATGCTGAATGGTCGCGGCCCGCGATAGCACACCCGCGCACGCACCGGGGTCAGTTCACCCGGCCGCAATGGTCTCGGCGATATCCGTCCGATCGCGGTTCATCCGCGGTTACCTGGCTCCGCTAACGTTTCGGGTACGCGGAATAAGGAGCCGGCGGCATGGAGTTCCGACATCTGGTCTCATTCATCACTATTGCCGAAGAGCTGCATTTCGGCCGCGCAGCGCAGCGCCTGCATCTCACGCAGCCCAGTCTCAGTGCCCAGCTGCAGAAGCTGGAGAAATCACTCGGCGTGCAACTGGTCGCACGTAACTCCCACGAGGTCAAACTGACCCCGGCGGGCCGAGAATTCGAGAGTCAAGCCCGCCTCATCGTCGCCCAGATGGACCGGGCCGCCCAGGTCGCCAAGGCGACCGCCGAGGGGCGCGCGGGCACCCTCAATATCGGTTACAACCTTCCGGCCAGCCGACATGTGCTGCCGGAGGCGCTAACCAGAATGACCGAACGGCATCCCGATATCGTGGTGTCGCTGTGGGAGAAGCGCACCGGCCCGCAGCTGGCGGCGCTGTCCGACGGCTCGCTCGACCTGGCGCTGGTGTACGGCCACCCGAGCACCCCGGACTTCGGGTACCGCCGATTGCTGCACCGGGTTCCACTGGTGGCTGTGGTCGGGCGCAGACACCGCTGGGCCGACCGGCCCGGCGTGCCCTTCGCGGAATTGGCCGGACAGGAGTGTGTGCTGTTCGCCCGCGAACAGTGTCCGGCCATGTACGACTCCATCTTCCGCGCGGCCGCGGACACCAGGATCAGCCTGGCCGTCGCGCATACCGCGGATGATCCCGGTGCCACCGCCCACGTGGTTTCGGTGCGTCCGTTCGTCGGATTCGCCTCGTTACCGCGCGCGATCTCGATGGGGATGGGTGCGCCGGGCAGTAGCTCGGTGGCGGTCAAACTATTCGATCCGGTGCCGACATTGGATTTGTACGCGGTGTGGCGTACGGATGAAACGAATCCGGCGGTTTCGTTTTTCCTGGAGTGCGTCGATTCCCCCGAACCGGCCCGTATAGATATTGCCCGTGCGCTCTCGGCCTGAGTGCTTCGATAGGCCATGACATTCGCGCGGTAGGAACCTCTGTATCGGCGGGGACGTAATTCATTGCCGCCGACCAGAATTCGACATTGTGAATACAGTGTCAGTGACCGAGAACGGAATCGACCTACCGGACGACGCGAGTTTGTACTCGGTGATTTCCGGTGCGGCCGCGGCACATCCGCAACGGCATTCGCTGTGCGGCGCGGACGGAACCCAACTCACCTGCGCCGAGGTGGACCGGCGGGCACGGGCGCTGGCCTCGGCGCTGGCCGGGCGTGGGGTGCGAGCCGGGGATCGGGTCGCGATCCTCGGCCGCACGAGTCTGGAGTGGGCGCTGCTGGATTGCGCGCTGCTCGCGCTCGGTGCGGCGGTCGTTCCGGTGTATCCGACCTCCTCGGCGGCGCAGATCGAGCACATCCTGCGCGATAGTGGCAGCGCGTATTTCGTCGGCGAGGACGAGTCCGATGCGGCGCGCCTGCGTGCCGCGGGTGCGGGCGAGGTCTGGACCTTCGCGCTGATCGCGGAGTGGACGGCGACCGAGATCGACGCCGATCTCGATGCCCGCATCGCCGCGGTGCACGCCGACGGCCTGGCCATGATCGTCTACACCAGCGGCACCACCGGTGTCTCCAAGGGGTGCCTGATCACGCACCGCAATATGTTCGTGTCCTCGGCCAATACCGTGCGGCAGACCGGCGCGCTCTTCGACGGCACGACCGTACTGGCGCTGCCGCTGTCGCATGTCTTCGGGCAGACCATCCTGTTCGCATGCTTATTCGGCGGCAGCCGCACCCATCTGCTGCCCGGTATCCCGGACCTGGTGCCGATGCTGCCGACGCTGCGGCCGACCTTCCTGGCGCTGATCCCCTACGGGCTGGAGAAGATTCGCAAGTACTGCCGCACCCTGCTCTCCGGCACCGAGGAGCAGGAAGCGGTGACGCGCGGCCTGGCATTGCTAGGTGACCAGGCGCCACCGGAGCCGTCCGACCATCCGGTGGCGGCCGCGCTCGGTGGGCAACTGCGCTACGTCATCTCCGGCGGCGCCTCGCTCGACGAATCGACGATCGGGTTCTACGCCGGATTCGGTGTGGTGCTGCTGAACTGCTACGGGCTCACCGAGGCGGCGACCGCCGTGACGGTCAGTGCCCCGGAAACCAACCGGCTCGGCACCGTGGGGCGGCCGATCCCCGGCACCTCGGTCGCCATTGCGGACGCCGACGGTGAGGTGCTGGTCGGCGGACCGCACGTCTCGCCGGGCTACTGGGGTGCGGCGGCGGACCAGGCCGTCGTCGACGGCGCAGGTTGGCTATACACCGGCGATCTCGGTGAACTCGATGCCGACGGCTATCTGCGGATCACCGGCCGTAAGAAGGAGATCCTGGTGACCTCCGGCGGCAAGAATGTCGCGCCCGCGCCGCTGGAGGACCGGGTGCGGCTGCATCCGCTGGTGAGCAACTGCATGGTGGTCGGTGACGGCCGCGATTACGTCACCGCGTTGGTGACGCTGGATCCGACACAGGTGCAGCGCTGGCGCCGTGACCATCCCGAAGGCGATCTCGAAGCTGCCGTGCAGTCCGCGGTCGACGATGCGAATTCCCTTGTCTCCCGCGCGGAATCGATCCGCGCATTCCGAATTGTGGGCGGCGACTTCACCGTCGACGACGGATTGCTCACCTCGTCTCGGAAGCTGCGCAGAGCCGCGATCGTCGCGGCCTACTCCACCGATATCGATTACCTCTACCCGGCACGCCAACCCGCGCAATAGGCGCGGTGCGATCTCGAAATCGAATTCGACTACCGGAAAGTGATGCGAACATGTACGACGTCATCGTTGTCGGAACTCGGGTTGCGGGTTCCCCGCTGGCCATGCTGCTCGCCAGGAAGGGTTACCGGGTCCTCGCCGTGGACCGCGCGACCTTCCCGAGCGACACCCCCTCGACCCACTACATCCACCAGACCGGACTCGGGTTGCTGCAGTCGTGGGGTTTGCTGGACCAGGTGGTGGCCTCCGGCTGCCCGCCGATCCGGCACCTGAACTTCTCTTACACCGACATCGTAATCAAGGGTTTCGCCGATGTGTCGGCCGACGGCATCGACGCCGTGTACTGCCCGCGCCGCACCGTGCTGGACAAGATCCTGGTCGACGCGGCCGGTAACGCCGGCGTCGAGGTGATCCACGGGTTCTCCGTCACCGAGTTGGTATTCGACGAGGATCGGGTGGTCGGCATTCGCGGGCGCGTCCGCGACGGCGCCGAACAGGAGTTCCGTGCCGGTCTGGTGATCGGCGCCGACGGATCGAATTCGACCGTGGCCAAGGCGGTCGGCACCGAGGTCTACGACGGCTCCCCGGCGGCGTGCTTCGTCTACTACTCCTACTACGACGGCGTCGACTGGGGTATGCAGCACCGCACCGGATTCGGTGAGCAGCAGTTCGCGGCGTGGCCGACCAATGACGGACTCTCGCTGGTCGCGGTGATGCGCAAACGGGACCGGTTCCGCGACTTCCGCACCGATCCGGATGCCGGCGTGCAGGAGATCGTCGACCAGATCGACCCGGAACTCGGTGCGCGCCTGCGGGATACCGGCAAGCGGGTCGAGCAGTTCCGGCCCATGCTCTACCCGGACAACTATCGTCGCCGCTCCTACGGACCCGGTTGGGCGCTGGTGGGGGACGCCGGTTACCACAAGGACCCGTTCACCGGCTGGGGCATTACCGATGCCTTCAAGTACGCCCAGCTGCTGGCCGCTCTGGTCGACGCGGGCCTGTCCGGCGCCCGGCCGCTCGATGCCGCGCTGGCCGAGTACCAGCTGCAGCGCGATGCGCAGAGCGCGAGCACTTATGAACTGACACAGAGCATTTCGGAGCTGTCGCTGACGCCCTACTACGATTCGGTATTCCGCGCGACCAGCTATGACGAGGACTACTCGAAGAAGTTCTTCGGAATGATCGCCGGAATCTACTCGCCGGACAAGTACTTCGGCGAGCAGGAGCTGACCGAGCTGTATGAGAAGGTCGACTTCCCGGTCGAAGCGCGGCATGTCACCAAGGACGGGGTGTCGGCGTGAGTGGATTAACAGCCCTGGGGGACAGCTTCGTCGAGGGTCGCGGCGACGCCACGGCCGGTGGCGGTTACCGCGGCTGGGTGCCCCGACTGGGCGGCCAGCTCGGTCTGCGACCCGCTGCCGTGCGCAACCTGGGAGCGCACGGTGCCACCACCAGCATTGTGCTCCAACAGCAACTGCGCCTGGCTGTTTCGGCGCGTTCGGGCCTCTTCGGTGTCGTCGTCGGCGTGAACGATCTGGTCAGCGATTTCGATCCGAATCGGTTCGAACGCAACCTCTGGACGCTGTTCGACACGCTAGGTAGCACTGGCGCAACGGTTTTCACGGCAAGCTACCCGGATATTCCGGCTCGGCTGCCGGTGCCGGAGGGCTTCCGCGCACTGCTGCGCGAACGGTTCGTCTTCGCCAATACCGTGCTGGCCGATGTCACCGCTCGAACCGGCACGCTGCTGCTGGATATCGCCGCGCAGTCCGAGTGGGAGCGGCCCGAAGTGTGGACCGCCGATGGTCTGCACCCGAGCTCCCTCGGTCACCACATGTTCGCCGCGGGTGCGGCCGAACTCATCGCATCGCGTACCGCGACCACCGTAGCCGCTTGATCTTTCCACCCGGTTCGAGAGGAACTTTCGTGACAGACGACAGACGCCTGGCGCGCAACCCGATCGCCATTGTCGGGATGTCCGGGCTGTTGCCCAACGCGCACAACCATCGAGAGTATTGGCAGAACATCGTCGACGGAGTGGACTGCACCACCGAGGTGCCCACCTCGCGCTGGAGCCTCGACGATTACTTCGACGCCGATCCGGACGCACCGGATAAGACCTACTCGCGTCGCGGTGCGTTTCTGCCCGATATCGACTTCGACCCACTGGAATTCGGGCTGCCACCCAATCAGCTCGAAGTCACCAGCACTATGCAGACGCTCAGCCTCGGAGTGGCGCGCGATCTGCTGATCGACGCGGGCGCGGTCGATTCCGCGTGGTACGACCCGGGCAAGACCGGCGTCGTGCTCGGTACCACCGGACCGGTGCCGCTGATGCATCCACTGGCGGCACGACTTTCGACACCGGTGTTGAAGGAGGCGGCGCGTTCGGTCGGGCTCTCCGATTCCGACGCCGATGCGATCGCCGATAAGTTCGTCGCGGCTTTCGCGCCGTGGGAAGCGAATTCGTTCCCGGGCCTGCTGGCCAATATCACCGCGGGTCGGGTCGCCAATCGGCTCGGTCTCGGCGGTATCAACTGCACCGTCGATGCGGCCTGTGCGGCATCGCTTGCCGCACTGCGGACGGCCGTTGCCGAACTGCAGGACGGCCGGGCCGACATGATGATCACCGGCGGTGTGGATACCGAGAACACCATCTTCATCTACATGTGCTTCAGCAAGGTGGGGGCGCTGTCGGCGAACGGGCGAATCAGCCCGTTCTCCTCCGACGCGAACGGCACCCTGCTCGGTGAGGGCATTACGATGCTCGCCCTGCGGCGGCTGGAAGACGCACGTCGCGACGGCAATCGGATCTACGCCGTCATCCGCGGTCTGGGTTCCTCCAGTGACGGCCGGGCGAAGAGCATCTACGCGCCACGTGCGGGCGGGCAGCGCGTCGCCCTCGATCGGGCTTATGCCGATGCGGATTGCTCACCGGCGGATGTCGCGCTCATCGAGGCGCATGCGACCGGCACACCGGTCGGGGACAAGACCGAGCTCACCGCCCTGAAATCGCTGCTGTCGGACGCGACTTCGGAGTCCCGCTTCGCAGCGCTTGGCAGTGTGAAGTCGCAGATCGGGCACACCAAGGGTGCGGCGGGCACCGCCTCGGTCATGAAGTTGGCGCTCGCACTGCATCAGAAGGTGTTGCCGGGCACCATCAATGTGGACGCACCCAATGCGGAGATCATGCCGGACGACGCGCCCTATTACGTGAATACCCGGACGCGGCCGTGGATCCGGGATCCGCAGCGGCCGGTGCGTCGGGCGGCGGCGTCGGCATTCGGGTTCGGTGGCACCAACTTCCACGTCGTGTTGGAGGAAGCCGACTCGGCTCGCACCGAACCGGTATTGCATCGCACCGCGCGGGCGCATCTGTGGCATGCGCCCGATGTGGCTGGGTTGATTGATGCGGTTCGAAGCGTGGATGGCGTTGACGGCGGCGATATTCCGGAGGACCACGCACGCATCGGATTCGTCTCGGTGGACGATGAGAATGCGGCGCACCTGCGGGCGCTGGCGGTGGACGAACTGGTGCGCAACCCCGAGGCCGTGACGTGGGATCACCCGGAGGGCGTTTACTTCCGGGCCGCCGCACTGCCGGAGCGCAAGATCGGTGCGCTGTTCGCTGGACAGGGCAGTCAGTACGTCGATATGGGAGCGGATGCGGCGCTGAGCAATCCGGCGGTCGGCGCGGCCTTCGATGCGGCCAATATCGCATTCGCCGAAGCGTCGGTGCGACTGTCTTCGGTGGTGTTTCCGCCGCCCGCTTTCGACGAGGAGGCGACGTCGGAACAGGAAAAGTCTTTGCGCCGAACCGAATTCGCGCAACCTGCGATCGGGGCCCTGTCGGCGGGACAGTTCCGGGCGCTGGCGGAGTGCGGGTTGCGTGCCGACGGATATCTGGGGCACAGCTTCGGTGAACTCACCGCGCTGTGGGCTTCAGGTGCGATCGGGACCGCGGACTTCTTCGCCCTGGCTCGGGCGCGCGGTGCGGCGATGACACCGGCAGCCGGTGTCGAGGCCGGGACCATGGTGGCGCTCGGCGCGTCGAGGGATATCGCCGAGGAACTGCTCGCCGGCGTCGACGATGTGTGGATCTGCAACCATAATGCGCCCGATCAGGTCGTTGTCGGCGGCGGCCCGGGTGGGATCGCCGCCGTAGTCGAGCGGGCCGGCGCGCGTGGGGTGGCGACGCGGGCACTGCCGGTGTCGGGTGCGTTCCACACGCCGTATGTGGCGCATGCGGTGGACGCGTTCGCCGGCGCGACCGCGGCGGTGACGATCGGTGCGCCCGACGCGCCGGTCTATGCGAATACCCCTGATGTCCGCTATGGCGGCGATGTCGCGGCCAATCGCGCGCTGCTCACCGGACAGCTCAGTAAGCCGGTCGAATTCGTCGCCGCGCTGACCGCGATGCGTGCCGATGGCTGCACGGTATTCGTGGAATTCGGGCCGAAGCAGGTGCTGACCTCATTGGTGCGGCGCACCCTCGGCGACGATGTCATCGCCATCCCGACCGATTCCGGTCCCATCGGCAATAGCGATCTCGCGCTGGTAAGGGCGGCGGTGCGGCTCGCCGTGCTCGGCTTCGGCCTGCACGGCATCAATCGGCATGCCGCGCCGATGCCTGCGCCGCGCACCTCGAATCGTGCGATGACCGTGACGATCTCGGCCCCCGAGTATGTGCCCGAGAGTCGGCGTGCGGCGTACGCGGCCGCACTCGATGACGGTTATCGCGTCGGTGTGGCCGCACCGACTCCCGTCGACACCGTGGTCGATCCCCAGCCCGAAACGCTGCCTGTGGCAGCGACGTTCGCCGAACCTACGGAGACGACTGTGTATCAGCCCTACGAGTCGGACGCGCTCGACAGTGCGCTCGTGCAGCACCTACAGACCCACCGTCAGTTCCTCGACGGTCAGCTGGATATGGCCCGCGGCCTGGCCGGTGCGCTGGGCGGCGGGTCGCTCGATGAGGCGACCTTGCGTGCGATCGAAGCCGTGAAGGATCACGGCGTGGCGATCAGTGAAAGTCATTCGCGGGCAAGTGAAGTGCTCGCGCAGCTGGCGGAGCTGGAGAGTGGATTCTCGCCTGTTGCGCGGACGGCGGCCGTGACGCGGCGGGTGGAGTCCACTCGGCAGGCGGCGATCGAATCGGCACCTGAGCGGCGGCCGTTGGTTTCGGGGGAGGTGGATATATCGGGTGCTGCCGAAACCGATGCGGCGCATTCGGGGGTTTCCACCAACGGTGGACCGGTTGCTCCGAGGTTCAACGGTGGCACTTCCGCCGCTCCCGAATTCAACCGTGGCGCTGCTACCGAGTTGCGGGCCAATAGTGGCTCGGTTGCTACGGCGGCAGGGAATGGCGCGTCCGGCGCGGCATCCAGCTCTCAGGCATCCGCCGACGCACTGCTGAGCGCGTTGCGTGAGGTAGTTGCCGAGAAGACCGGGTATCCGGTCGAAATGGTGGATCCGTCGATGGATCTGGAGGCCGATCTCGGGGTGGATTCGATCAAGCGGGTTCAGGTGATCGGTGCGCTGCAGGAGCTGTTCCCGCAGCTGCCGAATCTCGGGCCGGAGCAGTTGGGGACGTTGCGCACGCTCGATCAGATCGCGAGTTTGTTGGGTGAGAGTGGGGCGGCATCAGGGGCCCCGGGTGCACCCACGGCTGCTGGCGGAGTTGCTGCGGTGGCCGCGCCTACGGTTGGTGCCGGAACTGGTGCTACGGCCGCCCCCACGGTTGGTGCCGCGGCTGCTGGGGTGGCTGCACCTACGGTTGGTGCCGGAATTGGTGGCACAGCCGCAGCCACGGTCGGTGCCGGAGCTGCTACGGCGGCCGCAGCTACGGCTGGTGCCGCGGCGGCCGCACCCACGGGTGACGACCTGCGGATCGCGTTGCGTGAGGTCGTTGCCGAGAAGACCGGGTATCCGGTCGAAATGGTGGATCCGTCGATGGATCTGGAGGCCGATCTCGGGGTGGATTCGATCAAGCGAGTCCAGGTGATCGGCGCGCTGCAGGAACGGTTTCCGGAGTTACCCAGCCTCGGTCCGGAGCAGCTTGGCACGCTACGCACAGTGGATCAGATTGTCGACGAACTCGCGGCGTCGGTGGGTGGTGATGTCCACCCAAAAGCTGAGGCCGCGGCCGAAACGCCGCGGTATACCGTCGAACTGATCACCCTGCCGTCGCTGGACCGGGCCGTTGCCCCGTATCGCGAGGGCGCTGCGGTCGCGCTGGTCGACCTCACCGGCCAGGCGGATGCGGACTGCGCCGCCATCGAATCCGTGCTCACCGAGCAGGGATGGTCGGTGCATCGGACGGATTCGGCAGGCTTATCGGATCTCGATTCCGTCGATATCTGCCTCGCGGTGCTGAGCTGTGAGTTCGCCGATTGGGAGGCCGCGCAGCGATGGCTCGGCGCAGCGGTGCTGACCGCCGGTCACGCGGTGCCACGCTTGGCGAAGACCGATAATCGGGCGGCCTTCGTCACGGTTACCCGGATCGACGGTCACCTCGGCTTCCTCGGCACGGCGGGTCCGATCGCCGCCTTGCTCGGCGGTGTCGGTGGTGTGGTGAAAACCCTTGCGGCCGAACAACCCGAGCTGTTCTGCCGGGCGCTCGACATCGACCCGGAAATCACACCGGCCCGACTGGCCGAGCTGGTCACCGCGGAGTTGCACGATGCCGCGCGTGACACGCTCGAGGTCGGTATCGATGCGGCGCAGCAGCGGCGGACGCTTGTGCCGAGTGCACATGCGCCCGCCCGTTCGGTCACCATCGTGCATTCGAGTGACGAGCAAGGGCCGAGTGTGCTTACGGCACAGGATGTTCTGCTCGTCACCGGCGGTGCGCGCGGCGTCACCGCCACATGTGTCCGGGCGCTGGCACTGCACAGCGAGGCGCGCTTCGTGCTCGTCGGCCGTTCCGAGCTGACACCTGAACCAGACTGGGCTGCAAACGTTTCCGACGCCGAACTCAAGTCCGCGGCGGTGCGTGCACTGGTCGGCACCGGAGCAAAGCCACGGGATATCGAGCGTGCGTGCGCGCAGGTACGGGCCGCCCGCGAAATCAGCGAAACTCTGGCCGAATTGGGTTCGCGGGCGGAGTATCTGGCCGTCGACGCCACCGATGAAGCGGCGGTGCGCACCGCACTCGCACCGTGGCACGACACCATAACCGGCGTTGTGCATGGGGCAGGTGTGCTGGCGGACTCCATGCTCACCGATAAGACGGCCGAATCCATTCAGCGGGTGCTGGATCCCAAGATCTCCGGGCTGGCCATTGTGCTGGCCGCGCTCGGCGAACTACGGCATCTAGTGCTGTTCACCTCGGTGGCCGGACTGTTCGGTAATGCGGGTCAGGCCGATTACGCGACCGCGAACGAGGCACTGTCCCGATTCGCGGTGAGCTATCGGCGACGCCATCCCGACTGCCACGTCACCGCCATCGACTGGGGCGCCTGGGACGGCGGCATGGTGACGCCCGAACTGCGCGAACATTTCCACGCTCGCGGCATCGCCCTGCTGGACCCCCAGACGGGCGCGACGGCCTTCACCGAGCAGTTCACGGCGGACCGGCGCGACGACGCCGTGGTTCTCATCGGTCCGGCCGAAAGCCTTACCGGTGATACGACAGTGCATCCACCCGCGGCCAAGGCCCGGCGGATCATCACCGGGCTCACCGACGATCCGATTATCCAGGCGCACCGAATCGGCGAACATATCGTGCTGCCAGCCACTTTTGGTATCGGCGCGATGGTGAATCTGGCCGAGCGCAGCTTGCCCGGTCGAACGGTTATCGGTGCCAGGGATTTCCAGGTCCTCAAGGGAATCGTGTTCGACCATCCGATGGATGAACTCGAACTCGAACTCGTGCCGGCCGAGTCGGTCGATGGCGTGGTGCTGGTCGAGGCGACTGTCCGCAGTGGCGATGCGCTGCACTTCCGGGCGACGCTGCTGCTGGCTGCCGAACCAGATCAGCCACCGACCAAGGCGATCCCGACCGGATCGGTCAGCGACGCCAATATCTACCGCGATGCCATCCAATTCCACGCACCGGCCCTCCAGGGCCTGCGCACGGTACTGGCGGCGTCGGACGAGGCGATCGTCTTCCATTGCGCGTTGCCCGCCGCGAGCGTGGCCGACGGAGCCTACGGCGGCCGCCTGCACGATCCGGTCCTCGCCGACCTGATCCTGCAGGGACCGCCGGTACTCGGCTACCGACTCCTCGGGGCAGCCTGTCTGCCATTGGGTGTCGGCCGCGTGGACTACTACCGGCAGTTGCCCACGGACGAGCCGTTCCTGCTCACCGTGGACAACCCACGGACCAGCAGCTTCGACGTCCGGATCGACGCCACCGCTACGACATCGGATGGAACAGTGTTGCAACGCTTCTCGGACGTCACCGTGGTGACGACGCCGGATTTGACCGCGAAATTCCAGGCTTCGGTGCGGGGGTGGTTGTCATGACGGCTATCGAGTTCGACGGGGTGCCTTTCGATCCGATCGGCACTGTCTCGGCCAGGGGCACGGCGACGGCGGTCCATGAGAGCCCTGCGGTCCACGGAAGCCGGGCGGTCCACGCGAGTTCGGCGGTGGACGCGAGTTCGGCGGTGGACGCGAGTTCGGCGGTGCAGGGGAGTTCGGCGGTGCAGGGGAGTTCGGCGGTGCAGGGGAGTTCGGCGGTGCACGGGAGTTCGGCGGTGCACGGGAGTTCGGCGGTGCACGGGAGTTCGGCGGTGCACGGGAGTTCAGCGGTGCACGGGAGTTCAGCGGTGCAGGGGAGCTCAGCGGTGCACGGGAGTTCGGCGGTGCAGGGAAGTTCGGCGGAGCACAGGAGCGCAGCGGTGCACGAAAAACCCCCGGTACACGAGATCCTGGCCGCGCACCGAACATCTGCGGAGCGTGAAACGCCAAGGGGGCATGAAACGCCTGCGGTGCGAGAAGTTGCAACCTCGACTGGTGTGGCAAAGGCACGTCCGCAGGCTCCGGGACCTCTCACCGAGATCCGCTCGGGCGTCGTGGCCGCCCACCGCGCCGCGCTCACCGCTCAGGTCGCACTGCAACGGGCGATATGGCACCGGACGGTGCACCCTCAGGGCCCGGCGACGGATAAGGGGCACAGTGGCCCGTCCATCTCCGCCGCAACCATCGCTGCCGCACCGGAGTGTGCATTCAAGCCGCTGGCCCGCACCGCCCGCACCAGCCTCGATCGAGCGGCACTGGTACGCCTCACCCAGGGCGATGTCACCGGTGTGTTCGGATATCGTCGCTCCGGCGTCGAGTCCGTGGCACGACTCGCGGCGGCAGGCCCCTTGGTCCTCACCGAGGTCGTAACCGTCGAACTGCGCGGCGGCACCGGAAACGGCCGTGTGGTAGCGCGTTTCGACGGCGATACACGAGCGGCCGCAGTACAGGCGGCGGAGGTATTCGCACTGTTTACCGGCATGCAGCTGTACCTCTCGCGGAGCACGTTTGTCAGTGCTCCGGGTATCGGCGAAAGCGACACTAGCACAGTCGAATTCACTGTCACAGAAATCGACCTGGTGCCCCGGCCGCATGTCACCGGCACCGCGACCATCGCGGGTTCCGCTCCGCTACAGGTCACCGTGACGGTGGCCGAACCGGCAGGCACGGGCGTCGGCCCCGGTGCGGCGGTACCGGGTCTATTGCTCAATGAATTCCACATGTCCCACCTCGCCCGCGGCGATCAAACCATCGCCATGGGCCCCGAATTCGGTGAATACACCGGTGTCCGAGCAACCCGTCTGCCGACGGGCGGGTTGCTCCTGGTCGACCGTGTCCTCGAATTCGACGGTGCCCGAGGCAAATTGGATGGCGCGACGTACCGCACGGAATACGACTCACCCGCCGATTCCTGGTACTACGGCGATACCGCGAATGAATCCATGCCGCATTTCGTGTACATGGAGACCTCGCTGCAAGCGGCACTGCTGATGGGTTACTACGCCGGTCCCACTCTCACTCAGCCGGGTGTCACCCTGAGCCTGCGCAACCTCGGCGGCACGGCAACCGTCCTGCGCCGGGTAGATCTGCGGGACAAGACGATCGAGCAGACATCGCGCCTGCTGTCTACGACGATCCTGCCCGGCTCGTCACTGCAGAACTTCGACTACACGCTGAGCGTGGACGGAGAACCCTTCTACACCGGCGAGACCATGTTCGGGTACTTCAGCGACGAAGCGCTGGCGAACCAAACCGGCCTCGACGCCGGGCGCTCGGTACCGACCTGGCTGGATGAGCATCCGCAAGCAACCCGGACCATCGATGTCGCGGCTCGCCGAGCGGATCCGAACGCGGCGTTGTGCGCCCGGCGCACCCTGGCACTGATCGACCGCATCGACGTAGTCGATGATGGCGGGAAATACAGTGCGGGATATCTGCATTCGCTGCGCGAAATCAACCCGTCGGACTGGTATTTCGCCCGGCACTTCCACCTGGACCCGGTGATCCCGGGATCGCTGGGGGTGGAATCGGTCATCCACGCTATCCAAGAGTGGATGCTCGACGCCGGATACGCAGACACGATCGCCGATCCCGTCTTCCGCATCCCCAGCGATATCGCCTTCAGCTGGCGCTACCGCGGCCAATTCCTGCCGACCGACGCAACGGTGCGGCTCGAGGCGCACATCAAGGAAATCCGCAGGGGCGCAAACGGTGTCACCGTCATTGCGGACGGTTCGCTGTGGAAGCCAGGTCTGCGCATCTACGAACTCATCGACCTGGCGGTCGAACTCGGTGAGCGAGAGGAGCGGCCGTGACCGTATCGTCGACCAGCGTCGTCGCGGAAAGCGCTGACGACATCATGTCCGTACTACTCGATGTGCGGCAACCGTGCTGGATCGTGCGGCACGACGGCCGAGTGGGAGCCACATCCGATGCGGCGGTCGCGGCCCGATCGCAGGTGCTCACCGCGGTCGCACCACTGCCACCGGAGTCGCTCGGGGACAGGCAGTTCCACGCGACCCACGGCGTGCGCGCGGCATACGCGGCAGGTGCGATGGCCAATGGCATCGCCGCACCGGCCTTGGTTGCGGCGATGGCGCGTGCGGGCTACCTGGCGTCATATGGTGCGGCCGGGGTGACGCCTCCGGCCGTGGATGTGGCACTGTCGGAACTCAGTGCGCTGGGAAAACCGTTTGCCTGCAACCTGATTCACAGTCCGTCCGAACCGGCGCTGGAGCGCGCCATCGTCGATTCCTGCCTGCGCCACCGCGTACGTTGCGTCGAGGCCTCGGCATTCATGAGCCTGACCACCGAGGTCGTGCGATACCGAGCGGCGGGCCTCGGCATCGATCGGCACGGCCGGATCGAGGTACGCAATCGCCTGATAGCCAAGGTGTCCCGAGTCGAGGTCGCGGAACCCTTCCTACGGCCGGCACCTGTCGCACTGCTGCGCCGACTGGTCGAATCCGGTGATCTCACATCGGAACAGGCTCGCCTGGCCGAGCTTGTGCCGATGGCCGACGACATCACCGCGGAAGCGGATTCCGGTGGCCACACCGACCGCAGACCTCTGCTCGTGCTGTTTCCGGAACTTGTCGCCGCACGCGATCGAATTGCCACCGCCGTCCCCGCAGCGGCGGCGGTACGGATCGGCGCCGCAGGCGGCATCGGCACACCCGCCGCCGCAGCAGCGGCCTTCGCACTCGGTGCCGCATATGTGGTGACCGGCTCGATCAACCAGGCCACCCGCGAAGCCGCCCAATGCGAAACAACCAAACAACTACTGGCCCAAGCGGATTTCGCCGACTGCACAATGGCACCGTCCTCCGACATGTTCGAACTCGGTGTGCAGGTCCAGGTCCTGCGTCGAGGCACCATGTTCGCCGCCCGCGCCCAACGCCTGTACGACACCTACCGCGCCCACACCGGATTGGACGACATCCCCACCGACCTACGCCGCGATCTTGAGGGCGCCCTCTTCCGCCGCCCACTCGAAACGGTCTGGCAGGACTGCGTCACCTATTTCACCGAACGCGACCCCGGCCAACTGATCGGCGCAGACGAAGATCCAAAACGCAAGATGGCCTTGGTATTCCGGTGGTATCTCGGCTTGTCCTCCGGCTGGAGCATCCGTGGCGAAGCCGACCGCGCTACCGACTACCAGGTATGGTGCGGACCAGCCATGGGCGGCTTCAACAACTGGGTAGCCGGAACCTACCTCGCCGGCCTCAACAACCGTCACGTAGCCGATATCGCCGATCAGATGATGCTGGGCGCCGCCTACCTCACCCGAATCGCCCAACTCCGGACCGCGGGCGCACGCCTACCAGCCGAATGCGCCCGCTTCCTGCCGCAACCTATGCAGCAGCGCTGACCAGCGCAACGAGCGCGTCCTCCGAATGATCCGCGTCGGACTCGGAATCACCACGGTCGCGGTGTATTTCGAGTCCGACGCCGAGGGGGCACGTCCCGGCTGCTCGCCCTATCCACACCACAGCGGATGGTAGCTAGCGCAACCGCAATCCCGACATTGTCGGTCTCCGGTTGGGCATCACAGTGCCCGTGCGGCACTTCGCCATGTTTGCGCAACGAAAGGTTGCGTGTTTCTGATCCTCATGGCAGAGTAATGCGCAACAGATGGTTGCGTATTGGAGGTCTGATCAGATATGAGTGGATTGCTGCTCGAAGATAAGTGCGCTGTGATCTATGGAGGCGGGGGTGCTATCGGCGGCGCTACCGCACGGGTATTCGCGCGGGAAGGCGCGAGGGTCTTCATCGCCGGGCGGACGCAGGCGAAGCTCGACGCCGTCGCGCGCGATATCGCCGCCACGGGCGGAAAAGTCGAGACCGCACAAGTTGACGTCTTCGATCAGCAGGCGGTCGAAAAGCACGCCGATGCGATCGCGGCGACGGCCGGCAACATCGACATCGCCCTCAACGCCGTGAGTGTCATGCACGACCAGGGGACATTGCTCGCGGACCTCTCGCTGGAGGAGTTCATGCGGCCGATCGACGGCTTTCTGCGGACGCTGTTCATCACAAGCAAGGCTGTGGCACGGCACATGGGTCGCGAGCGTCCTGGCGTCATCCTGACTTTGTCCGAGCCGGGTTCCAAGCTGGCTGTAGGCGGCATCTTGGGGCACAGCGTGAGCGCGGCCGGCAAGGAGGCCTTCTCGCGGAACCTGGCCGCGGAGCTGGCACCCAGCAACATCCGGGTCATCGGCATCCGTCCACACGCTGTCGTCGATGCGCCGGCAGCGGGTTCCTACACCAAGGATCTCTTCGAACAAACCGCGGCAGCGGCCGGGCTGTCGGTCCAGGAATTGCTCGAAGGCGGGGCGATGGCGCAGGGGACGCTACTGAAAAGGCTGCCTACGCTGTCTGATATTGCGGAGACGGCCGCGTTCCTGGCTTCAGATCGAGCTGGAGCCATGACTGGAGCAATCGCCAATCTGTCCGGCGGCGCACTTGTCGACTGAGTTTCGGTTTCGAGGTGCAGACGGAGTCGGCATGGCCCGGGAGGCGCGCCTGAGCCTGGCACAACATCGACACCGGCGCTCGCGGTGACACCACGGTTCTTCACTACTTCAACCCCGACCGCACGAAGGCGTTCACGATGTGCCGCTGCAGCAGCAGGTACATCAGCAACACCGGCAGGCAGGCCAGGCTGGCCAGCGCCATCATCGGCCCCCACTGATCACCTTCGGTGCCCATGAAGCTGCGTAAACCCAGCTGGAGCACGCTGTTGGATTGGCGGAGAACGACTGCGGGCCAGAAGTATTCATTCCAGGCGTTGATGAACAGCAGGATGGCCAGGGCGGCGAGGGCGGGGCGGAGGTTGGGGACGACGACGGTCCACAGGATGGACCAGGAGGAGCGGCCGTCGATTTTGGCGGCGGCGACGAGTTCCTTCGGAAAGCTGGCCATGTGCTGGCGCATCAGCAGCACCGCGAGTGCCGAGCACAAGGTCGGCAAGACTACGCCGATCAGGGAGTTGACCATCCCGAGCCGGGTGAGCAGCACATAGTTCGGCAGCATCGTCACCTGGAACGGAACCAGCCAGGTCCCGACGAACGCGAGGTACAGGATCCGCTGGAACGGAAAGGTGTACATCGCGAACGCGTAGGAGGCCAACAGCGCCACCAGCAGCTGTCCGGCCGCGGACAATGCCGCCACGAAGAAGGTATTGCCGATCAAGCCGAGTACATCGACCTTCTCGGCGGCATCGGTGTAGTTCGCGAACGAGATCGGCCAGGGGAAGGGCGAGAGCGAGGTGACATCCTCGGGCCGCCGCAGCGAGGTGGCGAACAGCCAATAGATCGGAAAGACGCACACCACAGCGGTGACCGCGAGCAGCAGATGGCTGCTCGCGGTCCGCAAACGATCAATCATCATGGAAGGCAACCCTTTCCGAGATCCACACCAGGATCCCGGCGATCACTCCGAATCCGGCGAACAACAGCACGCCGGCCGCCGCACTGAGCCCGGCGTCGAAACTATGGAAGGCGTAGTCCCACAGCAGGTAATAGATATTGGTGGTGGCCTGGGCCGGCCCGCCCTGTGTCATCGAATCGATGAGCGGGAAGGTCAGTGTGGGACTGAGCAGTACGGTGGTCAGCACCAGGAACAGCAGCGTGGGGGACAGCAGCGGCAATGTGATCCAGCGCCGGATTTGTCCCGGACTCGCGCCGTCTACCTGCGCCGCCTCGTCGTAATCGCCACTGATACCGGCCAATCCGGCCCACACCACCAGCACCGCGAACCCGAGCAACTGCCAGCCGGTGATCCCGATGACGACGGCGTGCGCGGTGCCCGCGTCATATACCCAGTTGCGATTCGAGCCGAGCACTTGATCGACGAAGCCGCTGCCGGGATGCAACAGCCAGCGCCAAACTGCCGCTGCCGCAACGGGAGCCACCAGGAACGGCACGAATATGAAGGCGTGATAGATGGTCCGGCCCCGCGCCCTTCTGCTCGCCAGCGCGATGAGCACCGGCAGGACAACGGTGAACGGCAGCATGCCCACGATCAGCACCCCGGTCCGCCCGACCGAATCCCAGAATGCCGGAAGTGCCACCAGCCGTGCGTAATTGCCGGTGCCGACCGGCTTCATCGGCGAGGTCGGCAGGAGATTCCACGAGTAGGTGGACAACTCGAATGCCTGCACCAGCGGCCGATAGATCCACACCACCAGCAGAAACAGCGCGGGCGCGAGATACAGGTAGGGCACCACGAACTGCCCCGCCCGGCGGAACCGGGCGCGGCGGCGGGTCTGCGGCACCGGCACGGTATCCGGTGCCGCAGCGGGCATTTCGACTACGAACATCTACCTGGCCTCAGCGGCCAGCGCGGCCAGCTGTTCGAGTACATCGGCTTCGGCGCGGTCGTAGACGGTTTCGGCGGGCGTGGCCTCGATCGCGGTGGCCACCAGCGTCGTACCGAGCAGATCGATGCGGCTGTAACCGAATCCGGTCAGGCCCCGGTGCCGTCCGAGCGGCGCGATCGTATCGATGCGGTACGCCAGTGCGGGCCCGATCCACACCGGAATGCCGCCGAGCGCGGCCGCACCTGTCAGGTGGTTGTGCCCGCAGATGATCAGCCGCACATCCGATCCCGCAAGCACTTCCTCGAGTAACTCCGGCTGCTCGAGCCGCAGATATTCGGTCGCGGCGACCGGTGACGGAATCGGCGGATGGTGCAGCACCAGCAACGTGCCGTGCTGTGCGGGTTCGCGCAACTGATCGGTCAGCCAGTCGAGCTGTTCGGGCTCGAGCCGCCCGTCGTGCCTGTGTGGTGTGCTGCTGTCGAGCGAGATGATCCGCAGTCCCGCGACGTCGACCACCTGGTCGTGGGTGACGTCCGGGTCGACCGAATCCAGACCGAGCAACTCGATGCCGAACGCGGTGCGCTCGTCGTGATTGCCCATCGTGTACACCGTCCGCGCGCCGAGTTCGGCGGCCACCGGCTCCACCGCATCACGCAGCCGCCGATATGCCTCCGGTGACCCGTTATCGGTCAGATCTCCCGATAACACCAGCGCGTCGATGCGCTGCCGCGAGGCCCGCAGCTGCTGCAGCACCTGGGTGAGGTTGGCGTAGGTGTCGATCATGCCGTGTACCCGTTCCCCGGTGGCCCGGATGTGGGTATCGGTCAGCTGAACGACGGTCACCGTGCTCATGACGCGGGCAGGAGTTTGGCGCCCTGGTCCCGGGCGGTGGTCAAGGTGGGCTGGGGATCTTTGCCCTGGAACACAATCGACTCGACCGCGTCCATCATGCCGTCGCGGATCTGCAGATAGTTGGTGCCCGGCATGGAGGTCCACGGCTCCATATTCGCCAGCTGCGCGACGTTCGGCTTCAGCAATGGGTTCTGCTCCGACCAGGTCTTCAGCCCGTTCGGATCGTCCATCAAGCCGGTGCGCAACGGCAGATATCCGATGCCCTGCGAGATCTTGGTGTAGGCGTCCTCACTGGTGAGGAACTTGATGAGCTCCCAGGACGCCCGCTGCTTGGCCGGGTCATTGGACAGAATGTGCAGCGACGCACCGGAATTCGTCGGCACGGTCGGCTTGCTGCCGAAACTCGGCATTGGTGCCGCGCGCAGATCCCACTTGTCCTTGGCGCCGGTGACGAAGGTGCCCTGGATCGCGCTGGTCTCCAGGATCATGCCGATCTCACCGCGCGCGAACGCTTCATAGCCCTGCTTTTGGTTGAACTTCGGCATACTTCCCGAATCGACCAGCTGCTTGCTCATCTGGGTGACCTCGACCGCGGGCGCGTCCGCGAACGACAGCGCCTTGCGGTCGTCGGAGATGACCCGGCCGCCATTGGAGCGCACCATCGACTGGAAGCACCAGTCCTTGGCGGTCTTGGTCAGGCAATCGATATACACACCGCCCTTGCCGGTCTTCCCGGTGATCGCGGCGGCAGCATCGGAGACCTGCTGCCAGGTGGCGGGCGGCTTGGCTGGATCGAGCCCGGCCTCGGTGAACAGCGAGGCATTGAAATACAGGACGGGCGTGGAGAATACGAACGGGACACCGTAGGTGTGGCCGTCCCAATCCGCGAGCGTGCGCGCCTTCGGGGCGAACGGGTACTTGGCCCCGTCGAAGTTGCGCTGCACCTCCGGCTCGGAAACCAGCGTGTCCAGCGGTTTGGCGCCGAGCTGGTGGATGGTGTAGTCGAGATCGCTGAAGCCGAGCTGCGCGACATCCGGTGGGGTACCCGCGACCATCTGGTTCTGAATGCTGGAGATGGTGTCGGTGGCCGGATTCGGGCTATTGCCCTGCGGCTTCTGCGCGGTCACCTTGATATTCGGGAACTTCTTGCCGAAATCGGCGATCAGCGCGTTGAAGGTGTCGGTCCACGCGCCGGCGAGACCGTAGTTGTAGGACTCGAACACGATGGACACCTGCTGATCCGGCTTCAGTTCCGGGATCTGGGCGGTGTCGGCATTCGAGTCGGTGGTGGTGCTCCCGAGTCCGCCGCAGGCGCTGAGCGCGACGGTGGTTGCGAACACCAAGCCCAATACGGGCACGGTGCGTTTCACGGTGGTTCTCCTCATCGATGAAGGGGTTGTTACGAATCAGGCGACGGCGACGACAGTGCCATCGGCTACCGAATCCCGTTGCGGCTCTCGCCAATTCAGGCGCAGTCCGGATGCGGGGTGGAACAGGTGCAGGTGCGCGGGATCCACGCGCAACCCGATCGGCTCCTCGGCGCGCACGCCGGCCGGACGCGGTGCGCGGGCGCACAATGTCTGCTCGCCGGTGCTGAAATGGATCAGTTCCTCGCTGCCCAGGTTCTCGACCATCGTCACGTGCCCGCGGATGGCGGGGTCGGAGGAGTCGATGCGCAGTTGTTCGGGGCGGATCCCGGCGACGACGTCGACGTCAGCATCGAAATCCGCTGCGGTGATGTCCAATTCGGTGTCAATGCCATCGGCCACCAGGAACAGGCGGCCGTCGCGCTGGGTGACCGCCGCGGGAAACAGATTCATCGGCGGCGCACCGAGGAATCCGGCGACGAAGGTCGAGCGGGGACGGTCGTAGAGTTCGGTCGGGGTGCCGACCTGCTCGACCTGACCGTCATTGAGCAGTGCGATCCGGTCCGCCATGGTCATCGCTTCGACCTGGTCATGGGTGACGTAGAGGAATGTCGCTCCCAATCCTCGATGCAGCGCAATCAGTTCGGCCCGAGTGGCACTGCGCAATTTTGCGTCCAGATTGGACAAAGGTTCGTCCATCAGGAACGCACCGGGATCACGAACCATGGCTCGAGCCAAGGCAACTCGTTGTCGCTGTCCGCCCGATAACGCGGCGGGTTTGCGGCGCAACAACTCGTCCAATCCCAGCGCTGTCGCCACCTCCGCAACCCGCGCAGCGATTTTCGCGCGCGGTGTGCGCCGCGCCCGCAAGGGAAAGCCGATGTTCTTCGCCACCGTCAGATGCGGATACAGCGCGTAGCTCTGGAATACCATGGCCAGGTCCCGCTGCTGCGGTGCCCGATGGGTGATATCGGTGTCGTCCAGCTGGATTCGGCCACCGGTCGGATCCTCCAGACCCGCGATCATTCGCAGCAGGGTGGATTTGCCGCAGCCGCTCGGTCCGAGCAACACCATGAACTCACCGTCGGCGATCTCCAGGCTCACCTCCCGCACCGCATAGGTCGTGCCGAAGTGCTTGGATACCCGCTCGATGCGCAGTCGTGCCACCAGATCCCCTAGACCGGCAGCTCGCCCGCGACGACCCAGGTCGCCACCCGGGCCGCGATCGCCGGTGCATCCTTGACCCACTGGAAGTGATCGCGGTGCTCGACCGGCGCATGCTCGTCGATATGCCACTGGGTGACCCGAGCGTTCGGCATTCGGGAGACCAGGAAGTCGACGTTGGACTTCGGCCCGAGCACATCCTCCGACAGCGAGATGACCAACACCGGCAACGTCATCCTACGCAACAACGTATTGTATTGCCGCGCTGTGCCTTTCGGACGATAATAGCTGGTCAGCGAGTGCATCGACCAGTCCCGCATCACGCGGCCCGGCATCGGTGCGGGGATCAGTACGCCGCCGGGCCAGTGCCCCTTCCAGCGCGAAACCAAGCCGATCCACTGGATCTGGCTCAGCGCCTCGAACCAGCGGCGCGGCCCGAATGCCCACCAGAACACCGTGCCGGTCCCGATCACGGTCACTCCGGCGACCTGGTCGGGCTCGGCGGCCGCGAACAACAGCGCGAGCTGGCCGCCGAGACTGTGCCCGAACAGGTGGATCGGCGCCTCCGGAAAACGGGCGCGGACCTCGGAAACTACTGCGGGCAAATCGATTTCCAACATTTCGCGGTAGCCGAAATCGCTGTGCTGCCCGAACTCCGGCTTTGCCTCACCGTGGGCCCGCAGATCACAGGTGGCGACCGAAAGGCCTTGGGCATGTAGTTCTTTGGCGAGGCGCAAATAGCTCTTCGCCTTCATCGCCATGGCGGGCAGTATCAGCACCACGGGCGCATCGGACTTCTTGGCGGGTAGGAAGCGGACGATGAACTCGACGCCATCGGCGGTCGATACCGTGGTCGACTCCAAAGTGCTGAATTCCGAATTTTTCTGGGGTGCGGCGCTGGTCACTGGTCCGCCTCCGTGATCGCGATATCGCAGACGTAGTCGAAGGTGAACTTCGCGACGATCACATCGGCCTCATCGAGCAGCACTGCCTTGCCGGACAATTCGAAACGGTTCGAAGCGGTGGCGGCCAGCACATCGGCGAGTTCACGCTGATCGACGGTGGCGATGGCGCGGATCCGCCCGACCGCCGGTTTGCGATAGGACGCCGTGCCAGCGCGCAGCACCAGTCGCTCGACGGTGTCCAGGCGAGTCGCGGCCGCACCGACGAAGGCCGCCGCGCCACCGATATCGGCGGCGGTGAACAACGCACCGGCGTGCACGGTGCCCATATGGTTGCGCACGGTGTCCACGGCGGGAATCTCGACGACCGCCCGCTCCGGTGAGATCTCGGTGATCAGAGTGCCGACGTGTCGTCCGAACGGCACCATCTCCTGCGATACCGCCCGTAGATATTCGTAATCGACCGCAGCACAATCGAGTTCGGGATAGGCGGCGGCGAATCCGACGATTTCACGCGTAGGCCCACCCGTCACCCGGCCGCCACCCCTCATGGAATCGCTTCGCGATATCGTAGTCATTTCTCTCCTTCAGCGATTGCGCAGTGCGCGACGGGCAATGGACCAGCGCAGTACCTCGGATGGCCCCTCATAGATGCGGAAGGCCCTGGCCTCCACCAGGAATCGGGCGACCAGGTAGTCCTCGCAGACACCGAGTCCGCCGTGCAACTGCACCGCCCGATCGAGCACCCGCCAGACCGCCTCCGAGACGAAGGTTTTCGCGATCGACGCATCGTGGCGCGCCTGCGAGGATGTCGGCCCCTGCTCGTCGATGGTCTCGGCCGCCGTGCGGATCACGCCACGGGCCGCGGCGATGTCGATCTCGTTATCGGCGACGAGTCCCTGCGCCAGACCGTGATCGGCGATCGGCACACCGAAGGCCTTTCGGGTGCTGATGTGTTCGATGGCGAGGTGGTGCGCGCGCACGGCGAGGCCGAGCCAGTTCATGCAGAACACCAGGCGCGACGGCGCGAGCCGAACCTGGGCGAGTGCAAGTCCCTGACCGACCGCGCCCAATACGGCGGAATCCGGTACCGCACAATCGACGAAGGCGACCTCGCAGTGTCCGCCCGGTGCACTGGAATGGTCGAGCGTCGGCATTCGACGACCGATCTTCAGCCCCGGATTGTCCTGGTCCACCAGGAACATGGTGGGTCCGTCACTGGTCTGCGCGACACAGATGGTGAAGGCGGCGCCCTGCGCGCCGGTGGTGAAATGCTTGGCGCCGTTGATGATCCAGCCGTCATCGGTCTCTTCGGCAACGGTCTGCAGCATGCCGGGATCGGATCCGGCGCCCGGTGCGGGTTCGGTCATCGCAATGGCTGAACGCACCTCACCGGCAGCCAGCGGCGCGAGATAGCGCTGCTGCTGTTCGGCATCGGCCACATGGGCGAGCAGGTGGATGTTTCCGTCGTCGGGTGCCCAGGCGTTCACCGCGATCGGGCCGAGCAGACTGGCACCGGCCGCTTCCAACACCCGCGCCTGGGCCCGGGTGTCCAGGCCGAGTCCGCCGTACTCCGGGGCGGACAGCGGGCCGAAGACGCCCGCCTCCTTCGCCTTCTTCTGTAGTTCGAGCCGCAGCGCGTCGTCCATGACGCGCCCGTCGACGACGACCTCGCGTTCCACCGGAATTACCTGGTCACGTATGAACTGGGTGGTCTTGTCCACCAAATGCGCCACAGTGGTCATGGCGTCAGTTTCGGTGGGCGGGCGGCGTCCGAGTCGGGTCGATAGTCAACGTCGATTGTGCGAATCGACTGCGCATTCGTCCGGTGCGGATCGGTGCTGTCTCGGCGACGGTAGTCGCGAAGACGAGATAGCCGAGGGGACCAGATGACGGAGTTTCCGGTGCGGGTGTCGGCCCGCCGTGACGAGGCCGAGGGTGTGTTCTCACTCGAGCTGTGCGCGGTTGCGGGCCGAGAACTGCCGTCGTGGACACCGGGCGCGCATATCGACGTGGCGGTCGGCGCCGCGGGGGTCCGCCAATACTCGCTCTGCGGTGATCCGGCGGATCGGCGGCACTGGCGGATCGCGGTGCTGCGCGAACCCGAGGGACGTGGTGGGTCGGAATATCTGCACCTGACCGCATTTCCGAATACCGAGCTGCGTATTTCCCGCCCCCGCAACAACTTCGAGTTTCTTGTGCGCGACAGCTATGTATTCGTCGCGGGCGGTATCGGGATCACCCCGATTCTGCCGATGCTGGCCGCTGCGCAGGCTTCGGATGCACGGTGGGAGTTGTACTACGGCGGCCGGACTCGAGGACATATGGCGTTCGCCGACGAGATCGCACGCCGCTATCCATGGGCGCGACTGCTGCCGCAGGACGAGCACGGACTACTACCGCTCGGCGACATCCTCGCCGAGCACTCCGATTCCGCGATCTATTGCTGCGGGCCAGAACCGCTGCTGGCGGCCGTGGAAACCGAGGGGGCGCGGCGCAATTCGGACGTGCATGTCGAACGGTTCGTGCCGCGGCCGGTGGCATCCGCAGCGCGCGGCTCCTTCGAGGTCCGATTAGCGAGCAGTGGAGAAACTTTCCGCGTCGGCGCCACTCAGTCCATTGTCGACGTCCTCGATGCCGCAGGGATCGAGATCATCACCTCATGCCGCGAAGGCACCTGTGGCAGCTGCGAAACCGCCGTGCTCGCAGGCGATATCGACCACCGCGACTCAGTGCTCACCGTCGAAGAGCAGGCACGCGGCGACACGATGATGCTGTGCGTCTCCCGGGCGGGGTCGGAGGTGCTCGTCCTCGACCTGTGACCGAGCGCAGCGAGGCAACCACCTGACGGGTCGCAGCGGAGCCGAGCGCCAGCGAGGCAGAGCTGTGTGACCTCTGAACCTGTCGGCGCGATCCGCGACCGGCATGCGGCGCGCTCGCGCGCCGACGTCCCCGAAAATCCGAGAGGAAAGTAATAACGATGAGGAAAATCGTTGCGGCGGCCGCCGGACTGGTCGCCGCAGTCGGGATCGCCGCCGGTACGGCCGGTGCGCAGACCGACGGTGACGAAGCGGTCGGATTCACCGCCTCCGCCACCGATACCCAGACCATCATCAAGACCGACGCGGGCGCCATGGTCGTCGAGGACGGTGTCTTCAAGATCAAGGCGAGCAACGGCACCGTGCTCACCGGAATGCCGCTGAGGTTCCGCGTCGACGACTTCGAGTTCCCGATCGCCGCCGATATCGCCGACCGCTCGGCCACCCTGACGCCCGAGTTCGACATGGCGCACGCGACCTACAAGCCGGTCGCGCTGCCCTTCGAGGACAAGGCACCTTGGAAGAACGAGTACGACCGTGAGCAGGCCGCCTGGTCCCGCATGACCAGCACCATCGCCATGGGCGCCACCATCGGCACCCTGGTCGGCGGCCTCAGCGGCGGCGCCATCGGCTGTGTCCTCGGCGGTATCGCCGGCGCCACGGTCGCCTCGGCCGCCATCATCGGCCTGTTCGGCGCGTTCATCCCGGCTGCCGCCATCGGCTGCCTCGGTGGCATCGTCGCGGTAGGCGCCCTCGGCACCCTGGCCGGTCAGATCTTCATCACCGCCCCGGTCGCCATCGGCGCGGCCATCCAATACTTCTCCACTATCAACCAGCCGCCGTTCCCGCCGGCCAAGTAGATAGCGAAGAAGAACCCAACGGCGTTCGTTGGGGGACACCCGACCCCGCCCGGTTCCTCACCCCGGGCGGGGTCTTCGCGCTGTGCTGGCGGCCCAGTCGGCGAAAATGTCGGCGGCCACGAGTACTCTCGGATTTCAAATGTATGTGGGGGCAGGATGTTTCGCGGCCGCGACATCGAGAATTCGGGAGGTGCGTCCGCGGTGAGCGAAGCGCAACCGTCGTCGACGATTTATGAAAACGTAGTCGAGTTCGTCGAGAATTACCTGGGCCCGGTCTATCGGCGACACGTGAGTGATCTCAGTGACACGCAGTGGTGTCCGGAATGGTGGAAGCACGCCGAGGCCACGATACGTCTGGATGCCCTGTGGCGGGCTTGGGAGTACTACCGGCTCGATGGCGGAGCAGGCATCAGCGTGTGGCTCAACGATCACGCCGATCGGCACATGCGCAGACTACTCGACCAACGCGGCCCCTTCACGTACTGCAACGTAGGTGATGGTCACCAAGACATGCTCGATCCGATGCCCTTGAAATCGCCGCCACCACATCTGTTTCCCGATCCCATCCGGTCCGACTCCGAAACCGCTACCGACAGCGGGCGGGTCACTGTCTACCGGGACGTCGTCGAGTATGTCGAGAACTATCTGAGCTTGGTCTATCGGCGGCAAGTGAGCGGCTACGTGGTGTGGTGTCCGGAATGGTGGAAGCATGCAGAAGCCATCGCCCGCCTGGACGCCCTCTGGCGGGCTTGGGAGTACTACCGGCTCGATGGCAGAGCAGGTATCAGCGTGTGGTTTCTCGAGCATGCCGACCCACACATGTTCGAATTGCTCGATCGACGCGGCCCGTTCGAATACTGCGGCGAGCTCGGCGGTCACCAAAACACGCTCGCTCCGCTGCCATTGCGGTCACCGCCACCGAACATATTCCGTGATCCGATCGTGGCGGATCTCGAAACCGAATCGGACAGTGCATAAGTCATCGGCTAGGTGGTCGAGCGGATGGCGCGGCGGGCGGCGATGGAGCCGAAGGTTTCGCGGTCGGCGAGGAAGCCTTCGAGGGCGAAGGTGGCGGCGCCGAGGCTGACGGGGTTGTGGGGGAGAGTGCACAGTTGCAGGGTTACCGCGGCGAAGGGGTCGGACATGGCGTGGTGGGCGGCTACACGGCGGGTTGCGTCGAGCAGACGTTCGCCGAGGACGTTCGCGACGAGGTCGCCGAACACCATGGTGCGGGGGTTGAAGAGGTTGACCAGGTTGGCGACGGCGACACCCAGGTAGTTGCCGGTCTTTTCGATGACCTCGCTGGCGATGGGGTCGTCGCTGGCGGCGATGGCCGCGATGGTGGCGGTATCGTCGGCCGCGAGTAGTGGGCTGGCCGGTGCGATTTCGCGCAGAGTCCGGACGATGCCGCGTGCGCTCACATAGGCCTCGACGCAGCCGTGACGTCCGCAGCGGCATTCGCGTCCGTCGATGACGAGGTTGGTGTGCCCCCACTCGCCCGCGCTATTGGTCACGCCGCGATAGAGCGTGCCGTCGATGACGACGCCGATACCGACTCCGGCGCGCAGCGTGACGACGATCAAATCGTCCACATCCCGCCCGGCTCCGAACCAAAGATGTGCTGCCGTACTGGCTTTCAGTGGATTGTCGAGATACAGCGGATGCGGCACCCGCGGTTGCAGCAGCGATTTCAACGACACGTCGTGCCAGTCCCAGTACGGCGAGAACACCGAAACACCGTCTTCGGGTTCCACCAATCCCGGCACGCTCAATCCGACGCCGAGCACCCGCTCCGCATCGTCGGCGGTCAGCTCGCCGATGCCGCGAACGATCAGCTCGGTGACATCCTCGGGCCGGGTGGCCGCGGGATCCACCGGAATCTCCACCGACCGCAGCACCGACATCGCCAGGTCGAAAAGGTCGAAATGAATACTGGTTTCGGCGATATCGACCCCGACGAGGGTGCCGCGCGCCGGATTGATCGCGAGCTGTGCGCGCGGCCGCCCGATGCCGGGCGCGTCGTAGCCGAGTTCGGCGAGCACCCCGACATCGAGCAGTTCGGCGATCATATTGCCCACGGTCGCGAACGAGAGCCCGGTGGTGCGGGCGATCTCCTGACGGCTGGTGTGGCCCTCGGCGGCGTAGACCGCCTGCAGTACGTAGAACCGATTCCGGCGGCGGATATCGCGCGCGGTCAGCTGGTACACGGTCGGGCCATCTCCTTCCGATTGATATTCGCAGACGCTACCCGAGCACTTCTGACAAGACTATTTACAACGGTTATCCGAAGTCCTACTGTAACCCAGGTCACTACACGACGCCGAGTGCCCGGCGCAGTATTCAGAGGAGCACCCCATGTCCTGGACCCACCGAAGCCGTTGGACCAGAGCCGTTTTCTGCGGGGTATCGCTCGCGTTGGCCGCATCGGCCTGCTCGTCGGGCAAGGACGATTCGCAGGCGACCGGTCCGCAGCACACCACCGGTGCGATCAGCCTGGTTTACGCGCAGAAGCAGGGCGATCAGGAGTACTTCATCGGTGAGGCCGAGGGCGCGAAGGCGAAGGCCAAGGAGCTGGGCATCGATCTGAAGGTGGTGAATCTCGGCAATGACGCGAACAAGGCGGTCACCGAGGTACAGAACGCGGTCAACCAGAAGGCCAGCGGTGTGATCGTCGTGGTGCCCGATCCGTCGGTCGGTCCGCAGGTCGCCCAGCTCGCGAAGGCTGGGGGTGTCGCGCTGCTGACCTCCGATGACCAGGTCTGTACGAACGGGCCGGATCCGTCGTCCTGCGCGAAGGACAATCTGGTGCCGCGGGTCGGCTTCAGCGGCACCCAGATGGGCACCGAGGTCGGCACCCGCGCCGGTCAGGACTTCAAGAAGGCCGGGTGGAAGCCGGAGGAGACCGCGATCATCGATGCCTGGAAACAGGATGTGACCGTGTGCACCGACCGGGTCAAGGCCAACGAGAAGGCCTTCAAGGAGGCCGCCGGCGTGGACGTCAAGGTGATCGAGGTCGGCACCGACAACACCCCCTCGGACGCCCAGAACAAGATCTCGGCGACGGTATCGGGCAATCGGTCGGTGAAGAACTGGATTGTCATGGGGTGCAACGACGAGAACGTCAGCGGCGGCGTCGCGGCGATCCAGAACGCCGGATACTCCGCCGACAACGTGCTCGGCGTCGGCCTCGGCGCCTATCTGGCCTGCAAGGAATGGCGCGGCGGCAAGCCGACCGGCTTCAAGGCGGCGCTGTTCATCAATGGCAAAGACGTTGGCGCATTGTCGGTTCAGACGATCTACGACTACCTGAAGAACGGCAAGCAGATGCCGTCCGAGGCCTACGCGCCGACCAAGATGGTCGACTCGACCAACTGGCAGCAGGCGGGCGTCACATGCAGCTGACCGGACTGCGGGTCTCCGGGCTGAGCAAGAGTTTCGCCGGGGTGCCGGCCCTGCGTGAAGTGAGCCTGGATTTTCCCGCTGGTGCGGTGACCGCCCTGATGGGTGAGAACGGGGCGGGTAAATCCACCCTGATCCGCATCCTCGGTGGCGATCACCGCCCGGATGGTGGCCGGCTCGAGTTGGATGGTGTGCGACTCGAGCTGGCCACCCCCGCCGACGCGCGGTCGGCCGGAATCCGGGTCATCGGCCAGGAACCGGAGATCGTGCCGCATGTTTCCGTCGCCGAGAATGTCTATCTCGGATCGCTGCCGCGACGCTCGGGCCGTCTGCTCGACCGAGCCGCCCTGCGCGAACGGATGCGCGCCGACCTCGCCCGACTCGGCTTCGACCGTGACCTCGATCCGGACACGGTCGGTTCGAAACTCACTGCGGCGCAACGCCAATTGGTGGAGATCATGCGAGCGTTGACCACCGATGCCAAGGTGATCGCCTTCGACGAGCCCACCTCGTCGCTATCGGACCACGAGACCGAATCGCTGTTTGCGCTGATCGGTCGATTGCGCGAGCAGGGCCTCGCGGTGATCTATGTGTCGCATCGGATGCGCGAGATCTTCCGGCTGGCCGATCGGGTCGCGGTGCTGCGCGATGGCGCGCTCGTCGGTGAGCGGGCCACGGCCGAGACCACCGATCGCGAGATCGTGCGGATGATGGTCGGCAGGGATCTGTCGACGTTATTCGCGCGCAAGCACAATACGCCGGGCCGGGTGGTCCTGGACGCGGATGCGGTGACCACCGACGATGTGACGGAGGTGAGTCTGCGGGTGCGCGCCGGTGAGGTGGTCGCGCTGGCCGGGCTGGTCGGCGCGGGTCGCTCGGAACTGGCCGGGGCGCTGGCCGGTGATCTGCCGATCCGCTCCGGAGAGGTGCGAGTGGACGGTAAGAAACTGCGTCTGCGGCAACCGCGAGATGCGGTGCGGGCCGGGATGGGGTACGCGCCGGAGGAGCGCAAGGCGCAAGCGCTGCTGCTGCATCGCGGTGTGCGCGACAATATTTCGCTCGCGATGCTCGACCGCCTACGGCGGCTGCGGTTCGTCCGGGGCGGCGAGGAGCGGCGACTCGCGCGTCAGTACGTCGACTCGCTCAGGGTGCGAACGCCTTCCATCGAGCAGGAGGTGCGCAAGCTCTCCGGTGGCAATCAACAGAAGGTCGTGCTGGCCCGCTGGCTGGCCCGAAAACCAAAGGTGCTCATCCTGGATGAGCCCACCCGTGGCGTCGATGTCGGCGCGAAAATCGAGATCTACCACATCATCGAGGAACTGGCCGAATCCGGCGTCGCGGTACTGGTGATCTCCTCGGAGCTACCCGAAGTGCTCGGCCTGGCCGACCGGATCGTGGTCATGCAACACGGCCGGGTCACCGGCGAACTGGACCGTGAAGAGGCCAGCGAGGAGGCGATTCTCGCGCTGGCCATGGCCGCCGACCTATCGCATACATCGCGAGGAAACCCATGACAGACCAACAACTTTCGATCCCAGCCGCCGTAGCCTCGCCTTCGGTGCTGGCTCGCGGCGCGGCAATGCGTCGGCTGGTGCAGGCAATCGGCACCGGAAATCTCAGTCTGATCGGCGCACTGGTGGTGGTCGTCGCGATCTTCGCCTGGCTCAACGACGGCTATCTGGATCCGGCGAATCTGGCCGGAATCGGTGAAGCGGTAACGGTTTTCGGTCTACTCGCGGTGGTCCAGACGGTTGTGATCATCTGTGGTGCGCTCGATATTTCGGTCGGCTCGCAGGCCGGTGTCGCGTCGGTGATCAGCGCGATGGCCTTCACCGCGACCGCTGACAATCCCTGGTTGGGCATTCTGGCCGCGATCGGTGTCGGGCTGGTGCTCGGGGCGATCAATGGGTTGATCATCGTCTACGGACGCGTCAATCCGGTGATCGCGACCCTGGCCACCCTGGCCGCGTTCAAGGGCGTCGCGCAGTTGATATCCGGTGGTAAGGCACAAGGTTTCGTACTGGGCGACGATGTGTTCATCTTCATCGCTCGCGGCAAGATCCTGGGTCTGCCGGTGCCGGTGGTCATTCTCGCGGTGGTCGCGATCGGTATGCATGTGCTGCTGAAGTACACCGATATCGGCCGCAATATCTATGCCATCGGCGGGAACGACACGGCCGCAAGGCTTTCCGGGATCAATATCAACAAGTACCTGATCGCGGTATTCGTGCTCGCGGGTGCGGTGGCGGCGATTGCCGGGATCATTCTGACCGCGCGGACCGGTTCCGGGCAGCCGGTCTCGGGTAGTGAAGGGCTCGAGCTGAAGGCGATAACCGCGGCGGCGTTGGGTGGGTGTGCGCTGAAGGGCGGTAAGGGCACGATCGGTGGCACGCTGCTGGCCGTTGTGCTGCTCGGTGCGCTGGACAACGGGCTGAACGTTGTTGGTGTGAATACGTTCTGGCAGAACGTCGCTCAAGGTTCATTGCTGGTGGCGGCGGTTGTTATTCAGCAGCGGCGCAGCGGGGAACGTGCGGTCGGGTTGCCGACCTAGAACCCGTCAGGAGCGAATGATGATCGAACTGAAAGCCGCTCGGTGCTCGCCGAGGCCGGGCAGGTTGTGTGAGGGACCGGTCTGGGATGACCGCACCGATGAGGTGCTGTGGGTGGATATTCCGGCGGGACGCATTCATCGCGCGACACTGCGCGACGGTGACCTCGTGCAGCGGTCCACCGTGGCAGTGGGAAAGCGGGTCAGCGCGGTCGTGCCGTGCGCATCGGGCGGGCTGATCGCGACTGCCGTCGACACCTTCCTGCATATCGCTGACGGCACAATGACCGAAGTAGCGACGCTATCACTGCCCGATGACGGGGTACGGCGGCGCATGAACGATGCCAAGGCCGACCCGTGCGGGCGACTGTTCGCCGGGACCATGTCCGAGGACGAAATCCCGGGCACCGCAGCGCTTTATCGACTCGATCCCAATGGGGGGCTGAGTACCGTGCGTCAGCAGGTGACGATCTCCAATGGTCTCGGCTGGAGCCCGGACGGTGCCACGGTGTATTACGCGGACAGCCCGACACATCGAGTCGAAGCCTTCGACTACGACTCGGCCACCGGCACTTTCAGCAATGGACGCACCTTCGCGGAGTTTCCGGACGGTCTGCCCGATGGTTTGACTGTGGACGCAAAGGGTTTCGTCTGGGTCGCGGTGTGGGGCGCGGGGCAGGTGCGTTCGTTCGATCCATCGGGTCGGCCGCATGCGGTGATCGATGTCGGCCCGGCGCAGGTCTCCAGTTGCGCCTTCGCCGGACCGAACCTGGATGTTCTCGTAATCACCACGGCCGCGGAGGGTTCCGCTGATCCGGATGCTGGGCGGCTGTTCACCTGTGAGCCGGGCGTGACCGGTCTTGCGACGAATACCTACTCCGATGCGAGGTTGGTGAGTAACCCATGACCGCTGATCGCGTCCTCACCCTGAATCCGCCGGTAATCGCAATCCTGCGCGCTCCGACGGCCGCTCGGTTCGCCGAGGTGACCGCCGTACTGCACGAGTCGGGCATCACGGCGGTGGAGTTCACGCTCAACTCGCCGGGGGCACTGGAGGCACTGCGCGACTGCGCCGGATTTGCCCACGCGGTCGGCGCGGGCACAGTGCTCACGGCGACCGATGCCGCTCGAGCTGTGGACGCGGGTGCGGCATATCTGATCACCCCGACGGTATGCCCCGAGGTCATCGCGGAGGGCCGCCGCATGGGTGTGCCGGTGATCTGCGGCGCGTTCACGCCCACCGAGATCCACGGTGCGTGGCAGGCGGGCGCGACCATGGTCAAGGTCTTTCCTGCCTCGGTCGGCGGTCCCGGCTATGTGAAGGCGATTCGGGGTCCGCTGAAGGAGATCCCGCTGGTGCCGACGGGCGGTATCGGGCTCGCCGATGCCAGGGCGTATCTGGATGTGGGTGCCAGGGCGCTCGGCATGGGCTCGCCGCTCGTCGGTGACGCGTGCACCGGCGGTGATCTGGATGCGTTGCGTGAGCGTGCGTCCGCGGTACGGAAGGCGTTGCTGTGATTGCTGTTTCGCGGGATCCGAATGCTGAGCCCCGCAGCGCGCGAAGGTCACGGCGATGACAGGCGGATTGGTAACTTTGGGCGAAGCACTCGGTGTCGTCGCCGCCACTGAGCCAGGCCCTTTGGCTCCCGGTGCGACAATGCGGATGGATTTCGCGGGCGCGGAAGCGACGGTCGCCATCGGCGTCCGCCGGTTGGGGCACGAGAGCGCATGGGTGGGCAGCGTCGGTGCCGATGCGGTCGGCACCATGATGCTCGATCGACTCCGCGCCGAACAGGTCGACATCTCGCGATGCCGAATCGATCCGGAACTGCCGAGCGGGCTGATGTTGCGTGAGCGGCGAACCGCCGATCACATGCGAGTCGCGTACTACCGCAAGGATTTAGCAGGATCTCGATTAGCGGCCGCCGATATCGACACTGCCCAGGTCGCCGCCGCACGGGTGCTGCATCTCACCGGCATTACCCCGGCACTGAGCCCATCCGCCCGCGACGCCGTCCACACCGCACTCGACGCCGCCGTCGATGCCGGGGTCACCGTCTCCCTCGATATCAACTACCGCCGCGCATTGTGGTCGGAAGCGGATGCGGCCGTGGAAGTTTCGAAGCTGGTGTCCCACGCCGACATCGTCTTCGCGGGTACGGACGAAGCAGCCCTGCTGGTACCGTCCGCTAGCCCCGGCATGATGGCGGAATCCCTCGCCGCACTGGGGCCTTCGCAAGTTGTGATCAAACTCGGATCCGAAGGCGCACTCGCACTGCACAACGACGAGCTGATCCGACAGCCAGCGGTGGATATCCGCAGCGTCGACCCGGTCGGCGCGGGCGATGCGTTCGTCGCGGGCTACCTCGCCGGTGTGCTCGACAACGGCTCCGTGCGCCACAGCCTGCAATTGGCCGCCACCTGCGGCGCATTCGCCGTATCCGTACCCGGTGATTGGGCTGGTCTGCCGTTCCGGCACGAACTCGGCCTGCTCATGGGCGCCGACATCAACCGATAGGGAAGAGCATGAGTCGTTTGGCAGACCGGGTCGCGGTCGTCACCGGGGGTGCGTCCGGCATCGGTGCGGCCACCGCCCACCGGCTCGCCGCCGATGGCGCGGCGGTCGTCATCGCGGATATCGCTGAGGCGAGTGGGCGCGAGGTCGCCTCGAAGATCCGTGCGGCCGGTCATCGAGCCGAATTCGTCCGCTGCGATGTGTCTTCGGAGGATTCTTGGATCGAGCTACGCAATAGCGTCAACGAGCTGTTCGGACCGCTGGACTTCCTGTGCAGCAACGCGTCCCGACAGGCCACTATCCCGGCCCACGAATTGACCAGGCAGGCATGGGATGACGGCCTCGCGGTCAACCTGACCCCGCTGTTCCTCGGCCTGCACACCTTCATCGACGATCTGCGCAGCCGCAGCGGCAATGTGGTCGCGGTCTCCAGCGTGCACGCCCACTTCGGGCTTCCCGGTTATCCGGTCTATGCCGCCGCCAAGGGCGGTTTGACCGCCTTGGTCCGGCAGCTGGCCGTGGAGTACGGGCGCGCACGCGTGCGGGTCAATGCCGTGCTGCCCGGCCCGATTCTCACCCCGGTATGGGATGACGTAGACGAGGCAGGTCGGCGGCTGTCCGCCCAGGCCACCGCGCTGGACCGGATGGGCGCACCCGAGGAGGTCGCCGCCGCGGTCGCCTTCCTCGCCTCCGACGACGCATCCTTCATCACCGGTGCCAACCTGGTCGTCGACGGCGGCTGGAGCGTGCGAAAGGAGTCCCGGTGAAGATCACCGCACTCACCACCTACCTGGTCGCCCCGCGCTGGTGCTTCCTGAAGATCGAGACCGACGAGGGCATCACGGGCTGGGGTGAACCGGTCCTCGAAGGCCGCGCTCACACCGTCGCCGCCGCGGTCGACGAACTGGCCGACTACCTTGTCGGCAAGGACCCGATGAGCATCGAAGCGCACTGGCAGATGCTTACCAAGGGCGGCTTCTATCGGGGCGGACCGATCCTGTCGAGTGCGGTCGCGGGCATCGACCAGGCGCTGTGGGATATCACCGGAAAGGCACTGGGCGTGCCGATTTGGCAATTGCTCGGCGGTGCGGTCCGCGATCGGGTCCGGGTATACAGCTGGATCGGCGGCGATCGACCCGACGATGTCGCGCGCGCGGCGGTAGAACGAAAAGAACAGGGGTTCACCGCGATCAAGATGAACGGCTCCGCCGAATTGGAGCTGATCGATACGCCGCGCGCGACCCGAGGCATCGTCGATCGCGTCGCGGCGGTGCGTGAGGCAACCGGCGACGATTTCGATATCGCCGTCGATTTCCATGGCCGCCTGTCCATTCCGATGGCGCGGCGTGTGCTACCGCTACTCGAACCGTATCTGCCGTTCTTCGTCGAGGAACCGCTCGTCCCGGAGTGCAGCAGCCAGATCGGCGAGATCACCCGCGCGACAAGCATTCCCATCGCCACCGGCGAACGACTCTACTCGCGTTGGGATTTCAATGTGGTGCTCGATCAGGGCATCGCCGTCGTCCAGCCCGATCTCTCGCACGCGGGTGGCATCTCCGAGGTCCGCCGCATCGCCGCCCTTGCCGAGGCTCGCGATATCGCCCTCGCCCCACACTGCCCCCTCGGCCCTATCGCCCTCGCCGCCAGCCTCCAGGTCGGCTTCGCCACCCCCAACCTGCTCATTCAGGAGCAAAGCCTCGGCATCCACTACAACACCGGCTCGGACTTGCTCGACTACCTCGTCGACCCGACGGTTTTCGCTTACCACGACGGCTATGTCGACCTGCTCCAGGCCCCTGGCCTCGGCATCCAGATCGACGAAGCTGCGGTGACTCGCGCGGCCGAACAGGGCCACCGTTGGCGAAACCCGATCTGGCACCGCAAGGACGGTTCCTTCGCCGAGTGGTGACGCTCCACAGCTGAACCCTTTCATTGCCGCGGCTGCGTGTAATTCGTCCACTGGTACCCATCGAACCACCGCACCAGCCCTGGATTCGCATGGTCCGGATACCACCCCGGTGCCATCGCAGGCGTCGGCGATCCCCCTCCCGACCCGGACTTCACGATCAACACGATGACCACCGGCACCGCCACGACCGCAAGCAGAATCAAGATGTGCAGAAAACTGACAGCACCCATGCGGTCAGTATGCAGTACGCCCAACAACCACCTCACACCATGGGAGTCTGATCAACATCCGTTTGGTGCCGGAGCTCCTGCGAACCGGTCCGCGAGATATTCAACCGCATCCTGTTGGTGGACAAGGCCTTCCAATATATGGTCGAGCCAACCGTCGCGGATGATCTGTACGCTCGCCCCGCCTGCGCACCACTGACGCGTCATATCGTCGGCTTGACTCACCGGCACGATTTCGTCGAGAACGCCGTGAAAGCTGTAGATCGGTACACGTGGCACGAATCGGCCGAGTGTATTGCGCGCCAGGACATCAGCGACGCGTGGATCACCGAGGAGGTCCGGCACGGCCGACGGGCTATGTAGGCCGGCGAAGGCGGGACTGGTCAACGATTGCTCGGTGCACATCTGCCGAATCTGTGAGAACACGTGCGGACCTCGAGGATTGAGTAAGGACGCGATACCGACCTCGGGATACTCGGCATGGAGAATTGGTGCCAGCAAGGTGGTATGCGACTCTCGCGCCTGCGATAGCGCTTTAACTGACCGGGATTCACTTCTTCCTCGCACGGTAGGCGGCGACAGCGTTGCGATTTCCGCAGGCTGTGCTGCAGTAGCGGCGCGATCTATTGCGTGACAGGTCGAGAACGAGGCCTTCGCAGCCCTCGTCGGCGCAGAGGGATAGCCGGCTCAGCTCGTCGGAGCGGACCAGATCGATCATTGCCATTGCGGTCTCGACGGCGATGCGAACCGGGAGCGGAGCCTGCGCGGGCACCGCGTGGATGTGGTAATCGACATCGCCGTGCCGAACCAACTGTGGCAGGGCACGATGCTTCGCCAGCGTCTCGTTGATCAGCCGCACCGTCGTGTCGCGATCACTGGTCAGCATGTGACGTAGCGGCGTGCGCAAGGCGCGCACCGCGGCGAGCTCGGCGGCGTCGCCGGCGTGCACGCCGGTGTAAACGTGTTTGTCGAAAAACTCGTCGAGCTGGGCGATCTCGGTCAACGTATCCGGCTCCTCCGCGGAATTCACCAGCTCCACCGCCGCAACCAACGCCGCCTCAGTGTCATGGGCAAAGGCCATGTTGACATATTACCTGGCCGACCTTAGCGTCACTAGTCATGGTTGCGATGACTCATGACAGCACTGCGCAGCGGCTGCGGACCGGACTGCTTTGCGCGGTGGTGTCCGCGTCCTCGTTCGGGCTATCGGGATCACTGGCTCGCGGCTTGATGAATGCGGGCTGGAGCTCCGCGTCCGTGGTGGCGGTCCGGGTGCTGGTTGCCGCGGCGGTTCTGGTTCCGATCGCACTGGTGCAGTTGCACGGTGACTGGGATCTGTTGCGCCGCAACGCATTCTTGATCACCGCGTATGGACTGCTCGCCGTGGCCGGTACCCAACTCGCCTACTTCAACGCCGTAGCCCATATGCAAGTCGGCGTGGCGTTGCTCATCGAATACACCGCGCCGGTGGCCGTGGTTGGTTGGCTATGGCTGCGTAATAGCCAACGTCCGAGCGCCGCAACGGTTCTCGGCGCAGTACTCGGGATGGCCGGTCTGATCCTGGTCATCGACCTGCGCTTCGGCCTGGCCGCCAGCGGCATCGGCATCGCATGGGCCCTCGCCGCCATGATCGGCGCCGCCGCCTACTTCCTGCTCTCCGCCCACGGCGACGGCGCCCTGCCGGGCACGGTACTCGCCGCCGGTGGTCTCCTCCTCGGCGGACTCGCCCTCCTCGCGGCAGGCGCGATCGGCATCGTCCCCCTCGACGCCACCACCAATCCCGTTGTCTTCCAATACTTCACCGTCTCGTGGTGGCTCCCCGTCCTCGCGCTCGGCACGATAACCGCCGCCCTCGCCTACGTCTCCGGCATCGCCGCCACCCGCCTCCTGGGCTCCCGCCTCGCCTCCTTCGTAGCCCTCTTCGAAGTCCTGGCCGCCCTCGCTTTCGCCTGGGTCCTCCTCGGCGAATCCCCCCGCCCCCTCCAACTCCTCGGCGGCACCCTGATCCTCATAGGAGTAATCACCGTCCGCCAAGGCGAAACCACCCTCGCGCCGGAGACCTCGAGCCGAAAGCTTCATCTGGAGGGGTGACGCGCCGCATTCGGGCGATGCGGCACACCGGCTCGAGCCATGACGGGGACCACATCTGTCGCAACTGGCCCACGGGCGCGGCTTGACCTTCACGTATACGTCAATCCTTAGCGTCGCTCCCATGACTGTTATGACGCGAACCGCACGGGCTGTCCAGCTTTCCGCACGACCGGACGGGTTTCCGAAACTGGCCGACTTCCGACTGGTCGAGCAGCCGGTGCCCGATCCGTCGTCGGGGCAGGTGCTGGTGCGGAATCTGTACATGTCGATTGATCCGGGCATGCTCATGCAGATCGGCGCCTACCCGGGAATTCCCATGCCGCCGTTCGCTGTTGGCGCGACGATGTTCGGGGATGCGATTGGTGAGGTCGTAGCCTCCGCGGATCCGGCTGTTCCGGAGGGCGCGCTGGTGCTGCATCGGCTCGGTTGGCGCGAGTACGCGGTGGCCGAGGCGAGCGCGATCCGGATCGTGGATCCGGACGCGTATCCGTCGCCGTCCAGCTATCTCGGATTCGGGCTGGTCGCCTACGCGGGCCTAACGGCCGTGGCGGGTCTGCGTGCCGGGGATACGGTTTTCGTTTCCAGCGCGGCGGGCGCCACCGGTGGCATGGCCGGCCAGATCGCGCGGCTGCTCGGCGCGGGTCGGGTCGTCGGTAGCGCCGGCTCGGCGCGAAAGGTGCGCCATGTCGTCGAAGAGCTCGGCTTCGACGCGGCCTTCGATTACCACGACGCACCTCTGGTCGAGCAGTTGCGAGCGGTCGCGCCGGACGGGATCGATGTGTATTTCGACAATGTGGGTGGTGCTCAGTTGCGGGCGGCGATCGAGGTGATGAATGTGGGTGGACGCATCGCGCTCTGCGGTGCTCTCGCTCGGCAGCGGTCCGGAGGTCTGCCCGACGAGGGGCCCGGAGATCTGCTGCCGGTGATCGGTAAGCGGATCACGCTGCGTGGTTTCACCATGCTCGACCATCTGGATCTGGCGGCGGAATTCGGGCAACGCTTACGCCGCTGGGTTGCCGATGGGCAACTCGTCCAATCCGAGACCCTCGTCGACGGGCTGGAGAACGCCCCGCGGGCATTGCTCGATCTGGTCCGAGGCCGCTACACCGGGAAGGTGGTGGTACGTCTCGCGCGTTGACCGTACCGACGGAAGGAAAACAGATGCTGATCGGTGAACTCGCGACGCGCACCGGTACCACCACCCGCGCCCTGCGCTTCTACGAAGAGCAGGGGCTGCTCACCTGCGACCGCACCACCTCGGGGTACCGCACTTACGACGAAAACGCGATCAAACAGGTGAGCAACATCCGCGAATTGCTCGACATCGGTTTCACCATCGACGATGTCCGGGCCTTCCTGCCCTATCTGGACCACGACTTGCCCGCCGTATTCCCTTTCGAACCGCGCTGCGCCACCGGATACGCGGCTGTCGGACCACCGCGAGTTGCCGAGTTGAACGCGCGCATTACTCGGTTGACGGAACTGCGGGATCGGCTGCTCGACCGCATGCCCTGGCTCGCGGCCGACGCCCCAATTGCTCGGCGCGACGACGTCCAGTAGCAACGCGGACCGGTGACTGTGAAGGGGAAGTGTTCCGAATTCGCCCGCTGCCGCGATCGGCGTGGCAGGATCGGGATGCGACGGATGGGATGGGATGACTGAAACCTGACATGGCGACCGGGCCCATTCCACCGCGCATTGACCGCGCTTCCCGTGACATTCCCCAAGTCACCGCCGTGGACCATCTGACAGCGCCTCAGCCGCAGCAGCCGCAATGGCGCCCGCAACGCCACTGAGCGCAGGCGAATCGACCTTCCACTGCTGCCAATAGAGCGGCACATCGATATACGAATCCCCATCGATCGGCACGAGGTCCCGACCACTTCGAGTCTGCAGATCGGGCAACATCCCCCACCCCAGCCCGATCCGAATCGCCTCCGCGAATCCGACCGACGACGGCACATAATGCCGCGGCGGATCCACCGGCTGTCCACATCGCCGCCGTAGATGACGATCCTGCAGATCATCCTTGCGATCGAAAAGTACAACGGGTGCAACGGAATATGCCTCGGCGGTCGGCCCATCCGCGAACCAGGTCCGCGCGAACCGCGGATTCGCCATGGGCCGATACCGCATGGCACCAAGCCGCTTTACTCGACATCCCTGCACTGCCGACGAGGTGGCGGTGATCGCCGCCATCACCGTCCCGTCGCGCAGCAATCGAGTCGTATGTTCCTCATCCTCGCGATGTATCTCGAAACACACACCGGCGGGCGCCTGCCGCAATGCGGGCATCACCCACGTTTCCAGCGAGTCGGCATTGACCGCGATCGGTACCCGGATCGGGCGACCCGCCGGCCGATCGACATCGCCGAGTTCGCGTGCGGCATCCCCGGCGAGCAGCTCGATCTGTCGCGCCAAACGCAGCACCGCGAGCCCGGATTCGGTGGGCCGCACCGGTTTTGTGCGTTGCAGCAGGATGCGACCTGCGGCATCCTCGAGCGCCTTGATGCGTTGACTGACCGCCGACGGCGTCACGCGCAGACTGCGCGCGGCGGCGTCGAAGGTGCCCTCGGTGACGGCCGCGTTGAGCGCGCGGAGCTGATCGAACTGCAGGTCCATTAAGAAATCCTAAAGGTACTTCAGAATCTTTAGCTGGTCTGGTCAGGTCTTCGAACCTAGCGTCGATACATGTGACGGCATCATCGGCGGCCCTGGCGGCCATCTCGGGACTCGGCTTCGGACTCTCCTTGATCGTGGCGATCGGCGCGCAGAACGCCTACGTTTTGCGCCAAGGTCTGCGCGGCCAGCATGTGCTCGCGGTGGTCGCGGTCTGCACCGTGTCCGACATCGTGCTGATCGCGGCGGGAGTCGGGGGGTTGGGTGTCGTAGTCGAATCCGCCCCCGTCTTGCTGACGGTGATCCGCTACGCCGGAGCCGCTTTTCTACTCGGCTACGGCATTCTCGCCGCCCGCCGCGCCGTCGCGGCATCGAGTCTGACCGCCGACTCCACCGGCGCCACCGTCGCACTCGGCGCGACCATCCTCACCTGCCTGGCCCTGACCTGGCTCAACCCGCACGTCTACCTGGACACGGTGCTGCTGCTCGGCTCCTTCGCCAACACCTACACCAGCCCGGACCGCTGGTTCCTCGGCACGGGCGCGATGGTCGCCAGCATTATCTGGTTCACCTCGCTCGGCTATGGCGCCCGCAAACTCGCCCCGCTATTCGCCCGTCCGATCGCTTGGCGCGTACTCGATTCGGTGATCGCGGTCGTGATGTTCGGTCTTGCGCTGGGCTTATTACTCACCGGCTAAGCTGGCAGAACCTGCAACGCTGGGGGATCGGATCGCGATCAGTACGTGGTGGGGGTCGCCGCCCCGGCGGGAGAGGTGGGCAGGCTGTGAGTTATCCGTACGGCTATGGGGAGCCGCCGCGGCAGGATCCGGCGCCGTGGGGACAGCCGGTGGGCTATCCGGCGCAGCAGGGCTGGGGGCAGACCGGCTATCCGATGGGGTATCCCAGCGCGCCGCCGCCGAGCCCGCCGCCCAAATCGAAGACCGGTGTGATCGTCGCGGTGGTGCTCGGGCTGGTCGCCGTGCTCGGCGTCGGACTGGTCGTTATCGCCGCGCGCGACAAGGACCAACCGCAGGCGTCGAATGCGACGGCCACTGTGGTCCCGGCCACGAGCGCGCCGCGCGCGACCACCCCGCGAACGACCGCGACAACGCCGCCCCCTGGCCAACCGCCCCCTGGCCAACCGTCCTCGGGCAAGCTCACCTACGCCGACTTCGCCGGGGACTGGAATTTCAAATTCGACAGCGTGGAATTGCACGCCGACTGGGTTGAGGGCCGCGATCACGCCAACTGCCGCGATTTCGAGGTGAACGGCAAGCTCACCGGCTTGGGCTGCCAGTACGCCGCCGAAATGGTGTACCGGGCCGAGGGCGGCGGGCTGAAGATCACCCAATTCGTCCTCGCGATGTCGACCCAGGGCCAGGCCACGGCCGCGCTCGGCAAGTTCACCGATGAGGACCTGCACCTGCGACCGGGCACCTACATCGACAATTTCGTCACCGGCAAATGGCGCGACGGGACCGAAAAGGAATTCGTCGTGGTCACCGTGGTCACCGCCAATGCGGCTGTCGCCGCGGACACGGTCAAAAAGTATCTGCAATATCGGCACGCGGATACGCTCGGCGCGCTGGCGTTCCGATAGCTGTGCCGATGAACCGGCTGCAAGGCTGTGGCAGTGTCGGTGCCATGCGATGGCGAAGCTGGAAGACGACCGCCGCGATCTGCGCGTGGGGCATGTTGCTCGGTGGATGCGCGCACGACGCATCCGGTTCAGCGGCGCGCACCACGACGCCGCAGATAAGCGACGAACCGACGACGAACCCGCCGAGCTTCATCGCCGATGACCGCGTCGTCGTCATCGACCCGGGACACAATGGCGGCAATGCCGCCCAGCCTGGCGAGATCAACCGTCAGGTGCCGGACGGTCGCGGAAAAACCAAGGCGTGCAACACCACCGGCACATCCGCCACCGACGGCTATACCGAGCACGAATTCACCTGGGATGTCGCCATCCGTGTCCGGGATACCTTGGCCGCCCGCGGAATTCGCGTCGTGCTGACCCGCGACGACGATGCCGGTGTCGGCCCCTGTGTCGACGAACGCGCCGCGATCGGAAACCGCAGTGGTGCGGCGGCTGTCGTCTCGATCCATGCCGACGGCGCTGTCGCGGGCGCGCACGGCTTCCACGTCGCGTACTCGTCGCCGCCACTGAATCCGGCACAGGGTGAGCCGTCGCAGCGACTGGCAACGACGTTGCGCGACATCATGATCGGGTCCGGCTTCGTCCCGTCGACCTATGTCGGCTCCGATGGCATGAATCCGCGCGCGGATCTGGCGGGGCTCAACCTCTCCGAACGTCCGGTCGCGCTCGTGGAATGTGGAAATATGCGCGATCCGGGTGATGCGGCGCTGATCGAATCGCCCGATGGGCGGGCGAGGTATGCCGGCGCCATTGCCAATGCGATCTCGGCGTATCTCGGATAGGCCCGTGCTGGTGATCGGGATCACTACTTGTTCGCTATGTACCCCTATCGTCATTGAGTTAACGACGTTACAGCTAACGCTGTTACGTGAGATGCAGTCGAACAGGGGAGCCGCTCATGCTCGTACGGATCGCACATCTGTCCACCAGACATCCGCGCACAATCCTGCTCGCCGCCGCCCTATTGGCCATACTTTGCGGCGTATTCGGCGCCTCGGCGACCTCGCATATGAAGACCGCCGGTTTCACCCCGGGCGACGCCGAGTCGTCGCGGGTCGCCAAGCTGGTCGCGGATAACTTCGGCGGCGCGGAACCCAACCTCATCCTGCTGGTTCGCGATGATGCCGGTGCGGACAGTCCGGCCGCGAAGGCGGCGGGCGCGAAGTTGATCGACACCTTGCGTTCGCGCGGCGATGTGATCGGCGTCCAGTCCTATTGGAACGCTCCGCAGTCCCTGTCGTCCGCATTGCGCAGCAAGGACGGTAAGAGCGCGCTGGTGCTCGGTTACATCACCGGCGAGGAGTCCGTGGCCCAGAAGGCCGCCGGTGCGATCGCCGCAGAGGTCACCGGCACCAATGACGGCGTCAGCATCTATCAGGGCGGCCTCAGCTCCATCTACCACGACTCCAACGAGCAGATCACCCACGATCTCGCGGTCGCCGAGAGTGTGGCCATCCCGCTGTCGTTCATCGTGTTGATCCTGGTGTTCGGCAGCCTGGTCGCGGCCTTCCTGCCGCTGGCCGTCGGCATCTTCGCGATCTTGACCACCCTGGCCATCCTGCGCACCCTCACGGTTTTCACCGATGTGTCGATCTACGCGCTGAATTTGACCACGGCACTGGGTCTTGCGCTCGCGATCGACTACAGCTTGTTCATTGTCAGCCGCTATCGCGAGGAACTCGGCAATGGACTCGATATCGAGGCGGCAGTGGTGCGGGCGGTACAGACCGCGGGACGCACCGTGCTGTATTCGGCGCTGACCGTCGCGCTGTCGGTGGCCGCGCTGGGCGTCTTCAACCTGTACTTCCTGAAATCCTTTGCCTACGCCGGCGTTGCGGTGGTCGCCGCGGCCGCCGCCGCATCGATCCTGGTCCTGCCCGCGGTGCTGATGTTGCTCGGACATCGGGTTAATGCATTGGATCTGCGAAAGCCGTTGGGCCGCTTGCTCGGCCGTGACCTGCATGCTGCGCGCGCACCCGAGCAGACCTTCTGGTATCGCACGGTGCAGTGGGTGATGCGCCATGCCGCACCGGTCGCCATCGCGATCGTCGTGCTGATGCTGGCGATCGGGTCCCCGTTCCTCGGCGTGAAATTCGGCTATCCGGACGATCGAGTGCTCAACGCGGGCACCTCCGCCACCAGCCGCACGGTCGGCGACGCACTGCGCTCGGACTTCCAGTCCAATGCCGCGAACAATGTCACCGTGGTGCTCGACGACTACCACGGAAATCCGTCCGCCATCGGCGATTACGCCGCCACACTGTCGAAGGTGGATGGCGTGTCCGGAGTGCTCTCGGGTGTCGGTCTGTACACCGGCGGACTGAAGGTGGCGGCCGGATCGCCGCAGATGACGAATGACACCGGCGCATTCCTCACTGTGGCAACGACGGTCGATCCCTTCACCGCCGCGGGCAAGTCGCAACTGGAGCGGCTTCGTGACGTCCCGAGCCCGGGACCGGCGCTCTTCGGGGGCAGTGCGGCGATAAACCGCGACTCCCTCGAAGCACTGGGTGCGCGACTGCCACTGGCCGGGGCGCTGATCGTGCTCGCCACCTTCGTGGTGCTGTTCCTGTTCACCGGAAGTGTGTTGCTGCCGCTGAAAGCCCTTGCCCTCAATACGCTTTCGTTGACCGCAGCGTTCGGTGCGATGGTCTGGATCTTCCAGGATGGGCACTTGTCCAGCGTTTTCGGCAATGACGCGACCGGTTATCTGGTCCCGACCATGCCGATCCTGATGTTCTGTCTCGCCTTCGGAATGTCCATGGACTACGAGGTATTCCTGCTTTCGCGCATCCGCGAGGAGTGGGTGGCCTCGGGACGCACCGCCGCGGACAACACTCGCGCGGTCGCGCTGGGTGTCGCGCGCACCGGCCGGATTTTCACCGCGGCCGCGCTATTGATGGCCATCGTGATGGCCGCCATGGTCACCTCGAAGGTATCGTTCATCCAGATGACAGGCCTGGGGCTGACTTTGACGGTGCTCGCGGACGCCACGCTGATCCGCGGCCTGCTCGCGCCCGCACTCATGCGGTTGCTCGGCACCGCGAACTGGTGGGCGCCCGCGCCACTCGCCCGGCTGCATGCCAAGATCGGCTTGAGCGAGGGCGAAACCGCAACGGGTACATCCGAATCAGATAATCATCTACTAGCCGGACGAATGTGAATTTTACCCGCAGGCAGCGTTCGGCACGTGGCTCCGGTGCGGAGCTACGCGCCGAAATCCTCGATGCCACAAAGAAACTGCTGGCTGACGCAGGTCACGTCGACGCGGTTTCCATTCGGGAAATCGCCAAGATCGTCGGCGTCACCGCGCCGTCGATCTACCGCCATTTCGCGGATAAGGATCAGCTGATCGAATCCGTGGTGGCCCAGGTATTCGAAGATCTGGACGCGGTAATGCTGGCCGCATCCGATCCGAATGAGTCGCCGATGGAGCGTCTGCGTCAGCAGGGCCAGGCGTATGTCCGGTTCGCCAGGGAGCATCCGGAGCAGTACCGCCTGGCCATGACGCCTGGTGAGACGGCGGGCGCGGTCGACCAGGTGCTGACCAGCAGTGCCTTTGCCCATCTCGCGGCGACCGTCACCGAGTGCATGAACCTCGGCGTGGTCACGCCGGGTGACCCGGTGCCGGTCGTCTTGGAGCTGTGGTCGAGCGCGCACGGCATCGCCTCCCTGCTGATCGCGAAACCCTATCTGCCGTGGGGAGATGTGGAGGCGTTCACCGATCGCGTACTGCGCTCGATCTGCGTCGGACGCGTTGTCATCGATAACGTGCTCGGCGAAGATGTGTCCCCCGACGCCGTCGCCCAGTGGGCGGTGGCGAACCGGCGTCAGAGCTGACGTCCGGCTCTGATCAGCACCGCGCGGCGGATATGCTTCATCTTGTCGATTCGGGGGATAAGGCAACCATCCGAGCGAACTGCCGCGAAGCAGAAGGAGTCGCCCGCGGTACCGCCCATCATGTCGGTAGCTTGTCGCGGATGTTCTGGACGTGCCGCGAGTATAGCGGCCAGCGCATCGCGACCACATCGAGGATTGTCCCGATGCGCGCCGCGTCCTCCAACAACGTCGGTGGTACAGGCGGGCGCAACAGATATTCGATGTCGGTGAGTAAGCGGGACGAGTCCTCTTCATCCATATGAGCTGCCTCGCGGGTGATCTCCGCTAGCTGTGATTGATCGCCCATCCGATAGGCGGCGATTCGAACCTGCGGTCCGATCTCCTCATCCCGGCCGAATTCCTCTGCCAGAGCGGACATTTCGGCACGCGATAGGTCACCCGTCCGGCCCAGAGAGTCGATTGCATACCGCCGCACCGCCCCATACTCGTCAATATCGCGCACGCACTTGACCAGAGCAGCGGTTCCGTGCCCTGGATAGCTGCCCAACGCTTCGGCCAGGGAAGCGCGCACCAGCCACGACGGGTCCGCGCGCAGCAGATCCACGAGGACGTCGACTGCGGGACTGAACCGAACGAGGCCGAGCGACTCTGCCGCTTCGTTGCGAACCATCTCGTCTGAGTCCGACAGCATCCGCAACAACACTGGCCCGACAACTGAAACCTGCGCCACCCCCAGAAATCCGATCGCGCGCGCCGCTTCACTTCGAACGGCGACATCACCCGATTCGACGAGCGGCAGGATGTCTGCGACGGCCCGATCGTCGCCGAGCTTGATCAATTCGATCATCGCACGGACCTGCTGACCAGGATCGCCCGATGTCAGCGCTGAATTGAGCTGGGAAGCTCCGTCCATTTTGTCCTCACATCCTTCGATCGCCATCGACATGTACAACTTGACCCAGGCCACTGCGATCCACTATCGCCCACCGCCGCCACTAGACTGTCGGCACTCGTGTTGCTTCTGCGTTTTCTTGATTCTCTGTCGCCTCTTGGCATCGTTTTCTGCCTCGTCCCACAGCTTCGCCAGGGCCTCGCACGCTCCGCTGGCCGCGCCGGATTCTATTAGCGCCCGCATTTCGTTTTCGATGCCTGTGTCGGCCACCCTCTGTTTTCCGCCCTTCGCCATTTCGGCGACGAAGACTCCCGCAACGCTCACCGCAGTAAGCGAGGCTATCTCGTCCAACGATGTTTGAATATTGAGAGGATGAACAGAGTTCACGGCTGCGGCGATTCCCACGCCGACCTCGAGGGTCTGGAACAATCTACATATGTTCCACAGGTTGCGAATCCGTGTCGCAGTGGTGGCAACCGCGGCTGTTCCGGCGGCTGTTCCGGCGGCGGCCTCGGCTTCGGCGGGGCCCAGGGTTGCCAGACCAGCTGTCAGAATCTCGGTCAAGGCAACTGCTGCCACAGTGCCGACCGCAATCCAGAACAACTCCTTCATCAAACTGTTGACGTGACTGTCCAGATCCGACCTGAATGCCACCAGATTCGTATGATGATCTCCGACTGCTCCGGACAGGGACATCGATACCGACGCGATAGCGGCTGCGCCGTTGGCCAAGGTGGTGAGGTGTGCCTCGACGTCGGCAATATCCGGCGCCTCGGTTTTGGCTGAGTGGATAGCGGCGATGATCGCCTTGATATCTGCCTGTGCGTTCTTGATGGCCGATGATTCAGCGAACTTCTTCCAGGCTTCCCCAGCGGACTTCACACGATCTGTGTCGCCGTTCGGGACCGTGTATCCGATCTGGTCCAACAGGCCGGGCACACTTGTGTCAAGCCCTTTGGCTGTACCGCCAAAAGCTGACGGTGCTGGGGTGATGTCGTTCTGGAACACCACACCTTGCGGAACGTGAAACGGTGGAGTCGGTGCGGCGCCCTTCGATGGATCCGGATTCGCCTTCCAATTCGAATACACCCAATTGTTGCCAGCGGTATTCAGAATATTGGAGAAATTCGCGAGAGCGTTCGACATCGAGGCGCAGGTACTTAGGAGATCTGTTGCGTTGTCGTCGTATTCGGCGGCCCACTTGGCCGCCTTGTCGTAGCTACCCGCCATCTGGCCGGAATCCTGCAGCGAGTTCCACAGCGTCGACAGCGCGGTCAGGATCTCGCTGTTTATTGTCCCGCACTTGGCGGCGGCGTCGTAATATGTCTGCGGATCGACATTGATAGCCACCTACGCTCCGCTCCGCATCATCTTGGAATTTACTTCCGCCGCTTCGGAATACGCTTCGTGTGCCGCCTTTGCTGCATCAGTCATGTCGCGGATTCCTTCCGCGAACTCCCGCGCACCCGTGATCCACTGCTGATGAGCTTCCGAATACGTTTGCGCGGCGATACCTTCCCATCCGGTGCCGCGCAGGGTCGCGATCCGTTGGTCGATTTCATCGAGGTGGTCGACGATAAATGCGGCCAAACCGGACAGTCGAGCAATGATCTGCTCGAGTTCGTCGAGCTCTACGGCGAAAGGATTGGTCATGATTGGGATGGCAGATCGAGGCTGGACGTGGATAAGGCCCCTGCGTTCGATTCGTCACGATGCTGGTAGGTTTCGGCTGTGACACCGAGCTTCTCTGCCAGCCCGGTAAGAGCGGAGATTATCTGTCTGCCGCCGTCGCTGACTTCGTTCCACCCCGTATTGAAGCCGGTGGCCGCGTCGCCGGTCCAACTGCTCGTCGTGAGAGATTCGACCTCGCGGGCAGCCGAGTCGAGCGCCGACCCGAGAGTGTCGGCGATACCGAACACATAGGCACCGATGTCACGGACTTGATCAGGAACGACCGACAACGCCTGGCTAGAACCAGGCGTCCCCCCTGGTGTACTCATAGCACCGAACTCTACCAGCCGGACTCTTCTGCGTAGCCATCCAAATTCGCCATGGGGGTTACTCGTTGGACTCATGCTCACTCTGATGGCAGACGGCCACGTCACGACTTCCTAGGTTCGTCGGGGCCGTCTTGATGTGTTCTTGCCAGGGCTCAAGCAGTGAGGCTGAACTGCAGTGAGGCTGAACTGTCCATCCGTGGTGCCATCCGTAAGGCATCCCATTCACCTCGCGTGCAGGTCACCGCTAGCACCGCTGCCGACGTCCCCGGGCAATGATAATCGGCGGTGAGACACCAATGGGCGCATGGCAAATGGTGCACGGCGCGCCGGTCCCGCCGAACCATTCACCCCCGCCGATGCCCATCTCACGATGCAACTGCACCGCGATCACGACTGTGAGCGCAAGCATCCGGCTTTCGATGCGCTGGCGGCCGCCGTGTGGAATCGGCGCCGATTCCACACGGCGACAACAACTCTGGAGAGTACTTTGATGAACCAACGCGGCTAAGGTTGCGTGATCCGCTGATCCGAGTGCAGCTGTGCAATCGAGCGACCTCGGCGATCACCTGCTGCCCGGCGCTGGAGCCGGATCGCGGTCTCCGATTCTGATGTTATCGGTGCTGGGAGTTTCCGAGCTGACGGTGCCGCTGCGCTCAAGGCTGCGAAGGCGAGAGTGGCGGCTACTGTGCGCACCGCATGCGAGAGCTGCCAATGGTCACGGATGGTCGCCCAGTCGTCGGGTGGTGTGGTGACGATCCAGTCGCGTTGGTCGGCATTGATCGGCAGGTTGACGATAATCGTCAGGATCAACACGCCCGCGAGCAGCGCGAACGCGGTGATCGGGAGCCAACGGGGCGAGCCTCGGTCGCGGAAACGAATCGCGATGATGAGGGCCGTGGCGATCAGAGCGGGTAGCAGGGTGACGGTGGCGAGGACGTCGAGCCATTCCAGTTCGATCTGCCGGACCTGGGTATAGACGGCGGCGCTGGCATCACGCATAGATAGTTCGAGGACGAGGACGGCGATCAGGAATCCGGCGAAGATACCGCTGAATATCTGGGCCGCAAAATGGGCGATTGTGCGCATGGCTGGCACTCAATTCTGGAAGGCGGCAGCGTTATCGGCGGCCCAGTCGGCGAAAGTTCTTGTGCGACCGAGGATTTTCTCGACATCGTTGGTTACGGGTGCGGGCTGGCCGACGCCATCGGCGTAGCGGGCCAGCAAGGAGTCGACGAAATCCTCCGGAAAGCCGCGCGCCACCATACCCTGCCGCACCACGGGGGCGGGGACTTCTTCGTAGCGCAACGGCCTGCCGATGACCTCGCCGATGATCCGAACCATATCCGCATGGGTAAGTGATTGGGGTCCGGTCAATTCCACTCGTTGCCCCAGCAGATCATCGGTCAGGAAGGCATGCGCCGCGACCGCCGCGATATCGCCTTCGTGTAGCGGACTCTCGGCGAATCCGGCGTAGGGTCCGCGCACCACATCACCCGCGCGAATCTGAGCATTCCAGCCGCTCTGCACGACATTGTTCGCAAAGCTGCTGGCGCGCAGGCTCACCCACTCCAGACCGCTGTCGACCACCGCCTGCTCGGCCTCCCTGTTCCGATCGCCGCGGAAGCGGGACGGCTGTGCGTCGAGCGGGTCGTCGATATTGATGGCCGAGAGGGCGACAAGCCGGCGCACGCCACACTTAGCAGCCAGTTCCGCGAACTCGAAGGCCGCGTCGCCGACGGCGCGTGGATGCAGGAATGCCGCGGACGCACCGCCGAGAGCATCGGCAAGCGTGTCCGGCCAGGCGGGATCCCCGGCCACCACCTCGACACCCGCGGGCAGCGCGGCATTTTCGGGCGACCGGGTGATAGCTCGTACTCGAACCCCCTGCGCGGCAATCAGTTCGACGAGCGGACGGCCGACTGCTCCGCTGGCCCCGGTGACAACAATCATGACATTCCCATCTCTTTGAGAATCGTATCATACGAATCTCATATTAGATTACCGCGCGAGTCCTGAGATATGACTTCCGTAACATCGAAATGTTGGCAACAAGCCGTTCAACGCGGCAGCGGACGCCGCCACGCGCAAGAGCATCGCCGCTGCGGTCGGCGGCAGAGGCGTGCTCGCCGGGTCCTACCGCTTGTTCGTGTGCCGTTTAGTTGCCCCGGGACCTGCGGGAAGGGTTATGGGGTTCGTATGACGTTGTGTGCCTGCACTATTGGTGGCGGCGCTGTGGGAGCTTCGCAGGCGCAGTCTGGCGTCTGAGCCGATTCCGACGAGTGCAGCGCCAACACATTCGGGGGCATGGTGTCTGCCGACGATCGGTGGAAGCTCGAGATTGCCGAGAAGATCAGGCAGTCGATCCCTGTGCCTTCTTCAACGAGGACGCGATCTCCGCCCGATGTCGTCGCCCTCGGGCCCGAAACATCGGTGGGGGATTCCGAGATCAGTTTCTGGCAGAACGAGCAGAGAGTGCTCAGCTCGAACATCACTGTCGACCTTGATGGTCCGGGTCTCGCGCCGAGCGACCGGCAACGTAACGTCGGGATCAGTATTCGAGGTCTGCCCAACTGAGTGCGATCGGGAACGGATATGGGAGTGTGATCTCCGGATGGACTTTCGGGGACCATTCACCAACCTGGGCGTACTGTCGTGGCCGCAGAGGTGTGACGCCATCGGGCAGGTCGCTGGGAGTTGCCAACACGTGCTGAAGCGTGACCTCGGCTCGGCGGTGTTCGCTACTCGCATGCTACTGAATCTGTTGTGCGGGAAGGCCTTCCGCCAAAACAACAGCAACGGCCCCGCGTCGACGTCATGGTTTCGTCGTGCGGGGCCGCTTTGTGGTGTTCGGTTTTGCCCGGCTCAGGCAGGGAGGTTGAACTCACCGTCGGTGACGCCAGCTGTGAAGGCATCCCATTCGCCGGGCGTGAAGATCAGCGCCGGGCCGGTCGGGTTCTTCGAGTCACGAACGCCGACGCCGCCCTCATCGAGCCACGCGACCTCGACGCATTCGGTTTGACCGCTGCTGTGGCTGCTCTTGAACCAGTTCGCCCTGGACAGGTCGGTATTCACGCTGCATAACTCCTTGCTGCCCGCCTGAGCAGGTCACGCGATCTCGTTTCATCCAGGCATGCAGTCCGGATGGCTGTAGCAAGCTCAGCATAACGCTGTACATCGTCGACATTCTCGAGGTAAAGGTCAGCCTTACCGGCACCTTCGAAATAGACCAGCGGTGGCTCCACGGTCTGGCCTTTGGTATCGGTGCCGAAGTCGAGGATCATGAACGGGCCGTGCAACACTCCCTGCATGCACCCGCTCGTGAACGGGTGGATCCGAATCGAGACGTTCGGCAGTTTGCCGATTTCGGCTAGGTGTCGCAGCTGAGCGGCCATGATGCGAGGGTTGCCGACGACGCGGTGTAGAGCTGATTCGTGAAGTAACAGTTCGAGTTTCACTGGGTCGGACTTGCGGGTGAGGATGGCCTGCCGTTTCAGTCGCAGCTCTACGCGGCGGTCGATATCTTCCGGGCTGCTGTCGCGGTAGAAAGAGCTGATCAGCGCACGCGCGTAGTCGGCTGTCTGTAACAGCCCCGGGACGATCTCATGGTAGGCAATCAGCTGGCGCGCAGCGGCTTCGAGCCCGAGGTACATGTTGAATGTGGAATCGGTGTAGAGGCCGTCGAACGCCGTGTGCCAACTCTTTACCTGCGCCTGCTCAGCGAGTTTGAGCACGCGGCTGGTTTCGCCCTGTGGGACCCCGTACGTTTCGCACAGAGCTCGGATCTCGCGAACCTTGACCTTCGCCACTTGCGCGGTTTCGATGCGGTGTAGCCCGCTCTTGCTCAGCTCGGCCAGCCTCGCGGCCTTGTCGATGGATAGCCCTTGCCCCTCGCGGGTTTCGCGAAGGAAGCGTCCAAGCTGTCGCCGGGGCAGGGTCGAAGGATTATCTTCGCTGGTCAAAGTTCTTGCACCTCCTGCAGATCTGGGACGTTCGCGACTCGAATGTGGCACGCATTGTCGGTCTGATTCGGGATACGTCCTGGGGATTTGGGACGACTATGTTTGGGAGTCCCAGATAGCTCCTCTAAGCATAGCGTTCGTGGTGTGCTTGGCCCCGACGTTCGGATGACACCGCAGGTTGGCGCCCCGAGAACAGCGCCAATCCGCCGCAACCACAACAACTTCAGCTGTCCGCCTCGCGGCTCGAAGTTCCCGCGAGCGAATACCGCGATCGTTGTCGCCGGACGCCCGACACCCAGCCCACCGACCAGGTTCCGGGGGAGCCATGACACATACGCAAACCGCCACCAGCGCCAAGCCGAAGGCCATCGGGTTCGTCCGCGATGACGTGTCCGGTCCGGATGCGCCACGCCACGCCGCCGATATACAGCGGCATGCGAACATGCGCGGCTATCAGTACGTCTACACCGTTAGACCACCGGACGATATCGACGATCCGATCGGATATGCACTCGCGATGGCGGCCGGTCTCGAGGTCGAGGTGATCGTTGTCTTCGACCTCGAGCATGTCGGCTGTCGGCCCGCATCGGTCTGTGACGCGGGTTTCGATCTGGAAACCGTATGCCCGCAAGGTATCTGGATGCGCTCCAGGCCCGGCGTCGAACCGGGTGCGGCGTGATGACCGACGACACGATCCTCACCCCGCCCACCATCTGCGGCCGCGCTGAGGTGCAGTTGGCGCACCAGCAGATGCGGCGACACCGCGCGTGCCGGATCGAGCGTTGCGCGTGGAAGTGGGCGGCCTACTACACACTCGTGCGGCATGGCCGGATCGCGCCGCAGGCGTTGAGCCCGCGCGAGCGCGCCCACCGGCGCGGCATCGATTTCCCGGCCGAGACCATCGAGCGCTGCCTGCCCATCGGTACGCCCGGACTCCAGATGTTCCAGCAGGTCCTCGATGGGCTCACACAGCTAGCGCTACCGCCGACTCATCCGCACGAGGATCGTGGGCGGTGAACAACCATGGGCGCGTGGCAAGTGGTGCATAGCGTGCTCGCGGTCATCGGGGGCGGCGCGTTCGCGATGGTCGGGGTGGCCTGCGTGTGGCCGGTCGACCGGCCGCGCCGCCACCGGCCCGCCGCGGGGCGCTGCCGCCTACGTCCGATCGAATGGCCGAAGGCATGGACATGCGGCCCGCCCGACCAACCGTTCACCCTGGCCGACGCCCATCTCGCGATGCAACTGCACCGCGACCACGACTGCGCCCGCAAGCACGCCGCGTTCGACGCGCTGGTGGCGGCCGGACGTATCCATCCCGATTCCGCACGCCGCCACAGACTGTGGGGGAGACCATGGTGAACACCGCATCCGGATGCGATTGCTACGCAGTGCGTTTCCTCGGGCCGCCCGTGCCGGATATCGACTGATCCGTGCCGAGCAGCCGCCGTACGGGTGGCGACTATTGGCCGTCGACGACGGTCGGCCGCGCGCTCATGCGCCCTGCCCGGCACGCAGTATCGATCAGGAGAACGTCTTGTGCGGAACTCCCACGGTCAGGCCACCGTCGATGACGAATTCAGCGCCTGTCGAATAGGACGATTCATCGCTGGCCAGATAGGTCACCAGTGCCGACACCTCGGACGGATCGGCCGCGCGCCCCAGCGGGATCTGCAGGAAATCCTCCGGAATACCGTCGGTCATCGGGGTCCGGATCAGCCCGGGATGAATCGAATTCACCCGAATTCCGTACTGCGCCAACTCGAGTGCGGTCGATTTGGTGAGTCCGCGGACCGCGAATTTGGTGGCGGTGTACCCGTGCAGGCCGGGGCTGCCGCGCATGCCCTCGACCGAGGAAATATTGATGACCGAACCGCCGCCTGCCTCGATCATCGCGAGTGTGGCGGCCTGCATGCCGAGGAAGGTGCCGGTGAGATTGATATCGATGATCCTTTGCCACTCGGACAATTCGAAGTCGACGAGCAGATTGCCATTGACGATCCCGGCATTGTTCACCAGGACATTCAGCGAACCGAAGCGCTGCACGGCCTCGGCGACCGCATCCTGCCACTGCTGCTTTTCGCGCACGTCGAGGTGGACATACGCGGCATTGTCGCCGATTTCCTCGGCCAGTGCCGCGCCCTCCTCGTCGAGGATGTCGCCGAGCACCACCCGCGCGTCCTCGGCCGCCAGTGCCCGCCCGTGCGCGGCGCCCATGCCCCGCGCCCCGCCGCTGATCAGTGCCACCTTGCCGGTCAACCGCCCCATCGCGGCCTCCTCTCGATCCCGTCGACTACTGAAACACGTTACAGATAATTGTCGATCGAATCTCGCCTGGTATCGGCCAGTGGAACTCGGCACTACTGTGCGGTCTATGAGTGAACCGCCGTCTTCGGCATGGGATCGCTGCGCACCGTAGCGGGCACAGCTCTCGGCGTGAGCCGCTGGATCGAGGCCCCCAGGCCCGCATCGACGCCTCCGCCGAGCCAACCGAGGGTCGGCAGTGGATCCACATCGATGCCGAGCGTGCCGCCGGCCCGTACGGCATCACGATCGTGCATGGCTACCCCACTCGCTGCTTCCGCCGCTGATGGCCGAGCTGATCACCCTCGAGGACGCCTCGGCGCGCATCAACTACGGTCAGAACAAGGTGTGCTTCCCCGCGCCCGTGCCCGGCGGTTCCCGCGTCTGTGGCCGCCGCCCGGATCGTGAGCGTCGACGAGGTTCCCGGCGGCCGGTAGATCGTCGACCAGGCGACCATCGAACGCGAGGGTGGCGCTAAGTCCGCCTGCATCGCCGAATACATCGTCCGCGCCCGCGCCTGAACGGTCCCCTATGGCATTATCGTTGTAGAACGTGTTCTAGTAACACCGCGAGGAGGCCGACGATGACGAATCCGAATCCCGCGGTGGTCGCCATGCGGCGATTCTCCCGGCGTGCCGGGGTGCCCGATATCGCAGAGGTGCCCGGCGGGCGGCTCGTCGAGCTGCCGGGGCGTGGGCGCACCTACGTTGTCGATATTGCGGGCCCTGAGGGCGCACCGACCCTGATCCTGCTGCATGCCACCGCCTGCACGGGCTACCTGACATGGTTCCCCGCCCTCGCTGCGCTGGCCGAGCGTTACCGGGTGATCGTGTTCGATCAGCGCTGGCACGGCCGCGGCATCCGATCGGAGCGGTTCTCGGTGCGCGACTGTGCCGACGATGTCGTCGCGGTGGCGGACGCGCTCGGCATCGAGCGGGCGATCCTGGCCGGATACTCCCTCGGCGGTGTCGTGGCATTGCTTGCCGCACACCGGCATTCGGATCGTGTGAGCGGCCTGGTGCTGTGCGCGACGCCGTATCGGTTCCAGGAGAAGTTGCGCGAGCGCGCTTTTCACCTGACCTTCGGTGCGTTGGCCGGAGTCATCGGCCCCTATTCGTACCGTCGTGCCGCGGAGTATGTGGGTCGGTTACCCGAATTGCCGGAGTACACCTGGGCTCCGGGAAAGCTGAATCGCTGGGCGCTCACCGAATTTCGCAGTAGCAGTGGCTGGGTCATGGCGCAAGTCATCGCGGAGGTCGGCCGATTCGATGCGACCGGTTGGCTTTCCACGCTGCGGATGCCGACCGCCGTCGTGATCACGACGCGGGATCGTGCGATTCCGGTCTATCGGCAATTGGAGATGGCGACCATGATTCCCGGTGCGAGCATTCATCTGGTCAAGGCCGGTCACGCATCCTGCGTGCTCGAGGCCGACCGCTTCGTGCCGGTACTGCTGGAGGCATGCGCCGCCGTTGCCGCACGGCAGCAAGAAACTTCGAATGCGGCCCTGTCCGGCGGCGATGGCGAACAGGGTAGCGGTGGACATTAGCCCAGATCGCGTGCCGCGGTCAGCAATTCATCGACAACGCCGGGGACCGCATCGGCGATCGCCTGCAGATCGGGCACCAGTTCCCGGCAGGCGATGAATCCGAAGTCCAGATCACCGTTGTTGGACAGCGCGGTGACGGTCAGTCCCGCGCCGTGGAAAACCGGTCCGAACGGATACATGCCCTCGACTCGATGACCGAGGAAATACAACGGCATCGGCGGGCCCGGCACATTCGACACCACCAGGTTGTGCACCACCGGATGAAGCTCGGCCAGTTTCAGCGACGAGTAGACGCGCGCGGCCAACTGAAAGGTATTCGGCGGAGCGTACTTCGACCAGTCCATCAGGAAATCCGCGCCGACGAATTCATGTTCTTGTTTGGCGTCGCGGTTGGCCTCGGCCACCTGCCGCAGGCGTTCCACTGGGTCGGCGATGTCGGTGCCGAGCTGGGAGAACAGCGAGGAGACCTTATTGATGCCCGCGGTGTGGCGGGAGGTGTCGTGCACCGACACCGGCACCGAGGCGATCAGGGATTTGTCGGGCAGTTCGTCGTGCTTGTCGAGATAGGTGCGCAGCACGCCCGCCACGATGGTGAGGACGACATCGTTGACCTTCACATCGAAGGCGGTCTTGATCTCCTTGATCGCGTCGAGCTCGGTCTCGGCGCAGGCCACCACCCGATCCGGACTGATCGCGCCGTTGAACGGGGTGCGTGGTGCGGTCAACGGTAAGGCCATGCCCGCCTGATTATTTCGGCGTCGCTGCGCGAAACCGGCGAGCATGCCAAGGGTTTTCGGCAGCATGCCGACCAGGCCGAGCTTGTTCGGCAGGTTGAGCACCGCCTCCGCCGCCAGCCTCACGTCGCTGGGCTGGGGTTCGGGGTGCCAGTCCTCGGCCGGTTCGGGCTCGCTCATCCCGGGTTCCAGATCGCACAGATGCATCATCATGTTGGTGCCGGTGATGCCGTCCACGACGGCGTGGTGGTACTTGCAGATCACCGCCACTTTGTCGTCGGTGAGACTCTCCACCACGCTCATCTCCCACAGCGGACGGCTGCGATCCATCGGCACACTGGCGATCTCGCCGACCAGGTCCGCGAGTTCCCGGCGTTCCAATGGGCGCGGCGTTTCGATGCGTCGGACGTGATGGTCCAGATCGAAATCCGGGTCTTCCACCCAGACCGGATGGTCGAGATTGAACGGCACCTCGTGGATCCGCCGTCGCATCTGTGGGATCAGCGGCAGCCTGCGGCCGAGTTCTGCTTTGAATTCTTCGAAGGTGTACTGCGCGCCCCCTGCGGTGGGATCCAGGATCAGCAGTGCACATACATGCAGGTGCTGGGTCCCGGTCTCGAGGTACAGGAAGCTGGCATCCAATCCGGTTAGTCGCTCCATAGCCAAAGCCTACTAGAACGTGTTCTAGTTTACTGCCTGATCGCGGGGATCTCGGTCACAGTGGAGCGATCTATTGTCAAGCGGGCTTTCCAGTGCAATGGGCGCTGGCCGCGCATGTGTGTAACCGAGGGTTTCATATACGTGTATGATGATTGCTACAGCCATGAAGGAAGGTGCGCAATGTCGCGGCATGGCTGAGACGCGGCGGTGAGATCAAGGAGTATCGATGAAGCTACTTCGTAGGGCACATCGGCGGGTGGACGTCGATCCCGGTGAGGTCGCCCTCCACGCACGCAATGTGCGGTTCGACTGGGCGGATACTCCCTTGCATTGGATGCCCGCCGAACCCATCGCCTCGCATCTGATCAATGCGTTGAACCTGTTGCTGCCCGAGGGCGAGCGCATGTTCTGCGCCGCTTATTCCGAGGCGCTGCCCTACGTCAAGGACGAGAAACTGCGCGAGGCCATGCTCGGCTTCATCGGTCAGGAATCCATGCACGCCGAGACACATGACAAGGTGCTGCACGAGGTGCTCGCCGCCAACGGCGTCGATCCGCAACCGTACGTGCGGCAGGCGGAATACCTGTTCCGCAAGTCACTCGGACCCAAGGATGTCATTGGTGTCGCGCAGCGGCAGGTCATGGTGGAGCGACTGGCAATCATCGCCTGCCTGGAACATTTCTTCGCCTACCTCGGCGATTGGGTGCTCAATGCCGATCTGGAAAAGTTCGGTGCCGACCCGCGCGTGGCCGACCTGTTCCGCTGGCACGGCGCCGAAGAGGTCGAGCACCGGCACGTCGCACACGATGTGGCCGTCTACTTCGGCGCGGGTTATGTGCGGCGGGCGGCCATCATGACGATCGTCTTCCCGATCTTCATCACGCTGGTGGTGCGCGGCACCAAGTTCATGGTGCACCAGGATCCCGCGCTGCCCGACCTCGGTTATCCGCGCCTGCTCACGCGGGTTTTCGGTTCGATGTGGCGCGGTGCGCTGCCCGGTGTGCCCTCACTGCTGTGGAGTGCGCTGACGACGTTCAAGCCCGGCTACAATCCGCAGGCCGTCGGTTCGACTGCGCAGGCGGTAGCGTATCTGGCCAAATCGCCCGCAGCCCAGGCGGTTGCGTCTTGAACTGGCGACCGATGCCCGAGCAGCGGCCAGCCGACCTGTTCGGTAAGCGCGACCAGGATCGGGCGGTCCGGGTTCTCGATACGGTCGCCTCGGCGCGGCTGCGGTGGACCACGATCATCAACCGCCGCGATCTGTCTCCGCGCGCCGACGACCATCGGCTGACGCTGGTGGTGACCGGTCGACGCATCGAGGCGCACGACCAGGATGTAGTGAGCCTGCGGCTGGAATCGCCGGATGCGCGCGAACTTCCGCCGTGGCGACCGGGTGCGCATCTCGATCTGGAGTTGCCGTCGGGGCGGTTGCGGCAGTATTCGCTGTGTGGTGATCCGGCCGATACCCGGGCGTATCGGATTGCGGTGCGCCGGATTCCGGACGGCGGCGGTGGTTCGGTGGAAGTGCACGACGAGCTGCCGGTCGGATCGCGCATTGTGGTTCGCGGTCCGCGCAATGCGTTCCCGTTCGCGGTTCCCGGACACGGATCACCCGCCGCCCGATTGCATTTCATCGCAGGCGGGATCGGGATCACGCCAATTCTGCCGATGGCGCGCTTGGCGATGCGGCTCGGCATCGACTGGTCGATGGTGTACACCGGGCGCACTCGCGACACTCTTCCGTTTCTCGACGAGATCGCGGGATTCGGCGATCGGGTCACCGTGCGCACCGATGACGCACACGGATTGCCCGATGCCGCAACGCTGCTCGCAGGGATCACCTGCGATACCGCCGTGTACTGCTGCGGCCCGGTTCCAATGACGATTGTCATCGCCGATGCGGTGCGCGAAATGCCCGGCGTCGAACTGCATTCCGAGCGATTTTCGCCGCCACCCATCGTCGACGGTATGCCATTCGAGCTCGAATTCGCCTCCACCGGTGAAGTTGTCGAGGTGCCCGCCGATAAGTCGGCACTGGAGACGATTCTGCGGACTCGCCCGGATCGGCCGTATTCATGTCGCCAGGGCTTCTGCCGGACCTGCAAGGTGCGGGTGCTCTCCGGTGAACCGGAGCATCGCGAGAGCGTGCTCAGCGCCGCCGATCACGAGGCGGGGGAGATGCTCGTTTGCGTCTCGCGTGCGCGGGGTGGGCGATTGGTATTGGACCTGTGAGTAGGAACCTCGAGGAGTTACTTCAATGACGACGACCGACCTGGACTCGGCCGCGACGCGGCGGATCGTACGCAGCGGCGAATTCGATATCGCCGTCTTCGAATACGGCGATCCGAGCGCGGAAACCATTGTGCTGGTGCATGGTTGGCCGGATACTCACTATCTCTGGAATGCGGTGGTGCCGCTGCTGACCGAGCGCTTCCACGTCGTCACCTACGACACCCGCGGCCACGGCGAGTCCACCCCCACCCGCCGCGCCCAAGACTTCCGCCTGGATGCGCTGGCCGGTGACTTCTTCGCCGTCGCCGACGCGGTGAGCCCGGATCAACCGGTGCACGTCCTCGCGCACGACTGGGGTTCGGTCCAGGTGTGGGAGGCGGTGTGCGAACCGCACGCGGCTGAGCGGGTCGCCTCGTTCACCTCGGTCTCCGGACCGAACCTGGATCATCTCGCGAAATGGGTGCGCGCCAGGCTGTCCCGGCCGACGCCGCGCAATCTGTGGCAGCCGCTCACCCAGGCGCTGTCGTCGGGCTACACGGTCTTCTCCATGACGCCCGGGCTCAGTCAGGTGTTCCGGGTTGTCGCGCACGAAAAGCGTTGGCAGCGCATCGTTTCGATCATGAACGACACCGCGCCGTCGAATATCGTTCTCGGCCCGACGTTCCGTCGTGACGCCGTGGCGGGCCTGCTCATCTACCGTGCCAATATCCTGCCGCGGATGCTCGCCCCGCGCGAGCGCCGCACCGACGTGCCGGTGCAGTTGATCGTCGCCGGCCGCGATGTCGCGGTGCGGCCCGCAGGCTATGACGATGCGCGCAAATGGGTTTCGCGGCTGTGGCGCCGCGATGTGCCCGCCGGACATTGGATGCCGTTCTCCCATCCCGAATTGCTCGCCACCGCGACCACCGAGCTCATCGACGCGGTCAACGGCGGTGTGGCGCCGCGCGGCCTGCGTCGTGCCGAAATCGGGAGCGGCCGAAAGCCGTTCGAGGATCAGCTCGTGGTGATCACCGGCGGCGGCAGCGGTATCGGTCGCGAGACGGGCCTGGAATTCGCCCGGCTCGGTGCGGAAATCGTGCTGTCGGACATCAATCTGGATGCGGCCAAGCAGACGCGCGAGCTGATCGCCGCCGAAGGCGGTGTGGCGCATGCCTATCAGCTCGATGTCTCCGACGAGGAAGCGGTGCACCTGCACGCGGTCGATGTTCTCGCCGCGCACGGTGTGCCCGACATTCTGATCAACAATGCCGGAATCGGCCAGGCCGGTGGGTTCTTGGATACGCCGTCGGCCGAGTTCGATCGGGTCATGCGGATCAATCTCGGCGGCGTGGTCAACGGGTGCCGCGCCTTCGGTTCGGCGATGGCCGAGCGCGGACTCGGCGGGCATATCGTCAACCTGTCCAGCATGGCGGCCTATAGTCCGCAGCAGGGGTTCAGCGCATACTCCACCAGTAAGTCGGCGGTATTCATGTTCTCCGACTGCCTGCGTGCGGAACTGGCCGGGCGCGGCATTTCCGTGCACACCATCTGCCCCGGCATCGTGCACACCAATATCGTTGCCACGACAAGGTTTTCGGGGGTCAGCGCGGAGGAGGAGCAGCGCAAACAGGAGCGGTACGACAAGCTGTACCAGGCACGACGTTACGGGCCGGAGAAGGTGGCGGCGCAGATCGTGCGTGCGGTCGAACGGAATCGCAGCATCGTGCCGGTCACCCCGGAGGCGCGGCTGCAGTACCAGTTCAACAAGTTCGCCCCGGCGGTGGTGCGGTTCTTCGCCGCGCGGGTGAAGCTCACCTGAGCGCCTGACGTGTGCCCGCGAGTTCGGCCTCGATGGCCGCAACTCGCTCGACACCGATGCCCCAGGGGTGTTCGACGCCTACCTTGCTGTCGAGATCCCAGAGCACGCACCGCTCGCCGGGCTTTGCGACCATCGACCACGCGACTACCGTGCGGCCGAGTTGTTCGCCCATGGATCCGTGCGAAACACCTTTCGTCGCAACGCCTTCCGGGAAGTGATGGAGAAACCGGCCGTATGCCGCGGCACAGAATGCGGCATACATCTGCGTGCACAGAATGAATCCGTGCCAGGCCTCGTCCACCGCATGGGAGGGCATGCCGATAACCTGACCGTCGCGCATGGCCGCGCCGCAACAGCGCAGCCACTGCCGCAGCCCGGTTTCCACCAGTTCCCGCGGCTGCCACGGGCTGGTTTTGAAAACCGCGTCCGGAAATTCGAGTGCGGCCACTACCCGGTCGACATCGCTCAGGTCGATTCGGCGGTCGGGACGGTTTCGTAAGAAAGCCACGATTCACTCTACGGCTAATGGGTGACTGTTCGGCGAGCCGTTGCTTTTCATGGGTTCAGTGTGCGGGAGAGGGCCTATACCATTTCGTAATGGCGGTTTTCTTCGTTGTACTCCTGGTCATCCTTGTGGTCGGCGGCGGCATTGCGGCATTGGTCGCGTATCTGATCACGCGGGCGACCCGCAGGCCGTTGCCGCCCGGGCGGGCGGGGTACGGGGGTTCCAGTGAATCACCGTGGGTTTATGGGGCCGCGGGGTTCGAGTCAGGAGCGGGGTTCGATCCGGGCAGTGGTGGAAGCCATGGGCATGGCCACCACGGACATGGACATGACCACGGCGGCAGCAGTTGTGGGGGTGGCGGAAGTAGCTGTGGTGGTGGGAGCAGCTGTGGTGGCGGGAGCAGTAGTAGTTGCGGCGGTGGCGGGAGTAGCTGTGGCGGTGGCGGGTCCTGAATCCTGGCTCTGCTGTTGCTCTCGCTGATGGGCGGGATCGCCGGGTTCGTGCTGCTGGTGTCCTCCTGCCGAGTCGGACGCCGCGCCGCGGGTTCGCCAGTTCTTCGTCGTGGGATGTGGGAGGTTCGGGCAGCAATGGCTCGGGCGGTTGCGGGGGAGGGCGATAGTGGTTGTGGCGGGGCAGTATCAGTGGCGGCTGTGGCAGGGGCTGGAGTAGCTGTGCTGGTGGCGGGTCCTGAATTCTGGCTCTGCTGTTGGACTTGCTGATTACCTCATCGTGGGGGACCGCTGGGTTCGTGCTGCTGGTGTCCTCCTGCCGAGTCGGACGCCGCGCCGCGGGTTCGCGTGGGTCGGCGGGCCTAGTTCGTCGTGGGATGTAGGAGATTCGGGCAGCAACGACTCGAGGGTCCGGGCGGTTGCAGGGGAGGCAGTAGTGGTTGTGGCGGGGCAGTATCAGTGGCGGCGGCGTTGCGGCGGGGGCGGTATCAGTGGCGGCGGTGGTACCAACGGCCGGGGCGTTGTGGCGGTAGCAGCGCCGGCAGCAGCAGCGGGGTCGTAGCGCCGGCAGCGGTAGCGGGGTCGTAGCGCCGGCAGCGGTAGCGGCCGTATCAGCGGTAGCTGCAGAGGCGGTTGTGGTGGTGGCAGCAGCTGTCGTGGCATCGGTTCCTGACCCGCTGGTTCCACTGCATCGTGCTCCCCTTGGCTTCTAGTGCCTCGCCTTTGCTGCGCCACCCGCTCCGGCGGCTCGCCGAGCGTAGTGATTCGGCGGTCGAATGCGGCGTGGGTGACCGCCATTCGACTGCGTTCGACGGACCCTCCGAACCAGGGCGCGATACGGCAGAAGCTATCTGGACGCAGTGCGAGTGGGTGCCCGGCGGGCGTGTTGGGATCTGAGGTCGCTTCTATTCCAAGTTCTGCGCTGAGCGTAATCGCCGCCCTGGGCTTGACCTCAATCCTGCTTCAGGTTCCAGGCTGGTCCACGTCGGATCGATTCAGGAATTGATGGAGGTTGTCATGCGCGCTGTGCACGCTGCGGAATTCGGTGGGCCCGAGGTTCTTTTGGTGCGTGAAGTGCCGGAGCCGGTTGCCGAGCCGGGACAGGTGGTCGTCGACGTCGCGGCCGCCGACGTCATGTTCCTCGATGTCCAGCTTCGAAGTGGTTGGGGCACCGAGTTTTTCCCGCTCGAACCGCCGTATGTGCCGGGTGGTGCGGTCGCCGGGGTAATCACCTCGGTCGGTCCGGACGTCGACCCGAGCTGGATCGGCAAACGCGTTGTCACCGACACCGCCGCCAGCGGCATCGGCGGCGGCCAGCCGATCGGCGGCTACGCGGAGCAGGCACTCGCCAAGGCCGAAACCCTGGTCACCGTACCCGAAGGACTGAGCATGTCGGCGGCGGTAGCACTCGCCCACGACGGCAAGACCGCGTTGGCCATCTTCGATCGAGCCGCGATCCAGCCCGGTGAATGGGTGCTCATCACCGCGGCGGGTGGGGGATTGGGCACCTTGCTGATTCAGCTGGCCCGCACGGCCGGAGCGAATGTAGTGGCCGCGGCACGTGGCAGCGCCAAGCTGGAGCTCGCGGCGCGTCTCGGCGCGAATGCTGTCATCGACTACTCCGAGTCCGGCTGGTCGACGAAGGCGCGTGCCGCGACCGGTGGGCCCGGTGCGAACGTTGTATTGGACGGTGCGGGTGGCGAATTGGGTGCGGGCGCCATCGAAGCCGCAGCCGACGGCGGTCGCTTCATCGGATATGGTGCTGCCGCAGGACAATTCGCCGACTTTGATCGAGAAGCGGTGGCAGCACGCGGAATCGACGCGCTCGGACTGTTCGATCTGACCGGGAAAGGCGATATCGATTGGCTCGCCCTGACCGCCCGTTCACTGGCCGAGGCAGCGGCCGGACGGCTGGAAGTCGTTATCGGCCAATCCTTCCCGCTCGAGCAAGCCGATCGCGCGCATGTGGCAATAGAATCGCGAACCGCCACAGGACGCACAGTTCTTACGGTCTGAACGGCCTTCCGTGACAACTTGTCTCACGTACGTGCAAGTAACCCCTTCGGGGCGCTAGGGTGCCCGCGTGCAAACGCTGATTGTCGTAGTCGTCGTCCTCGCAGTGCTCGGTCTCGTCGCTCTCAGCGTGCAGTGGGCCAGCCGCCCGCCGCGCAGCGAGACCGGTTGGGACCGTGGTGATGTCGACGACGACTACGACGGTTGGGAAGCCGACTGAACTCACCCGACCGGAGTCAACACCACCACCGCGATCGGCCGCTTGGTCATCTTCTGGTACGCGCTGTAACGTCCCCGATTGACCTTGTCGACAATCGCCCAGCGCCGCGCATAATCTGGATCGTCGGGCAGCGTCGCCCGCGCGATCACCGCTATCTTGCGCCGGCCGACCTGAATCTCACACTCCGGCTTGGCCTTCACATTCGCCAACCACCCCGGTGGCCGCGGCGACCCACCATTCGACGCGGTCACCAAATAATCCGCCCCATCCCGCCCATACGTCAGCGCGGAAGTCCGCCCCTGCCCCGTCTTCCGCCCCACCGTCCGCAACAACAACGTCGGATTCCCGAACAGCACCCGATGCCCCACCACCCCGCCACTGTTCTCATAAACCCACTGATGCACCTTCAGCACATTCGCAAACACACTAGCCACAGCCCACCCTCCAGCCTGTTCCCGGTTTACACCCCACCCTAACCACCCCCACCCTCACCACCAGGTCACCACGCCACCCCTATCCGAGTGGTGCCCACCCCACCCCACCCGGTACCATCCCCAACGCTATCGATATCCACCACACAAGGGGCGGTAGCTCAGTCGGTTAGAGCCGTGGACTCATAATCCATTGGTCGCGGGTTCGAGCCCCGCCCGCCCCACAAATCCCCTCTGAGCAGGGGGTTTTTGTTTTTCACGAGAGGTTTCGATCTAGAACAGCGCTCTTCCACGAATAGATTATTGCGGTAGCATCGGGCGGTATGGGGACCGTTTCGCTCGACGACATCCGCGAGTTGCGCGACGACTTCGCGACCGAGCTGCGGCGCAAGAACCGCGCCAAGAAGACGATCGACGTCTACCTGGTCCACATCGGCTACTTCGCCGATTACCTGATCTCCGAAGCTCTGCCGACGGACGCACCCGAGATCACCCGTGACCACATCGGCGGCTACATCGAGACGCTGCTGTCGAGGACGAACCGCCGCACCGGTGAGCCGCTGTCCCCGCAGTACGCGCGCAGCCAGTATCGGAGCCTTCAGCAGTTCTTCAAATACCTTGTGGCCGAGGAGATCATCGACTCCAACCCGTTCGACAAGCTGAGTCTGCCGGACGCTCCGGACAAGCTCGTGCCGGTACCGAGTCTCGAATCCCTGCGCGCCCTGCTCGACCAGTGCGCCGGAACCGACTTCGATTCACGGCGGGACAACGCGATCATCCGTCTGTTCGCGGACACCGGGTGTCGCTGCGGCGAGGTTGCGAACCTCGGCCTGGACGATCTCGACTTCGAGGAAGACAGCGCGCTGGTCGTCGGCAAGGGCGGCCGGCCACGATCGTCACCGTTCGGCGACAAAACGCGCATCGCGCTGCGCCGGTACCTCCGTGCCCGCAACCAACATCCGTTCGCGAAGAAGAGCGACCGTCTGTGGCTCGGTCGGCAGGGGCCGATGACCGACCACGGCATACGGCAGATGCTGGAACGCCGCGCCGAGGCCGCGGGCATCGACCACATTCACCCGCACATGTTGCGCCACTGGTTCGCCCACAACTGGCTCGCCAACGGTGGCCAGGAGCAGGACCTCATGATGCTGGCCGGATGGCGCTCGAGGCAGATGCTCGATCGATACGGCAAGTCCGTTGCCGACGAACGCGCAAAAGCAGCCCACCGCCGAGCACGTCTCGGGGACAAGCTGTGAGATACCCGTACAGCGGCGGGTGCGAGTTGGGTTTGACGCCGGGCCGTCGCCCTGAGAGCGGCTACGGTGGCGACATGGCTGGAGAGCTTCTGGAATGGGCCGAACGGACCGCGCAAGAACTGCTGAGCGACCTCCCCACCCGACTCGCGCATGTCGCGGGCGTCGCGCGTCGTGCTGAGCTTGTTGCAGGCTTGGTCGATGATGGCGACCTTCTTATCGCCGCCGCTTGGCTGCACGATGTCGGTTATTCGCCGCAGTTGGTGCGCACAGGGTTTCATCCTGTTGACGGTGCGGAGTTTCTTCGGGACCAGGGGGCGCCGCCCCGGCTGTGCGCGCTCGTCGCAAATCACTCATGCGCACGAGTCGAGGCGCGGAACCGCAAGGTTCCCTTGCCGTGGCCGGATGAGTGCGGTCCGCTTCGCGATGCCCTTTGGTGGGCTGACATGACCACCACGCCGACTGGCGATACCACCGATATTTCAAGCCGCCTCGCCGAAGTGTGCGAGCGCTATGGACCAGACCACATCGTCTCGCGTTCTGTAACCGAGGCTGCGCCGGAACTGTTGGCCGCAGGCGCGCGGACCATGGAGGCCGCCCATCGCTCCGGTAAGTGGTCACCCGGCCGCTCGAGGACGGGGGCGGGCAGGACCATACGTCGGGATTGATGAGATCCTGGGAGTTCGAACTCGATGGAAGGAACGGGTAGAGACGTGATCGGTGCTGTGGTCTTCGATGTGGGCGAAACGCTGGTCGACGAGACCCGGGAATATGGAACTTGGGCTGACTGGTTGGGGGTGCCGCGGCACACGTTCGCTGCAGTTTTCGGTGCCGTCATTGCGTCGGGCCTCGACTACCGCGAGACCTTCCAGGTGTTTCGGCCTGGGTTCGATCTCGACCTCGAGCGGCAGGCTCGGGCTGATGCTGGCCAGCCCGAGTGGTTCGGAGAAGACGACCTGTATCCCGACGTGAGGCCCGCACTGTCGAAGCTCCGCGAGATGGGCGTGTGGGTCGGAGTCGTCGGTAATCAGACAGTCCGCGCCGGAGGTCTGCTGCGCGGGCTGGATCTGCCGACCGATTTCATTGCCACGTCAGATGATTGGGGAATCCAGAAGCCTGCCCCCGAGTTCTTCCACAAGGTAGTCGAGGCGGCGGGCTGCGCCGCGGCTGAAATTGTCTATGTGGGGGATCGGATTGACAACGACGTAGCACCAGCAAAGCGAGTCGGGATGCGGACTGCATATATACAGCGCGGTCCGTGGGGTGGATCCATCGCGAAACAGAAGAGGTCACGGAACTCTCCGATTGGAGAATTCGTGACCTCAACGAGCTGCCAGGGATTGTCGGCGTTGAGAACGCGGCGACCTAGCTCTGCTGCCTCATGAGGTGGTTCGTTTCCGCCAGCCGTGGTGGTAACTCGTCGGTCGCGTGCACGAGCCAGCGTATGAACGCAACCACGTTCGCGTTTGGGCTCGAACCGACCTGAACGACTGCGGCTTTCGTTCGTTGTAGACCGCGAGTCCGGCCGGACGGTCATGACCGCCCCGACCAACTCCCGCGATGAGACTCCGAACAGCTCGCGCTCGATCTCCCCATAGAGCCAACCGCATGAGAAACCGTGGCATTTGCCCCCTCTTTGGAACCACCACGTTGCTAGTCATGGGACCACCGAAGGCAGGTGATCCGCCGCGGGAACATATTCCAGATTTGCCGCGCGGTCTGATCATGGCTGCTGCGGCCGAACATCCCATAATGCCGAATATCGTGCGTCGCCGCGCGGGTGCCAATCGGACGACCGGCTTGTTGGACACCGAAGTTTTCGAAGCGCTCACTGACTCCCGGACACCCGTCGAGCGCGCAAGTCACACGTGAGCTTGTGCCAATCTGAGGAAACTGGCCCTCACCCGACCATTCTCGGCCTAGCGGGCCTCACAGTGCCGGTGCCAGGCGTCGTCCACGGCTGCGCGCAGGTCGTCGGTGCTGGCGGGAACGGTTGTGCGCCAGGCGATAACGCCGTCTGGGCGGATCAGTGCACCTACCCGATAGGCGGCGGTGAAGCGAGCGCGGTGGGCCATCGCGACGTTGTCGAGGAGGATTGTGCGGTCGGTGATTCCGGCCACCGGCCCAGGTGGCGGGTGATGAGTGTCATGGATGAAGGTGAAGCTGGTGGGATCCAGCAGAGCGAGCACGCTCCCGCCGTCACACAGTGCGATGTGTGGCGCCCGGGTGCCCGGATCGCCGCTGGGCGTCGCGGGGTTTTCGACCAGCGCGTCCGGGGCGATGTCCGGTGAGCCGTTCTGCGGGTATCGGAAGCCGAGTGTCAAAGTGGCGGTATCGATCTGGCCCGGCGGATCGGGGTGGCCGGGCACCTTCCCGGCGCGCAGCACGGCTTGGGCGATGGTCAGAGCGCCGAGGGGCCGCCGCTCCCGTTCGTAGGTGTCCAGGAGGCAGGCGGGCGCGTCGCCACGGCACACCGCCGCGAGCTTCCAGGCCAGGTTGTGCGCGTCCTGCACGGCGGTGTTACCGCCGAGGCCGCCGTATTGCGGCATGGTGTGCGCTGCGTCGCCTAGCAGCAAAACGCGGCCGTCGCGGTAGCGATCGGCGAGGTAGGCACCGGCGGTCCAGGTGAGGACGTCCTCGATCTCGGGTCGTAGTTCGTCGAGACCCGTTGCGGCGCGGAGAATCGTCGTCAGCCGTCGTCGTAGCGTCGCCGTGTCGTCCGGATCCCAATCGGGGCGGAGGTAGGTGCCGAGCTGCCAGCGCCGCTGGTCGGCGTCGCCGCGCGCGAACAGGAACGATTCCGCGCTCCGGAGGAAGATGGCGTCCGCGCGGCGTCCGCGTAGCGCGGGTTCGAGGTCGGCGCGAAACAGCGCGCTCACGGCGGTGCCGGGCACGGGCTCGCCACGCCACCCGATGCCGCGCAGGCCACGTATCGAACTGCGCGCACCATCGGCCGCGACGACGTAGCGGGCACGAACGCGCCGAGACGTGCCGTCAGGCCGAACCAGCCGCGCGGTGACGGCGTCCCTCGTCTCGACGAGATCGGCGACGGTTGTCTCGAACGAGACCCTCGCGCCGAGTTCGACAGCGCGGCGATACAGGATCGGCTCCAGACGCTGCTGGTCGCACGAATACTGTTGCACCGGAGCGAGATCGGTGGCTTCCGAGGTGGGCTCCGCAGGCGGAATCCACGCCGTGTGCTCATCCACCAGGCGCTCGGCGACCGCGAACCCACCTTGCTCCTCACCGGCCGCGCGCACCTGCTCGAGCACACCCAGCGCCGTGTAGAGCTCCATGGAACGGGCGTTGACCAGCCGAGCTTTGGGATGCCGCGCCGTCCCGGCGTGCCGTTCAGCCACCAGCACCTGGGTGCCGTGCAGGGCCGCGAACGCGCCGACAGCCAGACCGGCGAGCCCGGCGCCGACGACGAGTACCTCCGTGTCGCAAAAGTTCTCGTCACCGTTCATGTCGCTGTCCGCCATGGCTTGGGTCCCGCGGGCCGCCGCACCCGGGTCACCCGAGCGTCCGCTGACAACGACCGGACGAGCCGCTCCAGATGGGTGGTGAACTCGGTGATCTCGGTCGGTGTCCAACTGTCCAGATGCGCGCTGAAACTTTCGGTGAGTTCCGCGCGGAACCGGGCACGAGCCTCGGTCCCGGCGTCGGTCGCTTCCACGCTGTATGACCGGCCGTCAGTGCGTGAACCCACTTGCCGGATGAGACCGGCCGAAATCAACTGTCCCACTGCGCGACTGATCGACTGAGCCGGAACTCCCAGCTCGGCCGCCGCGTCCGACGGACGGACCGCGCCCTGCGCCGCCAAATTCAACAGGCCCAACGCGACTTGTCCGTACGGCCCTGCCGCGGCGGCACGACGCTGCAGGCGCGTAACAGTGTCCAGTGCTCGGATGATCCGCCACACCGAATCAGTTACTTCCATCCATTAACTATATTGATCCTGACGAGGGATGACCAGAAGCTGTGCGGGCAGCGTCGGTCCGGCGCCGCGGGCCGTGGGTGGACGCGCAATCATGCCGAGGAGCGAGTATTCGCCACCTGCGCGGTCGGGCACCGCGTCAGGACCGATGGAATGCGAGCAGGTCGTTGTTGAGCTGTTCGCGGTGGGACAGATGCAGCATGTGGGAGGCGTTCTCGTAGATCATGAGTGTGCTGTCGGGGATCAGTTCGGCCGAGCGTTGCCCGCAGGTCGGTAGTGGTGCGAAGGAATCGTGGTCGCCATGCACGATGAGTGTTGGCATGGTGATGCGGCTGGCCTCGCCTCGGAAGTCGGCGACCAAATTGACTCGGCTGCATTCCACTGCGGCATGTAGTGAAACCTGCATCCAGTCTCGGATGGTGGCGTCCTTCTCGGATTGTGGAATGTGACAACCGGGCAGACCGTCACCGAAGGATAGTGCGGCGTTGTCGGCGACCCACTGTCCGTAGCCGGTGCGGAGCTGGTTGAGCAGTTCGGCCGCATGCATCGGATCGACATCGAGATGGGGTGCGGTTGCACCGACCAGCGCGATCCGCGAAATCCGACGCGCCCCGTGACGGCTCAAATACCGGATCACCTCCCCGCCGCCCATCGAATGTCCGACCAGTGTGACGTCATTGAGGTCGAGCCGGTCGAGTAGCGCGGCCAGATCATCGGCGAGAGTGTCGAAGTCGTATCCGGTCCCGGGGTCGTCGGATCGTCCGTGACCACGCCGGTCGTAGGCGACGGCGCGGTAGCCGTATCCAGTGAGGTGCAGCATCTGATGCCGCCACATATCGCTGCTCATCAGCATGCTGTGCACGAAAACGATAGGTTGACCGACACCGTAGTCCCGGTAGAAGAGGTCGGTCCCATCCGGTGCTGGGAGGTAGGGCATTGTGGGCTTCCTTGTCTCTGGAAATCTCGTGACGTGGAACCGGCAAGTTATCGGTCGGCCAGCGGCTGAATGGTCAGCTGGTAGTCCTCCCGGATCCGGCCCTCGGCATCGAGGATCAGGAACACCCGTGCGGCCCAGGCGATCTCGCCGACAGTGGAAGTAATCAGCCGAATGGTGAACGAGACGGCGTCGCCGTGGCGGCGGAGATCACCGGCATGGGCTGCGCGGTAGGTGCCGCTGCCGACGAATTCGGCGTGGGCGTGCGCGATTCGGGCGACGAGCTCGTCGAGTCGATCGAAGCGGGCGCCCTCGACATACTCCACACCGTCGTGGGCCCAGAGCTCGGCAACGGCCCGGCGGCGCAGCTGGGCGTCGGATTCGTTCCAGACCGCCGTGTAGCGGTCGGCGACAGTCGTGATGTTCGTCATGGCGGCAGTGTCCTTTCCGCGGTCCCGATGGGCCGCTGTCACCACGTTCGGTGTTACCGCAGCCGCAGAGTCAACTCGAATACCGTGAAAGACCCTCCCTCAAGGGGAGACCGCACAATGACGATCATGACCGCGTACATGTCCATCGGTGACTTCTCCCGCGCCACTCATCTGACGGTCAAAACGCTGCGCCACTATCACCGGATCGGACTCCTGACCCCCGCCGACATCGATCCACACACCGGATACCGCCGCTACGCGAGCGAGCAACTGGCCATCGCGCAGGTCGTGCGACGCCTCCGAAACCTCGACATGCCGCTGGAACAGATCCAGGCCGTGGTGGCGGCCCCCGATCCACACACACGCAACGAGCGAATCGTGGCACACCTGGACCGCCTGCAGAAGCAACTCGGCCGAACCCAACGTGCCGTCGATCAGCTGCGTGATCTATTGACGCACAACACATCCGACGACAGCGCCGTCGAGTTGCGCGCCGTTCCCGCCATCGCAGCGGCCGCGATCACCGAGGTCGTCGACGCCACCGACAGCGTCACCTGGCTACAAGGCGCGCTCGGCGAACTGTATGCGACCCTCATCGCCCAACACCTGCCCCCGACCGGTCCGGCCGGCGGGATCTACGCCGACGAGATATTCACCGACCACCGCGGCCGGACGACCATCTTCGTGCGCTGCACCGGCACCGTCCACCCCGTGGGACGTGTCCATCCGACCATGGTCCCCGCCGCTGAGCTGGCGATCATGACCCACTACGGCTCCCCGGACAGCGTCGATCGCACCTACGGCGCCCTCGCCACCTACGTCGCCCGCCACGCCCTCGGTGTTCCCGGCCCCGTCCGCGAGTACTACCTCACCGGCCAGCGCGACACCCCCGACCCCGCCCAGTGGCGCACCGAAATCGCCTGGCCGATCTTCCTCACCAACACCCCAATCCCCAATAGGATTCGGAATCAACCTCACTGAACAGCGCATGAACCAACGCGGGCAGCGCGTCGACCCGGCGCAGCCGTACACACCGCACTCCGCATGACGGGACATCCGGTAATGCCGCTTCCCGCGCTGACCGAATCGGCCAGCGCGAAGGGGCGGAAGATCAACGCGCAGAGGGCTTCCGGCATCAAGCAGACATACGCACATGCCGAATGAGGACGTTTCGGGTTCGCATGAAGGACGGCTCGTCGTGAGATGCGTCCGGAGCGTCGTGCCGCCCGCGCCCGTCGAGAACCCACCGGTCGATCAGAATCGGCGGCCCAGGGCCGGCGACCGTCGCGGAGGACCGCGATATGGGTGACGCGGAACCGACCGCCTGCCGGTGGCACGACCTCGGCCTCGTTGGCGCTGACTAGGAACGGTTCGGATCGACCGATGTGCAACATGGACATGTTGAGCTCGTTCCCTCCTAGGCAATGACGAAAAGCACAGTGTGCGTGCGGTATCGGGTGGACCTGTGATGCCGGAGGTCAGGAGGGGGCCATCTCTTCTCGGCGGGCTGTGATGGCCTGGTGCACGGTGAGGAAGAACAGCACGAATCCGATCGTCAGCAGGATGTGACCGCCGCCGGCCAGGTGCGACAGCGGCTTGTATTCGCCGTACCCGAGGACGGTCCGGGCACCGATGATGGTCATGCACGCCACCATCCAGAGGACACCGGCGTTGTAGAGGGCGAAGAACCAGCGATAGGCGCGGGTGTTCGACAGGGCGAGTTGGTATTCGAGCACCAGGACGATCAGGAAGAACAGTGTTCCCAACGCCAGCAGGTGGGTGTGGACCACGGCGAGTTCGGTCTTGCCGGTGAACTGGTGGGCTTTGGTGAGTTCGCGGTAGAACAGGCCTGACGGCAGTCCCAGTGCGGTGTAGCCAACGGCGGCCCAGTAGAGCTGTTTCATCGAGTCCTCGTTCGTGCAATATGGTGCGGTCGTTCGGGACGTGCAGATGTCAGGCGGGCTGCGCGGCGGGCGCCGGGGCGGCGACCTGCTGGGCCTTGGGCGCCTTGCTGGTTTCGCGGAGGATCAGCAGGCCCGTGACCGCGATCAGCGCCGAGGTCAGGCCGTGGACGCCGAACGCGGTGGCCGTGGAGCCGTGGTGGGCCAGGACGTTGATCATGTCGCCGACCGGGGCGACGGCCGTCATCAGCAGGACCCAGCCCAGGGCGTGGCGCTGGCCCGTCACCAGCAGGATGCCCGTGCCCAGGCCCATCGCGAGTTCGCGGCAGCCCTTCACGATGAGGAAGCCGCCGCCGTCGCCGGCGGGCACGTTCGGCAGGCCGAAGCCCTGGGCGGCGGTCCCGGGGGTCAGGACGAACGAGATCGCGAGGTAGAAGGTGAACAGAACGACGGCGGTGGCCAGGACGGTGTTGAGGGTCTTGCGCGACATGATTGTTCTCCAGTGACGTTGTAACGGTGAGCTGTTGTCCGACAAGGCATTCGGCCCTGCAGAGGGGTAATGCCCGGCCGCCTGCGCTCGCGTGCGAGTCGGCCGGGCGTCGAATCTTCGAGTCAGCGTTCGGCGGTCAGCGGGACAGCATCTGGCCGGGTGTCAGCTCGAGGGTGAGGTGGTAGATCATCGGCCGCGCGGTGAGGTCGAGGCCGTCCTGCATCCGCAGTGTCAGCTCACGCCATTCCGGCGTGCCGAGGGCGTTGCTCAAGGCGGTGCCGCTGTCCCAGTCCCCGACGTTGACGAACACCACCTCGGCCGCCTCACCGGCCGCCTGGAACATCCGGGTTCGGCGGAAACCGGACGCGGCCGCCATGTACTGGGCACTATCGCGCCAGCGCTGCAGGAACAGATCCCGCTGTGCCGCGGGGACCGACATCGTGTTGATCACTGTGACCGGGGCGTCGGTGTCAGGGACGGTCGGGGTGGTGGGAACGGCGGGGTTGGTTGGAATAATCGTCATATTGTCACCGTAAGAGACAATATTCTTAGATGTCAATACTGTTATGTGGCAATCCTGTTGAGTTGCTAATGTGAGGTCATGGTGAACCAGCCGCTGGACTCGCGCGCAGTCTTCTTGTTGTCGCAGATCGGTCATCACGTGGCGTACCGGTTCACCGAGCAGCTGGCGCGATTGGATCTGGATCCGGCCCACTTCGCGGTCCTGGGCAACCTGGCGGTTGCGGATGGGCGCAGTCAGCAGGAACTCGCTGATCTGCTGCGGGTGCACCGCAACGCGATGGTCGGATTGGTCGACGAGCTAGAGGAGCGCGCACTGGTGGCCCGGCGCCCGCACCCGGTCGACCGTCGCGCACACGCGGTCCACCTCACCGATCACGCGCGCGAGGTACTCGGGACAGTCCAGGCCGAGGCCGATGCACTGGAATCGGAAATCCTCGCACCACTCGAGGACGCCGAGCGAACCCTTTTCCTTCCGCTGCTTCATCGCATCGCCGCGCACGCCGACCTTCCCGCCGGTATACACCCCGGCCTGCAACGACGGCGCCGCGCACGCCGAGAACCACGGTGAGCTCAGCCCGCGAAGCTTCCCCTGCGCACCGGACCCTCCTCAGCGCCGGCCCCCCGGGCCCGAGACGCCGCGCATCATCGACACCGCCGGGACGATGCGTCATGCGCTGGTCGTCGGGGAGTTGATGCACGACGGCACCAGCGCGGTGGCGGGCACCAGCGGCTACTACATCGACCCGATCGCCCCGCTGGGCTGACTTCAGTAAGGTTGAGTGAGCGATAATGCCGCGCCCCGCGCATTGGCCAGCTGCCCAGATTCGTTGGCTGGCACTGCTTTCCAACGCAAGCAAATGCCGATTACGCGTCGTTCTCGCTAAGCGGTCCGGGTACCCGAGCAGGCCCGCGCAACGGATCCGACGCCTGGTCTGCTGCGTTAGCCAGGTGCGCGTGGGCAGTTCCCGAGGTGCGGTTGAGGATCGTCGCGTGCGAACAGTCTGGCGGCGATTTCGGCGAGCAGGTTCGATACCCCTTCGATCTGTGCGGAGATCAGGCCCCTTTGTTGGGGCGTGGGGGCGAGGAGGAGTTGTTCGGCTGCGCGCCACGCGTATTCGCGCCAGATCTGCATCATCTGACCGACGGACATGAACACCATCGGCTCCACGCCCAGACCGGCGGCCAGTGTGGGGTCGGAATCGCCGTAGAGTGCGGTCAGTTTCTCGAGGACCTGCGGCTCGGCGGCGGTCAGCATGGCGCTGACCCGCTCGGAATCGGGCTTGCGGCTGGCGCCGTCGGGAGCGGTGACGCCCAAATCGGCGATCGTATAGGGCAGGTCGCGTGTGATATGCGCGTTGTAGGCCAGCACCGCGCTGCCGAGCACGGTCACCGAATGGGCATCGGAGGTGCGGAAGTTGTACTGCCAGGCTTCGGGAACGCTGTTTCGGTGGCCGTGGTAGTAGTTGTCGATCGCGTGGAAGTAGTAATCCGCGAAGTGGACATCTTCGTTGTTCAGGTACGCCGGGTCGGCGAATCCGCCGACGGAGCCGGCCGTGTGGCGCTCGGCCTTCGTGATGTCCAGGTAGGTCAGCAGGAACGGCGCGTTGTCGTCACACGTCGCTCGCATGACCGCGGCACGGCGCTCGAGCTCGGCGATGACCTCATCGACACACGACACCTGCCCGGAAGGGCATTCGTTCACCGTCGGCGTGTGCGGAATCGGTAGCGGCGCAAGCTGATACGCCCACGGCAGATACGTTCCGTCGGGCCCGAACAACTGCCGGGTGATCTGCAAAAGAGCCTGCACCGGCGGCAAACCCGCGACCGCGAGCAGCAACCGTGATCCAGGCGAATCGTCGTGCTGAGCCGGTGGGGCGGGATCGGCCGATACCGGACCACTCACAGATACGACCACCGCCAGAGCCAACACCGTCGTCCACACCAGCCGGGCGATACGCACCATCAGATTATCTCAGCCGATAACCCCAGCCGTCCCGAACACGTCGGAATTCACTGCCTGTGGACGCACGAAAATGCCGCATACCGCGCTGTTCTGGCCTGGGCTGGCCGAATAGCGTGTGTCGGTGTGCCTGCTTAGGCCGCTGCCGGCGACGAGAAGATGCAGACGGGTACTTGCGAGCACGGGCCCGTTCGACAGCGACTGTGCCGCCGAGACCCCGACCTGTGGCGCTGCCCGTCCACCATCGGTGCCGACACGGCCGAAGCCAGAAGCCTGCCAATGTTGAACCGCGGGATTGGCCACCCGTTGCGGTGGCGGCCTAATACTGCAACGGCACTCGGTTCGGTGGTGTGCTGGGGGCGGTGTTGGATGTTGTTGCGGCGGAGTCGGATTCGCTGTGTGGGAGGATCGGTGGCCGTTCGCGCGGTCGAAGCCGCGGGGCCGGGCGCGGGGTAGATGGCCGGGTTGGATCGGAAAGGTCCAAGTGTCGTGTCCCGGCGTGTTCCTCTTGGCCACGCCCGCAGATTTCCCGGCTACGCAATCGCACGGCAACCCATCAGGCGCGACTGCCTCGCACTCGATGGGTTGCCCGTCAGTACCGGCGTCATCAGCCACGTTCACCAGCATTCGATGCCTGGCAGTTGGCCGGCGATGCTCAGCGATTCGGCGATCTCGGCATGGGCTTGTCTGGGGGAGCGACCGAAAACGGGCCTTATGCGGCCGTTCCGCGCGCGGAGTGAGCGCGCGGCTTGGCGCGCGACTGACCATGCGCCGCGTTGCGACGACCGCTGCCTTGGCGCGGTCCGCCGCTGCCCCTTCGCGCTCCGCCACTGCTACGGTACGGTCCGCTGCTGCTGCGGCGGTCGTCTTCACGTGCCGCCCGCTCGCTGTAGGAGGGCGCGACGAATGGGGCAATCGTGCCGACGAGTTCGGCCACCACGGGCGAATCGGCGGTGACCCGTTGCGGGGTCACAGTGATCTTGGCCTTGCGCATGATGTCGGCCAGGTCGCGTCGTTCGCCGGGCAGCACCAGGGTGATCACTTCACCGGAGTTGCCAGCCCGCGCGGTACGGCCCGAACGGTGCAGGTACGCCTTGTGTTCGGCGGGCGGATCAACGTGCACGACCAGCTCGACACCGTCGACGTGCACGCCGCGCGCGGCCACATCGGTCGCCACCAACACCAGGGCATCACCGGCGGCGAAGACCGCGAGGTTGCGGTCGCGGGCGCCCTGCGAGAGATTGCCGTGCAGATCGACGGCCGGAATTCCGGCGAGGGTCAGCTGCTTGGCCAGTTTGCGAGCCTGATGTTTGGTGCGCATGAACAGGATTCGCCGACCCGAGCCGGAGGCGAGCCGGTGTACGACCTCGCGCTTGGCTTCGACGCTCGCGGTTTCGAAAACGTGATGGGTCATGGCGGCGACCGGGGAGTTCGCCTCATCGACGGAATGCAGCTTGGCATCCGGCAGGAAGCGGCTGACCAGCTTGTTGACGCCGTTATCCAGGGTGGCTGAGAACAGCAGGCGCTGACCGTCATTCGGGGTGGCCGCGAGAATGCGGGTCACGCCTGGCAGGAACCCGAGATCGGCCATGTGGTCGGCCTCGTCGATCACGGTGACCTCGACGGCATCCAGCGAGATCAGACGTTGGTTCATCAGATCCTCGAGCCGGCCGGGGCAGGCGACGACAATGTCGACACCGGCGCGCAGCGCCCGGACCTGCCGGTTCTGCGGGACCCCACCGAAAATCGTGGTGACGGTCATGCGATAGGCCGCGGCGAGGGGTTCCAGCGCGGCCGTGATCTGGGTGGCCAATTCCCGAGTCGGCGCCAGCACCAGGCCGGTCGGGCGGCTCGGTGCGCGCCTACCGGCGAGACCGCCGCCGAGACGGTTGACCATCGGGATGGCGAAGGCGAGCGTCTTGCCGCTGCCGGTCCGGCCACGGCCCAGCACGTCGCGTCCGGCCAGCGAATCAGGCAGGGTGTCGGTCTGGATCGGAAAAGGTTCGGTGATCCCGGCGCGAGTCAACGCCTTCACCAGCGGTGCGCTCACGCCGAGCGCGGCAAAAGAAATGTCAGCAGAACTCATAGGTGTTGCGGTGCCTTTCGGGCATCAGGTGGTGCCCGAGCCGTCTGTGGACCTTCCGGGTCCGCGCCGGGGCACGAAATGGCGAGATTGCCAATGGGCAAAATCGATCGCCGTAAGAAGAGCGGATACGGCAAGCGCTGGTTGCGAAGCGATGCGATCTACGACGCTTGGCGTGACATGTCACGCACTTGATCAACAATAGCCTGTGATGGGCGGTTCGTACTCATCGGGTGAGGTTTCTCGCCTCTGGCCAGGGATGGGCCGCCAGGCTCGTGTTTCTAGGCCGGAACCGTATTGGCCGGCGGTACGGGAACAGAGTCCGGGGTCAGACTTCGGCGCATGATCTGCGCACGAGACCGCTAGTGCGCCAGTGGCGGGGCGCATTCGCCACCTGCGCGCCACTCACACCGATCCCGACGCCGCCGCCGACGCGCTCGAGGACAAACTAGACGAACTCGGAATCCACTGATGCCACAACAAAATCCAACCCGCGACCGTGCCCTCGTCGACGAGATCGACGCTCTCGTCGATGAACAACTCTCCACACGTCCCGACAGCGGCGCACGTGAGATGTGCCCGCACTGCCACGACGAATGGCACTCCCTACCGATCCGCAAGACGCTGCTGATGACGCGACAGCTGTATTGCGGATGTGAAGACTGCGACCGAATCCTCGACGCCTACGACTACGCCAGCGACACCAGCCCCATCATCTGCCCCGGCTCAACCTTCCACGGCTCACTCGAACCACTCGAGATCCGCGCTGCCCGAGCTGGCGTTATCGTCGTTGATATCGACATCGCCGCACTACTGCGCGAGCCTTCTGCCCCGTCACCACTGCTGCTCCCACCAGCGCCGCCGGACGGGTGTGCGCTGCGGTTCCCGTTCCCTGCGGCGGAGGTGTACCGGGGACCGGTCTGGGCCTACCGGCTCTCACGACACTGGCGCGACACCAACCACGTCGTGGTCATGCACGCCCAACGTGAGATCGACACCGGCGCCGATATGCCTTATCGGGCACGAGGAATGCACGGTGAGCGCCTGCTCCGAATCGAGAGTTCGAGGTGCGCTTGCGCACTAGCTGCCGGAGCAGCGGTATCGTCCCCCGCATGTGGGGGTGCATGATCTGCGACAAACACAACGGGACCGGACCACTGGTGAGCCCGGTGATCCATGTCGACGACCTCGTGGTGGTGACCCACCGGCCCGCCCATGGCGAGTGGGTCCGGCCGGGCTACCTGTTCGTCGAGCCTCGTCGTCACGTTGCGACCGTCGATCTGCTCGACGACGCCGAGACAGTAGCGTTCGCCCGCGCTGTCCGCTCGTCGATCGGTGCCCTGCGGCGGGTTCTCGAACCCGCCCACGTCTTCACCTTCGTGGCGGGCCTGAGCGCGGCCGGTGTCCACCTCCACCAGCACGTCTTCACCCGACCGTCCGACACCGCACGAGATGTACCGTGGCACAACGCCGATTCTCCGGACGCGCCTCAAATCCCTGCATCCGGACTCGATGCGCTCTGTGCCGAGCTGGCGGCAGCGTTACCGGGCTAAGGCGTACCCGAAGTCGACGCACATTGCCGCATACCGCGCTGACCGAACCTGCCAGCGTGGCACCTCGGAAGATCAACGCGCCGTCGGCATCTGCCGCCGTGTGAGCGCACTATCATGCCGAAGAGCGCATTCTGAAACGAGCAGGTGTCCCGATGGTCGGGGCGGTGCATCATCGGCATCCGCGTCGACCAGTGGTCAGTACCGACTGCAAAGCCGTTGCTAGCGTGTATCGCATTGTGAGCGTGGCGATTCGAAGTGGAGACGACGTAAGACTCCGGTCTCTATGGTGGACCGATGGCGTCGGTTAAACAGATCCAAGTTACCTTCGACTGCGCGGAACCTGAGCGCGTCGCTCGTTGCTGGTCTGAGGTATTGGGGTACGAGCACCGGGGCTCAGCATGTATTGATCCCTCAGGTGCGGGCCCGCGCCTGTACTTCCAGCGTGTGCCTGAGGGGCAGGTCGTGAAGAATCGGCTGCATCTTGACGTGCGGGTCGGCACCGGGCTCGTGGGTGACGAGCGCGTGGCTGCACTCGAGTCCGAATGCGCACGACTGGTGGCGCGGTACGCGTGCGACTAGTGCGCGCCGATGGCGTCAACGAGTCGTGCCTGGTGATGCAGGACATCGAGGGCAACGAGTTCTGTCTCGACTGAGTAGCCGAGAACGTGGCACCTTCGCACGGATCCACCTGCGATCAGCACGAACATCCGCTTCTGCCGCTTACGACGCTGATCGGGTCCGCCACGGCCTGATACAGCCCGGACATGTCAACTGACACCGGCTTCGGTGTTCAGGTACATCACGAGATCGCGGGGCAAGCCGTGGGTGTCGTGCAGGTAGTGGTAGTCGTCGTCGGTCAAGGGGCCGGTGAAACGGCTGTGGGACAAGACCTTTTGTCCGCGCTGGAGCAGCAGATCGAATTTGCGTTCCTCGTCGAGCAGGATGGTGCGCACCTCGTGGGAGTGAACAGATTGCCGGAAGTGCCCGAGGGTGTGTTCCACCAGCTCAATCGGCAGGTCGGACAGGGTGCGGGTCGGATCGTCGCGCCTCAGCGTGGTCAGGGTGCGGCGGATCAAACGGCGGAGTACGTGACCGCGACCGGACGGGGATGGCGTGACCCGGTCGCCGAGGACAACGACGCTGGATCGCAGATGGTCCGACAGCAGTCGCAGGGACGGTTCGTCCAGCGGGCCCCAGATTCGGGGCAGGGAGGTCAGCCAGGGCTGGAAAACGTCGATCTCGAAGACGGACTGCGTGTTCCGCAGGATTCGCACCAGCCGTTCCAGACCCAGGCCGGTGTCGATGCCGGGCCGGCGCATTGGTTCGAGGCTGCCGTCGGGATGCCGGACGTATCGCATCATGACGTGATTCCACACCTCCACCCACTGGTCATCGGATGTCGGTGTGCCCTGCGGCATTTCGTCTCCGGTCCAGACGAAGATCTCAGAATCGGGTCCGCAGAGTCCGGTCGGGCCGTTGGACCACCAGTTCGCGTCAGTGGTCGGTTCGACCGGTAAGCCCAGCTCATCCCACGTGCGCCACGATTCGTGGTCAGGCTCGACCTGTTCGTCACCGCCGAACACCGTGACGTATATCCGGCCGGGGTCGATGCCGAAGCCGTCGCGCAGCAGTTCAAATCCCCAACGCAGGCTCTGCGGGCCGCCGTAGTCGCCGAGTGACCAGGACCCGAGCATTTCGAACACGGTGAGGTGGGTGTCGTCACCGACCTCCTCGAGATCGGTGGTGCGCAGGCATCGCTGCAGGCTGGTGAGCCGCTGGCCCAGCGGGTGGGGTCGGCCCATCAGATATGGGGTCAACGGGTGCATCCCGGAGGTGGTGAACAGCACCGGATCCCCCGGCGAGGGAATGAGCGATCCGCCCGGCGTGAGTTCATGCCCGCGTTCGCGGAAGAAGTCGAGGAAGGTCTGAACGGTCTGGTCTGTCGTGATCACGGTAATTGCTCCATCGATGTGAAATCGACCGGAAGCGACCGCACATGGCAAGTCCGGCAACAAGACTGACGCACACCAGCGGACCGTTTCCGGTCGCCGGCATGGGAGAAAGGTCAGGCGGCAGCGACCGGCGAGCTGAGAGCTCGTGCGGCCGCGGCAGCGATTCGTGAATTGACCTTCATGGCTGCACAGTAACAACCAGACCGTGCTGAGCACGACCGATTGTCGGCCGGTGGAGTGATCAGGCGCCCGCTTCGACATCAGCGTCACCGGCTAGTCACGGACGGACACAGCCGACTTCAGGTTCCTTGGCTTATCCGGTCATGCCGCTTCCCGTGCGTTCAACCGAGCGGTCAGGGGCGCGCAACGCCGTGACCGCTGCACCCTGATCGCTTGCCGGGCAAGGCTTCCTGCGCATTGGGCAATGCACGGCAATGCCGATGTGCGTGCGACACGCCAGCTTTGACGCGCCGCAGCGCACCTGGAGAAGGAGCTTGGCCAACGCAGGCTGAAAGTCGTTGGGCGTGCGATCGCCCGAACGCATGCACATGCGGCTCTCCCTGCAGGCGCTGCTGCCTCGGCTTCATTTCGATCGCAACGTCCTCGCCATCATGGTTTTGCTGCCGATCATCGACCTCGGCGCCCTTGCCAACTCGGCATCGTCAAATCCGTTGCGCCGGTACAGCGCAATGGCATGCTCGTTGCGGGGCGAGACCGTGAGCAGCAGGACCTCGGCACTCATCTGTATCGCCCACTGCTTGACCGCCTCCACCAAGCAATCCCCAACCCCTTGCCCTCGAGCTATCCGACTCACCCACAGCGTTCCCAGCTCGACGACGCCGTCCCGCAGGCCTGGGAAGCCACTAACCATCCCTACGGGCCGGCCATCCAACTCAGCTATCAGGTTGCATGATCCGGTGAGGCTCAAACGAGCTCGCCAACGCTCCTCCCGATCACCGTCCCCTTGCCAATCCACGAGCCGTGACGTGAATGCATCGGGAGCATCGGCAAGGGCCTCGAGCCGCAGTCTTCGCCAGACCTTCCAGTCATCGGGATCTACAACCTGCATATCGATCACGATCGAAGAGTGCATGTCGGCGAGGTCGAACGCAATCGAATTGCCCTCACGCAGACTCTCTCCAGTTCCGTCAGATAGAACCGCAACCAGACCAGTACAACAAGTCTCGACAGATGTCCTTTCTATGCCGCTGCGCGGGGCGGGTCAGCCATCCAGGTTCGCTCCAAATCGGTTGGCCAACACGGCTTCAGCGAGGCGACCGAACGCACGATATTGCTGATGTGCGTGCATCGATGAAGTCGGTAAACCCGGATGGCGCACCCGGGTGTTGTTTCAGTTCTGTTCGTGTCCAAGCAAATCGAGCACTTTCTCCTGCAGGCGGCCGTTGGTGAATACGGCGGCGCCGGACGAGATGGGTGCGTCCTTTGTGGAGGTCTCTGAACTGTCCGCCTGCTTCCTCCACGATCGGTACGACGGCGGCAATGTCCCAGTGGCCGGCGGTCAGGTGAAGAAAGATATCGGCCTCCGGCAGCCACGAGCATGGCGCCCTGGTATGCCGCGGCCCAGTCCGACAGCGGGCCACCGTCAGCACACACCGTGCGAGAAGGGCGCTGAATGCCGATATCCGCCGACATCCATGAACAACTGTTGCCGAGGGTGACGAAAGAACTACAAATGCTGACAATCGCTGACGCCATCTTCCGCGAACACCAAGGTCAGAGCCCTAGGGGCTAGATAACGCGCGGGCAACTGACCGGCGCGGGTTCAACCCAGCCCTTACGTGTCCAGTACAGCCGCTCTGGTTTGGTGACGATCCAGCCGTCGACCTCGTATATCGGGCCGTCTCGCGCGTCAGGGCCGACGTGAGTTCGCTGGACATAGTGCCGAGGCGTTGCCTCAGTGTTGTCAAGCTGCGCGGCAGCGATCGCGATGTCCGACTGGCCGCCTTTTATCCTCGTGTTCGGTGAGGATCTGGAACAGCAACTCAGCGCCAAGGCGCGCGTGTCTCAGTGCTGGATCAAGCCACCGACCGGAACGGGAGCAACGTGGCCGGTCGCCGGAACCGTCCGAGCCAGGTTGATGCCGATATCAACAAGTGAAGATCGGCGCAGGCGGGCTACATGGGGGATCGGAGTCCAGATCGACTCAGCGGTTTCACCGTTCGGCTCAGGCCGGAGCTGGCCGCCGGTGACGCGCACCTGGTAGAAAATGCCGACATTCTGGTGCTCGGCACCGGCACGCGCGGCGGCAGCGGGGATCACCCTCGAGTCCACGCCGAGCAGATGTTCAACGATGCCGTCGCATCCGGTTTCTTCAGCGAGTTCCCGGGTGACCGTATCGAACGGATCCTCCGCGTGCTCGACGCCACCACCTGGAAGAGTCCAGCTGATTTCGCCACTCGGTGGAACGTGGCATGCGAGCAGAACCCGACCCTTCTCGATGCACACGGCGTACGCCGCCAATCTGAAACTCATCCCATAACCTCCACCGAACCCTATCCCGACCTCATTTGCCCGAGGTGGGGGTGTTCACCGAGCGCATCCGTGTGGAGGCCCCGATCTACGACGAATTCGTCGACTGGGTCGTATCGAATGTGTGGGCGCTGTGACAGGGCATCGACGGCCCGGACATTGGTGCCGAACTCGAGGCGGTGACGTCCGCTGCGCAGTTCGACGTGGTCATGCGCAGATAACTCGAAATTAGCTATATGGTGCCGGTGTCGCGGAGTAGCCTACGGTCCATGAGCGCATGCGAGGTTTGCGGTAACGATTACGCTATGCCGATCGTCGTCGAGGCTCAGGGAATGCGGCATGTCTTCGACTGCTTCGAATGTGCGATCCACCGCATGGCACCCATCTGCGAGCACTGCAATTGCAAGATCATCGGCCACGGTGTGGAGTCGGACGGCCGATTCTTCTGCTGCGTGCACTGCGCCGTGTCCGAGGGTGCCAAAGGCTTGGTCGACCACGTGTGAGAGCGAGGTCGTCCCGGAACCGGTCAGTCGCATGGAGTTCCAGCCGCTCGGTGTCGGGGCGATGAACTCGCCGCGGTACCGTCTCGCTGGGCTGCGGCTGTGCACGTCCGGGCGGCGGATCATGTTCAACGGCGGCGCCGCTACGGAGGCCCTGGTCAGGATGCGAAAACGGCGGGCCGAACGGCCCGCCGTTCTGTGCTCGGCGCTGATTGCGGCTCAGTTGCCGGGGTTGGCGTCGCGGTCGTGGCTGGTGGGGTGGCCGTCCTTGTCGTACCACGGCAGTTCGCGTCGCGGGTCCAGCCTTCGAATTCGGTGCCGATCAGGCTGTCGACCCCTAGCGTTCCCCCAGGCCGAGTGAGGGGATCGCGCAGGTTCGGACGGGGCATTGCGGCGTCGCGTCCAACCCCATATGGCCAACGCCAACGTTCAGTCCGGGTAATGGCTGCTGATCGAATGCGTCTGTGACGAGCCGACCTTCATGGCTATAGGCCGCAAACCCATACGCCTGCAACTACTTCACGAGGTCCGTTGCAACGAGCCTCTCAAAGCGGCCCGCCGCTCGACTCCGACGACGAAGGTCTGCGTTCGATCACGCTGGATCGCGATATGCAGCGTGCGATCGCCGCGGGCGTGCGCCGTGCGCGTGCTGGTGGCTTTGCGGTCGGCGGTCGCCTCGATCAGCTGGTCTACGTCGGCCCGGTCGAGGGAGGCGGCTACGGCCGCGTCTACCACTGCCCGTTACCGTGCGGTCACTGCGGCAACGATGACATCTCTCGCATTGTTCGGCGACGTTCTTCCTGCGTGCAATTCTGCGGCAATCGCGTCGGCGCAGGTGTTGCACGCCTCGCCCGGTGCGACAGCGCAAACCGAGCTCAACACCGAGATGCGGACGCTGTGGGGTCAGCACATGGACGGGACTTGGGCGGTCGTGGTCGCGTTCGCCGACAATCCCCTCGCACTGCCGCCCAGTCTCGACCGACTGCTGCGCAATCAGGTCGACATCGGTAACGCGTTCGCACCATACTACGGCCAGGAGGTCGGCGGGCAGCTCACCAGCCTTCTGACTATCCACATCTTGCAGGCTGTGCCAGTCCTCACCGCCGCCAGGATCGGCTACCAGCCGGCACTCGACAGGGCAGTCGCGGACTGGCATGGCAACGCTCGAGATATCGCCGACTTCTTCGCTTCGATCAACCCCAACTGGTCGCAGCAGGACATGCGTGAGGCGATGAGCATGCACATCGACCAGACCGTCGCTTACGCAGCCGCCGTCATCGGCGGCAAGTACAGCGACGCGACCGCCAAGTTCGACGAGGCCAAGGCACACATAATGGATGTCGCCGACATCCTCAGCCAGGGCATCATCACCCAGTTCCCGGACAAGTTTCTGAATTCCCGGACCGGCGGACGGGGGCTCGTTTTATATGCACCCGCACTGCTCGGCTCACAAATCACAGTGTCGGACCGGCTTCGCTTGTCGAGCTCTTCGCCCATCGACCTCGAGGTTCGAGTGGTGGTTGCGACCTCAGCATCGAAAGGTGTTGCAGGGACTGGATTTCGACGTCGGAACGGGACAGTCTCCTGGGTGCGGGGGTTGCACTACTTGCGTGCAACGCCCGCGTAGGCGGACACTTGCGCGTCCATTGTCTTCGGGGGTTCGACACCGTCCGGGCGCCAGCGGTGCGGCACCTCTACACCGGGATCGACCAACTTTAGTCCCTGGAAGAACCGCATGAATTCGTCTCGGCTTCGGACTTGGCATGGCAAGCCGCTGCGGCGGTAGATGTCGACCACGGAGCCTATTGCCGTCGGGTCGAAGTCTGGCGTGACGTGTGTCATCACTAGATACGAGCCAGGAACGAGCTCGTCCATCAGAGTCTCGACGATTCCGTAGGGATCCTGCTCGTCGGGGATGAAATGCATCAGCGCGTTGAGACTGAGCGCGACCGGTTGGGCCAGGTCCAGTGTCTCCCGCAATCCCGGGGCGTTGAGAATCTTTTCGGGTGTCGTGACGTCGGCGGAGACGTAGTTGGTACGACCCTCCGGTGAGCTGACCATCAATGCCCTGGCGTGGACGAGCACGATCGGATCGTTGTCGACGTAGACGACTCGCGCGTCGGGCGCAATCTGTTGGGCCACCTGATGCAGATTCGGCTCGGTCGGGATACCGGTTCCGACATCGAGGAATTGACGTATGCCCGCGTTTGCGAGGAACCGTGTCACGCGGTGTATGAACGCCCTGTTCTTCTGCGCGGCCACCCGCACTCCTGGCCAGATGGTCACGACCTGTTCAGCCGCTTGCTCGTCCGCGCTGTAATGGTCCTTGCCGCCGAGGTAGTAGTCATACATTCGGGCGGTGTGGGGCTGATTCTGCCGCAGGTCGACAGGAGGGCCGGGTTTCACGGTCGGAGTCCTTTCGGAGTCGAGGCAACGTCAAGGTAGCAAGCGGGCGTGTTGTTTCAATCTTGTTGGGAAGGTTGCACCTTGCAGCCCACTACAAGCGTGCGACGAGAACTGATTCCATGCTTGCCACGCTAATCTACTGGGCGCCTTGGATTTACCGGTCAGCTCTACTGTCGGACCTGAGATCGAAAGCGCTGGACCGAGTTTCGGGTCCCTTCTGCAGTCATTGCGTCACCGCTGGCCGGGCGAGAAGTTGTATGTGATCGTTGATAACGTCTCCCCGCACAAACGCCGCGAGATGCACGAAAGTGGTGCCCGGTCAACGACGTCGAGTTGGTGTTCCTGCCGACTTACTGCTCGTTGCTGGACTCGATCGGGTCCGAGATTGCCGCACTGCGGTACTTCGCTCCTAACGGCACCGATCACCGCAGCTGCGGCGAGCAGGACGACGCCATCGCCGCCTACATCCGCTGGCGCGACGAGCACCCCGAACCAAAATGCAACGTCGCGGTCGACTCGAAGATCGGGCTGCCCGGCGGCTGGTTGCAACTGAGCGGCGGCTGGAATGACGCGGGCTCACCCTTCGACACGTGCAGGTTGCTTGTGAGTGGTTGTGCGCGAATCGATTCCGTATGCGCTGGATATGAGGAATGTCGGAGAATGGATCTACCGACCGTACGAATGACAGGGCGCAGCTATACGACGGTGCCCTCGATCAGGACACGGGGGTTTCGTGGCTTCGAGGTCGGACTACCCACCGAGTTCTCATCAGCGGACCGCGAGAATGTTACTGGTGGCTGGAGCCGCTCTCGATCAGTTCTCGCAGGAAACAGAGGGGGCAGATGGGGTCGAAAGGAGCTGTCGTGGGGGTTCGGGCTGTGAGTGCAGGCTCCGGCGGCGTGCCGTCCGGGGCTGCGGCCGCGATCGTCGGCTGCAGACCGAGTGCCAGCGAGATCGCTGCGGCAGCAATGATTTTCGGCATGAGACGGTGCACGTGATCCTCCGCGGTGATGCGATGAGCCTTCACGGTATCAAGGTCCGCACCGCGGGCCAAGACACCTGAGTTCTCAGAGGGCCCTCGGTCGGGGGTGCAGAACAGCGGATGGACGGAGCGTCACCTGGTTGCATCACGTCGACTCGCAATAGGCCTGGGGCGATAGTAGAGACAGGGGCAACTAGCCGAACCAACAATGCGGTGTGCCGCCGCGGGACCGAAGACTGGACATACCTACCGTAGCCACACTCGAGTGATGCCTGTCACATTTCCGTGGTGCGGAACATGATTTCCGCGTTCGGAGAGGATGAGGGTATGGGGAAGTCGACTTGGCGTCGCGGCCGGGCGGACAGTGGACGACCGGAGGACGCAAGACACTCGCCGGGACAGTTGGCCGCCTACGGAGCCCAGCACATTCTGACGATGTACGGGGGTGTGATCGCGCCACCGCTGATCGTCGGCGGCGCGGCCGGGCTGTCCGCCGCCGAGATCGGATTACTGGTGACGGCGGCCCTATTCGTATCGGGCCTCGCCACGCTGCTGCAAACCCTCGGAATCGGACCGTTCGGCAGCCGATTGCCCATCGTGCAGGGGGTTTCCTTCGCCGGCGTATCGACCATGGTGGCGATTGCCACCACCGGCGGGTTACGTCCGGTATTCGGCTCCATCATCGTCGCCGGGGTAATCGGATTGGTGCTGTCATCGTTCTTCGCGCAACTGGTGCGAATGTTCCCCGCGGTGGTGACGGGCACGATCATCACCGTGATCGGCCTTTCATTGATGCCGGTCGCCTTCAACTGGGCAATGGGCAACAACTCCGCCGCACCCGACTACGGTTCCCTGGCCAACATCGGATTCGCCGGCCTGACGCTGCTGATCATCCTGGTGATCAGTCGCCTGTTCCAGGGCGCGCTGTCGCGACTGTCGATTCTTATCGGGCTCGTGCTCGGCACCGTCATCGCGGGGTGCGCAGGCAAGGTCGATTTCTCCGAGGTGGGCAACTCCCGCCTGGTCGCGCCGCCGCAGCTGCTGCACTTCGGGGCGCCGACCTTCGAAGTCGGGGCCATAGTCGCGATGACAATCGTGATCCTGGTGACCCTGATCGAAACCACGGCCGACATCCTCACGATCGGCGAAATCGTCGGAACCGACGTCGATGCCAGGCGCGTGGCGGACGGGTTGCGAGCCGACATGCTGTCGACGACGGTTGCGCCGGTCTTCGGATCCTTCACCTGCAGCGCATTCGCGCAAAACGTCGGCCTGGTCGCACTGACCGGAATCAAAAGCAGGTTCGTAGTGGCAACCGGCGGCCTGATTCTCCTGCTGCTCGGCCTGCTCCCGGTGGTCGGCGCGATAGTCGCCGGAATTCCGTACCCGGTACTCGGCGGCGCCGGACTCGTGCTATTCGGATCGGTTGCGGCGAGCGGGATTCGAACTCTGTCCCGGGTGGACTACCAGGACAATCTCAACATGATCATCGTCGCGGTCGGGATCGGCTTCGGCCTCATACCCGTTGCGGCACCGGAATTCTGGGACGCCCTCCCCGAAAGAATCGCAGTGGTCCTCAACTCCGGAATCAGCGCCGCCGCAGTCGCCGCCGTCCTGCTCAACTTGGCCTTCAACGAATGGAAATTCGGCAAACGACCGGGTTCCTCCGTCCTCGCCGCAGCCGTCGACGAGCGCGACCGGCTCGACAACGACGTCAAGCCATAAGCACCCGCACGGTGAGGCGATGGGCACTGCTAACTCGGTCGAGGTGTCGGGCCCGGTAGCGTCGGTGACGTGCGGGATCAGTTCGAGATGGGGCTGTCGCGGCGTTGGCGGGTACTGCTGGTCGCCTGCACCATTGCCACGTTGTTGCCGGTAGTGCTGTTCGTTCCCCGGGCGGTGCCTACGGCCGGTGGCAGAGTCGTCGTGATCGGGTTGGTGGTGTGCCAAGCGGTCGTCGTTTGGTGGATGGACCGTCGGCCTGGTTTTGTCACGGTTTCCTCCCTGTTCGTGGGAGCAGCGTTGGAATTGCTGCACGTTCAGGTGGGTTCGAGCGTCGCGTTGATCGTGCTGACGACCTTTGCTTGGCTGCGCCCCGCACGTACGTCGTTGTGGGGTCTTGCGGCGGCGGTGCTGTTCTTCGCGATTGCGATGGGAACGACCGGGCGGGGGCTGCAAGCGCTGCTGTGGACTGGTGCCGCCCTGCTGGCCTGGAGTTGGGGTGCGTTGGGGCGCGCCAGATCTGCCCAGCGCGACTCCGAAGCCCGGCGTATGGTCCAGCAGGAACGTGCCCGTATCACGCGTGAGCTACACGATGTGCTCGCGCACACGGTGTCGCTGATGGTGCTGCAAGCCGCAGCGGCCAACGATGTTTTCGACACTCACCCCGACAAGGCCCGGGATGCCGTTGCCGCATTGGAGTCCGTTGGCCGACAAGCCCTCGGCGAAGTACGTCGACTGCTCGAGGTGATCGACCGCGACTCGAGCGTTTCGCCTGGACTGGGGGATCTGGACAGGCTGGTGGAGTCGATGTCACAGGTCGGAGTCGAGGTGGTCGTGAACCGGCACGGGACAGATGGCATCGCTGTCGCGTCGAGAGTTGCCGAAGCTGCCTACCGGATCGTGCAAGAGTCGCTGACCAACGTCCTGCGGCACGCGGGAGCCGAACGCGCCGAGGTCGACGTCCGGATCGCCGCGGGGCAACTCGTGGTGGCGATTACCGATAACGGCGGCGGTAGCCGACTCGGTCACGGTAGTGGTCGGGGCCTGGACGGGATGCGGCGACGTGTAACAGAGCTGGGCGGACGATTCGAAGCCGGCCCTAACGCTGCCGGTGGCTTCCGCGTCGCGGCATGGCTTCCGGTCCGGTCGCAACCACGATGAGCAAGTTTCGAATCGGGCCTCACGCCCACCCGAACGGCGCTACCTCACCACCCGGAATCCGTTCCCACGCAGCAGCTCGGCACGGGCGCCGATCATCTCCCGCCTGATGTCATCGCCGCTGACCGCCGGCCATCCGAGGCTGGTCTCCAACTTTCGACAGAGACAAATACAAGCCTGCAAGTTGATGTTCTCGGCTCGGCGACAAGAAACACTGGAGGTACGCCGCAAGGAACCTGCGGCATGAATGCCTGGCGGAGGAAGGAGTCGATCAGTGGTACAGCAGGAATGGCGGGGGACGGTTATCAAGAAGTCGCGTGGGTTGTTCGACGGGGCAAATCTGTACCGGCGCTTGATAGTCCGGCTAGAGGACGGCAGTACCGTGAAGCTCCGGGTGAACCGGGCACTATGGAATACGGTGGAAGCCGGTGATTCAGTTACCAAGCACCTGGGAGCGGATCCGGTGAAGGACTGACATGCCCGCAGGTCCGGATCCGGACACTCGGGTGATTGGATGCTCGCGATGGACCGGCCGCCGCGACGCGCGTGCGCGCGGCAGATCACACGGAGGCGGCGATGACAGTCAGTGTGCTGGTCGCCGATGATCAGGCCTTGGTCCGCACCGGGATTCGGATGATCCTGGAGGCACGCGAGGATATCCGGGTCGTCGGCGAGGCCGGGGACGGGGCGGAGGCGGTGCACCTGGCAGCACAGACACAGCCGGATATCGTGCTGATGGATCTGCGGATGCCTCGTGTCGACGGTGTGCAGGCGACGCAACGACTTTCCGCATTCCAGCCCCGGCCCTCGGTCATCATCCTGACCACCTTCGACGAGGACGAACTGCTGTACGCGGCCCTGCGCGCCGGTGCGGGCGGATTTTTGCTGAAGGACACCCGGCCCGCCGAACTGGTCGAGGCGATACGTGTGGTGGCCAGCGGAGAGGCGCTGCTCGCGCCGCGGGTGACGCGCCGGCTGCTGGATCGGTTCGTCGCCGACATGCGCCCCGAAACGGCGGCAATGCCGGATCTCGCCGATCTCACGAATCGAGAGGTCGAGGTCCTCACACTCATCGCGCAAGCTGCCTCCAACGCCGAGATAGCGGCGAAACTGGATGTCACCGAAGGCACTGTAAAAAGCCATGTTTCGGCGATTCTGCGCAAACTCGGGCTGCGGGATCGAGTGCAGGCGGTGGTGCTCGCCTACGACATCGGGCTGGTCCGGCCTCGGCATTTCTAGGACGCAACGCGCATAGGGGGAGGTCAGCCATGCCCGACCGCTCATCGGCCGTTGAAGGCGGCCGGTCTACGCTCCAGCATGGCTGTGACCGCCTCGCGGTGATCTTCGGTGTGGTGAGCGGCCGCCTGCATCGCGGCGGCCAGCTCGAGGTGGCTGTCGAGGCTCTGGTGTCGGCCCTCGCGCAGTAGTCGCTTCGTCATCCGGAGTACGTGCGGTGGGTTGGTGGATATGCGGGCGGCGAGGCGGTGGGCAGTATCGAGCAGGGCGTCGGGTTCGACGACATCGGAGATCAGGCCCCAATCGAGCGCGGTGTGCGCGTCGATCGGTTCACCGGTGAAGGCCATCTCGCACGCTCGGGCCATACCGATTGCCTTCGGCAACAGCCATGAGCCACCGTCGCCGGGCACAAGTCCGACCCGGACGAAGCTCTCGGCGAATACCGCAGTGCGTGCGGCGATCCGCAGATCACACAGCAGCGCCAGATCACACCCCGCGCCGATGGCCGGACCATTGACGGCGGCGATCGTGGGGATCTCACAGTCGTACAACGCTTTTGGAATACGCTGGATACCCTTCCGGTACCCTTGGCGCAGCTGCGCCGGTGCACCACCGAACATTCCGGCACGATCGCGCATCTGTTTCAGGTCGCCGCCGGAGGAGAAGGCTGTCCCTGCGCCGGTGAGAATCGCCGCCCGCACGCTGTGGTCGTGATTGGCCGCCGTCACCGCGTCCTCGAGGGCGGTAATCGTGTCTTGCGCGGATATCGGGTTGCGCGCCGCCGGGCGGTTCAGTGTCCAGACGACGACATGGCCGACACGGTCGACGCGGATCGGCTCAGTCATCATCGTCTCCGGAATTCTCGCGCAATACAATTCGAATATCGACCGGGACTAGGTCGGAACCGGATGCGATCACCGGATTGAGATCGAGTTCGGATATCTCCGGGTGCGCGGCTACGAAATCGCCGACGCGGACCAGAAATCGGGCAAGCTGGTGCCGGTCGACTGCGGGGAGATGACGGTAGCCGTCGAGCATGCGGGCGGCGATCGTCTCGTCGATCATTTCGCGGGCCTCGAACTCGGTGAAGGGCGCAGCACGAAATGTGACGTCGCGCAATGCCTCTACCATCACCCCACCGCTACCGAAGGCCACCACCGGCCCGAAAATCGGATCGCGAGTGGCGCCGACCAACAGTTCGATTCCGGCATCGGCCATTGGGGCGACGATCATCCCATCGATGTGGGCGTCTGGCACATGCGCATGGACGGAGTCGATGATCGCCTGTGCCTGCTCGGCCGCCTGGGCGGCCGGCACGCCGACCCTGACCCCGCCCACCTCGGATTTGTGGATGACCTGCGGGGAAACAACTTTCAGCGCGCACGGTCGCTGATAGTCGGCGACAGCCGCGGCCACATCCTTGACGGTGCGTGCGAAAGTCCATGCGCCGAGGTCGATTCCGGCGGCGGCGACCACCCGCCGTGCGGTGGGTTCATCGAGAAGTCCCGATCCGGGGATGGCGGCGGCCGGCGGTGGAAGTACAAGTGTGGAGCGTTGCGGGGTAGTCGCCAGCAGGCGACCACGCCGCTCCAGGGCCGCTACGACCCGTACGGCGTGATCGATGGAGCTGATCACCGGTACGCCGCCGGCCCGCAGGCGGTCGTGGTTGGCGATGTCGAGGCCGGCGTAGCAGCTCTGGATCACCAGGGGGACATCGTGTTCGGCGACGAGTGTGAGCAACACTCCGGCGGCGGCATCCTCGATCGTGCGCAGCCGTGGGTCGAAGCGCAGGTGGTAGCCGCCATAGAGACCGATGACCAGCACGAGACCGACATCGGGATCGCCCATGAGGATCTCGGCGGCCTCGGCGAACACCAATGGGTCGGCGTCGGTGGCGCCCGCCACGTCGACTGGATCAGCCACGGCCGCATTAGCGCCGAGTAGATGCCGCAGCCGTTTCTGTGTCCGATCGCCGAGTTGGGCTAGTTCGATGCCGTTGGCGGCGAGGGCGTCGGCGGCTAGCGTGGCGTGGCCCCCACCGTCGCTGAGGATCGCGACCTTGCGCCCTGGCGCGATCGGGGCGGAGTCGGCAAGGGCGCCGGCGACGACCGCGAGCTCGTCGGAGCGGTCGACCAGTTCCACCCCGGCCTGCCGCAGCACGGCCGTCGCCACGGCGTCGACTCCGGCGATCGAGCCGGTGTGCGACCGCGCGGCGCGGCGCCCCCCTTCCGAACGGCCACCGCGCAATACGGCAACCGGTTTTTCCGGAATGGCACGAGCGGCGGCGATCAGGAACGACCGTCCGTCGGTAAACCCCTCGGAATGAATGGCCACGACGCCCGTACCCGGATCGCGGACGAATTCGGTGAGGCACTCGTCGTACCGGATATCGGCCTGGTTACCCAGCCCCACACAGATGTGGAAACCGGGGCCTTTGGTCGCCCGATCATCGTTGACCAGCGACAGCAGCATATTTCCGCTCTGCGTGATCACACTGATCGGGCCGCACGGAACATGCTCGAGGCCAACGAGATTCGCGCCCGAGGCGACGTTGAGCAGGCCGGAGGTGTTGGGCCCGATGACCCGAATGCCGGTCTCGGCGATCGCCACTGCGAGCGCGGCGGCGAGTTCGGCGCCGGTTCCCCCGATCTCTCCGAAACCGTTGGCGAGCACGACGGCTCCTGCGATACCGGCGGCGGCGCAACGGCGCAGCATGTCGGGGACGGCGGCGGCGGGTAAAGCGATCAGCGCGACGTCGACGCCGTGGGGGAGCCGATCGACCGAGGAGTACACGCCGAGGCCGAGGATCTGCAGTGCCGTCGGGTGGACCGGGTAGATGGGATGTGCGTAGCCGGACTGTTGCAGGGCGCGGATGGCCTGGAAGCCGCGCTTGGCCGGATTGGCGGATGCGCCGACGATGGCGACGGAATGTGGGTCGAACAGCCGCTCGAGTGCGGTGCGGGCGGGCGCGCCGAGGCCGGACGTGCGGTCGTCGATGCTGGTCATCTCTACTTTCCTTCGAAGACGGGGGTGCGGCGTTCGGCGAATGCGGCGACGCCTTCTGCCCAATCCCGGGTGGCCATCAATGCCAGGAGCTCGTGCTGCTCAGTGGCGAACGCGACGTCGAGGGGGTCATCGCGGCGCAGTGCCGCCTTCATCCGGGCCAGTGCGAGTGGCGCCTTCGCTGCGAGGGTTTCGGCGAGCCCTTTGGCCGACCCGAGCAGAAGATCACTGGTTACCGCGGAATGGGCCAACCCCCAATCGAGTGCCTGCCGACCGGTGAATCGCTCTCCGAGGATCAGCATGTCCGTGGCTCTACGCAGACCGACCAGACGTGGCAGCCGGTTGGTTACACCACCACCGACGAAGGTGCCGATGCTCACCTCGGGAAACCCCATCTGCGCGTCCTCGGCTATGACCATGAAGTCCGCGCTGATCGCTAGTTCCGCACCGGCACCGAGGGCATATCCGTTGACCGCCGCCACCACCGGGGTGCCCATCGTCTGGATCTGCTCGCAGGCACGCTGGCCCAAATCGACGTAGCGCGCCTGCTCCGCGGGAGTCCTCGTGCCGGACTTGTGCGCTTTCAAGTCGGCCCCCACGCAGAACGCCCGCCCGGCACCGGTGAGGACGACGCAGCGGATTCCGGGATCGGAGTCGGCGGCATTCAGTTCGTCGACCAGCGTCCGGTACAGCTCTTCACTGACGGCATTGAGCCGTTCGGGGCGGTTGAGAACGAGCGTTGCGATGGAACCGGATCTGCTCACCAGCACGGTGGACATGGGCCTCACTTCTTCCTCGGCGGGTTCTATGTCAGCACTATGCCATAGAATTTGCAGACGCCACACATTTTGCAATTACTATTGCGTAGAATCGGCAGGGCGTGTTCTATGTCACTACTTGCATCGGGCACCGGCCCACGGTTTATGGAAGAAGGCATCGTGCCTAGCTCGGGAAATCTGAAGCACAGCATCAACACTCGGCAGCTGACGATGATCGGTATCGGTGGAGTGATCGGCGCCGGGTTGTTCGTCGGCAGCGGCAAAGCGATCTCCGCAGCAGGTCCGGGCATCGTCATCGTTTACCTACTGACCGGCCTGGTGATCATTCTGGTCATGCGCATGCTCGCCGAGCTGGCGACGGCCAGCCCCGAAACGGGATCGTTCTCGAGCTACGCCTCCCGCGAACTCGGTACCTGGGCAGGACTGTCGGTGGGCTGGGTCTACGCCTATCACTGGTGTGTCACAGTCGCTTTCGAGGCCATTGCCGGCGCGGCGGTCGCCAATCAACTCCTGCCGTCGGTGCCGACCTGGCTGTATTCGCTGATCTTCATGAGCGCCTTGACCGCCGTAAACCTCGCGGCGGTAACGTCTTTCGCGCGTTTCGAGTTCTGGTTCGCCATGATCAAGGTCGTCGCGATCGTCGCCTTCATCGCAATCGGCATCGCAGCCATCTGTGGCCTGCTTCCGCACTACCAGGCGCCGGGAACGGCCAACCTGCTCGGGCACGGCGGCCTGTTCCCGAATGGCGCGACACCTTTGCTCGTGGCGTCGTTGACGGTGTTCTTCTCCTACTTCGGCACCGAGCTGGTAACGATCGCCGCGGGTGAGGCGCAAGATCCGGTCAGCGCGGTGCGCGCGAGTATGCGCAGCGTCGCTGGACGCATCCTGATCTTCTACGTCGGCTCGGTACTTGTTGTCGTCACGCTATTGCCCTGGAACGCAACGCAAGTCACGCAGAGCCCGTACACCGCGGTGCTGGACCAGCTCGGCGTTCCCGGTGCGCGGACCACCATGAATCTGGTCGTACTCACGGCCGTGCTGTCTTGCCTGAACTCGGGTCTCTACTCGTCATCGCGGATGCTGTTCTCGCTCTCGCGCCGCGGTGAAGGCCCACGCGTGCTGGGCAGGACCGCCCGCTCCGGGGTGCCGGTCGCCGGTGTTCTCGCCGCCTCCAGTGCCGGATTCCTGGCGGTCGTGGCGAACTACTTCCTGCCCACCGGAGCGGTTTTCACCTTCCTGCTCAGCTCCTCGGGTGCGGTCGCGGTCGTGGTCTACCTGTGCATCTGTGCCACCCAGATCGTCGGGCGTCGCCATAAGACCGCGGCGCAGATCACCGCACTGCCTGTGAAAATGTGGGGTGCCCCGTACCTGTCCTACGCGGTCGGAGTCGTCCTGCTGGCCATCGTCGGTGGAATGGCTTTGAATTCCGGTACCCGTACGCCGCTCGCGCTGACCCTCCTGGTCACCGCGACCGCGGTCACTGCCGGCCTGATTCATCAGCGCCGGGCCGGTGCGGCACAGCTGGCTACGGCGGAGTAGCCGACCGCGCCGATCAATCGGGTGCGTAGACGCCGAACTCGCTCAACAGCTTTTCCTCCTCGAGCAGTGTCGAGCGCACTTCATGCCCCAGGAGTTGTGCGACGGCACCCGTCATTGCCTGGGCGAGGGAGGTGAAGGCGGTCATCGATCGCAGGATGCTGGCGCTGGACGCATCGACGTAAAACGTATCGTGCGCCGAGACCGCCAGCGGCGAGACGGCGGTATCGGTCAATGCGATGACGTGGGCACCGCGCTGTCGAGCCCACTGCGCGGCGCGCACAGTGTCGAGGCTGTATCGATGGATCGACATCGCCACGAAACAATCGCCCGCACGCACCCGACGCAGTTCATCGGTCAGCGTTCCCACACTGGCATCGATCGCCGACACATCCTCGCGCAGCATCCGCAACAGGTAGGTCAGCAGATACGCCGGGGCGTGGCATTTGCGCAGGCCCATCACATGCACCCGTGGAGCGTGGGCCAGCCGATCGACGGTCGAATCCCACATCGCGTCGTCGATACGCGCGAACGTGCGGGCGATATTCGCTTGATCCAGCCCCACGGTCTGTTCGCGCAGCCCGACACCTTCGGCCGTGAGGTGCTCGAGATTGTCGAAGCGGCGCAACAGTTGCGCTTGTTCCTGCAACCGTTCGCGGCACAGTCGCGTCAGCCCCGGATATCCCTTCAGACCCAGAGCATTGGCAAAGCGCACGACCGTGGCCTCATTGACATTGACCGCGCCGGCGAGTTCGGAAACAGTCATGAACGCCACGGCTTCGGGATCCGACAGCACTCGCTGAGCCAACTTCTTGTGCGCGGTGGACAGCGAATCCATCCGGCGACGTATCTCGACGGCCAGCTCGTCGAAACTCGCGGTACCCGTCGTCTCCGCGTTCGTATCCACCGAACCTCCTCCGCAACCTCGCACCGCGTGCCTTGCCGCACGGTTGTCTGCCAAGTTAGCCGATCCCGCTGATGGCCGATCACCAGGTGCAATAGCGGCTGGGGGCACCGACAACGGCGCGTTCATGTCATGTGGTCTACCCACGAGACAGCTGGTCGTCCGGTAAGCCGAGTGCCCATCCTGAGGTAGGTACTGGAATCACCGACGCGTCACGGTCACCTGCACGGTGTCCTGTCCAGGGCTGGTGGTGAGTTGAAGTAGCTGAGCATCGGGTGCCGACACGATGTCGGCGCCCTGGATTTGGACCTGGTAGCCGTTGGGGTAGGTGCTCTGCGGCAGATACACCACGGTGCGGACTCCAGGTGGGAACGATTGTCCGGAATCGGCTCGGCGGGCACTGTATTGGATGGTGAACGTCCCGGTCGCGCTGTCGTAGTGCCACTGCTGAGGGGTGCCCGCGATTGCCTGTGGATATGGGCGGACGATCGCCGGGTCCATCAGGTTGGGGCCGGTCGGGGGCTCCTGGGGATGACCGGGTGTTTGGTCCTGCGGTTGGGACCAGAACAGCCAAGAAGCCATGTTGTCGTCGAATGCGTCGGTGAGACGAGTCAGCTTCGCCGAATCTTTGGTCGCGCCGAACTCGGTAATCAGCCCGACAACGCCGTCGGCGTTGGCGCGATACAAGCCGTTACTCACGCAGGTGTCGACAGGGCCGAAGCAGTAGTCGTGAAAGCTCAACCCCGCGTTCGGATCGCCGGTGGGATTCGGCATCCAGTCCGGCGTACCGAGGTCGTTGGTTACCGACGGCTCATAGAACAGCATGTGTTTCGGGTCGGCTCGGCGGATAGCGTTCATCGCTTTGGCTTCGGCCGGCGCGAGCACACCGCGCTCGAACTCGGGGCAGCCCTGCGGAAAGCAGGTCGGGTATTCCCAACCGGGCCACGGCTCATTGATCAGGTCGTAGCCCAGCACGTACGGCTCGTCTGCGAAGTGCTGCGCGACATGCGCCCACATGGCCGCATAGTGGTCCTGCAGTCCGACACCATCGGACGCGGCGCGGTTGTGGTAGAAGTTCGCCCACGTTTGGTTTTGCGCCGGGCTCGTGAAGTAGACCAGCGGAAAGCCGGGATCGGGCTGCAAGGGGAACCCGTCGGTGATCGTCGCCCACTCGGGGAACCCGCTCCAACTCGCGCCGACCGATTCGTTGAACGCGTCCTGATGGGAATCGACAAGGCTGTAGATGTTGTACCGGGCCAGCAACTGCTGGGTCTGCTCGATTTGCGCGATGTAGTTATCGTCGTAAACGCCGGGCCGCGGTTCGACGGCGTTCCATGCGAAACCCAAACGCACTGCGTTGAAACCGTTCTCCGCCAGGAACTTGGCGTCGTTCTCACCGAAACCTCCCGCTGCGGGGAAGTACGGCGGGTACTTGTAGACCAAATTCACCCCGTGCAAGGTGACCACCCGGCCCTGGTCGTCGGTGAGCCAGCGGCCCGCGTGCCCCAGTTCGGTAGCCGTCGGTGTCGCCGCGGCCGGTGTGGTCAGTCCCAGCAGTAACACGACCAATCCGAGGCACCGCGCTGTCGAGGCCATGATGGTCATCGCGCAAACCTTTCGAGGAGTATGCGCCGACGGCATTGTTACGGCGCTGACGACTGCGGTGGATCGATCCGTGCACGAGGCGGTCGAGGCGAGGGCTCTGATGTGGAAATGCTATATATCGCTGACCCGATTCGATCACGACACTCCGTGGCACATCCGGGACGGCGGGGCTCCCGGCCTTACCGTGTCGTTGCGCGTCGGACGGCAGCCGGTTGTACTCACCACCTTGGGAGTGGACGGTTCGGGCCCGTTGATAGCATGAATCTGCCGGTCGGACAGACTGCTTCGGCGTACGCGACCAGGAGGTGGTGGCCGCCATTGACTTGGGTCTGGCCAGGCCTGAATTCTTCGGGGGCATGCGTTTAGATGTACGTATGCGAGAACCACCTCCTTCGCGCGCCATTGGGCAGGCGCCCAGAGGTTGATGTGATTCACGCATCGGCGGATCGGGAACCGTTGTGCTGCATGATCTCTCGTCGTCGATTCTCCAGACGACGAGCTGGCCGAATCCCTGCTGCCGAGGGTTGATCGACTGTCGCGAGCGGTGAGCGACGCAGTGTGTCAGGTCGCCTGTTCGCCGAGGCTGTACTGGCGGTGCAGGCGCTGAACCGCGTCGTCCATGTGCTCGACGAGCAACGTGCGCGCCCGGCGCGCCGGTCCCGATCCGATCGCATCGCGCAGTTCGACATGCTCTCGGGCCTGCTCGCGCAAGTCGGGATACGTTGTCTGTAACGCCCCCAAGCACATTCGGGTTTCGATCAACAAAGTGCGGGCCGCTCGAACCAAGCGGGGGCTGCCCGCGCTGTCGACCAGCGCCTCGTGGAAAGCTTGGTCGGCATCGGAAACGCCTGCGGCATCACCGTTTTCGGCGCACGCGCACATGGCGGTGACGCTGGGTTCCAAAGCCGCGTAGGCGATATCTCGGCGGCCGTCGAGGATGAGTGCGAGGGCGCCGCCTTCGATGGCGGTTCTGGCGCGGTAGATGTCGACGACGTCGTCGATGGTCAGCTCGATGACGAAAATGCCACGGTTGCGGATGCTGTACAGCAGGCCCTCGGTGAGCAGGCGTTGCAAAGCCTCGCGGACCGGGCCGCGCGATACGCCGAATCGGGTTGCGAGGTCGGCTTCGCCGAGTTGGGCGCCGGGGGCCATGTTGCCGTGCATGATCGCATCGCGCAGCCGGTCGGCGATCATTTCCGCGGTCGACTGCCGATTCACCGGCTCGAAGTCAACGACCGACATGGATATGCCTTTCCGAGAAGAGGGAACCGAGCACGGCGGATGCCACAGCGGTGCCGGTGAGCCGCAGGCCCTCCCAGATGGTGACCTGATTGGCCGTCAATACGATCTTGCCCAAGCGCGCCTCGAGTTCCGGCAACACCCCGAGGGTGTGCATGGCGGTATCCGGAATCAGCAGCGCCTGCGCGTCGGGATGGTCATTCGCCACAGCCAGTTCGCGCACCTGTGCGGCGGTCAAAGTGCCGACCTCCGCTGCGGTGTCTATACCGGCGCTGGAGAAGGCGACCACTTCGATTCCGGCATCGGCCAGGAATTCCACGAACAGCTGCGCGACATCGTCCGGGTAGCTTGCGGCGACCGCGACCCGGCGCACGTCGAGCGTCTGCGCGGCCGCGACGAAGGCCAGGCTGGTGCTCGAGGCCGGTACCTCAGCTGCCGAAGCCAGCGCTTGCACCTGCTCGCGCGCACCCTGCGGTCCGTATACGAAACTCCCTGAGGTGCATGCCCAGACGACGGCGTCGGGCTTGTCCGGTGCGAGCAAGGAGGCACCGTGGCGCAGCTTGTCCGGACTGCCCAGATCGAGCAGCTCAGGAATGGCGTGCAGATCGGTGCCGTAGATGTGAGCCACCGGAAACCGCACGCCGAGCAGCGACGCGGCGAGCGGGTAGTCGTCCTCGGCCGCGTGGTCCGGGTAGATGAAACCGACGGTGGGTGCCTGCATGTTCGTCCAATCAGAAAACGTTGAGTAGCCACTTTCCCGGACCGGTCATCGGCAGTTTCATCCGGCCCAGGCAGGCCCACATGGTGAGCTGATTCGCGGTGAGTACGGGTTTGCCGAGTGCCTGTTCGAGTGGCTCGATGACGTCGTAGGTGGGCAGGTTGGTACAGCTGACGAAGATGGCCTGCGCCTGCGGGTCGTCCGCGCCGATGATGCGTTCGGCGATGGTGCGGTAGTTGACCTTCCAGATGCCACCGCCCAAACCCAGATGGTCCGAACGGATTACGGTGCAGCCGGCCTCGCCGAGGAAGTCGTGCAGTTTGTGGGTGAGGATTTCGTCGTATGGGGTGAGCACCGAGACTCTGCTGATATCCAGGTGCCGGATCGCCTCCACCAGTGCGCCGGAGGTGGTGACGGCGTCCAGCGCTCCGGCCTGACAAATGGTTTCGCGCAGTGACTTCTCGTAGGCGAGGCCCCTGATGAAACTGCCCGAAGTGCACAGGTAGGCAACGACTTCCGGCTCGACGTGCATCACATCGCGGGTCGCCGCCGTCAGATGTACGGGATTGGAGACCAGCTCGGCCATCGCCATCGAAACCGGGACCGGTTCATACGGCGTGCGGGCCAGGTGCAGGCTCACATCCAGCGGCGCCCAGCGCCAGAGTTCGCGTTCGAGCGCGAGGTCGAACGGTGCGATGATCCCGATCCCCCGTTGTGCTACGGGCCCTTCGATATCGGGAAAGCCGAGTTCCAATGCGGCCCCTCTCGCGCTCAGCCGTTAGACCTCCGAGAACGATCGGATTGTTGACAATCATACGATGCGATTTTAGTGTGTCAATGTGGAACAGGGCCCGATTGTCACCGTCCTGCACAGTGACAGTGTGCCCGAGGCGGACCTCATGGCCCCGGTGGCCGATCGAGCAGAAGTGCGGTACACGCAAGCGCCCGGACTCGCCGACGCACTGCGCGGCGCCGACGCGTTATTCGTCTACGACTTCCTGACTCGCGCGCTCCCCGGCGCCTGGCATGCGGCCGATCGTTTGCGCTGGCTGCATATGGGTTCGACCGGCGTGGATCCGGTGATGTTCCCCGCACTGCGAGAAAGCGAGGTCGTGGTCACCAATACACGTGGCGTATTCGATACGGCCATCGCGGAATACGTATTGGGACAGATTCTCGGCTTTGCCAAGGATCTGTCCGGATCGCTTCGGTTGCAGCAACAGCACGAATGGCGACATCGCGAATCCGAACGCATTGCGGGCGCCACCGTCCTGATAGTCGGAACGGGCTCGATCGGCCGCGCCATCGCGCGGTTATTGCGCGCTGCCGGGATGACCGTGCGGGCAGTGGGTCGGCGCGCGCGGGCCACCGACCCGGATTTCGGCACCGTGAATAGCGACCTGCACGCTGAACTTCCCATTGCCGATTATGTCGTCGCGGTCGCACCGCTGACGCCGCAGACCCGGGAAATGTTCGATGCCAAGGCATTTGCCGCGATGAAACCACATGCCAGGTTTGTCAATGTCGGTCGTGGGGAACTCGTTGTGACCGACGACCTTCTCGCCGCAGTCAGCACCGGATCGATAGCCGGGGCGGCACTCGATGTGGTGGATCCGGAACCGCTACCGGCGCGGCATCCGCTGTGGGATCTGCCGAATGTGCTTATTACTCCGCACAATTCGGGTGATTTCAGCGGCTGGCGAGCCGAGGTCGTCACGGCGTTCACCCGCAATTTCGATAATTGGATCGCCGGCCGGACTTTGGACAACGTGGTCGATAAAGAGCTGGGGTACGTGCCCGGCTGAAGGAGCCCTGCCATGAGCGAACGAAGTGAGCGAATCATGTGCCAGCGCGCAGTGCGCATGCCGGAGCCGAGCGTCAGCGAGGCGAAGGCATGAGCTACCCGGACGTCAATACTCAACCGGCCGCGATGACCGCCGTCGAATTGGTCTCGGCCTACGCGGCGGGCACTCTGTCGCCGGTCGAGGCGACCGAGGCGATTCTGGAAGCCATTGTGGCGCGCGACGGTGCGGTGAACGCCTACTGTCTGGTCGATCCGGATCGCGCACTGGTGCAGGCCAAAGATTCGGAGGCGCGCTGGCATTCGGGTTATGCCCGCGGACTGCTCGACGGTGTGCCGATCTCGATCAAGGACATCTTCCTGACCGAGGGCTGGCCCACCCGGCGCGGTAGCACCTCGGTCGATCCGAGCGGTCCCTGGCAGGTCGATAGCCCGGTCGCGGCCCGGCTGCGCGAGGACGGCATGGTGTTCCTCGGGAAGACGACAACACCCGAAATCGCGTGGAAGGCGGTCACCGACAGCCCGCTGACCGGCATCACCCGCAACCCGGTCGATCCCACGACAACCGCGGGCGGCTCCTCCGGTGGCAGCGCGGCGGCGGTGGCCGCCGGGATGGGGCCGGTGTCGGTCGGCACGGACGGCGGTGGGAGCATTCGCATTCCCGCCGCGTTCTGCGGCATCGTCGGCTTCAAGCCGACGCACGGTCGGGTCCCGCTGTACCCGGCGAGTCCGTTCGGTCCGCTGGCGCACGCCGGGCCGATGACCAGGACCGTCGAGGACGCCGCGCTGCTCATGGACATCCTGTCGCTGCCGGATCCGCGCGATCCGACCGCGTTGCCGCCGACGGTGACGACCTTCCGCGGCCAGATGTCGCGCGAGGTGCGCGGACTCACCGTCGCTTACTCGCCGACGCTCGGTTATGCGAAGGTCGACCCGGAGGTCGCCGCGATCGTGGATGCGGCGGTGCGGCGGCTGGCCGATGCCGAGCTACGGGTCATCGCGACCGATCCGGGCTTCGAAGATCCGCGCGACGCATTCGAAGTGCTGTGGGCCGCCGGTGCTGCCGCGATGTTGGCGAAATTCCCGGATGGTGCGCGCGAAAATGTGGATCAAGGGCTGCGCGCGGTCTGGGAACGTGGCGAAACCGTCAGTGCCGTCGACTATCTCGACGCCCGTGCGGTGGCTGCCCAACTCGGTATCACCATGGGTGCCTTCCACACCACCTATGACCTGTTGATCACCCCGACGATGCCGATCACCGCATTCGAGGCGGGTCACGATGTCCCGCCGGGCAGCGGGCTCGATAGCTGGCCGCAGTGGACGCCGTTCACCTATCCGTTCAACATGACCCAGCAACCCGCGATCAGCATCCCCGCGGGCACCACCGCGGCAGGACTGCCGGTCGGCCTGCAGATCATCGGACCGCGCCATTCCGATGATCTGGTCCTCGCGGTCGCGCGCTACGCCGAGTACGTGCTGGGTTAGCCAATTCTCATTTCAAGCCTCTCCCACCCCCGACAGAGCGAGTCTTACGAGCGACGTTCGCGGTCCGTCTCGCGTCCGCGCGGAGGCGCGGCCATCGACTCAGCCGAGTCGTCGAAGTGCATGCGCCGCCGGCGCGAGTCTCGACCTTGCGGCACGCGCGCACCGGGTGCCGAACGCCCCCGCCATCACCAACCACCACGGAGCGAGTCTTACGAGCGACGTTCGCGGCCCGTCTCGCGTCCGCGCGGAGGCGCGGCCATCGACTCAGCCGAGTCGTCGAAGTGCATGCGCCGCC